>JAJZRG010000026.1 GCA_021802825.1 Chloroflexota bacterium
AGGACGACGACGACGAGCTGCTCGACGAGGCCGTCGCAGCCTGACGCTCGCATTCGCCACGGCGGCGGTGCGGTCCTCCCCCCTCCGCGCCGCCGCCGGTTCCTGCCGAGACCAAGGCGCCGCCCCGAAAGGACGGCGCCCTGTGGCGTGCGTGGGGACCGAAGTCGGCGCCGCTACGGCAGTGTGAACGTCGTGGTGAACGTGGCCTGGTGGGGACGCTGTCGCTCACGTCAGAGCGGACGTTCTGCACGGTGACCGGGTAGGTGCTGCGCGACAGGGGCGCCGACGGCGCGGCGGGAGCCGAACCGCGCCGCCGTCGGCTCGTTCGTCCGTGAGTCACGCCAGACTCGGCACGCGGGCCGGCGAGCGTGGCCGACCGGCGAACCCCGCCCCCTGAGCAGTGGCCCTCGCTTGGCGGGCGCCAAGGTGAGTCCTGCACGACTCGCGCGGCCGGAGCCGAGCGCAACGTTCAGCGGGAGCCGGACCCGTACAGCACCCGGCGCGGCAGGCCGGTGGCCGTCGCGACCCGCCTGGCGGCGTCTCCGCGCGCCACGCCGTCGGCCACGAGCCGTTCCACCTCGGCGCGGGCTGCGTCGAGGGCCGAAGCCGGGTCAGCGGCGCTCCTGGCGGCGCTCCCCCGCCCCCAGCCCACCACGATGACGAATTCGCCGCGGGCGGGAATCGTCCCGTCGGCCACCTGCGACGCCAGCGCGCCGAGCGTGCCCCGCGCGACCTGCTCGTGCAGCTTCGTAAGCTCGCGGCAGACGGCGCCCCGGCGGTCCTCGCCGCACACGGCCGCGAGGTCGCGGAGGGTGGCGGCCATTCGGCCGGGCGCTTCGAAGACGACGCTCCCCCGCTCGTCGGCGGCGATCGCGGCGAGGCGCTCCTTGCGCTCGCGACCGGACCGGGGCAAGAACCCCTCGAACGTCCAGCGCGGCCCGGCGACGCCCGACGCCGCGACGGCAGCGAGAACGGACGAGGTTCCCGGGACGGCGACCACCGTCCCGCCTGCCGCCGCCCACGCGGCGACCAGCCCCTCGCCGGGGTCGGACACGATGGGCGTGCCCGCATCGGTGACGAGGGCGAGGTCCGCGCCGCCCGCGAGGTGCTCCAGCAGCTCGCGTCCGCGCGCCGGGCCGCTCTGCGCGTGGAAGGACACGGTCCGGGTGGGGATCTCGTAGCGGTCGAGGAGCCGGCGCGTGATCCGCGTGTCCTCGGCGGCGATCAGCGGGACAGCCCGCAGGACGTCGAGCGCCCGGAACGTGACATCGCCGAGGTTCCCGATGGGCGTCGCGACCACGTACAGCGTGCCGCCCGGCGTGGGATCGGGGCGCGCGCCCACCTCAGGGTCGCGCCGAGCCGGGCCGCCGTCGCGGGTACAGGTAGTCCACGCCCGCCGTCCGGGGCCCGAGCTTCGCGATCGGCGGCACCTGGCGCTTGAACTCGGAGCCCGCGATCATCCTGTCCACCCGCTCGACCAGCCCCGCCTCGAACCCCATCGCGACCATCTCGTCCACGCTCCGCCGACGGTCCACCCGCCAGAACAGGACCCGGTCGAGCACGGGGTAGGTGAACCCGGCCTCGGTCTCGTCGGTCTGGCCCGGCCACAGGTCCGCGGACGGCGCCTTGCGGATCACCGTCTCGGGTACCCCCACGGCAGCCGCCAGCTGCCGCACCTGGCTCTTGTAGAGGTCGCCGATCGGGTTGAACGCGCAGGCGGCGTCGCCGAACAGCGTGGTGTAGCCGATCAGCGACTCGGTCTTGTTGCCCGTGCCGACCACCAGCGCGCGCCACGTGACCGAGCGGTCGTACAGGGTCGCCATCCGCATTCGGGCCATGAAGTTGCCGCGCCGCAGCGGGGATGCGTCGAGCGCGTCGGGGCCGCCCTCGCCTGGGACGCCGTCCACCCCGAAGTAGCCGTCCACCATCGCCGTGATCTCGACCAGCTCCGACGCGCAGCCCAGCGCGGCCACGACCGCCTCGGCGTCGGCCTGGGATGCCGGCGAGGACGTCCGGTACGGCATCATCACGCACAGCAGCCGCTCGGGCCCGATCGCCTCCGCGACGAGGAACGCCACGAGCGCAGAGTCGATCCCGCCCGAGAGCCCGAGCACCGCGCGCTCGAAGCCCGCCTGGCGCAGCTGGCCGCGGATGAAGTCGGCGATGACGCGGCGAGCCACCCCGGTGTCGATCGCGAGTTCGTGCGGCAGCTCGAACATCGGTTCCTCCGGCGGCGTGCCGGCCCCCGCGACGCTCATTGCCCGGCGTCCTCGGCGAGGCCGGCGCGCCCGGCAACGATGCGGTCCCACTCGCGCGCCACCAGCTCCGGCCGCTCGTCGCGCAGCAGCGGCAGCGTGATCCGCTCCCGGCGGACGTCGCCCAGCTCGATGTCGGCCGTGAACAGGCCCTCCTCGAACATCGGCGCGCCGAACACCGTGGCGCCCGTGGGGCCGATCACCTCGGACCCGCCCCAGAACGAGAGCGACTCGTCCACGCCCACGCGATTGCAGAACACCACGAATGACGTCGTCAGCTGGGCGTAGGTCCGCATGAGCGTGCGCCAGGAGGCCGCGGTCCCCAACCCCACATCGTGGGTGCTGGCAAGGTCGCGCCCGGGCGAGGAGCTCACGTTGATCAGCAGGTGGGCGCCGTCCATCGCGAGCAGGTGCGGCGTGGACACGTGCCAGAAGTCCTCGCACACGGCGAGCCCGACCCCCACGCCCAGCCGCGATGGCGTCGCCCGCACCACATCGCCGGCCGCGAAGAACCGCCGCTCGTCGAACAGGCCGTAGGTGGGGAGGAACACCTTGCGGTGGACGTGGCGGATGAGCCCGTCCTCGAGCAGGGCAGCGGCGATGAACAGCCGGTGGTCCGCCGACTCCTCCACGAACGACACGACGGCCGACATGCCGCGCGCCGCCTCCGCCAGCCCCGCCAGCCGCGGGTCGTCGAGTCGCACCGCAACGTCCGCTGCGAGGTCCTGGAGCTGGTACCCGGTGAGCCCGAGCTCGGGGAAGATCACGAGGCCGGCCCCCTGACCACGCGCCTCGGCGATCAGCTCGTGGTGGCGCGTGAGGTTCGCCTCGAGGTCACCGAGGCGGGGCGCGATCTGCGCAAGGGCGATTCGGAGGGGCTGCATGCCCCCGAGTCTATTGCCCGCGGGCGGACGGCGCGGCCCCGCCGATGCGATGGGATCGTGTCACGACGTGGCGACGGCGACGCGAGGACGCAACCAGCCCACGCGGTGGGCCGGCGACGGCGATGTGAGGACGCGACACGCAACCAGGGCACGCGAGGACCCGGCTGACCCCGGCGGTGGCCGCCCGCCGACCGGGACGGAGGCCGATGCTAGGCTGTCCGGGGGTCGTCGGCTGAACCAGGCCGTCGAGATCGATCCGCGCCACGAGCCGTCACCAAGCATGACCAACCGCCGCCGTCCCCTCGCCGCCCTTGCGCTCCTGCTCGCCACGGTGAGCGCCTGCGGACCGGCGCCGGCCGAGACGCCGGTCACCCCGCTGACGGGCTCCGGCCCCAAGCCCACGCCGACGGCCGCCCCGGGCGACGTCCCGTTCGCACCGTTGGTGTGGCCCGTGAGCGGCTCGGCGTGCGGGTCGACCATGCAGAGAGGCGGCACCACGCGCCTCGGCCGGGTCCAGGCGGTTGACGCGCGGACGGTCGTCTTCACGCTGTGCGTCCCAGACGGGGCGTTCCTCGCCCGCCTCGCGCACCCCTCGATGGGCATCGTGGATGCGGCCGACCTGGCGCGTATCGCGGCGAACCCGTCCGCGCTCCGCGATGTCTCGGGGCATGGCGACTATCGGCCGGTGCAGTGGGGCAGCGACAATGTCGAGCTCGCGCGCGTCGGCCCCGCCTCCTCGGACGCCGCCGCCGCCACGCTGATCCTGCGCTGGGCATCGGACCCCGCGACGCGCGCGGCGGACCTGGTGAACTCGTCCGTGGATGGCATCGACGCGCCGACGCCGGAGTCGCTCGATTCGGCCGCCACAACGCCTGCCCTCACCGTCGTCCGCCGGCCGCTGCTCGCGACGACGCTGCTGGGCTTCGGGCGCGGGCCCTTCTCCGACGCGCGGGTCCGGCGCGCCATCGCGTTCGGGATCGACACCGGGTCGCTCGCCGAGGCCTTCCCGGCCGGTGCCGTCGCTGCGGATCACGTGCCCCCCTGCGAGATCGCGGCGGGCTGCGCCGGGACCGCGTTCCGGGCGTTCAACGCGCCGGCATCCGTCGCCGACCTCCAGGGACTGAAGTTCAACCTCGATGCGACCTACCCGCTCGTCATCCCCGACGCGCCGATCCCGGGCCTCCCGGACCCGGCCGGCGTCGCTTCGGCCCTCCACGATCAGCTGGCGGCAAACCTCGGCCTCACCGTCGCGGTCCAGCCGATGTCGGCAGACGCGTTCCGGGCGTCGGTCGATGACGGGAGCCTCACCGGGCTCTTCCTCGACGGCATCGTCGCCAGCGTGGCGGACCCGTCAGCGTTCTACGGCCCGCTGTTCCTCGACCACCCGCAGAGCCTCGCAGCGCGACGGGCCGGCAGGGCCATCCACGACTTGCTCGTGGCTGCGGGCGACCCGGCCGCCGCGGCGCGATCGAGCGCCTACGCCGCGGCAGCGACCAGGCTGCGCGACAGCGTGCCGCTGGCGCCGCTCGTCCACCCCGGCGCCCAGACGGTGTTCCGGTCCGACGTCAAGAACTTGGGCACGTCGCCGCTGGGCGAGGACCCGCTCGGCACGATGATCGCCGGCGACCGCGGGCAGGTCGTGTTCGAGCAGGCCAACGCGCCTGCTGGCGGGTGGTGCGGCGCTCAGCCGTCTCCCGACGCCTACCGCCTGTGCGGCCTGGTCACGGACGGGCTGTACGGCTACCCGCCCGTCTCCCCCGACCCGACGCCCCGCCTTGCCTCCGCCTGCACGCCCAACGCGAACGCCACCGTCTGGATGTGCCGGCTGCGTCAGGAGCGGACGAGCAGCGGCCTGCTCCTCGACGCGGCGGACGTGGTCGCGACGATTCGCGCCATGGCGGACCCTGCCGACCCGGTCCACCGGGCGCTGGGGGACGCCGCGTTCACGAGTTGGACGGACCTGTTCAGCCTGACCGCAGGCTCGGCACTGCAGCCCGCTGCCACCCCGACGCCCGCCCCGAGCGGGTCGCCGTCGGGTTCGGCTCCGAGCGCCACGCCCTCGGGAGGCGGCAGCCTGCCGGCGAGCTCGGCGCCGGCGCCGAGCGCCTCAGCGGCCGCCAGCCCAGCGCACTAGCGAAGGCCAGCCGCGTTCGGCGGGCCGCATGGGACGACGACTGCCGCTTTGTGCTTTGGGGGTCGTGGAGCGCAGTGGCCCGGTCCCCAGGCGGCAGAGCCCGGGGCGCCAGGTCGGAATGGGCCCGCGCAACTTGCGGCCGCCAGGTCCGGCTTGGGGCCGCGCCGCTCAGCTTGGGGCCGCGCCGCTCAGGCCGAGGCGACGCGCCGCTCAGGCCGGTACGACGCGATCCGGCCCAGCCGGCGGCACCGGCACTCCCTCCACCGGCGCCAGCTCGTGCGCCTGGTGCTCGGTCACCACGCTCTTGGGCACGGTCGCGATCGGGAAGTGACATGCCACCTTGTGGCCCGGCGCCACCTCCACCAGGGGCGGGATCTCCACCGCGCACCGCTCCTGCGCCTGGAAGCAGCGCGTCCGGAAGACGCACCCGCTCGGCGGGTTGATGGGGCTGGGCAGGTCCCCCTCGAGCAGGATCCGGTTCCGCTCGCGCTGGCGCGCCGGATCCGGGATGGGCACGGCCGACAGGAGCGAGTGGGTGTACGGGTGGAGCGGCTGCGAGTAGAGGACCTTGCGCGAGGCGGTCTCCATCATGTGTCCGAGGTACATGACCGCCACTCGATGCGAGATCTGGCGGACCACCGCGAGGTCGTGCGCCACGAACAGATACGAGATGCCGAACTCGTGCTGGAGGTCTCGGAGCAGGTTCAGGATCTGCGCCTGGATCGACACGTCCAGAGCCGACACCGGCTCGTCGCACACGATGAGCTTGGGGCGAAGCGCGACGGCCCGGGCAATCCCGATGCGCTGGCGCTGGCCGCCGGAGAACTCATTCGGGTAGCGGTTGTAGTGCTCCGGGTTGAGGCCCACGCGCTCCATGAGGGTCTGGACTGCGCGCTTCACGCCGCCTTCCGGCTCGATCTTCTGGATCTTGAACGGCGCGCTGATGATCCCGCCCACGGTGTGGCGCGGGTTCAGGGCGTTGTAGGGGTCCTGGAAGATCATCGCTGCCTTGCGCCGCACGGGCGCGAGGTCACGCTGGGAGAGCCTGGTGATCTCCTGGCCCTCGATCTTCACGGACCCCGATGTGGGTCGCACGAGCATCAGCACTGAGCGGGCCACGGTGGTCTTGCCCGAGCCGCTCTCCCCCACCAGGCCCAGCGTCTCGCCGGGCCCGACCGCGAGGTCGACGCCGTCCACGGCCTTCACCTGGCCGATCGTGCGCGGGAGCACACCTCGCGACCTGACCGGGAAGTAGGTGCGCAGGTTGGAGACCTCGAGGACCTCCTTGCCGGCATCGGTCATGACCGGCCTCCAGAGAGCACGCTCAGCACGGACGCGGAGATCTCGCGCCGGACCTCGGGTTCGAGGTGGCAGCGGACCATGTGGTCAGGCACCGTGGCAAGGAGTTCGGGGCGGGTGGTCTTGCACAGATCGTCGGGCACCCGTTCCCAGTACGCGCAGCGCGGCTGGAACACGCAGCCCTTGGGCAGGTTGATGGGCGACGGCGGGTTGCCCGGGATCGGGTCCAGCCGGTCCATCTCCTTGTCCATCCGGGGGATCGAGGACAGCAGCCCGAGCGTGTAGGGCATCTCCGGCTTCAGGTAGAGCGCGGCCGTGGTCGCACGCTCCACCACCCGCCCGCCGTACATCACCGCGACCTCGTCGGCGACATCGGCGACAACGCCAAGGTCATGCGTGATCAGGATGACCGTAATCTTGAATTCATCCTGGATGCTGGCGATCAGCTCCATGATCTGCGCCTGGACCGTCACGTCGAGCGCGGTCGTCGGCTCGTCGGCGATGAGCAGCCTGGGCGAGTTGATGAGCGCCATGGCGATCATGACGCGCTGGCGCATGCCGCCTGAGAGCTGGTGCGGAAAGTCGTCCACGCGCCGCTCCACGGCCGGGATCCCCACCCGGCGGAGCATGTCGATCGTCTCCTTGCGCGCCTGCTTCTTGCTGACGCTCCGATGGACCCGGATCGCCTCGATGATCTGGTCCCCGATCCGGTAGAACGGGTGGAGGCTCGACATCGGATCCTGGAAGATCATCGCGATCTGGGAGCCGCGAATGGCCTGGAGGTCGGGCATCGGCAGGCCCATCAACTCCTGCCCGTCAAGCCAGACCTGCCCGGACATGCGGGCGGTCCGCCGGTCGATGAGGCCCATGATCGCCTGGGCGGTCACGCTCTTTCCCGATCCGGACTCGCCCACGATCGCGAGGGTCTTGCCCTGCTCGATGGTCAGCGACACGCCGTCCACGGCCTGGACGAGGCCATCTTCGGTCGGGAACTTGACGGACAGGTTCTCGACCGACAGGAACGGGCGCTCGGGCACTTCCGTCGCGCCGCTGGAAACCCCCTTGGCTGCGTGCACAGTGCTCATCCGATGCGGACCCGCGGATCCAGGAACCCGTAGAGCAGGTCAACGATCAAGTTCATGGCAATGATGAAGATTCCCGCGACGAGGACGACCCCGGTGATCAGGGGCAAGTCGTAGTTGGTGACGGCATTGACGGATAGCGACCCCATGCCGGGGAGGCTGAAGATGCTCTCCGTGATGATCGCGCCGCCCATCAGGTAGGCGATGTCGAGGCCGGCGGCGGTGACGATCGGGGTCAGGCCGGCACGCAGTGCGTGCTTCACGACGACCGTGCGCTCTGGGAGGCCCTTCGCGCGAGCGGTCCTGACGTAGTCCTCACCGAACGTCTCGAGGACCTGGTTGCGCGTCAGGCGCACGTAGAACGCCGCGTTCAGGATCGCGATGACCAGCCACGGCAGGATCATCGTCTGGAAGAACTTGACGGGGTTCGCGAACGGTCCAGCCTGGACGGCCGAGGCCGATGGGAACGGCAGCCACTGCAGTTGCAGGATGACGAAGAAGATGAGGAGCAGGCCGATGAAGAACGACGGCATCGAGTAGCCGAACAGCGCGACAGTCATCAGGACCCGGTCCTGCCAGCGCCCGCGCCGCAGGGCCGCGACGATCCCGCCAACCACGCCGAACGTGATCCACACGATGAAGCCACCGAGCGTGAGCCAGAGGGTCACCGGAAGTGCCCTGGCGATCAGGGTCGTGACTTCGGCATGGCGCAGGAAGGAATAGCCGAGACAGGGGGCATGGCAGACGATCGGGAACGGCTGGTCTGGCGCGTAGATCCGCCCGAAGAAGATGCCCCGCACGAAGGCGAGGTACTGGTCCCACGGCGGCAGGTCAAGGCCCAGTCGGTGCCGGTTCTGCTCAAGCAGCTGTGGCGTGCAGACCTTGCCGCACGTCAGGCGAGCAGGGTCGAACGGGAGCAGGTTGAACAGGAAGAAGACGGCGAGAGAGAGCAGGAAGAGCAGTCCGACCATCAGCACGATGCGGCGGACCAAATACCCAGCTATGGAACTTGCCTCCTCGCTCGTCTGGAAATGCGACCGGGGAAGCGGACGTGTGCCCGCTTCCCCGGTGGTTACGCGGCCTCGATGAGGACGCTTACTGCATCACGTAGATCTGGGCGTACGGCCAAGAGCCGTAGGCCGGCCACTTGTACAGGTTGCCGAGCTTGGTGCCGGCGATGACCTGGGACAGCGAGAACACGTTCGGGATGATGAACGCCTGCTGGGCGGCCTGCTTGTTCAGGGCCTGCCACTTCGCGGCCTGCTGGGCGCGATCCAGGGTCGTTCCGGCATCCTCCATCGCCTTGACGAACTCAGGGCTGTTGGCTGCCGTCACTCGAGAGTAGTCGCTCGCGTTGTTGGTCTTGCCGGCGCCGAAGAGGAGCGGCGGGATGACTGTCGAGGCGTTCGGCCAGTCGGGGCCCCAGCCGCTCGCACCGAAGTCGTGCTGCTTGGCGGGATCGCCGATGTAGCCGTAGTACCCGGAGTCGACGGGGTTGAGCTTGATGGTGAAGCCGACCTTCTGCAGCGAGCTCTGAACGATCGCCGCGATCTGGTCGCCCGTCGGGGACTTGCCGTAGTCGAAGGTCAGCGTCGGGGCAGCCTGGCCGGAGTCCTTGATCAGCTGCTTGGCCAGATCGAGGTTGCCGCCGGGCGGAATGGGCTGGCCGAACAGGTCGGTGGCCCAGCCCGTCGGGGCGTAGTCCTGGCCGATGTTGGGCTTGATCAGGCCGTCGGCGAAGTCGCCGTAGAAGTCGCCGCCGGCAGCCGCGCGGATCGAGTCGCGGTCGATCGCCACGGCCATGGCCTGGCGGATCTTGACGTTCGGCACCTTGTCGAGGTTGATCCACCAGTAGCGGACGTACGGGTCGTAGTCGCTGAAGGCGCGACCGGCGAAGGCGGGCGCAGCAGTGTGCGCGTCGCTGAAGACCTTGGACAAGTTCTGGGTCTGGACGTTGCCGTACTCGAGCGCGTAGACGTCGTCGCCGTTCGGCTGCATCAGCCGACCGTCAACCACCTGCGGATCCAGGCCAAGCTGCACCACCCACTTGTCCGGGTAGGCGCCGCGGTAGCCGTCGTCGGTCCAGTTGGGGTTCCGAACGAGGGTGAGGCTGCCGCCCTTGCCGGGCGTGTAGCTGTCGATCATGTACGGGCCGTCCGACCAGGGGTTGGTCGTGTACTGCTCGCCCGTGTCCACGCCGGGGTGGTCCTTGGGGTTCGGCACGGCGCCGAGGCCTAGGGTCACGGTGTAGTTGAAGTCGGGGACCGGCTTGCTCAGGTTGTAGGTGATCTTGTTGCCGTCGCAGGTGACGGCCTTGTCGAACAGCGCCTGCTGCTCCGGCGTCGCCTTGTAGGGACCCGGGTACTGCGACGTGCCGTCAGCGTTGGTCGGGATCTTGAGATCGTTGACGATGTAGGTCGGGCCGTTGACGATGACGTCCGAGAACGGACGAGAGGCGGCATAGGCGAAGTCCTCGCACTTGACGGGCGAGCCGTCCTGCCACTTCATGCCGTCCTTGAGCGTGAAGCTCCACGAGGTCCCGTCGGCATTCGGCGTGCCGGTGTCGGTCGCCGCGTCGGCGACGAGGCTCGTGCCTTCCTTGAGGTCGGCCGAGTACTTGTACTGGGTCAGCGTCCGCATGATCGTGGCGCTGAAGAAGGCGATGTCCTCGCCGATGTAGATGCGCTGCGGGTCCATGTCGGTGAACTTGTCACCGTTGGACGTCGCGGTCGTCATCAGGACGTATGCGGTGCCGCCCTTCTGCGGGGTGCCAGCAGCAGAGGCGCTGGGTGCTGCAGAGCTCGGGGTGGCCGACGTGGCGGCACTCGGGCTCGCTGTTGCTGCTGCTGCCGAGGGGCTGGTGGTGGTTGTGGCTTGGCCACACGCCCCCACCAGCAGAGCGGCGGTGGCGCCGAGGCTCACCACACGAAGCCGCAGGCTAGGTCCTGCCATGGATCCTCCTCCAACGTGCTGCCCAGGTGGCCTGGGCGGACTTGATTGGGATATTACATGGAACTACGTGCCGGGACGGCATGTTCGCTGGCGCCCGGCTATCGGCGCGCGCGGGCTGCAGACAGGGTCAATGGATGGCCTTGGGGTCCAGTGCGTCCCGGAGCGAATCGCCCAAGAGGTTGAACGAGACCACGAGCAGGACCAGCATGCCCCCGGGGATGAACAGATACAGCGGCACCACCTGGAAGTACGACACCGAGTTGGCCAGCATCGCTCCGAATGTGGTGTCCGGGGGCAGGACGCCGACTCCGAGGAACGAGAGGGCCGCCTCGAGGCCGATGTAGCTCGGCAGCGTGAGCGTCGTGTAGACGAGGATGGGCGCCCAGAGGTTGGGCAGCATTTCCCCGAACAGGATCCGCGGCGTGCCCGCGCCCATGGCGACGGCAGCCTCGACGAACTCCCGCTCCCGCAGGCTGAGGACCTGGCCGCGAACGATGCGGGCGAGGTACGGCCAGCCGAACAGGCTCATCACCAGGATCAGGTACAAGACTCGAGAGGTGTTCCCTTCCGGAACCCCCATCGCGGTGAGCCGATCCGTCATCACGCCCGACAGGGCCAGGACGATCAGAAGGAACGGGAAGGCGAGGACGAGGTCCATCAGACGCCCGAGGATCTGGTCGGTCCAACCGCCGGCATACCCCGCCACGATGCCCACCACTGTACCGATGAGGACGGTCAGGATGGTCGCCGAGGTGGACACGATGAGCGAGATGCGCAGGCCGGAGAGCAGCTGGGCCATGATGTCGCGCCCGGTGCCCCACTCCACGCCCAGCGGATGCTTCGGGAACTCGATCCCGCCGTTGGGCAGGACCGGCTGGCCGCCCGAGTTGCTGATGGCAGCCCGGTCGAAGGTGTACGGGTCGTACCCCAGTGCGTTCAGCAGGTAGGGTCCCACGATCGCCAGCAGGTACATCACGACCAGGATGGCGAAGCAGATGAGCGCGACCCGGTCTCGCCGGAGGCGCGCCCAGACGATTTCGCGGAGGCTTCGCCCTACCATGGCAGCGAACGATAGCAGAGAGCGGCAGCGTGGGTGACCGGCGCGCGCCCCGTGGCGAGACGCGGAAGGCCGGAGCGAGTCCCTCTGTTGGTCACTGCGGACATGGTGTCTCCAGGCCGGTCACGCCCCGCCAGCGGAGGTTCGGCTGACGGGCGGCGGTTGCCTCGTCGAGTCGGCGCACGGGAGCGACGTGGGGGGCGCTCGTCACGAGCCCGGGGTCGGTCTCCGCCTCGTGGGCGATCTCCACAAGGGCCGCCGCGAACGCGTCGAGCGTCTCGAGCGACTCGGTCTCGGTGGGCTCGATCAGCATGGCCTCCTCGACGGTGAGCGGGAAGTAGATCGTCGGCGGGTGGTACCCCTTGTCGATCAGCCGTTTGGCGATGTCGAGGGTCCGGACGCCGGTCCGGTGCTTGAGGCCTGCGGCCGAGGCCACGAACTCGTGCTTGCACGGCCGGTCGAACGGCACCTCGTACGCCTGACCGACGAGCGCCTTGAGGTAGTTGGCAGCCAGGACGGCGTCGTCGCTGACCTCGCGCAGGCCGCTGCCGCCGTGAGCGCGCAAGTAGGCGTACGCGCGCACGAGCACGCCGGTGCTGCCGAAGAAGCTGCGCACGCGGCCGATGGAGGTGGGCCGCTCGCCAGCGCGCTCGAGGCGGAAAGACCCGTCGGGCTCGCGCAGGACTCGGGGTTCCGGCAGGAACGGCTCCAGCGCCTCGCGCACGCCCACGGGCCCTGCACCCGGCCCGCCGCCGCCATGCGGGGTGCTGAACGTCTTGTGGGTGTTGAAGTGCATCACGTCGAAGCCGGCCTCGCCTGGGCGGAACCGACCGAGGATCGCATTGAGGTTGGCGCCGTCCATGTAGGCCAGCGCCCCAGCCGCGTGGGTCGCCTCGAGCAGCTCGCCGATCCGGGACTCGAACAGCCCGAGTGTCGAGGGGTTCGTGATCATGATCACAGCGGTTTTCGGGCCCAGTGCCGCGCGGAAGGCGTCGAGGTCCACGCCTCCGTCGGGGGCAGACGGGATCGTGATCGTCTTGAAGCCGGCCATGGACGCCGTGGCCGGGTTGGTCCCGTGCGACGAATCCGGAACCAGGACCTCGGTCCGCTCGAGGTCACCGCGCGAGCGGTGGTACGCGCGGACCATCAGGATCCCGGTCAGCTCGCCCTGGGCGCCGGCCGCCGGCTGGAGCGTGACCGCCGTCATACCGCTGATCTCGGCCAGCATGGCCTCGAGTTCCCAGAGGAGCTGGAGCGTGCCCTGAGCCATCGCGTCTGGCGCCAGCGGGTGGAGCCCCGCGAACCCGGGCAGCCGCGCGGCCCACTCGTTGAGCTTGGGGTTGTACTTCATGGTGCACGAGCCCAGCGGGTAGAAGCCCGTGTCCACGGAGTAGTTGAGCGCCGAGAGGTTGACGTAGTGGCGCACGACCTCCGGCTCGGCGATCTCCGGCAGGGCCAGCGGCGTGGCGCGACGGGCGGCTGCCGGGATGCGGTCGAGCGCGCCCGCCGGCGGGTGCGGGATCTTGCCGTCGCCGCGGCCGGGCCGCGACAGCTCGAACACGGTGGGCTGGAGCTTCTCCCCAACCACGCTCACGCGGCACCTCCGCTCGACCCGGCGCCGACAGTCAGCTCGGCCCCCAGGGCCGAGGCGAAGCGCGAGATTTCGGCCGGTGTGGTCATCTCGGTGGTGCAGACGAGGAGGCCGTCCTCGAGCCCGGGCTCGCCCGGCAGCAGGTCTGCGGCCGGGATGCCGGCGAGCACGCCGCGCTCGAGGAGCCGCGCGTGGACCCTGCGGGCATCTGGCACGCGGGCGACGAACTCGTTGAGGTACGGTCCCTCGTGGAGCCGGGGCGCGCCGACGGCGGCGAGGGCCGCCGCCAGCTCGGACGCGCGCGAGGCGCCGAGCGCGGCGACGTCACGCAGCCCGTGCGGGCCGATGGCCGTGAGGTAGATGCCGGCCGCGAGCGCGAGCAGCGCCTGGTTGGTGCAGATGTTGGACGCCGCCTTCTCGCGGCGGATGTCCTGCTCGCGAGCCCGCATCGTCATCACGAACGCGCGCTTCCCGTCGAGGTCGCGAGTCAGGCCCACGAGGCGCCCCGGGATCTGGCGTACGAGCGGCTCGCGGCAGGCGACGATGCCTAGGTACGGGCCACCGTACTGGAGCGGGATGCCCAGCGGCTGGCCCTCGCCGCACGCGATGTCGGCGCCGGTCTCGCCCGGCGCGACGAGCACGGCCAGCGACACCGGCTCGATGACGTGGACGAAGAGGGCGCCCGCGGCATGGGCGAGCTGGCCCACCCGGAGCATGTCCTCGAGCAGCCCGAGCACGTTGGGGTTGGCCGCGACCACGCCTGCGACCGGTGCCCCGTCCGCGAGCAGCCGCTCGAGAGCGACCAGGTCGGTGCAGCCGGCTGAGGGGCCGTCGGCCACCAGCGGGATGTCGTCCACGATGAGTCCGGCCCCGGTGGCGTAGGTGGTCAGGGTGCCGCGATAGTGGGGGTGGACGGCGCGCGACACCAGGACACGACCGCGCCCCGTCGCACGACAGGTCATCAGCGCCGCTTCAGCAGTCGCCGCGCCACCGTCGTAGTGCGAGGCCGACACCACGTCCATCGCGGTCAGCTCGGCGAGCAGGCTCTGGTACTCGTAGATCGACTGGAGCGTGCCCTGGCTGACCTCGGGCTGATAGGGCGTGTAGGCCGTGTACCACTCGCTCCGGATGAGCATCTGGTCCACCGCCGCGGGCGTCCAGTGGCGGTAGGCGCCGGCACCCAGGAAGCTCGCGAGGTCCGTCCTGTTGCGCGATGCGAGCATCTGGAGGCGCGCGGAGAGATCGAGCTCGGACTCCGGCGGGTCCAGGCGCAGCGGGCCGGACCGTAGTACCTCGGGGATGTCGTCGAACAGCAGGTCAACCGAGTCGATGCCGATGACCTCGAGCATCCGTGCCCGGTCCCCGGTCGCGTGGGGGCCGTACGGCATCTCAACCCTCGGAGGTGAGCTGCTCGTACGCCGCCGCATCGAGCAGCCCGTCGAGCTGCCCGGCGTCTGCGACCTTGAGGCGCAGCATCCAGCCCTCCCCGTACGGATCGGAGTTGACCAGCTCCGGCTGCCCGGCGAGCCCGTGGTTGGTCGCAATGACCTCGCCGCTGATCGGTGCGAACAGGTCAGACACGGCCTTCACCGACTCCACCACGCCGAACGTCGCGTGCTGCGTCAGGGCGCGGCCCACGGCCGGCAGCTCCACGAACACCACGTCGCCCAGCTGGTCGGCCGCGAACGATGTGATGCCCACGACGGCCTCGTCGCCATCGACGCGAACCCACTCGTGCTCTTTGGTGTAGCGCAGTTCACCGGGGACCATCAGGCTGGCTCCTACGTGGTGCCGCTGGCCCGGGCGTCGCGTGGCGGGCCGGGGCGAGCGGCGGCTCTGGTGTGGCGACCGGGGTCAGGCCGGGCGCTTGTAGAACGGGAGCGGCACGACCTCGGCCGCGACCGGGATGCCTCGAATCTCGACTGCCAGCATCGTACCGGGTTCGGCATGCGCCGTTGGGACATACGCCATCGCAATCGCCGCGCCCAGTGTGGGCGACATGGTGCCGGACGTGACGACCCCGGCCGGGGCTCCGTCCACCAGCACGGGATAGCCGTGGCGGGCGATCCCGCGCTCGCGCAGGGTGAGGCCCACCAGGCGTCGCGAGGTGCCCTCGCGGGCCACCTTCTCGAGCGCCTCGCGGCCGACGAACGGCCCCCGCTTGTTGAGCTTCACGACGCGGCCCAGGGCGGCCTCGTAGGGGTTCGTCGCCCGGTCAAGCTCGTTGCCGTAGAGCGGCATGCCGGCCTCCAGACGGAGCGTGTCGCGGGCGCCGAGGCCCACGGGCACCATGCCCTGCGGGCGGCCGGCCTCGAGCATCGCATCCCAGACGTTGCCCACGTGGCGAACGTCAACGAACACCTCGAACCCGTCCTCGCCCGTGTAGCCCGTCCGGGCGACCTGCGCCGCGACGCCCGCCACGACGCCCTCTGCGATCCCGTAGTAGTGGATCGCGGCGAGGTCGAGGTCCGTGAGCGGGCCGAGCATGTCGAGCGATCGCGGCCCCTGGACGGCGACCAGCCCAGTGGCGAGTGAGCGGTCGTCGAGCACGGCCTTGAAGCCCTCGAGTCGCTTCGCGAGCGCGTCGGAGACGACCCGCGCGTTGGAGGCGTTGGCCACGACCATGAACCGCTCGTTTGCGAGGCGGTAGACGATGAGGTCGTCGAGGATGCCGCCGTCCTCGGCGCAGATCATCGAGTAGTGGGCGCGGCCGACGGCGAGCGACGGCGGATCGGTGACAAGGGCAGCTGCCAGCCCGGCGCCGGCCTCGGGTCCCTCGATGACCAGCTCGCCCATGTGCGAGAGGTCGAACAGGCCGGCTGCCGAGCGGGTCGCACGGTGCTCCTCGAGGATGCCCGCGTACTGGATGGGCATCAGCCAGCCCGCGAAGTCCACGATCTTGGCGGAGAGGGCCTGGTGCCGGTCCAGGAGCGGCGAGGCGTGCGGCTCGGGCGTGGAGCTCTCGGTCATGCCTCGGGCGTCTCCAAGACGAGGGGCTCGGCCCCTGGGAACGAACCCCCGGCTAGAGCGGTTCCGGCGTGGGCGACCAGTGCCCGCTCGGTCTCGAAGGTCAGCAGCGAGGACGCCTCGTCGAAGCCGATCCAGCGCACCTCGTCGAACTCGTGGTCGTGGCTCGCAAGGTCCCCGCCGGTGGGCGTCATCAGGTAGTAGTGGACCGTCTTGTGGATGCGCGTCCGGCCCTGCACGAAGGTGTAGTCGATGGAGTCCAGGGGCCGGACGATCTCCACGGTCAGCCCGGTCTCCTCGGTGACCTCGCGCTCGGCCGTCTGCTCGGTGGTCTCGCCCGCATTGGGCGTCCCCTTGGGCAGGGTCCAGGTCACGCCATCGCGCTCGCGACGACGCCGACCCACCACGAGCTGGGGCGCACCCCCGACAACCCGGACGACGATACCGCCCGCGGAAGTGGCGGTTCCCTGCCTTAGGCGCGCCACGCCGTGGCCACGGAGGCGCGGCGCGGGCCGGCGCCACGGTCCGTGCGGGTCCAGGACATGGTGGCCGACCGACTCGGCCGGACGAGCGCAACGGCGCGGTCCGCCTCGATCACCGGACTGCGCCATGCCGCCCGCAGCTCGGTCAGGGGCGCCATCTCGGGGTGCCGGAGAACCGTGTGCCGCGACGGCGCGGGGACGAAGCGCGCGCCGCCCCCCAGGCCGAGGCGTCGCTCGCGGGCTCGAGCTGACGGGTGGGCGTAGCGTGCGGGCCATGCCCCGCGGAGGGCGCCCAGGCTGTGCTGCATGTCCGCATCGTACCCCGTCAGGGGTGCCCCGCAAGTGCGGTCCGGAGCCGCTCTGTCGCTTCTGGTGACAGCGCGCCCCGCCGGGTGGCCACGGCAATGTCCCTGGCGAGCAGCGCGCGGTAGACGGGCAGCGCGTCGGGGGCCCCCTCGCCAAGGGCACGCAGGTGCGCGGCAGCCGTCCCGGCGTCGCCCCTGGTGGCCGGTCCCGTCAGCGACGCGTCGATGCCAAGGGCGCGGGCATTGGCGATCGTCTGCTCGACGAGCGGCAGATAGATCCGCATCGCGCCCGCCTCGTCGAGCCCGAGGTTGGCGGCGACCTCGCGGATCGTGTCCAGCAGTGCGACGACGCCCCCAGCGGACAGCACCGCCGCGGCGTGGTAGGCGGCCTTCGAGCCCGGGGCCAGGCGCACGGGCGAGCCGCCGATCGCCTCGGCCATGTCGGCGAGGTGTGCCACGAGATCGTCGTCGCCCTCGATCGCTATCGTCGCGCCTCGCAGCGCCGCCAGCGCGAGCTCGAGGTCGGCGAACGCCACCAGCGGGTGGAACGCGCCAGCCTGCGTGCCCGCGGCTCTCGCGGGCGCCAGGACCTCCGCTCCGAGCAGGCCGCTGGTGTGGACGATCGCCTGGCCCGCGTACAGCCGCAGGCTCTCGGCGAGCGGCGCGAGCGCATCGTCGGGGACGGCGAGGATCACGAGCTCCACGTCGTCCACGAGCGCGTTCGCCTCGGCGAACGGCCGCACGTTGGGCACGTGCTCGCGGAAGCGGGCTCGCCGCGCGGGATCGCGCGAGGCCACCGCGCCCACGGGCCAGCCCGCCCTCGACAGGGCGACGCCCAGCGCGAGGCCCACGGGCCCGGCACCCACGATCCCGGTCACCGGCCGCTCGCCGGGCTCCGAGTGCGCGTGCGGGTGCGTGTGGTCCGACACGTGCTCAAGGTCGCCGTGGCGGTGCGTGCTCGGGCCGGCACCGGTACCGGCGCCCGCGATGGTGCCGTCCGGGTCGAGATCGATCCCCTCGGCCGCGAGCTGGTCCAGCGTCTCCCCGTGCTCGGCCATGCGCCGCTCCCGGGCACGGCGCTCGGCGGCCTCCATCTGGTCCCAGGCCTTCACTGCGCCGCTCCGAATGCCCGTTTGCACGCGAGGTACACTTCCACGCGTCGAGTGTAGCGAGCGGTTCGAGGGCGCACCCTCATCGCCCGGTCCCCACAGCGGAGATCAGAGCATGCCCGTGCACAACGCCTTCGGCGCCCGCGCCTCCCTCGGCCCCGGCCTGCCCGACCTGTATCGCCTCGACGCCCTGGCCAGGGCTGGGCTGACGCTCGGGGCGAGCCTGGACCGGGCTCCCATGACGCTCAAGATCCTGCTCGAGAACGCGCTGCGCCACGCTGGCCAGGGCATCGTCCGCGAGGAGGACGTCGCGACCCTCGCGGCCTGGCGCCCGGGACTGTCGGTCGAGGCCGAGGTGCCGTTCATGCCCTCGCGGGTCATCCTCCAGGACTTCACCGGCGTCCCCGCCGTGGTGGACCTGGCCGCGATGCGCGACGCGATGGCGTCGCTCGGCGGCGACCCCGCGCGCGTGAACCCGCTCGTCCCGGCCGACCTCGTCATCGACCACTCCGTCCAGATCGACGCCTGGGGCGGCTCGGGCGCTTTCGCGTTCAACGTGGAGCGCGAATACGAGCGCAACGTCGAGCGGTACCAGCTGCTGCGCTGGGCCCAGACCGCGTTCCGCGACCTCCGGGTGGTGCCCCCGGGCACGGGCATCATCCACCAGGTCAACCTCGAGTACCTCGCGACGGTCGTGGCGGATCGCACCGACGAGGGCGGGCGGGTCGCGTTCCCCGACACGGTGGTCGGAACCGATTCCCACACCACGATGGTCGACGGCCTCGGGGTCCTCGGGTTCGGCGTCGGCGGGATCGAGGCGGAGGCGGTCCTGCTGGGCCAGCCGCTCTACCAGCAGATGCCCCGGATCGTGGGCGTTCGCCTGTCCGGGCAGCTCCCCACGGCGGCCACGGCCACCGACCTGGTGCTCGTCATCACCGAGATGCTGCGCAAGTTCGGCGTGGTCGGCGCCTTCGTCGAGTTCGCGGGCGACGGGCTCGCGAACCTGCCTCTGGCGGACCGCGCGACGATCGCGAACATGAGCCCCGAGTTCGGGGCGACGGCGACGCTGTTCCCCATCGACGCGGAGACGCTCGCGTACCTGCGGCTCACCGGGCGGCCGGCGGAGCGCGTGGAGCTCGTCGAGCGCTACGCCAAGGCGCAGGGCCTGTGGCGCGAGCCGGGCGCCGGCCCGGAGTTCGACGCTCACCTCGAGCTGGACCTCGGCACCGTCGAGCCCTCGCTCGCCGGGCCGCGCCGCCCGCAGGATCGCGTGGCGCTGTCCAGGCTGGGCGACAACTTCCGGGCGGCCTACCCCGACACCGTGGGCGCGCCGCGCACGACGGTCGAGGCGAACGGCACCAGTACCCAGATCGGCCACGGGTCCGTGGCGATCGCGGCCATCACGTCGTGCACCAACACCTCGAACCCGATGGTGATGGTGGGCGCGGGTCTCGTGGCCAAGAACGCCGTGGCGAGGGGCCTGAAGGTCAACCCCACCGTCAAGACGTCGCTCGCGCCCGGCTCCCGGGCGGTGACGGCGTACCTCGAGCGGGCAGGGCTCATGGAGCCGCTCGCGGAGCTCGGGTTCGCGCTGGCCGGCTACGGCTGCACCACCTGCATCGGCAACTCGGGGCCCCTCGACGAGCCGGTCGCCAAGGCCGTCGAGGCCGACAAGCTGGTGGTCGCCGCGGTCCTGTCGGGCAACCGCAACTTCGAGGGCCGCATCCACCCGCTCGTGCGCGCCGCCTACCTCGCCTCGCCGCCGCTGGTCGTCGCGTTCGCACTGGCGGGCCGCGTGGACGTGGACCTCACGACCGAGCCCCTGGGCACCGGCGCGAACGGCGAGCCGGTCATGCTGGCGGACATCTGGCCGACGCCGGATCAGGTGCGCCAGGTCGTGGGCGAGACACTCGACGCGGAGTTGTTCCGGCAGACGTACGCCACCGTGTTCGAGGGCGACGAGCGCTGGCGCGCCATCGCGGTTCCCCAGGGCGAGCGCTACGCCTGGGACGACGCCTCCACGTACATCGCCAACCCACCGTTCTTCCAGGGCCTCACGCTCGAGCCGGCGCCCCTCGGCGACATCGTCGGCGCGCGCGCGCTGGCCGTGCTCGGCGACTCGGTGACGACCGACCACATCAGCCCCGCCGGCTCGATCCCGGCCTGGTCGCCCGCCGGCCAGTGGCTCCAGGCGCAGGGCGTCAAGCCCATGGACTTCAACCAGTACGGCACGCGACGCGGTCACCACGAGGTGATGATGCGCGGCACGTTCGGCA
This sequence comes from Chloroflexota bacterium, assembly GCA_021802825.1. GTDB lineage: Bacteria > Chloroflexota > Limnocylindria > Limnocylindrales > CSP1-4 > CAIXZV01. Next base: position 20,394 of record JAJZRG010000026.1, read on the forward strand.
ACATCCGCCTCAACAACCGGCTCGCCGACGGCAAGGAGGGGCCGTACACGGTCCACCTGCCCGACGGCGCCGAGACGTTCATCTACGACGCGGCCATGGCGTACAAGGCCGAGGGCGTGCCGTGTGTCGTCATCGCGGGCAAGGAGTACGGCTCCGGGTCCTCGCGCGACTGGGCGGCCAAGGGCACGGCGCTGCTCGGCGTCCGGGCCGTGATCGCCGAGAGCTACGAGCGGATCCACCGCTCCAATCTGGTGGGCATGGGCGTCCTGCCGCTCCAGTTCCTGCAGGGCGAGAGCGCGGCGAGCCTAGGGCTCACGGGCCGGGAGTCGTTCACGATCCGCGGCCTTGGCAGCCTCGCGCCGCGCCAGAGGGTCGTGGTCGTGGCCCGCTCCGACGTCGACGGCAGCGAGCGCTCCTTCCAGGCGGTCGCGCGCCTCGACGGCCCGATCGACGTGGACTACCTCCGCCAGGGCGGCATCCTGCCGGCCGTGCTGCGGCGGCTCGCCGTCGATTGACCCGGCCCGCGCCGACGCCCGCGGGCCCAGGCACGACGAAGCCCTCCGGGACCGGAGGGCTTCGCGCTGCGCGTGCCCCAGAACGGCGGGGAGGAGGCCGCCGCATGGGGTTGTTCGGTCCTGCGACGAGCGGATCTGACGGGGTGTGACGTGGCCGGCCCGCTGTCCCGCAGCATCTTCGGGGCGGCAAGGACAGACGCTAGACGGGGGCCTGCAGCTCGCCCCGCCGGACCGCGGCGAGCAGGTCCGCCGGCGGCACCGGCCGCGACCAGAGGTAGCCCTGGCCGAACGTGCACCCCACCGCGCGGAGGAAGTCCGCGTGCGCCTCGGTCTCGACGCCCTCGGCCACCGTCTCGAGCCCCAGACCGCCAGCCATCGCGGCGATCGCCCGGACGATCTCCTCGGCGGTCGCGTCGTGGCCGATGTCGCGCACGAACGAGAGGTCGATCTTGAGGCGGGCGAGCGGCAACCGGCGCAGCTGGACCAGCGACGAGTGCCCGGTGCCGAAGTCGTCCATGGCCAGCTCGACGCCAATCTCACGGAGGTCCGCGAGAACCGCCTCCGCGCTGCCCGACTGGCGCATCACCATCGACTCGGTGACCTCGAGCTCGAGGCGCTCGGGGCCCACCCCGGCGTCGTCAAGCGCGGACTGGACCCGCCTCGCGAGGCTGGGCTCGCCGAGCTGGGCCGCTGAGAGATTGACCGCGACGCGCGGCATGGCGAACCCTTCGGCCTCCCACGCCGCGATCTGGTTGCAGGCCTGGCGGAGCACCCAGGTTCCGATCTCGCCCACGATCCCCATCTCCTCGGCCAGCGGGACGAACACCGCGGGGGGGATGGACCCGCGCTCCGGGTGTCGCCACCGTGCCAGCGCCTCGGCGCCCACGAGGAGGCCGTTGGCGAGGTCCAGCTGGGGCTGGTAACTGACAGACAGCTCCCCACGGCCCAGCGCGCCGCGCAGTGCCTGCTCGAGGCCTACCCGCTCGGCGAAGCTGGCGGCCATCTCGGCCTCGAAGAAACCGATAGTGTTGCGACCGCCAGGGGCGGCCCCTCGGAGGGCCGTCTCGGCGTGTCGGAGTAGCGTCGTCGCGTCATTGCCGTCGGCTGGGTGGATGCTGATCCCCGCGGTCGCGGTGACCACGACGTCCACGGATCCCGCCCGGACAGGCTTTGCGAGGCGCTGCTGGAGGTCACGGACGCGGGTTGCGGCCTGGTCTGCGCTGTCGACTCGCCCGAGCATCACAGCGAACTCGTCGCCCCCGAATCTGCCGATCGTGTCCTGGGGACCGAGGGCCTCGCTGAGTCGCTGCGACAGCTCCCGCAGGACGTCGTCGCCCGCGAGGTGGCCCAGCGTGTCGTTGATATCGCCGAAGCGGTCGAGGTCGAGGACGGCGACGGCAATGACGGAGTCCTGGTCGGGGCCGCGGCGGATGGCCTCGGCCAGGCGGTCCTCAAGCAGGGCCCGGTTGGGCAGCCGGGTCAGCGCGTCGTGGTGGACCAGGAAGTCGATGTCGGCCTGCGCCTTCTTGAACTCCCCGATGTCGCTGAAGACCTCTCCTGCTTATCCGGTTGACTCCGGTCTGATCGGGCGGTAGCGTCGGCGCGTGCCGCGCCCGCCCTATCCGCGCAACGTCGCCGACTTCAACCGGATGTTCCCCGACGAGGAGGCATGCGTCGCCTACCTCGCGGCGTGCCGCTGGCCGGACGGCTTCCGGTGCCCCGAGTGCGGGCACGACGCGGCGTTCGAGCTGCCGCGCCGGAGGCTGTGGCAGTGCAAGTCGTGCGGGCACCAGACGTCGGTGACCGCAGGGACGGTCATGCACCGGACGCGGACGCCGCTGCTGACGTGGTTCTGGGCGGCGTTCTGGATGACCGCGCACAAGCCAGGCCTGTCGGCGCTCCAGCTCCGGCACATGCTCGGGCTCGCCCGCTACGAGACCGCCTGGCTCATCCTCCACAAGCTCCGCCGCGCGATGGTCGACGCCAATCGAGAGCCGCTCAAGGGCACGGTCGAGATCGACGAGGCGTTCATTGGGGGCGAGCAGCTCGGCCTGCGTGGCGGGCGGCAGCTCGCCGGGCGCAAGGCGCTCCTCGTCGCGGTCGCAGTGGAGGTTCGCGGCAAGGGCTCGGGCCGGGTGCGGGCCGAGGTGATCCCCGACGCAACGGCCCCCACGCTCTCGCGCTTCATCGTCCGCAACATCGAGCAGGGCTCCAGCGTGCTCTCGGACGGGCACCGCGGCTACCAGGGCAGGGACGGCGTCGCGGCCCAGGGCTACACGCACCTGCCTCGCACCCAGGAGAGCTTCCGCTTGGCTGGGACTGAGGACGTCGTGCCGCACGCCCACCGAGCGATCAGCCAGCTCAAGGCGTGGCTGCTGGGCACGCACCGGGGCGTCGGGGCCGATCAGCTCCCGGTCTACCTCGACGAGTTCGTGTTCCGCTGGAACCGCCGGCACGCGCCGATGGCGGGCTTCCAGACGCTCCTCGGCCTCGGCACGCACCGCGAGCCGACGACCTACGGGCAGATCACGGGCCGGGAGGCAACCGGCCGGCCGCGTCGCCGCGGACGCAAGACCGGGCTGACGCTCGCTACGGACGATCCTCGGCGAGGAGATTGAGGATCAGCTTGATGATGATGTCCTTGTCCTTGGGGTCGCTGGTCGCGACCAGGAGGGCGAGGGCGACCAGCGCGGTGTCCGAGAACCGGGGGCGGCCGTCCGAGGCGAGGAACGCGCCGTTGAGCCGCAGGTAGTCGAGGAACAACAGGCTCGCGACGCGCTTGTTGCCATCGGACAGCGGGTGGTTCTTGATCACGAAGTAGAGCAGGTGGGCGGCGCGCGACTCGACCGTCGGGTAGACGGGCTGCTGGAACGCCGTCTGCTCGATCTGGCCCAGGATCGACTCGAGCGCATCGCCGCGCTCCTGGCCGAACAGGCCGAGCGTCTCGCCCCGGGCAGCCATGTCGCCGGCGAGCGTGCGGATGGCTTCCCGAGCTGCCTGGATGGTCAGCGGCCGGTACGGCGTGGTGGTTCCGTCGGGCGCCGCGGGGAGGGTGTCCTCGTCGTAGGCGCGCAGCAGCTCCCACGACTTGAAGTAGTGCTGGACGACGGCGAGGACCTCCTGGCCACCGTCCGAGATGAGCTCGTGGCTGCGGAGGGTCTCGAGCGCGACCGCCAGTGCCCGCTCCGCCTCGCGCCCACGCTGCTCGAGGCGCTTCTGGTTGATCGTGATGCCGTCGATGAGGTGCTGGCGCAGGACGCCCGTTGCCCACTTGCGGAACGCGGTGCCACGGCTGGACTTGACCCGATACCCGACGCTGATGATCACGTCGAGGTTGTAGACCTGCCCGGGTCGGCCTCCCTCGGGGGTTCTGGGCAGAATCTGCACAGAACCCTCCTTGGGAAGTTCCCCCTCGGAGAACGCGTTGCGGATGTGTCGGCCGATGACGGACCGATCGCGGTCGAACAGATCAGCCATCTGGGCTTCAGTCAGCCAGACGGTGTCGTCACCGACAATCACCTCTACCCGAGGCCCGCCGACCTCCTCGTAGACAGCAACCTCGCCGCTCGGTTCACGCATCCCCTCACTCATGACTCCAGCCTACGATCTGCGAATGTCGGAGTCAACCGGATAAGCAGGAGACCTCTACATAGCGCGTCACGCGCCCGTCGGCGTCGCGCACCGCGGAGATCGTGGACCACTCCGGGTACACCTCCCCGTTCTGGCGCCGGTTCCACAGCTCGCCGCGCCAGTGGCCCGACGCCCGCAGGCTGGCCCACATCGCGCGGTAGAACGCCTCGTCTTGGCGGCCCGACTTGAGGAACCGCGGATTGCGGCCGACCACCTCGAGCTCCGTGTAGCCCGTGATCTCGGTGAACGCCCGGTTGACCGCGAGGATCGAGCCGTTGGGGTCGGTGACCATGACGCCCTCCGCGGTGGCCTCGAACCATGCCGCGGCCAGGCGCAGCTCGTCGTCCACGCGGGCGTGCTCGCGGCGCTGGTGGCGTGCCTCCAGAGCCCGGCGGATCGCGGTCCCAAGCCGGGCGAGGCGGTCCTTGAGGACGTAGTCGTCGGCGCCCTGCTGGAGCGCGCCGATGGCCGCCTCCTCGCCCACGCGGCCCGACACGATGATGAACGGGACGTCAAGCCCGAGCTCCCCGCGAACCTGGAGGGCCCGCTGCCCCGAGAACGTCGGCAGGTTCCAGTCGCACAGGATGATGTCAGGCTCGCTTGCGACAGCCCGGCGGAACGCCTCCTCGGTGTCCACCCGCACCCAGTCGAAGTCGAGACCCTCCTCTTCGAGCCGCAGCGCGACCACTTCGGCGTCCGTTGGCGAGTCCTCGACCATCAGCAGGTGGAGGGGCGCCGACGAGGCGGCGGGGCCGGACCGAATCGCGGCGGGCCGCCGGGCCGCGCCGTCGCGGGGCTGAACGGTCACCGTGAGCCAGGCGTCATCGAGCCCGCGCATCACCTGAAGCAGGGCTTCGAGCGCCAGCGGCTTGACCAGGTACCGCACGGCGCCTCGCGTCATCCTGGTGACACGCTCCCCCTCCTCGCGGCTCGTCACCAGGAACACCACCGGGATGGGCCGGAGGGCGGGCGCCTGTCGGACGCGGCGCAAGACCTCGAGCCCGTCCATGCCTTCCATCGCGAGGTCAAGGAGCATCACGTCGGGCAGAGGGTATGGGCTGCCGTCGCCGCGGATCCGGCGGCCGAGGAGGAGGTCGAGCGCCTCGGCACCGTCACGCGCCACGAGCACGTCGTTCGTCAGGTGCAGCTCTCGGAAGGCCCGCAGGGCGAGCTCCGTGTCGGCGGTGCTGTCGTCGATGAGCAGGATTCGAGCCGGGCGCGGGGCGGCACTCACGGCGACGTGCTCCCTTCCGCAGCGGCGTGCTGGCGAGCGGTACAGTGGCTACAGGATGCACCAGCCCCGCAACGCACCAAGACAGACAAGGCGGAGCCGAGTGGCTCCGCCTGCTTGGCGTCAGGATGGTGGGCGATACTGGACTCGAACCAGTGACCTCACGGATGTGAACCGTGCGCTCTAACCGACTGAGCTAATCGCCCGTTCCCCGAGGGGGACCAGCATTCTAGCGTGCCCCGCCGATTGTGCGAGCGGCCCGTTGCCACTCGGCGCGATGGGCGGCGAGGCGCTGCCGGCGGCACCGCGTCCGCCGCCGTCAGCCCGCGTCAGCCTCTGAGGCCGCGCCAGCGGGCCGCCAGAGCGGCCGGGTCCAGGCCGTCCACCTCGACCAGCTTGGTGCGGCTGGTCTCGCCGGTCGCCAGGTGCACAGCACTGCGCGCGACACCCAGCTCGTCGGCCAGCAGCCGCAGCAGCGCCTTGTTCGCGGCCCCGTCAGCGGCCGGCGCCGCGACCCGGACACGCAGCACGCCCTCGACCACGCCTTCCACCCGGTCGGCGCCGCCACGCGGGGTGAGCCGCACGGGGATCCGGACCGAGCCCCCGCGTGCGGCCATCAGGCAGCGTCTGGCGCGGGCGCGGGCGCGGTCGCCGCAGGCGGCCGCTCGCCGAACAGCGCCCGGCCGACGCGGACGATCGTGGCGCCCTCCTCCACGGCAACCTCGTAGTCGTCGCTCATGCCCATCGACAGCGCCGTGCCCAGGCCCGGCTCGCGGGCGCGCAGACGCGATGACAGGGCGCGCAGCGCCCGGAAGGTCGGTCGGGCCTCCTCGGCCGTCGCGACCAGTCGTCCGATCGTCATCAGCCCGCCCAGTCGCAGGTTCGGCAACCCGGCGAGCTCGGCCAGCGCGGCCTCGACCGCGGCCTCGTCGAACCCGGACTTCGCGGGGTCCCCCGCCACGTTGACCTGGAGAAGCACCGGCACGGGACGGCCCGGCCGCAGCTCGCCCGCGACCCGGTCCAGCCGCCGGGCGAGATCGAGCGAGCCCACGGCCTCGAGCACGTCGAAGACCTCGAGCGCGCGCCGTGCCTTGTTCGCCTGCAGCGGGCCGAGCAGGTGCCACCTGGCGCCCGAGACCTCGGCTGCCTTCGCGGTCCCCTCCTGCACGCGGTTCTCGCCCAGCACCGTCAGGCCGGCCGCGACCGCGGCGCGGACACGCGCGGCCGGGACCGTCTTGGACACCGCGACCAGCGTCACCTCGGCCGGTTCGCGGCCCACCCTCGCCGCGGCGTCCGCGATCCGCCCGAGGACCGCCTCACGGGCGCGCCGGAACGCCTCGACCTCGGACGGGTCGAGGGTCGCGGCAATGGGCCCCGACGACGTGGGCCTAGCGCCCCTTGCGCAGGAAGCTCGGGATCTCGAGATCGTCGGCGTCGTAGCTAGTGGTGCGGCGCGGCGGCTCGGTGCCGACGGAGCGCTCGGAGCGCACGGGCACGGGGATCGCCTCCTCACGCCCGCGGGACTCCGTCTCGCTGGCCGAGCGCTGGCGCTCGAGCTCCTCGAGGAAGTCGCGAGCCGGCGGGATGGGGGCGGCGGGCGCGGTCTGGCTGGCGCTGCGCAGGGCGGACGCGGAGCCGTGGCGCTCGGTCGCGGCACGAGACGACTCGGTGCGCCGGCGGCCGTCGAAGCCCGTGGCGATGACGGTGATCATGACCTCGTCGCCCAGCCGCTCGTTGAAGCTCGTCCCGAAGATGATATTGGCCTCCGGGTCGGCGGCGGCGCGGATCTCCTCGGCGGCCTCCGTGACCTCCCACAGCGTCAGGTTCGACGAGCCGGTGATGTTGAACAGGATGCCCTGGGCGCCCGCGATGTTGATCTCGAGCAGCGGGCTCGCGACCGCCTGACGGGCCGCCTCGAGCGAGCGGTTGTCGCCCGAGGCGCGGCCGATGCCCATCATCGCCGAGCCGGCGTCCTTCATGATCGTCCGCACGTCCGCGAAGTCGAGGTTGATCAGCCCGGGCACGGTGATGATGTCGCTGATACCCGCGACGCCCTGCCGGAGCACGTCGTCCACGACCCGGAACGCGTCCACGATCGAGGTGTTCTTCTGGACGACGTCGCGCAGGCGGTCGTTGGGGATCGTGATCAGCGTGTCGACCTTGGCCTTGAGCTCCTCGGCGGCCTTCTCGGCCACGACCTTGCGGCGCTGGCCCTCGAAGCTGAACGGCTTGGTGACGACGGCGATGGTCAGCGCGCCCTGCTCCTTGGCGATCTCGGCCACGACCGGAGCCGCGCCCGAGCCGGTGCCGCCGCCCAAGCCCGCGGTGATGAACACCATGTCCGAGTCCGCGATCGCGTCGGCGATCTTGTCGCGGTCCTCCTCGGCGGCGCGCTGGCCGATCGAGGAGTCGCCGCCCGCGCCGAGGCCCCGGGTGATCTTGTCGCCGATGCGGATCTTGTGGGGTGCGTCGGACTGGAGCAGCGCCTGCGCGTCGGTGTTGCAGGCGATGAATTCGACGCCCATCATCTCGGCCCGGATCATGCGGTTGACGGCATTGCTGCCGCCACCGCCCACGCCGACGACGCGGATGAGCGCGAAGTTCTCGGAATCGGATCGCAGCGGCATCAGGGCTCTCCCGGGCTTCAGAGCGAAGGCTGGCGTCTGGAGGTGTCGGCTTGGGGCCCACCCTGTGACACGAGGCGAGTCGTGCCGCGACGGGTACGGCTGGGCGTCTGGGGAGTATACGCGCGCGGCCAAGGTCGCGGTCAGGTTCGGTTAACGCGAAGGTGCGCCGCCCGGTGCGCGCCTGCAACAGCGTGGGGCACGGTTGCGGCGTGGCCGCGGCTCGCCTACCCAGCGAGGAAGCTCAGCCGCACCCGGCGCGTCTCGTTGTCGACGTTGGGGTCCAGGAGCCCCCCGAGGCGTCCGACGCGAAGCGTGCGCAGGCGGGGGTGAGATCGGTGAAACCGCGGGCGTGGCCGGTTCGGACCTCGATCTCGAGCGACCGCATCGCCAGCCGCTACGGGAAGAGGTTCCGAATCGCGTTGCGGATCCGGCCGAAGAAGCCGGTCCCGTCCTCGGAGGACTCGTAGTGGAGCGGCTCGCCCGCGACGACTTGGTTGGCGCCCCAGCGCAGGAGCCCGACCGAGGTGGCGTAGGACGGGTCGGAGATCGTGTCGGTCAGGCCGCCCATGCCCGCCGGGCCGGAGACGCGGACCTGCATCGCGAGGACCTCGCGGCCCAGCTCCGCGGCGCCTGCCAGCTGGGCGCCACCGCCCGTGATGATGAGACCGGCCGGGAGCATCCCCTGGCCCGCCTTCTTCATCTCGTTCTTGAGCAGCTCGTAGGTCTCGCGCATGCGGGCCTCGATGATCTGGGCGAGCTCGAGACGGCTGATCGTCCGACCCCCGTCCTCGCCGGAGTCGTTGATCGTGATCTGCTCGTCCTCGACGTTGCGCAGGTCGCAGGTGCCGTGGCGGAGCTTGAGCTCCTCCGCCACCGAGAGGTGCGTGCGCAGGCCGATCGCGATGTCGTTGGTGACGTTGTTGCCGCCCACGGGCAGGACCGCGGTGTGGAACGGCGAGCCCTCGGAGAACATCGTGAGGTTGATCGTGCCGGCGCCGATGTCGGCCACGGCCACGCCGTGCTCCTTCTCGGCCTCGATCAGGACCGCCTCGGCCGACGCCAGGCCGTTGACCACCAGCTCGTCGATCTTGACGCCAGCGAGCTGCACGCACTTGGTCAGGTTCTGGACCGCGGTCGCCGACGCGGACACGATGTGCGCCTCGACCTCGAGCCGCAGCGCGCTCATGCCGAGCGGGTCCTTGACGCCCTCCTGGCCGTCCACGGTGAAGCCGCGGCGCTCGACGTGGAGCACGTCGCGATTGGACGGGATCGAGACGGCGCGGGCCACCTCGATCGCCCGGTCGATGTCGGCGCGGGTCACCTCGCGGTGGTGCGCGGTGACCGCGACCTGTCCGGTGGAGTTGAGGCTCTCGACGTGGGGGCCGCCGACGCCCACGAACGCTCGGTCGATCTTCCACCCCGAGAGCCGCTCCGCGCGCTCGACGGCGTCGGCGATGCTGCGGACGGTGAGGTCGATGTTGACGATCGCGCCCTTCTTGAGCCCGGTGGCCGGCACGGTCCCATGGCCCATGATCGTCAGGCGCCCCTCCCGGCTGACCTCGCCGATGAGCGCAACGACCTTCGACGTGCCCACGTCGATGCCGACCAGGACCGCTTCCCGTTCCACGTGCCTTGCTTCCCCTCGCTCCTTGGGGGCCCGAACCGCCGGGACCGATGCTAGATGAAGTGCCGCCGGATCAGCGCGACGTTGTTGAAGATGCGGAACCCGAAGTTGATGAGGGCCACCAGGTACAGGTCCAGACTGAGGCGGTCGCCGATGAACACGAGCAGCACCGCGACGATCGCGTTGACCAGGAACCCGCTGATGAAGATGCGATTGTCGTAAACGCCGTCGAGCTCCGCTCGGACCGCGCCGAGGACGGAATCGAGCGCGGCGAGAATCGCCACGGCCGAGTACCGCGAGAGCTCGAAGCTGACGTTGACATTGAGCAGCCAGCCGGCAGCCAGGCCGATGAACAGACCCACGAGGGGCAGGAGCACGGGCGGGCAGCCTCCGTCCGGTTGACTTTGGTGCCTACGCTACCAGACGACCGGTCCGCCGGGCGCGCGCGAGCGGTGGGGGCGCCTGGGGCGCGGTCGGCGGGACAGGCGAGGGACGTGGTCACGACTTCGGCGTCGCGCTCGGCCGCGGGCTGGCAGAGGGCCCCAGGGAGGGCTGGGCCGTCGCGGTCGGCCTGGACGTGGGCCTGGGCGCGGGCTTCGGCGTGGGCTTCGGCGTGGGCTTCGGCGTCGCGGTCGGCTTCTGCGTCGCGGTCGTGCCCGAGCCCCCCGCGCCGCGGGGCAGGTAGGTCCCGCTGCGATCGTCGGCGAGGATCACCAGGCCCACCTTGTCCTCCCGGCCGAGCAGCAGGCTGCGCAGCAGGCGCACTTGGGCCGGGATGAGATCGGTGGTCCGCAGGGTGGGCGTGTAGAACCCGAAGACGCTGGTCCAGCCGTCGGGGACCGACGCGACGGTGAAGCCGTTGGTGTCATCGAGACGGATCGCCAGCGATGTCGCGCTGCTGCCGATGTCGTCGGGCTTGAGCGAGCCCAACCGGAGGGCCGCGTCGAGCGTGACGGGGTCGAGCGTCGCGCCCAGGGCGAGGGTCGCGGAGGTCGCCCGCGCGTCGTCCACCACGGGCAGGCTCGCGGCGGCCGCAGGCGGCGAGCCGCCCAGCTCGCCGAACAGCAGCCCGGTCTCGTCCACCAGGAACCGGTGGTCACCCGCCTGCCACACCAGCAGCGCCTGGCGCTCGGTGACCGAGACGGTGACCGTGTCCGGCAGCGACACCGTGACGCTGACCCCTCGGAGGGCCGGGATGGTGTCGATCCGCTGGGCGAGCTGGGTGGAGCTCACGGTGAACAGGTTCTGGCCTGCCGGGATCGCGAGCGCTGCGAGGATCGTGCCCTGCGGCGTCCAGGTGGCGCCCGTGACCTTGGTGTGGCGGACCGTGAACGCGCTGGACGCCGAGAGCCCGTACAGGCCCGCGAGACCCGCCAGCACCACGAGCAGGGCGCCGGCGCGGACGGGGGTGATGCCGGCTGACGCGCGCCGGACGGGTCGCGTGCGGCGAGCGGACCCACGCCGGATCCCGGGTCGCGCGCCGGCGCCCCGCACAAGCCGAGCAGCGGGCGTGCCTCGTCGCCCGATCATCGCGGCAGGTCCGCAGTGGTGGGGCGGTGGCGGATCCTCGAGGCCTCCCGGGCGAGCGCGAGGTCAACGAGCCTCGAGCAGACGGCCGCGAAGTCGTATCCGGCCGAGGCGGGCAGCGTCGGAAACAGGCTGATCGGCGTAAAGCCCGGGATGGTGTTGATCTCCGACACGACCATGGTGTGCTCGCTGAGCAGGAAGTCCACGCGCGCGAATCCCTCGCAGCCCAAGGCCACGTATGTGGCGCGGGCGAGGTCGAGGAGCCGCTGGCGCTGGTCGTCGGTAACCTCGGCCGTGAGCGACGATTCTGAGAGGCCCGGGGTGTACTTGGCCTCGTAGTCGTAGAACTCGTGGCCCGAGAGGATCTCGCCCGGGCCGTAGACCTCGAGCGCGTCGGGCTCGTTGCCGATGACCGCGATCTCGAGGTCGCGCGCGCCCGCCAGGTACCGCTCCACAAGGACGAGGTCGTCGAAGCGGAACGCCTCGGCGAGGGCCGCGGCCCGCTCCCCCGCCCCGTGGGCCAGCGTCATCCCGAGCGAGCTGCCCAGGCGCGCGGGCTTGACCATCAGCCGCGCGTCGGCGTCCTGGCCGGCGAACGCGTCGAGAGCGGCGAGCACGCCCTCGGGGTCGGCGCTCCAGCGGGTGGCCCGCACTTCGAGCCAGTCCACGACGGGCAGCCCGAGGCCGCGGGCGAGCCGCTTGAACACCGCCTTGTCCATGCCGATCGCGCTGGCCGTCACGCCCGAGCCGGTGTACGCGAGCCCGGCCGATTCGCACAGCGCCTGGACGGTGCCGTCCTCCCCGAACGGGCCGTGGAGGGCGATGAACACGAGCGGCGGCCTGCTTCGCCCGGCCAGCAGGTCCAGCGCCTCGGCCGCGCCGTGCGGGCCCTCCGCGCCGAGGGCCGCTGGGTCGTCGTAGGCCGCCTGCGGCCGGTCGGCGCGGCGGTGTCCCTCGGGGAGCCGCCACCACGCCCCGTCGAGTTCGAGATACCACTGCTCGACCGGATAGCCCGCCCCCGCCAGCGCCTCGGCGATCGCCGTGCCCGACACGATGGACACGTCGTGCTCGGCCGACGGCCCGCCGAAGACGACGGCCACCGGTGTCTGCGCGGGCGTGTGGCCGAGCGGCGGGACGGGCATCTAGGCGGGCTCCTCAGGCGTCCAGGCGGACCAGTCGCCAGCGAACTCGATCTCGAGCGCGAGCTCGATCCCGAGCCGGTCCCGCACCTCGGCGCGCACCGCCTCGACGAGGCGGCGAATGTCGGACGCGGTCCCTTGCCGGTCGTTGACGATGAAGTTCGCGTGCTTCTCGGACACGACGACCCCCCCGATCCGCCGGCCCTTCAGCCCCAGATTGTCAATGATGCGTCCCGCCGAGTCGCCCGGCGGGTTCCGGAACACCGAACCCGCCGACGGGAGGCCGAGCGGCTGGTGCTCGCGCCGCCACCGGCGGATGTCGTCGAGCCGGGCCGCGATGGTCGCCGCGTCGGCCCGGGCGAGTCGGAACGAGGCGCCCAGGACGAGCTCCGACGGGTTGTCCTTGAGACGGCTGTGACGGTATCTGAAGCCGAGTTCCGACGCCCCGACCACCGCCTCCGAGCCGTCCGCCAGGAGCAGCGTCGCCGACTCGAGAATCGCCGCCGTCTCCCCCCCGTGCGCCCCGGCGTTGGCCCACACCGCGCCACCCACGGTGCCCGGGATCGCGAGGCCGTACTCGAGGCCCGACAGCCCGGCCTTCTGGGTCTCGGTGGCCGCGCGCGCCATCGGGACGCCGGCCTCGGCGGAATACCGATCGCCCTCGATCCGCGTGGTCTCCGCGCGGACGGCGATGACCAGCCCGCGCACCCCGTCGTCGGACACGACGAGGTCGCTGCCTCGCCCGAGCAGCAGGTACGGCAGCCCGCGGGCGCGGGCGAAGCGGACGAGGCCCCGGAGCTCGAACCCGTTGTGCGCCGTCACGAAGAGGTCGGCGGGCCCGCCGACGCGCATCGTCGTGTGCTTCGCCATGGGCTCGCCCTGCGTCGCCCGCACCCCAACGCGGCGGGCGAGGTCGGCCGCCACGCGGACCGGGTCGAGGGCGGGAGTGGACTCGCTCATTGGGCCCCCTTCTGGGCGCCCACGCGAGCTGTCATCGCGCCGCTCCGGGCGGTGGCGGCGCACGTCGTCGAACCGCTCCGGCCGCCGGCCGATCGACCCGTCATCGCCCGCCTCGCGCGACCGCGTCGATCCGGTCCTGCGTCGGCAGCTCCCGCCCGAGGGCGAGCGCCAGCACCAGCTCCGCAACAGCGTCGGCGGCGTGGGGCCTGGCCGCGTCCCGGGCGGCGGCCGACATCATCGCGTGGGCGGTCGGGTCGGACAGCAGGCCGGCGACCTCGACCAGCCGGTCGGCGTCGAAGTCCTCGTCCTCCACGAGGATCGCGGCGCCCCCCGCCGCGTACGACTCGGCGTTCCGGCGCTGGTGGCCCGAGGCGTGCGGGTACGGGACGATCGCGATCGGCAGCGCGAACGCGGCGGCCTCGGCGAGCGTGGACGAGCCGGCGCGGCCCACGGCCAGGTCCGCTGCCACGAGCGCCGCCGTCATGTCCTCGTGCAGGAACGGGAACGGCCGGTAGCGGTCGCGCAGGTCGGCCGGCAGCGCCTCTCGTGCGGCGAGCGCGGCCGGGTACCCGTCGTCGCCCGTCACGTGCACGACCCGCACATGCTCGGCCAGGCGCGGCAGGGCACCCCAGACCGCGGTGTTGATCCGGCGCACGGCCTGTGACCCGCCGAACACGAGCAGGATCCGCTCGCCGGGCCGGGCGCCGAAGCGGGCGCGCGCCTCGTCGGGGTCCGCGTCGAGCGCCCGGATCGGCGTGCCGGTCACGAACGCCCGGGGATGGCCCAGTGCATCGGCCGTCTCAGGGAAGCTGACCGCGAGCGCCGTCGCCCGCCGCGCGACGAAGCGCACGCTCCTGCCTGGCACAACGTTGCCCTCCCAGAGCACCGACGGGATGCCCAGCAGGCGCGCGGCGAGCAGCGTGGGGACGGCCACGTAGCCGCCGGTCGTCAGGATGGCCGCCGGCCGCCAGCCGAGCAGCAGGAGCAGCGCCTGGGGGATCGAGAGGACGAGCCGGACCGGGTCCAGGAGCAGGTGGATGTCGCGGCCCGCCGATCGCAGCGAGCGCAGCAGCAGGCGGCGCAGCGGGATCCCGGCCTGCGGGACTATGGCCAGCTCGAGGCCGCGGTGTCCGCCCAGCCAGACGAGCTCCGGGGCGCTGGCGCCGGGGCGCTCAGCCGGCCCGGGCCGAGCGCGAAGCGACCGGGCGACGGCCAGCGCGGGGTAGATGTGCCCGCCCGTTCCGCCGCCCGCGATCAGCAGGCGCATCGTTCCACGTCCCTTTCTCGACCGTCTCACGCGAGACGGACAGCAGCACCCCGACTGCAGCGAAGGAAATCACCAGCGAGGAGCCGCCGGCCGAGACGAACGGCAGCGGGATGCCCGTGACGGGCAGCAGGCCCACCACGACGCCGATGTTGATGAACGCCTGGGCACAGATCCAGCCCGTGATGCCGGCCGCCAGCAGAGCCCCGAACGTGTCGGGCGCGCCGAGCGAAGTCCGGATGCCCAGGAAGGCGAACGCCACGAACAGCAGGATGACGAGCCCGGCGCCGATCAGCCCGAACTCCTCGCCGATGATCGCGAAGATGAAGTCATTGGACGCGTTGGGGACGAACAGCCCGCCAGCCAGCCGGCTCTCCCCGAGGCCGGCGCCGAGGATCCCGCCGAGGGCCAGCGCGAGGAACCCCTGGACGCTGTGGTAGCCGTCCGCGCCCGCGGAGAACGGGTCGAGCCAGGCGTTGATCCGGGACATCTGGTAGTCGTGCATGAACCGGTAGAACACGATCGGGACGGCCGACCCGGCGAGCACGATCAGGTGGAGGATGTTGGCGCCGGCGAGGAAGAACAGCAGCACGGCCGTGAAGCCCAGGACCGATGCCGTGCCGAGGTCGGGCTCGAGGAGTACCAGCAGGACAGCGGGGGCGGCCAGCAGGAGGAACGGCACCGTGCCGCTCCAGAACTTGCGGACGCTCGTCCCCTTCTTCTCGAACCAGTACGCCATGTACACCACCAGGGCGAGCTTCATGAACTCGGCCGGGTGGACCGCGGGCAGGGGCCCGATCCGCAGCCACCGAGCGGAGCCCCCAACCGAGACGTTGATCGACGGGACGAACACGAGCAGCAGGGCGACGATGCCGGCGACGTACAGCGGTAGCGAGGCCAGGCGCAGCAGGCGGTAATCCACCCGCATCATCACCACCATCGCGACGAGACCGAGGGCAGCCCACGTGATCTGCGGCCCGACGATGGCGAACGTGTCGTCCTTCTGGAGGTAGGCCTTGATCGCCGAGGACGAGTAGACCATCAGGATGCCGATGGCACTCAGCGCGACGATGGCCACCAGGATCCCGTACTCGGGGTCATGGCGCTCGCGCTGGAGCCGCTGCTCCACACGGGCTGCCGGGCGGGCGCGCGGGGTGGTCCGTGACACGGGAACGACGGCGCTCATGCACGACTCCCTTCGCTGCCGCCCGCCGCCTGGCGGGTCGCCGCGGCCAGCCGGCCGACGGCATCAATGAAGGCGCGGCCGCGAGCCGCATAGTCCACGAACATGTCGAATGAGGCGGCGGCGGGGCTGAGCAGCACGGTGGCGGTCGTTCCCTGTGCCATGTCGTCGAGCCGGGACCGCGCGATCTGGGCCGCCGTCTCCACAGCCTCGTCGAGCGTCACGGCGCGCGTCGTCCGGGCCAGCCCGGCTTCATTGAACAGCGCCTCGAGCCGCGAACCGCTCTCGCCGATGAGGACCGCGGCGTCGGCGTGGGCCGCGGCGACCCGCGCGAGGTCGGTGAGATCGTTGCCCTTGTCCCGGCCCCCGGCGATCAGCACCACCGGCGGCGGGAACGCGCGAAGCGCGGCGATGACTGCGTCGGGCTGCGTGCCCTGCGAGTCGTTGACGAAGCGCACCCCGTCCACGACAGCCACGGTCTGGAGCCGGTGCTCGACGCCGGTGAACGCTCCGGCGGCGCGGCGGATGGCGTCAGGCGCCAGGCCGAACAGCAGGCCCACCGCGATCGCCGCGAGGGCGTTGGAGACGTTGTGGGCGCCCGGGATGCGCAGCTCCTCGAGGGGCATGATGGCGCCGCCAAGCCCGCTGTGGGCCACGCCGCCGCCCACCATTGGCAGCCGCTCGACGCCCGCCGACAGGATCCACCCGTCCACCACGCCCAGGCCGCCGGCCACCGGCCGGTCGTTGCGGTACAGGACAGCGGGCGCGGTGCCCAATCCGGCGTAGGCGCCCACGACCGGGTCCTCGAGGTTCAGCACCAGGGCGCCGTCGGGGTCCACCAGCTCGGCCAGGCGACGCTTGACGCGCCGGTACGCCTCGAGCGTGCCATGGCGGTCCAAGTGGTCCGAGGTCACGTTCGTGTACACCGCGACGGTGGTCCCGCGCGAGAGCTTGGGCAGCTGGAGCTCCGAGAGCTCGATCACGACTCGGTGGGCCGGCGTCAGCTCGGGCAGGCGCTCCACGAGTGGCATCCCGATGTTGCCGCCCAGGACCGCGGGGTGGACCGGGTCCGCCGCGAGGATCGCGTAGGCAAGCGAGGAGGTCGTCGTCTTGCCCTTCGTCCCGGTCACGCCGATCGTCGGCGAGGGGCAGAGGCGGAGGAACAGGTCGGCCTCGGTCACGAGCGCGGGCGCGTCCAGGTCGCCCGCCGCCCGGGCGTCCACCAGCGACTGGAGCTGGCCCCGGAGGCGCGGCTCGGTGGTGGGGAAGTCGTTCGTGATCGAGGGTGACGTCGTGACCAGCGCCGCGCCGGCCCAGGTGGAGGCGGGATCGACGTCCGGTCCCAGCCGCAGCGCCACGTCCCGGTCCCCAAGCTGACCGATCGAGCCCGCAAGCTCGTCCGCCGGCCGGCCGTCGTACACCGTCACCCGCGCCCCGGCGTCGTGCAGGAAGCGGGCCAGGGCCACGCCGCTGCGGGCGAGCCCGAGCACCGTGACCGGACGGCCGCTCAGGGCGCCGCCGCGGACGTCGTCGATCGTGAGCCCGTCGAGGTCGATCGTCGGCATCCTGCGCTCCTAGTGGATCGCTCGGATGGACGCCGAGAAGAGCGTCACGCCCAGCAGCCCGGCCAGGATACCGATGATCCAGAACCGCATCGTGATCTTCTCCTCGTCCCAGCCGCCCAGCTCGAAGTGGTGGTGCAGCGGGGCCATCCGGAAGACGCGCTTGCCGCCCGACAGCTTGTAGTAGCCGATCTGGATGATGTCCGACAGCGTCTCCATGACGAACACAAGGCCGACGAGCGGGAGCACCATGATCTGGCCGCTGATGAGCGCGATGACCGCCAGCGTGGCGCCCAACGCGAGCGAGCCCGAGTCGCCCATGAACACCTGCGCGGGGTGGACGTTGAACCACAGGAAGCCAAGGAGGGCCCCGATGATCAGCGCGCACAGCAACGCGATGTTCTGGAGCGGCGGCTGGTTGACGAGCGCGATGATCATGAACGAGACGAACGCGAACGCCAGCGTGCCGCCGGCCAGGCCGTCGAGCCCGTCGGTGATGTTCACCCCGTTGGAGGCGGCCACGATCGCGAACGCGGCGAACGGGACGTAGATCGCGGGGTCGATCCTCACCTCGCCGATGAAGGGCACGAGGATGGCGGTGATCTGGTAGGTGCTCTGGATCTGCCAGGCGACCGCCACGCCCACGACGACCTGCCAGAGCAGCTTCTGGCGGGCCCGGATGCCCTCGCCCGTCCGAGCGTTGAGGTAGTCGTCGAAGGCGCCCAGCAGGCCCACGCCGAGCAGCGTCAGCAGGGGCGCGATGATGCCGCCCTGGACCGGCCAGCGCAGGATCACGAACAGCGCCAGCACCACGAGGATCAGGAGCAGGCCGCCCATCGTGGGGGTGCCCCACTTGACCATGTGGCTCTGCGGCCCCTCCTCGCGGATCTGCTTGGCGAAGCCGAAGTGGCGCAGCAGCCGAATGTACGGCGGCATCAGGATGACCACGATGAAGAACGCCAGCAGGAGGCCCTGGATCAGCTCGAGCGTCATGCGGCTTCCTCGCCGCCGAGGCGCGCGACGAGGTCCGCGATGAGCACCTCGAGCCCCACCCCCAGGCGGTCTCGCACCGGCTCCTCGAGGCCGATCCCCTGCGACGCCTTGACGAGCACGACATCGCCGGGCCGCAGGCGTCGGGCGGCCTCGCCGGTGGCGGCTTCTCGGGTCGGCGCCCGGACGACCGCCTCGGGCGCCATGCCCGCCTCGAGCGCCGCCTCAGCGATCCCCGCCGCCTCGCCCCCCGGCCCTCCGGCGGCGACGATGAGCAGCTCGGCTGCCCGGGCCGCGGCGGCACCGACGGCCGCGTGCCCCGATGCCGACGCATCGCCGAGCTCCATCATGTGCCCCAGGATCGCCACGCGCCGGCCGGGCAGCCCGCTGAGCAGGTCGAGCGCGGCCGCCACCGACCCGGGCGAGGCGTTGTAGCTGTCGTCCACGATCACGACGCCGCCGGCCCGGATCAGCGCCGAGCGGTGGGGCGCCGAGCCGCCGCTCACCAGCCCGGGCACGACCTCGTCGAGCGTCATGCCCGCCGCGAGCCCAGCCGCGGCAGCGGCCAGCGCGTTGTGCACCGAGAGCCGCCCGGGGCGCGTGATCGCCACCTCGCGCTCGCCCGCGCGAGTGATCAGGCGGAACCGCATGCCCTCGAAGCCGAGCGAGATCACGCCGTCGGCGCGGACGTCGGCCTGTGGGTCGAACCCGTAGGTCACGACCCGCGCGGGCGTGCGTGACGCCATGCGCCGGACCCGCGCGTCGTCGGCGTTGAGGATCGCGATCCCGCCATCCGCTGCCGCCGGAAGCGCCTCGACCAGCTCCGCCTTCGCGTCCTCGATGGCGTCGAGCGAGCCCAGCCGAGAGAGGTGAACCGGCTGGACCGCGGTCACGATGCCGACCGACGGGCGGGCGATCGCAGCCAGGTCGCGGATCTCGCCGCCGGCGTACATCCCCATCTCGAAGACCGCCGCTCCGTGCTCCGGGCCGAGGTCGAGCACCGTGAGGGGCAGGCCCACCTCGTTGTTGCGGTTGCCCTCGGAGCGCAGGGTCGTGAAGCGGCCGGCCAGGACCGCGGCGGCCGCCTCCTTCGTCGAGGTCTTCGCGATCGAGCCCGTGACACCCACCACGACGGGCGCGAAGCGCGCCCGCCAGGCGGCGGCGATGGCGTGGAGGCCGCGGAGCGGGTCCGGCACCAGGACGACCGTCGCGTCGCCCAGCGTCCCCAGCGCGGGCTCCCCCGCCGCCTCGTCCGGCTCGCGGCCCACGACCAGCGCGGTCGCCCCCGCGCGGACGGCCTGGGACAGGAAGCGATGGCCGTCCGTCCGCTCGCCCGCGAGGGCCACGAACAGCATCCCGGGCTCCACGACCCTGGAGTCAACAGCGCCCCGCCGGGATGCCCGGGACCCGCGCCGCAGCAGGCGGCCGCCCGTGGCGGCGACGAGGTCGTCGGCGGTCAGGCCAAGGGGCTCGGGCGACGGGTCGGGGGCTGCGGTCGTCCTCACGGGATCGCTCACGGCCGTGAGTGTCGCATGAGCGCTCACGGGGCGACGTTGGGCGGGGGCGGCACGACCTGCTTCTCGGGGACGAGGTAGGGCGTCGTGATCGCGTCATGCGCGACCCGGCGGAAGAGCTCGAATGACATGACGGGCATCTCAAGCTGGCCCTGGCGGATGACCTTCGGGGTGCCCTCCTCGATCCGCACGGCCACGACGAGATCGGGGTGCCCCGGCGTCCGCGCGATGTAGCCGACGAACGAGTAGTTGAACAGGTCCTTCTTCCAGTCGTTCTTGGTCGTGTCCCAGATCTGCGCGGTGCCGGTCTTGCCGCCCACCTCGAAGCCCGGGATCTGGGTCCGGTTGCGGTAGAACGGGACCGTGGAGATCACGCCCTTCATCATCTGGGTGAGGGTCGCCGAGAGCTGGGGCGTCATCACGCGGCCCTTCGACACGGCCGGGGTGTCCTGGTTGGCGATCGACTTGACGACCCGCGGCTGGACCAGGGTGCCGCCGTTGAGCATGGCGCTGAACGCCTGCGCGAGCTGCACGGGGGTGACCGCCATCCCCTGCCCGAACGAGCCGTTGGCGAGGTCGATCTGACGCCACGCGGTCAGGGTGGGGTCGTGGAGGATGCCCGACACCTCGTTCGCCACGTCGATGCCGGTCTTCTGGCCAAAGCCGAGCAATCGCCAGGTGCTGTACAGCGCCTTGGCCGCCTGCGTGGTCGTGGAGCCCAGCCTGAGGGCTGCCTGGGAGGCCACGACGTTACGCGAGAACGCGACACCGTTGGCGAAGGTCATCCTCGGCATCGGCCGCTTGTCGGCATCGTCAACGTGGGTGGAGTGGTTGTCGAGCCACAGGCGGCCGGGGTCGTTGAACTGCGTCGTCGGCTTCACGACCCCTGAGCCGACGACGGCCGTGGCGGTCGCCATCTTGAACACGGAGCCCGGCTCGTAGACCGTGGACACGATGGGGTCCACGAAGGCGCCCGGGTTGGTGTTCGCGATCTGCTCGTAGTCGTTGGCGTTGTACGAGGGGTAGCTCGCGTACGCGTAGATCTCGCCGTTGTATGGGTCCATCACCACGGCGGACACCCGCTTCGCCCGGTCCGCGATCCACGCGGCGAGCAGCTCCTGCTCCACCGCGACCTGGAGCGAGGCGTCGATGGTCAGCTCGAGGTCGTCACCCGCGTAACCCTGCTCGACCACCGTCGAGGTGTCGGGGATCAGGTTCCCGCTGCGGTCCTGCTGCGCGGCCACCATGGTGTCCTTGCCGGCCAGCATCGTCTGGTAGTACTGCTCGACGCCGTACTGGCCCAGGCCCTGGCGGTTCACGAAGCCCAGGAGTTGGGCCGCGAGCGTCGTCCCGGGCGCGCCGCCCGCCTGAGGGTACTGGCGCAGCTCCTCGGGCTCGAGGATCAGGGCGAAGGCTGTGGGGTGGTCGCCCGCCAGCGCCTCCCGGACCGCGTCGGACTGCGCGGGGGTCAGGTCGTGCGCGAGCACCGCATACGGCCGGCCGGAGTTCACCAGGGCCGTCGCGTTCGTCGCGGCGTCACCCGACAGGCCGAGGATCTGCACCACGGTGGCCGCCGTCTGCGCGCGCTGGTCGGGCGTCTGGTCCTTCGAGTCCACAGCGAGGCGATCGCGGTTGACGCTCGTGGCGAGCAGGACCGTGCCGGTCCGGTCGTAGATCGAGCCGCGCTTGGTCGGGATCGCGTAGGTCGTCGAGGACTGCCGAACCGCCATGGCGGCGAGCTCGCCGCGAC
>JAJZRG010000027.1 GCA_021802825.1 Chloroflexota bacterium
AGCCCGACGAACCGGGTAGTCTTCTCCATTGGACCGGCCTCCCGCATGTGGCTCTGTGCGGACTCCGTCAACTGGCCCGCGCAATCCACGATGATGCGCGAGCGCCGGTCCTTCCATGTTGACTAGGACCGAAGGGGAGGTACGCATGGACATGGATGAAGGTCGAAATCCCGCCACGCTGGTCCGCCAGTCTCGTCGCACGGGCTCCTGGCACGATGTCGGTGCCTGGCTCGCGACATCACTCAACGATCTCGACAGTTCAATCCGGGCAGGAGCTACGGCGCGCTCCGCTCGTCAGGCTCTGATGTGGGACCGCATCGCGGTTGCGGCGGGTGACCACCGAGACGTTGACCTGATCCTTCTGCCCGATGGAACACGCGTCTGCTGGCACCTGTCGAAGTCCCGACGGGCGACCGGTTGGGTCGTCGAGCGACGGGGTGAGCGCTGCGTCTTCCCGGCGAGCTAGGTCTAGTGGTCGCGCTTGCCCCTGTACTCCGCCCAGACGACATCCATGTCGAGCCCGCCGCCGATCGCCTCTCGCATCACGCGAAGGGCAGCATGCGAGTAGCCGTCGTGGGTGGATCGGCCGAAGACGAACTGGCGATGGTACTCAGGGTTCCCATCGATGCCGAGGTGGGCTCGTAGGGCCACGGCCTTGGGCGGCGTGAGCTCGACGAGCTTGGCGAGTTCAGTCTTCGAGAATGGGAACCTCGCCTGCAAATCTACGTCGCGGACTGCGCCTGCCTCACCCGACTCGCCGGCCCCGACGAAGCGGACTGGAGCGCCCTCCCGCCGCGTGGTGTGCACCTTGATCGAGACTTCGAGTCCGCGCCGACGACCTGGAGAGCGAGTTCCCCACCGAGGCGCCCTCGATCGGTTTGCCGGAGCCCGACGCGCTGCCGGACTTCGACTTGTCACTCGTCGACGAGGAGTTGGAGTCGGATGCATCCGGATGAGGCGACGCAGCTCGAGACGGCCCGGGCGCTCTTCGACGGCGGCAGGCTCACCCAGGCTCGGCAGCTCGCAGGTCTCCTCAAAGCGGAGCTCGGTCGCGCAGTCGACTTGTCCGCGGCGGCGATCGGCCAGTTCGAGAGCGGAGACGCAAAGCCCACCACCGCAACGCTGGCGCGGCTGGCCCTGTTCCTCCAGGTGCCGCCCGCCTTCTTCGCGGCGGACCGACTCCGGGTGACCGTGACCGAGGACCAGGTCCACTTCCGCAGCCTCCGCTCTACCTCGAACCGCGACAGGACGCAGGCGCGCGCACAGGTCGAGATTCTCGTGCAGGTGGTCGAGACGCTCGAGCGGCGGGTGCGGCTGCCACGCGTAGACCTGCCCGAGTTGCCGTCGGACACCACTCCCGAGGACGCGGCGCGCGCGGTCCGCCTCGCATGGGATCTCGGGAGTCGGCCGATCAAGGACCTCGTCGGCCTGCTCGAGCGCCGGGGTGTGATCATCTCGCGCTTGACGGCCGTCACCGAGGAGGTCGACGCGTTCTCGTGCTGGGTGTCGGGTCGGCCATACATCATCCTGGCCGCGAACAAGGATGCGGCGGATCGATCACGCTTCGACGCCGCGCATGAGCTCGCCCACCTTCTCCTACACGAGGACGCCCAGCCAGGAGACCCGGACATCGAGCGGCTCGCCCATCGGTTCGCAGCCGAGCTCCTGGCGCCTGCCGACGCGATCGAGCCGCTTCTCCCGAGGCGTGTCGACTGGCGACGCCTGGCTGAGCTCAAGCTCGAGTGGGGCGTGTCCATGGCGATGCTGCTCCGGCGAATGCGCGATCTCGACGTCATCTCTGACGCTGCCTTCCGCCGCGGCATGATCGACATCAACCGCCGGAACTGGCGCCAGAGCGAGCCGGTGACGCTGGGCCAGCCGGAGCAGCCGGAACTCCTCGCTCGCGCTGTTGCACTCCTAGATCGCGAGCGGAGTTACGGATTGCCTGACCTCGCCCGCGAGGTCGCGCTCAGCCCATCTCGCCTGACTTCGCTGGTGTTCGCCCTTCGCAGCGCGCCGCGCGCGGACTTGACCCTGGGCTGACGCTCGCCGAGATCAGGGCAGCAAGGGTGGCGGCGGGGGCGTTGCAGATCGCTACGACCATCGCTGCGCGGGCTGTGTGCCCCGCTTGACTACCTCGCCTTTGTGCTGACACCTCCATTGCGCATGTGTGCGATAATCGCAACAACGCAGCAGGAGGCACCCGATGACCACCATCGGAGAACGGGTCCGGCTCGCCAGGGAAGCCAAAGGGCTCACCCAGACGGCGCTCGGTCGGGCGGTCGGCATGGACCGTGACAAGGTCAACAAGGTCGAGCACGGCACTCGGGATGTGTCGGGCGGCGAGCTCATCAACTTCGCCCAGGCCCTGGACGTCCCAGTCGAGAAGCTCCTCCGGGAGGCGATCAAGGTCCAGTACAGGGGCCCGAAGGACCGGTCGGGCATGCCAGCCGCCGAGGCGACCCTCAACCGCATCGTCGACAACTATCTCGACGCCTGCGCCCTGGCTTGGCCCCTTGAGCAGCACTGACCTGCTCGCCGAGATGGCCGGCCAGGGTGCGCGGCCGGCGGGTAGCGCATCGCTCTGGGCCGATCCGTTCGAGGCGCTCGACCGCCTCGGCGTCGCCGTGTTCCGAGTGCCCCTCAAGAAGGCATTCGAGGGTGCGTACACACGACCGGAAGGGCATCCGCTCGCGGTCGTGAACTCGCTGACCGACTTCGTCCGCCAGCGCTTCACCGCGGCGCACGAGCTCGGCCACCACGTCATGTACCGCGAGGGCGAGTCGCCCGAGACGTTCACCGATGTCGACCTTGATGCTGATCCGGTAGCCCCGAACCCCGATGAGGACGCGGCCGACGGGTTCGCCGTCGCGTTCTTGATGCCGCGCGACCTCGTCGCACGGGTCACGGAGCCCTGGCAGGACGACGACCGACGCGTCGTCTCAGTCATGCACGCCTTCGAGGTCAGCCGGGTCGCGGCGGCCCGGCGCTGCGCGACCTTCGGCTTGATCACAGAAGCGACCAAGGCGAAATACGAGAAGGACCACACGACGGTCCCGACCCTGTACGCCCTCATCAACGAGGTGCCCCGAAACCGCAGGTCGGAGATGGGCGTGACGCGCCGCGACCATCGACTCGAGGAGAAGGTCCGGCTCTTGGCTGACTCGCCGTTCATCGACGAGCCTGCGCGTCTGCTGCGCCTGGCCTGACGCTAGACTGGCTCCCGACGGACCGGCCCGGCCCGAGGGGGACTCACCTTGGCATCGCTCCACACCGTTGCGGCTGACCGAGTTGTCGCGGGCGTCGCCGGCGCGGTAACGATCTGGGTATCGACCGAGGTGTGCTATGGCCTTGTGCGCCATGCGCCTGGATCGCTCGAAGCCATCGTTTCTCACCTCGGCGATCGGCTATCGCTTGTCCCGGCCGCCCGCGAGAACCTGGAGCGCGACCGAAAGGCGAGCTATGACCCTGATCTGGTCCGGACGGCCAGCCGAACACTGACCGCGCTTGGCGGCAGTCTCGACGACCGCCCGCTTGTTGCACGCGCGGTGCAGAGCGCTGCGCAGACCGCGGTCGTCTACGGGGTTCGGTCTTGGACGGACATCTCGCACCCCGGCATTCGCGCTGAGGCCGTCGAGCAGGCAGTGGGGGTGCAATACGCGAACCCGACCGCCGAAGCTCACCGAGCGGCCGCGTTAGTAACCGCGGACGCAAGCAAGCGGCTTCGGACTGAGGCGGCCGAGCAGGTCGCCGCCATCCAGTTCGCACCGTCAGCCGCCGTGATCGCTATCGGGCAGCGCGGTCGACTCGTCGGAGCGCTCAATAGCGACGCAGCCAAGCCGCGGGTGTTCGGCGCGCACCACGTCCTGGCCTTGCTCTGTCGCGACGGCTTGCTCGATCGCGACGTCACGCAAGCGGCAATCCGGCTCATGCACTTCGAGGCGACGCCGGAGCATCTCCGGTTGCCGTACTTCAACGGCCAGCGGGCGATGTCAGACGACACGACGCGAGCGATGAAGGCGTTCATACAGGGTAAGTCCGGCCGGATCGAGTTCTAGCAGGGGCACAGGAGAGACCAAGCGGGCGGAGCGGTCATCGCCCCGCCAGCCCCGCCCTATACCGCTCCAGCCACGCGAGCTGCCCACCGGCTGGCCAGCGGCGGGGCGTACATCTGGACCGTCTCGCCGGTGGCCTCGAAGGGCTCTTGCGCGGGGTGTCTGGCCGACGTGCGCGTCATCGCGTCTGAGCGTACGGACGAGTTGTGACACGTCGCGTGTCACAACCGCGCTTACCGGCCTGCGTTCTCGGTCGCCGCGCAGACCTGATTGGCCTTGGCCTCGAGGCCCTTGCCCTGTGGTGCCGACCTCTTGGTATCACGCCAAAGTGGACCGATGCCGAGTGCAGTTTCGGGGCCATCCAGTGAAGTTCGATGACTTGCAGACGCTCATCGCCAAACGCCTATGACACACAGGCCCTGCGCCCATCCTTGACGTGCTCGGCGCTTGCGCGAAGCGGAGCTTGCGCAGATGATCGATAGGTAGCGTGCGGACCGGCTGTGCGCACGAGACCATGGAGACGGAGCGAGCACCGATGGCGACTTGTCCTGAGCAGAGCGCCGGCCTCGCCGCCGGCCTCGCGGCCGGGATCCTGCTGCGGGCGGCCCTGCCGGCCGCCCTCGCGCACGGCGCCACCCACGCCCTCGTCTCCGAGCTCGATGGGTCTGGAGTACGCCGAGGTCCTTTGTCCGTGGTGCAAGGGGCACTCGCCGCGCGGTGGGGTCTAGCCCAAGCAGGCCCTCAGCACGGCAGCCATCGGCAGCGCCAGCACCATCGCCAGCACAATGGATCCGGCGAACTGCCGGGGGCTCATGCCGAACGCGATGACGAACCGGGGCACCTTGCAGCACGGTCTCGGGCACGGGATCTGATCAGGCATTGTGTACCTCCTGCGGGACTCTCGGCCGGAGCGCCGCGAGGTCAAGCCTGGCCCACGGAGGTCACACGAGTTCGAGCAGCTCTTCGAGGACGCGATCGAGCGCGCGCAGACGGTGCGCAACCCAGGGAAGCTCGGCTACTGGGCGCGCATGATGGCCGGGCTGGCGACGCACCAGCGGCCCGCCGAGCGCGATAGGGAGCGCCTCTTCGACACGCTCGACGCGGTCCGACCGCCGCACCTCCGTCTGCTCCACGTGATCGCCACGACCACCGAGCCGCGCCAAGGCCTGTACATGGGCGGCGTCAGCGACACGCTGAGCTGGAAGATGCCCGACGTGCCTGAAGACGAGTTCCGCCGCGACTGGGTGGACCTCGCGAGCTATGGGCTCGTCGGCGGATACCCGTCAGGCACGATGACGGCACAGGGCGCCGGCAACCTCGCAGGTCATGTCACCCCGTACGGAAGGGAGTTCGTGCGGTGTGCCTATCCGGTTGCCTCAGGACGGCTGCCGACGTGAGCGAGATCGACGAAGGGCCGAACGAGCCGGACGGCACATTGACTCCCACTGACCGGGAGGCCAACCTGCGGCCCTGAAGCGCGTCGCTGTCCGCCTCGCCCTCGTCGCCGCGCTCGCGGAGTCGGCCTCCGGCTGCGCCGGCGGCGACACGTCGCTCGACCTCGTACTTTGCGCGCAGCTTCTCCTCCCGCCGATCCCCGTATTGGCGGAACCACCGGCGGTACGACTCCCCGATCTCCCAGTCGAGGATTCCGAGCTCGTGGCCCTTGCACCGATCGTCGTCGCATGTGAACTCGTAGGCAAAGGACCAAGGGATTTGCTCCAGCTCCGCGAGTTCCGCCGTCTCGGCCTCACCGAGGCCTAGCCGCTGCTGGCGGAGGGCTGCGAGTTGGCGCGGACCCCATGGCTTCGCCTTCCGCTTGACGAGTCGCTTGATCTCCTTGGGCCGGAACATGCCGAGGCTCGTGCCGATCCGATGCTGAGCGGCCTGGATCTCCTCAAGCGAACGCGCCGGCGGCGGCAACAGCGCCATCCGCTTCCGCCACCCGCTGTCGCCAGAAGGCATCGGGTCATCAATCAGCTCGATTGTGTCCTGGTGGACGCGCAGGCTCTCAGGCCTCGTGTCGTCGCGGGGCTTGCTCACCTCACAGGAGATCACCTGGTACTTCGGGAACTTCTTGTCGGCAAGGCGGCGGTAGGTGATCGGGTACATGCGCACCCAGGTGCGCGTGTCGAGGTCCACCCCTGCACAGCAGACGGTCTCGATGTACGACCGGCTGGGATTGGGGTATGTCTTGACGACCACCAGGATCCGCCGAGCCTCGCCGCCGAGCATCACGGTGCCCTTGGCAAGGTGGTGGCGCGGCTGGGCCCGTGACCCGCCTTGACAACGGCCGCATCTGGCCGTTGATCCGACAGGAGGTAGCAACGGTGGACGACAACCAGACACTCGACCGACGGGATCACAGCCAAGCCCTCAGACGCCGAATCGAAGATGCCTTTCCCGAGCACTGGTGGGAGCTGAGCATCTGGGATCTCGCTGAGCGGCTCGCGGATGCGACCACCGGCGACGCTCACTACGACTGGCCAAACAGGGTCGGATCGTCTGATCCGGGCCTCACCGGGTCACCCGAGCCAGAGCCGGATTTGGCCGCCTTCAGATCGATGGAGCTGCCCTCGGCGTGAGTCACGCCTACGGAGCCTGACGCGCGTCCGGGGGATGACGGCCGTCGTTCGCTCTCGTGGGGCGCCTCCGAGGGATCACCCAGCTTGGTTGGCGGCGAGGGATCTCGAGGCTCCGCGATGGCTGACGCGAGCGATTCGGGGAGTCGAGTCTGCCGGGTGATGAGTGCGCTCGCTAGACGCAGGAGTCGAGCCGACTCCTCGTGATCAGCAGCGGCCCAATCGAAGTCGGAATTCCCGAGGAGCGCGGCTCCGAACTGCGCATCGGCAAGGCGCGGCGCATCCGCAGCCGCGCGAGGGGCCTGCGCGAATCGATGGATGAGTTCGAGCAGGCGATCGGCGTATGCAGGCGGGCGCGGCGCAAACGCCCCGAGCGACTGGACGAGCTTGCCAGGGGCGACTCCTGCTTCACTCAGGACTCCAGCGAGGTACTCGTCCACGGCCCGCGACATCTGCTCGAGGGAGCGGTAGTCCGCAAGTCCCTCGGCCAGGCGCTCAGCCATCCGCACATCGAAGATCGCCTCCGGCTGCTGGTACGAGTCGGCCGCCAGACGCACGACGGCGACCACGATTCCCGTAAGGAGCTCGCTGGACAGCCATTGCAGCCCGAGTCGCTCCGGCTCCGGCAGGTGGTCCGAGTAGCGCTCACCGACCAGGCGCGTCGCTCCGAGGGCCCGCTTCAACGCCGATGCAGGCGGGGCAAGCCATAGGTCGGAGCGCGCGAACCAATAGGCACGGCTGAGCTCGCGGTCCGGCTTGGTCGTCGCTCGAGCAAGTTCGCTCAGATGGAGGAGCCGGGGATCATGGCTCCCATAGCGGCCGTCAGGCTCTAGGCCGAGGAGTTGCTCGCGCCGGTCGAGGTCGCGCTGGTCGGCGATCGAGGCCTTGAGTTCCGATGCCAGCCGACGAAGAGGATCACTCGCAGCCTTTGTGACGAACAACGCGCTATGGTCGGGACAACCCCTTTCAGACGCTGGTCATCACGGCCTACACGAGGCACTGGCCAGCGCTCGACGGATGGACGCTCGTCGAAGTCAGCGAGTCGACCCAGCGGGCATCCGACGGCACCCGGCGATTCGAGATTGCCGAGGAAACGCCGCTGCTGGCGATCTGACCGACGGCGACCGTTCGGGCCTCGGCTCGACTACCCGCGGTCGCCATTGTGATCGGTGGCTGGATTCTGATCGGCATACTAGTCTTCGCTGCGACACAGTTGCCGTGGGCGCTCGCCCTCTGGCTCCTGATTGCATTGCTCGTGGGACTCTCGTACAGGTCGACGCCGACTACCCCCTGAGCCAGCGGTCGCTCATTGAGCCGCCGGCGCAGACTCGGGATGGTCACCCGCTCCCCATTGTCCCGCCATGCACGTGGGACTTCCAACGCACAAAGGGTTGGTGCATGATCCTGTGGGTCGTGATCATCATCCTGGCCGGATTGATTCTTTCGACGGCCGTGCACCTGCTCGTGCCGAACCCTGCTGACCCGCTCGCCTCGCACGCGCCCCTGTTCGGATTGCCGGACACGAATGGTGAGCCGCGAATGAGTGCGTTTGCTTGGTTGACGGTCCGGCCCAACTCCCGCGGCGTCGGGTTGCCGCGTGAACGCCAAGCTGGCCGAGGCGTCGGGTCGGCCGACGACGAACGCGCTCGCGGCGCTGGTCGCCGGAGTAGCGTGGCCCGGGGTCGCGGAAGGGCGGGCCGGTCGCAAGGACCGCACAGATGGTGCCCGGGATCGAATAGCCGACCGTGACGCAGGCTCAAGAGTGGGGAGATCGGGACCGCGTTGGCAAGTCAAGCAGCGCACCTCGATCGACGACGAGTGCAAGCTCCGTCCTGGTCATGACGTTGTAGCGAGCGAAGAGTCGGGTCAGATGCGCCTCCACGGCCTTGCGCGACACGCCAAGTTCTGTCGCGATCTCGTCGTTCGTCTGCGATCTCAGCAGCGCATCGAGAACCGCGTGCTCAGCCCTGGTGAGGGGCGCCCACGAGGCAGTGCGACTCTCGCGAAGTTGTTCTGCGGTAAAGGCGATGCCCCCGCCGGCCACCTGTCGGATCGCCGCGATGATCTCGGGTGACGCTGTCGTCTTGAGCAGGAAGCCCGAAGCACCAAGAGCCACGGCGGCAGACACGTACTCGGTGGTCATGAAACTGGAGAGGACGAGCACCGAAGGGCCATCGCCCCGGTCGGAGACCTCGCGCAGCAAGTCGATCCCGCTTCCGTCCGGCAAGCGGAGATCCAGTAGCAGGACGTCGGGGGACATACTCGCAAGCAGCTCACGGGCCGACGCGACGCTGCCCGCGACGCCCACCACTTCCATGTCGCCCTCCGCCCGAAGC
The DNA here is from genome assembly GCA_021802825.1 of Chloroflexota bacterium. Lineage (GTDB taxonomy): Bacteria > Chloroflexota > Limnocylindria > Limnocylindrales > CSP1-4 > CAIXZV01. The sequence continues at coordinate 8,971 of JAJZRG010000027.1, forward strand.
GCCGCGACGATCCCGGTCACGACGATCGGGTGGTCCTCCACGACTCCGACGCGGATCACGGCCGCCACTCCAGCGTGACGGCCGCACCGCCAGTGGACGCCGGCTCCAGGGTAAGCGTTGCCCCGATTGCGGCGGCCCGCCGACGCATCGACACCATCCCCATGTGGCCGTCGCCCATGGCCTCGGCAAGCACGGCGGGCTCGACCCCTTTGCCGTCATCAGTTACCGTGAGTCGCACGAGCCGGGCTTCGACAGACCCGGCTACCTCGATGCGTGAGCCCTGTGAGTGCCGCACGGCGTTCGCGAGCGCTTCCTGCGTGATCCGATAGGCGGCGAGCTCGACCTCTTCAGGAGGCCTGGCGGCACGCTGGTACCCGGCTAGGTTGTCGATCGTGCACACGACCCGGCTGTCGTTCATGGTCCGGGCGGCGGCGGCGATTGCTGGCGCGAGTCCCAGATCGTCAAGCACAGGCGGATACAGCTCGGTCGCGACCCCTCGGAGGTGGCTCGCGACGTTCCGCAGCGAGTCACGAGCGTCCTCCGTGTTGCCGTCAGTCTCGAGGGCATGGATGACACCGGCGATCTGCTGGAGGGGATCGTCGTGGATCTCGCGCGCCACCCTGGCCCGCTCCGCCTCCATGGCGCGGATCCCCTCGCGCTCCCGAACTTCAGCCAGGAGGAGACCGTCAAGCAGGCGCCCGACGCGCTGACGACTGCGCGCAAGGACCACCAGGGGCAGGACCACCACCGTCACCGCGAGTAGCACGTGGATCCCCAACGCCGTGAACGCCACGGCGGCGGCCACCGCACAGGTGATGACGACTGCGTCGAGCAGCGCCACGGAGCTGACGACGTCGCGCAGTCGAGCGCCCGTCATGCCAAGGCCCGCAAGCAGCATCGCGAACGTGGAGGCCGCGATCCAGCCTCCGACAATGAGGCGCGGGGCGTCGAGCTGGACGATCGGATCTGCCCACGCGAGGCCGACGAGCACGAAGAGACCGGCGACGAGTCCTGCCACCGCCGGCGCCCAGCTCCGCCCTTTCCTACGCCAGGCGATGACCCATGCCCACGGGGCGACAGCGGCAACCACGGGGATGAACAGGGCAAAGCCGAGGCCGTAGGACAGGAGAGCCGGTATCGCAGAGAGGGCGACAGAAGCTGCCGCGGCCTCCGTTGAAGATTCAGCGTTCGATCGCGCCGAGGCAAATGCGAGCGCCGCGAGCGCGCCGGCAAGCAGCGCTGCGACGCTACTGGCGCGAAGGATGGCTTCCGCCGGCTGGACTCCAACGAGCCGACCGTCTGTACCTGCGGTCTTGAGTGCCCAGCCACCCGGCTCGTCAGCGCGCCTGAACTGTATGACAGAGTCGCCAAGCCGGATGCCCGAGGCCTCTCCGAAGCTGTAGCGATAGACATCCACAACAAGTCGGGACTGCTCATCCAGGACCACCCCGGAATCAATTGACCCAGTCAGGGCGATCAGGCCCGCCGAGAGAGCAACTGCCGTTGCGAGCGCGGCCGCCGCGAGCGACGCGCGCCTCATCAATTTGGCGCTCGCGGGGCGAACGGCGCCAGTAGGCAGAACCCTACCCCTCGCCTCGGCATCTACCGACTTATCGGACACGACTTGCCCCCATACCGTCACAACTGCGTCGAGACTCATGCGTCCTGGGAGGGGCAGATGCGCCGTTGGCTGGTGATGATCCTAGCGTTCATGCTGACGATGTCGGTCGCGCCAGCCGCTGCCGCCGCCGACCCTGCCGAGGGCGGGGTCACGGCAGACCTTGACGGCGCGCCGATTGCGATCTCGGAGATCGCAGATCACTACTGTCATGATCATGACTTTCCGCGGATCCACTGTTTCGCGCAAGCGCCAGCGCTCACTGCAGCCCTTCGCGAAGCGACCAACTCCATGAAGGGCGAAGGCGCCGCAGCGACCGCAGCGACCGACTACGTGATCGTCTACTCGGGCGTGTCGTACAGCGGAAGCTACATGTACGTGAGCCAGGACTATGACACGCTGGTCGTCGTCGCTTGGAACGATCGGATCCGCTCATACCGCAGTCTCAACGGCGCCGCCGGAGTCTTCTGGACGGACTGGTACAGGACGGGCTACAACCTCAACTTCTGCTGCGGCAGCTCGGCGACCTCGCTGTCATCGACTTTCGACCGGCAGATCACATCGGTCTACCGAAGCTGAATGCAGGTCGGCCCCAGGCGGGCCCAGCACCCGCTCTTGCCGCACCCTAGCGGTTGCACCCGTCCGCCCCGCCCTGTCCTGCGCCGTCTAGTGGGCGTTCCCAACTGAATTTCGGGAACCCTGGCTGGGGGCCTGGCCGCTCGGCGGTCGGGTGAGACGGGCCGGGCGGCGTGCGAGCAATTGGAGGGAGCGCCGGTCGCCGCGTCGCCCGAGGTGACGCAGGCGAGGACCTCGAAGCCGCTCGTGGTCGGCCGGGCCACGACAGCACGGCGTCGTTGACCAGCCTTGGGCGACGATGGTACGGACTGGCACCGTCAAGCGCGCGTCGCCTCACCCGAAGTGCTTCCTCGGCCTCACGGCTTCGCTACCCGAGCGCTGACTGCGCGAGCGTCGCGCTGCTCGCGTCCTCGCCCCCGGAGACAAGCTGGCACGGGCTCGACCTCAGTCGCCCCTCGTACGCCGCCACCCGGGCCACGCACTCGCTTGTCCCATCGCCGCTGTAGTACGAAGGGCCCAGCCGGCCGCCCGTGACCATCGGATGCAGCCCGCAGCGTCTTGCGTGTGAAGGGCTCCAGTGGTTTCGTGACAAGCATGGAAGAACGCGTTGACACCCTCGGTGAGGGCCCGAGCACTGCACCGAGCGTCAAAGGAACCACTCTCGGGACGCACTCCCGGCCGCTACTCACCGAGGTCGCGCTGACCGCCGACGTCACTCGCGCAGGGTTGACCGTCCGTGGCATCCAGCGCCTCCGCACCATCCGCATGAGCGGACCGACGCGCCGCGTGGAGAGCCGGCGGGTGAACGTCTCGGGGCGGGTGCCGAGCATCAAGATGGGGGAGACCCGCCAGTCAGAGGCCGAGACGACCGAGGGCCTCGGCATCACGGAGTACGAGTCCAACCCGCGGGTGCTCGAGTTCTACGACCAGGTCGGCACATTCTCCCTCGAGTGCCTGGATCGCCGAGGGCACCGGGGCCGGTGGCCGACCACTCCCGACTTCTGCGTCGTCGAGGAGACCGGGGTCTACCTCGACGAGTGGAAGACCGAGGCTGAGCTCCTGAACCTGGAGACGACCTGGCCCGCACGCTACCAGCGCGACGGGGCAGGCTGGCGAAGTGAGCCTGCTGAGCAGATGGCGAGCCGCTACGGGTTCACCTTCCGCATCCGCACCCCGTCGTCGGTGCCCGACGAGGTCCGCCTCAACGGCAAGTTCCTCCTCGACTACCGCCGCGACTCCGAGCGGGTGCCCGACGCGATCGCACGGCGCCTCCGCGATGCCGTCAGGGCCGAGAGCGGGCTCTCCATCGGCGAGGCCCTCGGTCGAGTGGGCGGAGCCCAGCACGCTGGCGATGTCTACCGGATGATCGTTCGGGGCGAGATCTGGTCAGACCTGCGTTCCTGCCGCCTTAGCGAGACATTCCGGGCGCCGCTCTTCATCTCGGAGGCGGAGGCGGCCAGCAGGCTCGCAACTGAGGCGCCCATCGAGTTCGTCGCTGGATCGACGGTCTGGTATGACCGACGGACGTGCCGGGTCACGACGGTCACCGGTACCGTCGTCCATCTGGAGCTGCCTGGCGGCGGCATGCTGCCGGTGCCTCGGTGCGAGCTCGAAGACCTCGCGCGCCGCGGCCAGCTTGCGGAGCCCGTCGGCGACGCTGACGACAGTCCGATCATGGCGGCGTCTGAGAAGACGCTCCGCATCGCGGACGAGCGCTTCGCGATGATCCGAGCATTCCGCGAGACCGGTATCGCCGCCGTCCCGGTGTCGACGCTGCGGTCGTGGATCACCAAGCTGCGCCGCGCGGAGGCTGCCAACAAGAGCGGCTATCTCGGCTTGGTCCCCATGACGCGTGGCCGGAAGCCTGGCTTCCAATTGCCGGCGGACGCCGAGAAGGTCCTCCAGCACGAGATCGAGGCCTTCTACCTCACCGACGAAGCGCCCAATGCGCTCGCCCTCCTCGGCCGCGTGGAGAAGGCGTGTGAACTAGCGGGCGTCGACAGCCCGTCTTATGGCACCGTGCTGCGCCGGATCGCCGACCGCGACCGCACGGAGGTCGATCGGGCGCGAGCTGGCTACAAGCGGGCATACAAATCCAAGGACGAGTACTGGTACCTCGCCTCGGACACGCCGCGCCACGGGGAGCGTCCATGGGATCGAGCGCACATCGACCACACGCTGCTCGACGTGGTTCTGGTGGACTCGGAGTCAGGGCTCCCCCTCGGGCGTCCGTGGGTCACGCTCTTGATCGACGCCCACACGCGGCGCGTCTTGGCGTACTGGCTCTCGTTCGACCCGCCGAGCTGGCGATCATTGATGATGGTGGTGCGGCGATGCGTGGCGCGCTGGGAGCGGCTCCCCGATGAGATCGTTGCCGACGGCGGCAAGGAGTTCGGCAGCGTTTACTTCGAGCGCCTGTGCGCTGCACATGCCGTCGCGATCAAGCGGAGGCCGGGCGAGCCCCGGTTCGGTTCGGTCTTGGAGCGGTTCTTCGGCGTCCTGAACACGCGGCTCGTCCACCTGCTCGCCGGCAACACCAAGATCACGAAGAACGTCCGGGAGATCACGGCCGCCAACGACCCGGCGCGGCTCGCGGTGTGGACGCTTGTCAAGCTGGGTGAACTGCTCGACGAGTTCCTCTTCTCAACCTACGAGCAGCTCGCTCACCCGGTCCTCGGGACGTCGCCGCGCGAGTTCTACGACCAGCGGCTGGCCCTGACGGGCGACCGCCCGGTCCGGGCGATCCCCTATGACGAGACCTTCCGGATGTTCTCGCTGCCCACCACACCCAAGGGCGTGGCCATGGTCGACGGACGAAACCGGGGGGTGAAGATCAACGGGCGCCACTACCGGGCGCCTGAGCTCAAGCTGCCCGGCGTGCGCGGCACGCATGTCCCGGTGCGCTACGACCCGATGGACATCCGGCATGCGTACGCCTACGCCAACGGCACATGGATCGTGTGCTACTCGCAGTCGGTCAAGCACCTTGCCGCGACCTCAATGCGCGAGGTCAGCCTGATGGCGCAGGAGGCGCCCCAGCGAGCGAGGAATGCCCGCGCAAGGGCCCGCGACGACCGGCGCTCCATGACGGACCTTGTCGATCGGCTGCGTGCGACAGAGGCGTCGGAGCGCCAGGCAATGCACGACCGCGAGCAGCGGACGGCCGGCGGCGCACCTGCTGGCGTCGCCGCCGAGCCCCCGCGCGGGCCAGCCACCCCGTACGCAGACGAAGGGGAGAGCGCGGGGGCACAGGTCGGCCTCAAGACGTTCGAGGAGTACGCGTAATGGCCAGAAGCGAGAACTACTCCCCGGAGTCCATGGCGACGGATCTGCCCACGGCTGACAGCGTCAAGTTCCAGGCGTTTCGGGCCTTCCGCGTGGCCCATCCCAAGCTCCTCGAAGCGAACGCTCGCCTCATGAATCTCCTCAGGTACCCGACCGGCGCCAACGCGATCCTGGTCATGGGGCCAACCGGGGTGGGCAAGACGACTCTCGCCGAGCGGGTCACGCGACAGATCGAAACTGCGTGCGCCGACGAGATGCGGGCCGATCTCGGCTTCAAGCCAGTGATCCGCCTGCCTGTGCCGGCTCGGGCCGGGAACCAGATCTCGTGGCGCGACCTCTTTGTGCGGTCCCTCGATGCCCTCGAGGAACCGGGAGCTGACCGTAAGGACCCCTTCGTGCGACAGGCCAACATCGACCGCACGCAGTTCAAGTCGGTCGACGCGGCGCGGCGGGCGTTCGAGATCGCCGCCGATCATCGGCACCTGCGGTTCATCGTCCTCGACGAGGCCCAGCACCTGGCGTCCACGGCCGCCGGAGCTACCCTCGTCCAGCAGCTCGACCTGGTGAAGAGCCTGTCCGATGCAATCGAAGCCACCTTCGTGCTCGTTGGCACCTACGGCCTCGCACCCATGCTCGACCTCAACGCCCAGCTCGGGCGACGGTGCGAGGACGTCCAGTTCGGACGGTACCGCGCCGACAATTCGGTGGATTGGCAGGCGTTCGCAAGCGTCGTCAATACGTTCCAGGGCCGCCTGCCGGTTGAGGCGGTCACCCTTGTGGACCTCCTCGACTACCTGTACGCCGCTACGGCGGGCTGCGTCGGCGTCCTCAAGCGGTGGCTTGACCGAGCGCTGATCGACGCAATGCTCGGCACGGGAGAGGTGGACCTCGCCTGCCTCGACCGAACGCGGACGCGACAGGCAGCGGTCGCCCAGGCAGCCGTCGAGATCATCGACGGCGAGCGAACCGTGGCCGACTGCCGCCTCGGAGACGATGAGGTGCGAGCTCTGCTCGGGATGCCCGGAGCCGGCGCGGCGCCAGTCGAGGGCGTTGGGGACAAGGGCGGTCGGACGAAGGTGGCGAAGAAACCAGGGCGGCCCCAGCCGGGCCGTCGCAAGCCGACTGCGGACAGAGTTGGCGTCGGGTGAGGCCGCTGCACGTCTACCCCGACGCGACCATCATCGAGCCCGATGTACCCCGCCGGTCGCGGCTGTACAACCTCGCGCCCCGTGCCGTTGGGACGCCGCTAGGAGAGGCCCTCGCGAGCTACGGCCTGCGCCTCGCGGAAGCCCACAGTCTGCCCTTCGGTGCCCTGATTGCCGAGGAGGTCGCGCCGCTGATGTCGAGCGCTGCGAGGCGGCCTGCCGAGGTCGGGGAAATCCTCGCGTCGGGAGCCGCGTCCATGGTGATCGGGGAGTTGGGCCGCCGCTGGTGCGGCACGCTCAGCGCGCTCACCACCGTGGCACTGGAGCCTCTCACCCTGCTGAAGTGGGAGGAGGTCCTGTCCCGACGGCACCTCGTCCATGAGTCGCTTAGGTTCTGCCCGGAGTGCCTCGACGCGTTCGGTGCCGAGCCATACGAGCCGCTCGCGTGGTCGCTGCGCCGCGTTACGGCGTGCCCGGTACATGCCCGGATGCTCGTCGACCGCTGCCCCGCGTGCGGGCTGAGGCAGAGGTCCATCAGGTATCGGGCGGTCCCTGGCGCCTGCCGGGGCTGCCGGGCGCCGCTGCGCACCGCGACGCCCGGCGGCCCGGCGCCGGACTGGGACCGCTGGTCGAGCGCGAGCCTGTCGGGCCTCGTCTCGGCATCGGGCGCGAGCAGGCCCACCGCCGCCGAACTCCCCAGGGCGATCGAGGCCGCGATCCAAGCCACAGGGGGCAGCCGCACCCGGTTGGCCAACCTCATTGGCTTGTCGTCCACGGGTGCGGTCGCCCTGTGGCTCTCCGGCTCGATCCGACCCTCGGTCGACATCCTGATGCGCGTCTGTGCCGTCGGCAAATGGGACCTCGCCGCATTCCTGGACGGCCGGCTCGTCGGCGTTGGCTGGGCGCCAGACCCCGCCGACATTCCGAGCCGACCAAAGCGTCGCGAGATCGACTGGAGCCGCCTCACGCGGCAGGCTGACAGGGCTCTGCGCACGGACGGCGTGGTCCCGAGCGTGCCGGCGCTCGCCGCCCGGCTGGGGGTGTCCGAGAGCAGCCTCGAGGCTTCGGCGCCAAAGCTCGTGGCACGGGCGGTTGCTGCACGCCGAACATGGATCGGGCGCCAGGCGACCGCCCGGCGCGACGGCGCTCGCGCCATCATCGACGAGGCCGTCGCGAGCCTAGTCCGGGATGGGGTGGCTCCATCAGCGCGTCGCGTCCAGACGGCGCTGCCGAAGCCGTTGAGCCTTCGGGAGCCGGCACTGAAAGAAGCCTGGATCGCGGCAATGGCGCGCAACGGACTCGGGGCCTGCCCTCGCGGGCCTGCGTGCGGTCGGCGCCCGACGACCACCTAGGCGTGTGCGCCTACGCGCGGGCTATGCCCGAGCCGGCTCGGCAGTGTAGGGAACCCCCTACTGCACAGAGGCGCCAGAGTTCAGTACGGTGGATCGCAAGGCGTGGGTCGGACAGCGACAACAGATGCCGACCGGATCCGAGCATTGATCTGGGTGTGGATCAGAACAGCCGCGAACGCACCGACAACTGATCAGGTGTCGCCTCATGCGAGGTCACACGAGGCGTCTCGTCGGCTTGGTGGTGACGACCAGTCTGTCGACGTCCGACATCGACGTCATGCGGGGTGACTCAGATAGCCTCTGCGCCGCGCTTTACACCTGGGCATGTACCGCCATCTATGCAGACACCGCGAGCGGCAGCCACACCCTCTACTACGCGGAGACGATCTTCTCAGACCAGGTGACGTGGAATCACAGCCTCACCTACAACACCTTCGTGGCGGATTCTCGAAAGGTGACCACCCACGAGATGGGCCATGTCGAAGCGCTTGGACACACGGGATTCACCGCCGTGATGCATACCGGGGCCGAATCGTTCTACAAGCCGCAGTCAAACGACATTGACGGAATCCAGGCAATCTATGGGGCTTACCCGTGAACCACACGCGACACCTCGTCGTCACGGCCGCCCTCACATTGCTGGTGGGAAGCGCGACAGCGACCGCTCTCGCGTCCACCGGGCCCGACCCCCTTAAGCCCGTCCCGATCTCGGATCCGGCTTGCGTCACCCAGATGCTGGTTGCTGATGGTCCGTCGCCCGCGCTCGCCGACCTGGTCAATGCATCGTCCACAACGGGTATCGTGCAGGTCAAGGGAGTGGGCGATGCGCAGTGGACGACGGCCGACGGTCGGCGTCCGGCAAGCCTCAAGGGCACTCAGGCCGTCATTGCAAGGCCTGTGACTTTGACCACCCAGGAAGTGTGGAAGGGCTCCTCAGGCACCGCCACGACTGCCTGGACGGGTCTTCTGGTCGGCGGGACAGTCGGGTGCGACACGACTCTTGTCGGTTCTCAACCTGAAGTGACCCCGGGTGTCTACGTGGCAATGACCATCGAGCGGTCCTCGCCCGGAGCCGCGACTGCTGGCCCGACAGTCATCGCCGAACTCTGGCCCGTCGCTGATGGCGAGGTCAAGACGGACCTCTTTGGAAGCATCCCGCTCACCACTCTGCGCTCGAACGCCCTCGCGGCCGGGCAGTGATGTCGCGGGCCACCCCTTGATTGCGTGCCGGGCGAGCGTAAGCGGGCCCGGCACGTCACCTCCCGCCGACCCACAGCACCGCGGTCACGACGACGCGGCGCGAGCAGTTGGCTCCGCAGGTTTGGCCGACGAGGTCGGAGTGCACCTGGAGCACCGCAGGACGGCCCACAGGTAGGACGATGTCGCTGCTCGCATCCACGGCAAGGATCAGAGATGTGGTGTCGTTGGGTTTCGGATCGCCCGCGAGCCGAAGGAGATAGCCGCTCGGGCACTCCGAGGCGCAGTCTGCCGCGATGAAGACGACCCACCCAGCCGCCAGGAACGGCTGGTCCGAGCCGGCCGACGCCCGTGCAATGGCCTCAGGCCCGTTGAGCACCGGTTGACCGCCTACCTCACTCGGGAACATCGCGGGGGAGGCGTCAGCGATACCGCTCCTCGACGGATTGGGGGCTGTGGGCGCCGCGAGTGTGGAGGCCGCAGGCGTGCCCGGAGTCCGAAACGCGGCGTGCGACGCCGCCGTCGGGGCGCTTGCCGCGGCGGCCCCTGAGTGCTCCGCGGGCGCCGACCGCCCTTGGGCGGCGACAGCGACAAGTATCAACAGCATCGTGACGACGAGCAAGCCTGACGGTAAGCCGGACTTCGCTGAGACCCGCTTCGCGGAGGACGCCAAGTCATGCTGCGCTCGCGCCACCTCCAGCTCGTGCAGCCGATGAAGCGCGTGCTCGATCAGCGCGTCTTCCTGAGAATCATCCATCGAGGGCCTCCCTGAGTCGTCGCAGGCCCTGCCGAACCTGCGTCTTGACCGTGTTCTCGCTGGTGCCGAGTGCCAGCGCCGTGTCACGCACGGTGAGATCCGCCATGTAACGAAGGACGACCGCTGAGCGCATCCGACGCGGAAGACGTTCCAGCGCGTCTCGCAGCTCGACCATCTGTGAGTGGTCCGGGGCCGACACCGTTGGGCCACGCGCCGGCACGGCGAAGTCGCGGAAGCGTCGGCTCAACCGCCAAGACTCGCGCACCTCGATGGACACGAGCCAAGGCCACAGCTTCTGCGGATCACGGAGTTGAGCGCGGCGCCGCAAAGCGATCTCGATCGTCGCCTGGACGATGTCCTCCGGATCCCTGGCACGGAGTGACCGCGCGATGGCCAGAAGGCGCGGTCGCATCCCGACGATTGCGTCCTCGTAGTCTGCGACGGCGGCCTGTCGATCGGTACTCGGTCGACCCGCTTGAGCCGTACCTTCGATCCTCTCGTAGCTGGTCAACACTTCCTTCGGTCACTGGGGCGACCTATCGCTGTCGCCACCTGATAGAGACTGCTGAGGTGCGATTCGGGTGATCGAGCCTCGCAAGCCTAGGAAGGGTGCTGGCGTTCGGGACCGAGTCGGCCCACCATCGCTGTGAGTTAGGGCGAACTTCGACCGCCGTCGGGTCGTGTGGCCTCCCGGACCCCCAGTTGTCCAGGACAAGGAGCAACCCCCGCGCCCCGCGCCCTCCCCACGGTCGCCGCGCCTCCCGGACGTCAATGCCCCAGGGCCATCGCGACCCCTTGTACGTTCTCGTCGCGTTCCTGTGGCCAGAGCAGCCCGGCATGCCGGGCCTGGGCAGCAGTGGCGCAGTTTGGGCTGGGCGCGTGCGGGCGGTGATGATGCAGCAATCCGCTCTCGCACAAGTGAGCCGCCGCCTCTGCCTCCAGTTCGCGGAGTCTACGTCGTCACGTGGAGCCACGGCGACGCGGCCGGGCTTTGCTGAAGAACGCCGACGGCGCCCGCTCACGGAGTGGCTCGGGCGGGCCATGCCAGCCGCCGACATGCGCGCCTCGTAAGCTGGAGTGGTGTCCGCTCGCCGAGGTGCCACCGCCTCCTCCTGCCCGGCGGCCGGGACAGCCAGCACAAGACATGTACCGGGTCGAGGGAGACCTCGTCGACGCCTCGGCAGTCATGCCGGCCGTTGCCGGCGCAGTCGGCAAGGCGGCGGTGATGCGGGCTCGTGCAGGGTTCCCAGCGACGGCCGCGAACCGCTCCTGACGCTGCCCCTCCTGCTCGCTGCCGAGCAGCCCAAGACGCATCTCGGCACTCGGGTCCGCGAGGTGGAGCCGCGACATCTCATCGAACGCGCGGAGCACGGTGAGCAGTTAGAGCCACGCCAACTCCACGCCCGCGACCGCTCTCGAGGGTCGCCGGGCAACGATCGACACGATGCTCGGGCTGGTCCGGCCGTGCAAGGCCAAGGGGTGGGACCTGCGCGACCCTGGCGTCGGCGGTCGGCACGGTCAGCACAGGATCATGTACACCGTCGAACGGGAACCTCGACGACGCCCCGGAGGTGGTCCCAGCCATCGCGGCCGCGGTCGGCCGGGCGGGCGTGATGCGAGCCTGTGCGACCTTCCCGGCCACCAACGAGCAGAAGGCTGAGTTCGGGGCTTTCTGCGAGGGCAATGGGATCCGGCCGATCTAGGTCCGCTCCCGCTGCGCCAGGCGGCAGGTCAGCCATCCCACGTCCAGACTTGCGCAATTCACCGGTGAAGTGGCGAATCCGAGCTTGGAGAGCACGACGTGAGCACTGCGCCACTGGATGATCAGCATTTCCTAGCACCTAGAGGAGGGCCGCCCTGGCGATCCGACACTCTCGGTCCAGCCTGGCACGCGCGACGTGCACCGAACAGGGGGCGAGAACGCTAGGAATTGCTGCGAGCGCACTCTGGAAGATGCCGGATAGTGACATTGAGTGTTGTCGAACAGACAACGGACGAAGCCGTTCGGACACGAGTTGCGTCCATCCGAAACCGGCCACCTGTTCAGTCACCACGTTGTGTTCGCCAGCCCCCAACGACCGAGTGGCGCGCCACTATCGAACTCGTCCGCCATGCCAGATCCAGTCCAGCCACATGTCGTCCTCGCGGGCGAGGGTGAGACCCGTCGGCGGTCCCGCAAGGATCTTCGCCCGCGCCGAGACCACCAATGGTGGGGCAATGCCTACAAGCGGGCCAGGATCTCGCTCCGCTTCGCGGTGTACTCGCCGTCGGTGATCAGGCCCTGATCGCGAAGGTCCTGCAAGTGACGGAGCGCGTCCGCCGCGTGCGTGGGCTGCGGACCAGGCGCGATGCCAGCCGACAGCGGGGCAGATGTCCTGCTCGTCCCCGCCAATGCCTCCGAGACGCGGTTGGCGAACTCGACGGTGCGCCCGCGCTCGAAGACGGACACCGGGAACCGGATTGCGCCGCCACCGCTGTTCATGACCTCGATCGCCTGCTTCGGCGCACCGATGATCGCCGCGAGTCCGAGGACGAGCAGGATGACCCCGAGCCAGGCGGCGTTAGGAATGCTGAGCGCGGCGAGCCCGAACAAGACCGCGAAAGAGCCAATGATCACACCCATGATGTCGAACCGCGTTCCGGCACTGACGCCGGCGATGTTCTCGATCGGGTAGGCGGAACGTCCGGTACCGATCGGGATCAGCCCCACGAGCGTGTTCGGCCGCATCGCATACAGCCGTCGGTTCGTCAGGACGAGATCGGTGTGCAGGTAGAAGGCGATCGTGCTGTACATGAACCGATCGCTCAGCACAGGCGTCTCGCCAGGCGCGAGTTGAGCCCCGCCCGGCAGACGTGCGAGGCCTTCCCCTGCGGCGCTAGTCGCCATCCCCCATCCTCCTCGGTCCGTTGAGATCGCCGCGATCGCGGACGTTCACTCAGCCATTCTGCTCCCTGCCGGAGCGCCTCGAAGGCTTCGTTGTCACAACTCGGGCGATGGCCGAACGCTCGCTGCGTTATCGTCGGCTCACTCGGGAGACGACAGATGCCGACACGCATCAACTGGCGCGAGTCCGACGATCCGAATGATCCGTCGGGAACCCGTTTCGACGAGACCATCTACTCGGACGATCCTGGCGCGATCGCCGATCGGAGCCGCCGCTACCGACTGGGATTGCGCCACACGACTCACGGACGACGCCCGGATGGCACGTGCCGAGTCTGCGGCGAGCCATGGCCCTGCGCCACGCCCGGCAAGCAAGCCCGGATCCCCTACGGCCCCAATCATCCGTGGGGTCGGCCCGATCCATCGGCGCTCGAGAAGTCGCGAGGCTTCCTGGCTGACTGGCTGCGCGACGAGGACTACTTCGAGACGCAGGCGTCCATCGACTCGTTCGGTGCGCTCGCCGACCACGTCGCGACCATTCCGCTCGACGATCCGCGGGCCCGGTCAATCGCCCGGTACGTCGAGCCGCTCCCGGCCGACGAGGGTGATCGGATCGAGGGAGTGCTCTACCCGGACGGCGCTGCGGTTCGATACGTCGAGGAGACGGAATGGGGCGGCGACCCCGATGACTACGTTGAGGCGTTCCTGGAAGCGCTCCGGCAGGACTTCACGGCCTGGTCGGACCTAGTCCGACGCGATGGCGAGGCCGCCGCCTGGCCGGCCAGCGGTCTCCCCACCGACGCCACCGAGTGAGGCGGCGCTCGAGGCCAGAGATCACACAGGCTCAAACGCTCGTAGCCGCGCGGGTCCAACAGCAAGCCGCCATCGCCAATGGGGCTTCACGGTCCACGCCGTCAGTTGCCATCTCTCCCGTTCGCCCATGATGAGCATGAACGGGCGTGCGCACCGTGCTTCCGGGTCGCGGGCGATCCGGCGGAGCGTGCCCTTGTCGTTCCGGGACGGGACCGCGGCCGCGCCGGGATGCGTGTGCCAGTCGCCCAGATATTCGATGCGTCGGCCGCTCCGCTCGTACTCGTCCGCCAGACGCGCTTCCTGATAGGCGGCATCTGGCGCGAAGCCCGTCGGCCAATGCCGCGCGTCCGGGCCTGGGCCGATCACCTCCGTGAGCACAGCCTCCGTGTCATTCGCCCAATAACCCAAGAGCAAGCCGCCAGTCTCGTCCGGCTTGTGCTCCTCCGCCTGCTCGTGCATCTGAGCAACGGTGTCTTCCCCTACCCACAGCAAGGGCGATGCGTACGTCACGCGGCAAGCCGGCCGTGACGCGGACACTCTCTGTGGTGGCGGAGTGGGAAGGTGGTCCATTCCGGAGACGTGATCGTCCCGTCGCGTTGCCGTAGGTCCACGATCGCAACGTCCCATTCCGGGTCCGGGTAGCCGCCCGATGTGCCTCCCACCAGCGTCGATGTGACGAGCCGAGCGGCCAGGAGCCCGAACTCGGCGACATCGAAGCCAACGCCGGTGAACGTCGGGTCCGCGCATCCGAGCGGCTGCGTCAGGCCGTTGGGGTTATGAGCCGGCCCTCGGTGTGCACGTTCACCTTTCCGGTGTCAACGCGCAACAGCCGTGAGAGGCACCAACTTCGTTGCGCCCGCAATCTCCCCACAGTTTGAGAACCCCGTCGGCGCGGAGCGTGCATGGGTTTCACGGCTGCGGGCCCCAGTCGCGCGGGAGCGGTCCTGTCACGATCCGTCCGTCCGGCGCCTTGACGCAGGCCCCCCGCTCCTGGTCGGTCGGAGTGCCACCGCTCGGAGTCACCTCGACTCGGTTCAGCGTGACGAGCACGTATACGACCTCGTCGGCGTTCCCGGCGCCCAGGGAGGGGGGGAGATTGAGGCTGGCAACCGTTCCTCGGCGAGCCAGAAGGATCGGCGTGCCCGACGGCCACCCACAATCGGCGAGCGTCAGAGGCGAATCGGGCGGGATCGGCACCGGGGTCGTGCCGGGCGGGCCGCTGCACGCTCCGGCGTTGAGCGAGACGATCGCAACGGCGATCGCCAGACGCATTCGCCGTCTCGTGGGTGCATGTGCGAGGTTCATGAGCGTCGCGAACCTCCCACGCCGGACCCACACCATTGCCCCGGCGCCACCAGCATCCCCCACGAGCCTCACCTCGGTCGAAGACCTGAGCCGTGGAGCCGGCCAATAGCAGCCGGCAGAGGGAGTGAACACGTTGCGATCAGGAGGACGAGTAGCAGCGAGGGGAGGCTGTACAGAACCGTTGCGACGTCCGAGTCCGGACCGCCAGTCGTGGGAACACCCACGAGGAGTACGAACGCCCAGAAGCTGCCCACGACCAGGGCGGGAGGTATCGCGAGGCCTCGCCACCAACCGATAGGCTCGACGACGTCAAGGAGCAGACCGAATAGGCCTACACCCGCCAACCCGACCACAAGCATGCTCATCCCGATGCCGATCCACGGCTCGGGGGCTTGGAGCCAGTCACCCGCAGAGATAGCCGATCCGATGGCCACCATTAGCCCGAGGGCAACCACGGCCCCAGACACCGCGAGGCCGGCCCACCCGCCCCAACGGACAATTCGCATCTGTCCCTCCCCCTGCCGTTCCTGCGGCGACGCGCTGATGCGCAATGCACGGCGATCGTGCTGCGGGCAAGCCTGCTCGTCAAGGCACCATAACATCGGGCGGAGCACCCGGGCACTTCCGCTGCGGCTGAAGTCGCTTGCCCCATCCCTCTGCAGGCGCCGAGTGACATTCGGCCCTTGCAGGCTGTTGTACGTTGGGGGCGTTGTTGCGGACAAAGAGGGGGGAAGATGCCGAACATCCGTCGCGCGTTCTTGGCGATGATGTCAATCATCGTTGCTTCGATTACGGCGCTGACTTTCACCGGAACCACATTGGCCTTGAGTT
The DNA here is from genome assembly GCA_021802825.1 of Chloroflexota bacterium. Classification (GTDB taxonomy): domain Bacteria; phylum Chloroflexota; class Limnocylindria; order Limnocylindrales; family CSP1-4; genus CAIXZV01. Next base: position 24,734 of record JAJZRG010000027.1, read on the forward strand.
ACTCGAGTTGCGTCGAGGGCCCGCTCGCAGTCAACCATTGGCGCGGCGAGGCGGTGACCGGCGGCCCAAGGCACGGCACCTCAGGCACCGTGATCGGCCGGACCCTGCTTATGTGCTCGAATCCAGGGGCATTCGAGGTTGATGGCACCTTCTACTTCTCGAATGTTGAGCCAACCAATGGCAGTTTCCGCGACATCATCCAAGTGGGCTTTGGACAGGGTCGTTCGCCCTCGTTGCTCCCGGGGATGCACTTCATCACGGGCTTCGGACGCTCCAACACCACGCCGGGATGCGCCGGCCTGTCAAACGTCGACCCGATCGCACATCAGGCAGGCAGTTACGACAACACGAGCCACGACTACAAGGTGTACCACCAGAACAACGTCTGGAACCTCCTGGTCGGCTCTACGGTCAAGCTGTCGTATCCGGAGGCAGATCTCTGCTGGAGCCCAGCAAGATCGTCGTGGTTCGGCGAGACCTGGGACTCCGGCGATCAAATGGGCGGAACGCCGTCTTCGCGCATGGGTGTGACGAGCCTCAACTACGCCACGGCCGAGAACGGCGGCTTCGTCTACACCAGCTTGCTGCCGGCCGGCTCGTGCAACTACAACAACGCCCCGCCCAACTGGTATCAGTGCGATATCCCCTCATCAAGGTCGATTGAACTGTGGACCCTCGATCGATGAACACGAGCAGAGGCGGTGCTCTCGTGACGCACGGCAGGTTCATCGTCCGAGTTGCAGCGGTGCTCGCAGCCTGCCTGACGGCAGCTTCGCTGCTTGCCAGCGGAGTCTTCGCTACCGGGATCAGCGACGAGGCCCGGGCGTGCGGCGGGGCGCGGAATACCGTGCAGGCTGAGTTCGACCTCGCCTCAGGCCAAGATATCTGGCGCGAATTTCCCGCAATGCTGCAGTCGCCCGAACTCGAGAGCGAATCGGCTCCGCTTCACGTGGTGGTCTTCAAGGGCGACGTGGATCTGACCGGGATGGTGATGGGGACGACGTCGCAGGTTCCTCTTGTGACAAATGCCGTCTGCGTTACGCTCAGCTCCGGACAGGTCTTCTTCTACGATGGAGTGTCCCGGGCCGGCTCGCGCTTTCAGTAGTGGTCCGGGCTGTGCCCCGTAGGGCGATATGGGTCTTCGCCAAGACCTACATCGCCGCTCTGCTGGTGCTGTTAGCGGGATTCTGGCTGGTTCGTGCCTTCATCCCTGCGTTCTTGGGGACGTCCGCGTACTACAGTTCGCCTGTGCCAACGCCTCAAGAGATGGCAGGCTTCTCTCTCAAGTATCGGGAGGGATCGGAACGAGGGTGGACGACCCTGTCGGTGGGAGCCGATGAGGCCGAATGCCAAGCACTCGCGCATAGCGCCTATCTGCGGGACGCGTGCGTCCTAGCCGTGAACGTGGATCCGCACTGGATTGCCCCCGCCGCACGCGGACGCCTCAACTTCGAAGACACGCCGGCATACGTTGCCATCGTGTGGCGATCCGTCCTGTCAGGTGACCGAAGCACTTGTGATGCGGGGGGACTGCTGGCCGAGCGCCGAGCCGCGTGCGAGACCGCCGTTGCCTCGGGCAGCGCGTCCTTCAGCGACGGCCCCGTGACCGCGGCGGTTTCCTTGCTACGGTGAACGAGCATAATCAACGGGCCGGGAAGGGGCCTGCGCCCAAGCCCCGAGGATCGCAAGACGGCCGTGACGGATTCGCCCGTCTTCGCGACGTCGAGAGAGCTCGGGGCGAGCTGGATCGTGAGCGGCATCCTGATGGTGGGCCCGAGCGCGATTTCGAATCTGCATGGCGCCGATAGCACGAGCAGTAGCGGGCCCCATATGTCGTGCCCCCGTCGCTCAGGGTTGATCGCTGCGGTGCCGTGGGCACCGTCAATCGCCTCATGCTAGGCATGCTCCGCTGTCCGGACGGCACCGAGGGCCCCCGGGCCCGAAGTCCTCTCGTCCTTGCCCGCGGCTGACGGTGCGAAGCGAAACCGTCGCAGCGGGCAACATGGTTGAGATGGATCGAGAGGCCGACGCTGTCCTGATCGGGCGCTCGCTGGAGGCGCCGCTCGTGTTCGGGGGCGTCTTCGACCGGCACTTCGACTACGTGCACCGCTACCTCGCGCGGCGCGTCGGGTCCGACCTCGCCGACGACCTGGCATCCGAGACGTTCACGACGGCCTTCCGCGTCCGCGCCCGCTACGACACCGCGCACGACGACGCCCGGCCCTGGCTGCTCGGGATCGCGACCAACCTCATCCGGCACCACCGGCGCGACGAGGCCCGCCGCCTCCGCGCCTACGCGCGCGTCGAGGTCGCCCGGGCCGCGGGCATCGAGGAGGGGTGCGGCAACAAGGACGCGTGGTCCATCGCCGATCTCTACGATGAGGCCCTCGGCGTCGAGTTTGTCATCTACGAGTGAGGTGGGTGCGATGGCTGGTACTCGCGATCACTCAGTGACATCGGTTGCCGATGCCGGGTACACGGTATTGCGAAGGGCGATTCACGGGCCTTCGCTGCGCCTTGGGGGCGCCCTGGTCGTCGGGTGGCTGGTTGCGAGTCTCGCCGCGGGCTGCGAGGCGTCCCTGACGCCTAGCGGTACAGCCACGCCCCCTGCGCCGACACCGCTTCCCGCTACGGCCGCTCCGGGGGCGATGTGGGGCCCGCTGGCGGTCGTGCCTCCACAAGGTGGCATGGATCTCGCTCGAGCCGAGGGCACGCTCCGCATCACGGACCTGTGCGTCTTCCTGGAGACGACCTCGGGAGAAGTACTGCTCCTGTGGCCCGCAGATCGCACAGCGTGGAATGCTCGTGACAAGACAATCGGGTATAGGAACCCTGATGGCAGCCACATCGACGTCGCTGACGGAACCCGCATTGCCGTAGGTGGCGGAGGCGACAGCGATGAGGAGAGCGGCCTGACCACTGAGGCGTGGCTTGCGCATACGCAATGGGTCGCCCGACCGGCCGCTACTTGCCCCCTTGAGTCGCGATGGACGGTCGGAGCGCTCATGCCCTGAAGCGGTCGACGAAACCTGAGCCCGGGCCGATGGGCTCGTGAGGTTCAGTCGCCTACGTTACACGGCGCAAGGCCGGCCAAGGCCCCTGAGATCAGCTCGGATACCTCGCCGATCGTGTTCGCTGCGGCGCGACGTATGTCGCCGTCGTGCTCGACTGTGACGACCGCCCGGAACGGGTGGTCAGGATGTGGTTCAGTCCATGCGCGCACGACAATAATCACGAAGGCCGACGCATCTCGCGCCAGCAGATCCGCCACCAGTCACGCTGGAGCTGACTCGTCTGGGCGAACAAGGCGTGCAAGGGCGGGCGATGGCTCAAATGTCGAGTTCCGCATGCAGGTTTGGGAATGTGCACAAGGCCCCGAAGTGGAACCCGCCTGATGAAGTGGAACCCGCCTGATAATGCCCAAGGTGGCCTACGTTAAGGTCACCGCCAGGGCGCGGTGTCGCGCGGTCCACTGCAGTGCGGGAAATGTGGTCCGGGCGATCAGCCCGGATCGCCTGGGTCATCGACGAGCTCGCACGCGCGAGGTTCATGCACTCGCGCGGCTCCGGGACTCACCCATGGGGGGACTGTGCCTGCGTCGAGACACACGTCGAGGTGTCGGGCAAAGCGAACGTGCGGTCGGAGGCCATTGCGACACGCTCATCGTGGCTGACGATCACCACGGCCTTTCCCCTGGCGCACAGGTCCCTGAGCATCGCCATGACCGCGTCGGCATTCTGCGCGTCCAAAGAGCCGGTCGGCTCGTCGGCAAGCACGAGGTCGCACCGCTTGAGCATCAGGCGCGCCAGGGCAACGCGCTGCTGCTCGCCGCCGGACAGCTCGAACACCCGCCGCCGACCGTACCCGGGCAGCCCCACCGCCGCCAGCGCAGCATCGCGAGCGCTCCGGCGGCGGGCGCGACCCAGCGAGTCGTAGGTCTGCGCCAAAGCCAGATTCCCGTCGACCGTGTCCTCGTCGATCAGCGCGTAGTTCTGGAACAGGTACCCGAGCCGCGACCTGAGCAGTGCGGTGGCCCTCGCCGAGCCCACCGCGGGCGCGCGCTCGCCGAACAGGCGCAGCTCGCCCCGGTCCGGGGCCTCGAGGAGCCCGATCACGTTGAGGAGCGTCGACTTGCCAGACCCGCTGCGGCCCGTGATGGCGAGCATCTCGCCCCCGGCGACCGAGAGCGTGATGCCCTCGACCACGGGCCGGCCGCGATACGCCTTGCCCACGTCGACGAGTTCGCACATGTTCGCGGGCATCGTCAGAACTCCTCCTTCAGCACACGGGCGACGCTTCGCCGCTCGATCGAGATGAGCACGGCGGCGGACATGGCTGCCTCCGCGAGGGCGACGATCAGGGCGACCACGACCACGGCAAGGTCATCGGCTGGGCGCGTCGCGCCAGCCGAGAACGGGTTCGCCCCGATGCGGTTGAGCGCGAGGGCGCCGAGCAGCTGGGCGGCCCACAGGACGCTGAAGATGGCGACCGGCTCTCGGTACCGCCGCAGGAAGCCCGTGCCGTGGAGACGTCGCACGACCACCCTACGCGAGTACTGCTCGAACAGGATGGCCACCGACGCGGCAGCGAGGTACAGCAGCCCCATCAGCAGCACGCCGGCGGCCAGGGCCGCCGCCCGCATGACGTCCTCGATGCGCGCCACCTCAAGAGCCGCGTAGCCGTCGAGGGTCACGAGGTGCCGGAGGTTGTCGTCGAGCCTGAGGCCCTGAAGCACGGGCTGGAGGCTCGAGAGGGCGGCCGCAGTCCCCCCCTCGCCGACCGGCACCTTGAGGGCCGCCCCCGCGCCCCCGCTGACGGCGTTGGCACGGTCCATCCCGACGCTGTTGGCCCTCGTCATCACCTGCACGATGGGCTCGCTGATCCGGTTCCCGTCGTCCGGGCTGACGGCGGGGTCGAAGCTGAACACCCGCTGGCCGTCCGCGACCCAGCGGATGGAGACGGCCTGGCGGGCGACGGCTGCGGGGACTTCGCCCCCGAAGGCATCCTCGGCGGCCACGGCGCTCCCCTGGGCGAGGCGGAACCACGCCGAGATGGCGCTGGCCTCGCCGCGAAGGCGCTCAGGCGCCAGGACCACCCAGTCCGTCGTCGACTCGTCGACGGCGATGGCCCGGCCGTCTGCGTCCATCACGGGGAAGCGGCGCAGATAGTTGACGTTGACGGTGATCGACCTGTACGTGCCCTGCGGGAGGGCGCTGGCGAGGGCGGCGGGCTCGTACTGGGTGGCGTCGACGTAGAGCGCGCCGCGCTCGTCGAGGTCCGGGTAGAGCGACTCGGCCACCGCCGGGGTGTAGGCCTCCTGTCCAGATGCCATGTCGATCTCGTCGTTCCCGTTCGACACCGGGTAGAAGATGGCGTAGCCGTGAGCGGCGTCCCAGCCGGCGAGTCGCGCCCGCTCCTGGGCGGCGGCACCGTACTGCAGCGAGAGCCCGGCGCCCGCAGCGATCAGGGCGAGCGTTAGTGCCGCCTTGACGAGTGCGTTGAGGGCGAAGAGGGCGCGGGTCGGCTTCCTGTTCTTGAGGGACGCGCCGACACGGCCGAACAGCAGTGCCGTGGACGCCGCGATCGATGCCCCGAGCATGACGGCGAAGGCCCGGGCGATTGCCAGCGCGACTCCTGCCGTGAACGCGAGGGTGGTGTCGTGGACAAGCCGGCTCGCGACGGTGGCGGTGGCGACCGCGAGCAGCCCGACCGTCACGATGAGCCGTCCGGTCAGCCGGTACCAGATCGCGAGCCCCCCCAGCCCGTGGAGCCGCATGACCCCCGCGGCCTTGGCCCGGTGAAGGATCCCGAACGCGATGAGGAGCGCAGTCGCGAGCACGATCGCGATCTGGGCGCCGAGGAGCAGTGGACCGGGGGCGGCCTGGACGCCCGAGAAGTGCGTGCCCTGGGCGGCGAAGTCGGATGGCTTGAACGCCCCCGCAGCGCCGGCAGCCGTCGAGGCGCCCTCGGACAGCAGGCGCAGGAAGTCGCGGACGGACGCCCCGCTCCCCGCCTCCGCGACGTACGAGCCGGCGACGGGCAGGGAGTCGAAGGCCAGCGCGAGCGCGCGCACGGAGACCGCGTCAGCTCCGCCGAAGCCGGCGAGCCGCCCGACCTGATCCGGGCTGCCGGTGTCCGCGGAGGAGAGCAGCCGCTCCGGGTGCTCGCCGTCATCCGCCGTGAGCCAGCGGCCGCTTGCCAGGGGGAACGCGTCGGCTACGCGCGTCGGCGCCTCCAGCAGGGCGTACAGGACGACCTCTGGCCGACCGTCGCCGCCGTACTCGACGGCGGTGCGGAAGACGTTGACCCTGGCCTCGCGGGCGGCGGCGCGCAGCACGGAGTACGCTGTCGCGGGGTCGGCGAGCGACTGGTCTGGCGGGATCGCAAACGCGGTGCCCGCGTCTCCTGCCGCTTGGAGCCATCCGCGCTGCTGGACCTGCGCCTGCTCGAGGTAACTGCTTACGCCGGCTGCGGCGGCCAGAGCGGCGAGCATGAGGGCGACAACACGTTGCACGGTATCAGTGCCTCCGTCCCATGGACGACGGTCTCTCCTGACTGCGGCCGACCGCTGCCAGCGGCTCGAGGCAGCGTGTCGGTCGGGGTTCGCCCCGGCCGACACCGGAGCGCCGGCTAGGGCATCCCGGGCGGGATCAGCAGGCGATCGCGACGTGGGGGGCTGCTGCGCCAAGCTCAGCCCCGGGCCGCACGTCGCGCCGGGCGCCCACGGCGCCCGCCCAGCGATCCGTCAAGCTCGCGGGTCGCTCAATAGGTGGCCCAGCACTCAGCTGCGCTGTCCCAGGCGTTGGAGTGGACGTCCGCGTTCGCCCAGAGGGTCGGATCCGCGAAGATCTTCACGTTCTGCGAGGCGCAGATGGCGGTCGCCGAATGGCGGAGGGAGTTGTGCACGTAGTGCGACCAGACGTGCTTGCCCCAGATGGCCTCGGATTCAGTCCCGTAGTTCCAAGTGCCCCCGCCCACGTTGACGATCGTCGCCAGTGCGGGCGCGGCGAGAGTCAGCGCGAGAAGGAGGGCAGCTGCGATGGGTCTGCGACGCATAGCAACCTCCGTTGCGTCAAGCCGCTGGGGCGGTCTCGCGCTGCCGGCGTCGCCTGGCCCCCCAGTCGGCACGCCCGTTTCGAAACCTCAAGGCGCGCCTGGCGCCAGCGTGAGCGCTGCCCGAGTCGCGGTCAATGGGGCAGAACCCTTCGCCGGGGGGCCGAACGGTGGGTGTGGGCGCGGCGTGCATGATCCGCCTCACCAGCACTGCCCCACTCTTGGCCCCCCAGCGCACGGTGTGCCAGACCCGGTGCCAGCGGTGCTCGACCGACCACCGCCCGCGTGGCCGGGACAGGACCTCTGCTCCCGCCGCCATCGCCCGCGCCCCCCTCGCGGTCGCACTCACCATCGGCGGCGGGGGCGTCGTGGCTGCGGGCGCTGCGGGCGTGACGCGGTCGCGCCTGCTGCACTCCGCATCGCGGACTCGGGCCCTCGACGTCGCGATGGTCGCTATCGCTGCCGTGCTGGGCGTCTCGCTGACGACCCTCCAGGCGCCGCTCCCGCTGACGGCCGTGGTGTCCCTGCTCCCGCTCGCGATCTACGCTCCCGCGAGGCGCGGAATCGCGCGGCTCGCGGACCGGCTCGTGCTCGCCGACATGCGCGAGCGGGAGTCGATCCGGGCAACGGAGGAGGAGCGGGCGAGGATCGCCCGCGAGATCCACGACGACCCCCTCCAGGCGATCGCCGGCGTCATCCGCGCACTCGGCGAGCCTGACGTCGACCGGGCAGAGGCCCGCGAGTCGCTGCGCGACGTGGCATCCAGGCTCCGGACGATTGCGACGGACCTACGCCCGCCGGTCCTCGACGACCTCGGGCTGGTGCCCGCGATCGAGGACGCCTGCCGACGAGCGGCCGGCATCGAGGTCGCGGCAGCGGGCGAGAACGCGTCCGGCTACGGGGCCGCGGGCCGTCCTCCCGCCGAGGTCGAACTCGCGGCGTTCCGGATAGTGCAGGAGGCGCTCGCGAACGCCGCGAAGCACGCGCAGGGCAGCCGGGTCTCGGTCAGGGGCTCCGTGGCGCGCGACGCCATTGCGCTCGAGGTCGCCGACGACGGGCCGGGCATGCCGGGACCGAGGGCGGGCGAGGCACTCGCCGAGGGGCGGCTCGGCCTCCCGTCCATGCGACGCCGGGCCGAGGCGATCGGCGGGGAGCTCACGATCGCGTCGGGCGCCTCCGGGACCACAGTCCGGCTGCGGTGGCGCGCATGACCGTCCGGGTCGCCATCGTCGAGGACCACCCGGTGGTCACCCGCGGGTTCGCCGTGGCGCTCGGCGCCCGCGAGGGCCTCGAGCTTGTCGGCGCCGCCAAGACGCTCGCCGAGGCGCGCGCGCTGCTGGCGTCGACGCCCTGCGACGTCGTCCTGCTCGACCTGCGCCTGCCCGACGGGTCGGGGGTCGAGCTGCTGCGCGAAGCCGGGGACGACGGCCCCGCCTTCGTCGTGCTGTCCAGCTTCATGACCCCGGAGTACGTGTCGGCCGCGATCGCGATGGGCGCCTCGGGATTCCTCCTCAAGACCTCGGAGACGGCGGAGATCGAGGCCGCAGTGGCGACCGCCGCATCGGGGGCTCTCGCCTTCTCCGCAGAGCAGCTCCGCGAGTCCCGGCGGGCGGCGTGGCAGCCGCTGACCGCGACCGAGCGCACAGTCCTCGCGGGGGTCCTGGCCGGCCGGTCGAACGACGAGCTCACCGGCGACCTCGGCCTGTCGAAGAAGACGGTCGAGGGCTACATCACGCGGCTGCTCGCGAGGTTCGGCCTCGCGACGAGAACGGAGCTGGCAGTGAAGACCGAGCGCGACCTCCTGCTCGAGCTTCCGACAGCGGAGCGCGGGCGCGCGTCGAGCCACGGGAAGCCCTGAACCCGGGGCAGGGCCTCGCGCCGGCATTCCGCGCACGATTCGAGATGGTCGCGATCCCGCAGAGGCGCGATTGCTCATCGAGTCCGCATGTCAGCCCTGCATCTGCGTCGCCCGCATCGCGATCGGGATGGTCTCGCCCAGCTCGGGCGTCCCGTGTCGCCGAGATGCCCAACCAGGCGCGACCCGTGCTCGCAGCCATGAACCGCGGCGCATTGCTTCCACCACAGATGGTGTTGGCCTACCAGAGCAAACGGCGCCGCTCTGCCGCCTGACCCGTACGCTGCAAGACATCGGGTGACAGCGGCGGCCGTCCCTCGAGTCCTCTACGGGCGCGGGGGCAGTCGGGTAGTCAGCCGGGCCGCGCGCGGACTACTCGGGGCTCCGGGCGATGAGCCCTGAGCCCCGAGTGACGCGCGCCCTGTCAAGAGCACTGATAGCGCGCGGGCGGCGGCGACCCGCCATTCACCGTCGCCGTTGTGGCGAGACGCGTTCCGAGCCAGAAGACGGCGTTGACCGCCCTCAGGCCGCGGCCCCCGTCGTCGAATATGAGCACCTCCGAGTAGTAGCCCCTTCCCAGGCCGTCCGTGCCGCAGAGGGCGAACGCACGGCCGGCGGCGGTGGCGGCGCCGCCGTTCGCCGGGGCGCTGGGCACGACCCACGACCCCATGACGCGAGGTGGGGCTGAGGGCCGCGTCCCGACCCCTGCGGAGCGGAGGTCGTGGGCACATGTGCCGCTTCCGAGATCGCACAGCGACTCCACGCTCCCGGTCGTCGCGACCGCGAACACTCTGTCGAGGAACGACCGGGCAGCCTCCGCTGACGGCGCACCCGGAGCGGGCGCCGGCGTCGAGCACCCTGCCAAGACCAGCACGAGCATTGCCAGGACGGGCGCCTTTCGCATCGCAGTGCTCGTCAGGGGGCCGCCACGAATCCAGCGGATAGGGTCCAAATCGCGCTCCCGCCGCCAGGGACGCTGACGGCCTGCATGTAATCGACCTCCCTTGTGTTCGGGTAGGGTTGGCCGAAGGGCACAATGCAGCCGCAGCTCCACTCCTCCTTGAAGGAGCCGGCAGCGGCGTACTTGTAGACATTCCAGCGTTCGCACATGACGCCGGAAGCGGAGATGCTCTGCCCAAGGGCCGAAACGCTCAGCGGGACGGTCTGGCAGGAGCCGGTGAGGGTGCCGCGCGGGCTCCAGTCGATCCAGCTCATCGCTGAGCTCCCGGACGCTTTGTCGGCAGCCAGCCAACCGCTGTAGATCTTCCCGATCAGCTGCGTGCCAACCGTACCGTACTGCTCAAGCTGGTAGAAGTCGCGCGGGTCCGTCTCGCCCGTCAGCCGGTGCGTGACGAAGCAGGAGTCGATCCAGCCGACCGCCGAGCTGATTCGCGAGAAGCAGCCCTGATTGGTCCAGGACCACCCGGCGCTCGCGGCGGAGACGGGCGCCGCTTGCTTCGGGACGACGCCAGGGTTCGCCGACACGTCGAACTTGGCGTTCACCACGAGCGACCCGTCGGGCTGCCGGACGACCTCAGGGCGCAGGTTGACGGGATTGAAGGAAGTGACTAAGTAGTCCGCCGGCCCCAGCTGCCATACCTCCAAGGGAGCTACGCTCGCGTCCACACCTCCCGCATGCCACCGTGCGCCGGCCTCCTGCGCCCAGGCCCGTCCGTCAGCCGTTCCCGTCGCGTCGATCGGCTTTCCGAACGCCGGAGAAGCGGCCTCGACGACGGGCGTTGCAGATGCTCCAAGCATGCCGACGGCCGCGATGGCGAGGAGAAGGCGTCTCGTGTTCACACGTCCCCCTTTGTGTCTTGCGGGCCCGCCCTGCCGGACGAGCCGAGTGGATCATGATCGCCGTCCCCGTCCCCCCGAGCGGCGGCGAGACGACTTTCCGTCGGCTCGTCGGCAAGCGCAATGGGGTGGAACCCTCCACCAACGGCGGTCAGCAACAACGCCGATTGGGCAAGGGGCCGGTACTCGGGAAGCCCTTGGCCAGGGAAGATGGCCTCTGGATCGTTCCCATCGGGGGTTGAGGACCACCATTCCGTGGAACGCTGGCCCCTCCACCGTGCCCCAGTCCGCCAAAAGGGAATGGACTCCTGTGGCCCGCAGATCGCACAGCGTGGAATGCTCGTGAGAAGACGATCGGGTACAGGAACCCTGATGGCAGCCGCATCGACGTCGCTGACGGAACCCGCATTGCCGTAGGCGGTGGAGGCGACAGCGACGTATCCGCAAGCCACGCCTCAGTGGTCAGGCCGCTCTCCTCCCAGGGCGGTCTTTGACGGCCGGGCGATCCCCTTCGACCTCCGGCCGGCGGGGATTACATCCCGCACCCGTCGCTGCGAGCTGTCGCCCGAGGTCGCGGGCGGGCTGATCGGGACGACAGCCGATGGGCTAGTCGGCAGCCGCCGTCGGCCCCCACGACACCCACATGGTCGCCGAGTTGCGCCCGTTCCGGCCCGGGACGGCGAGCGCGTCGATGCGCTCGTCCCGATCGAGGAGATGGGCCGGCACCTCCTGCGCGCAGGCTGTTCAGGCGCGCCAAGTCTCGATCCGCCGTCATCCCCGGTTCCCGGGCCCCTCCCCTCCCGGAGAGGCCCGGTCGATCAGGGCCGAGACTGGCGGTGCCTTTGACCTTCACCCTTGACCTTCAACCTGCTCGAGGCTCTACGCTCGCGCGGAGCGGACGGCACGAGCCTGGGTGATCCTCGGCGGGCGCCGTCCCCGACCGACGGCCCCCGTCGGCGGCATCGCCCGCGTCTACGCTGTTCGCACAACCCTTGGCCGAGGAATGACATTGACCACGAGCACCGTCGCCGCCGCCCAGCCAGCCCGCCGCCTGAAGCTGCTCGATCGCTACCTGACGGTGTGGATCTTCGCGGCCATGGCCGGCGGCATCCTGCTCGGGGTGCTGCTGCCGGGCGTCGTGCCGCTCCTCGACACGCTCTCGGTGGGCACCACGTCCATCCCGATCGCCGCGGGGCTGATCCTCATGATGTACCCGCCCCTGGCCAAAGTCCGGTACGAGGAGATCGGCCGCGTCTTCCGGGACGTGAAGGTCCTGGCCCTGAGCCTGATCCAGAACTGGGTGATCGGGCCGCTGCTGATGTTCGCCCTTGCCGTGCTGTTCCTGCGCGATTACCCCGAGTACATGGCAGGCCTGATCCTCATCGGCCTCGCGCGCTGCATCGCCATGGTCATCGTGTGGAACGACCTCGCGCGCGGCGACCCCGAGTACTGTGCAGGCCTGGTGGCCTTCAACTCGATCTTCCAGGTGCTGTTCTACGCGGTCTTCGCGTACGTGTTCATCACCGTGCTGCCCACGTGGTTCGGCCTCCAGGGCACCGTGGTCGCGATCACGATCCCGCAGATCGCCCAGAGCGTGTTCGTCTACCTCGGCATCCCGTTCATCGCCGGCTTCGTCACCCGGCGGGTGCTGATCGCGCGGCGGGGCCGAGCCTGGTACGAGACGGTCTTCATCCCGCGGATCTCGCCGATCACGCTCATCGCGCTGCTGTTCACGATCGTGGTGATGTTCAGCCTCAAGGGCGAGAACATCGTGGCCCTGCCGCTCGACGTGGTGCGGATCGCCGTGCCGCTGCTCATCTATTTCGTGGTCATGTTCCTGGTCACGTTCGCGATGGGCGTCCGGGCGCGGGCGACGTACGGGCAGACGGTGTCGCTCTCGTTCACGGCGGCGTCGAACAACTTCGAGCTCGCGATCGCGGTGGCGGTGGCCACGTTCGGGATCTCGAGCGGGGCGGCCTTCGCGGCGGTGATCGGGCCGCTCGTGGAGGTGCCGGTGATGATTGCCCTGGTGAACGTGGCGTTCGCACTGGGCCGCCGCTACTACCCGCGCGAGCTGGCGGTCGTCAGCGCCGGGAGCTGAGCGTCGCGACGCGGGAGATCCGCCTCCTCGACTCCGGTGAGCCTTGACCTTCAAGCCGCTTCGGGGTCTACGCTTCCCGCGTACGGTCGTGCTCTTGACCTCCAAGCCGCTTCAGGCCGTAGCGTCTCGTCACCCCACCGGTCCGGCGAACGCAGGAGCCACGTGATGACCATCGACCTGACGTCCATCAGGAACCTCTCTCCAAGGCCGCAGCTCTCGGATCTCACCCCGGACATGCAGGAGCAGGTCCGCAAGTCCGCCCGCGTCCTCCAGCGACGGTGGGAGGGCCGCATGAACTCCCAGACGATCGAGCGCTTCCTCGTCGAGTCGCTCGACCTGCTCAAGGAATCCAGGGTGCTGGCCTGGACCCCGGTCATCGCGGAGCGGATCACCAACGATCGCCTGCGGGCCCTGGCCCGTCTCGATACGGCGCCGACTGACCGGAAACCCAGCGTGCTGTTCCTGTGCGTCCACAATGCCGGGCGCTCGCAGATGGCGGCGGGCTTCATGCGCCAGCTGGGCGGCGATCGCGTGGACGTCTTCTCGGGTGGCTCGGAGCCCGCCGCGTCGCTCAACCAGGCCGTGGTCGCGGCGATGGCGGAGAAGGGGATCGACATCGGCCGGGAGTTCCCCCAGCCGTGGACCGACGAGGTTGTCCGGGCAGTCGATGTGATCGTCACGATGGGCTGCGGTGACGCGTGCCCGGTCTACCCGGGCAAGCGGTACGTGGACTGGGAGCTCGAAGACCCGGCCGGCCGCTCTCTTGAGGAGGTGCGCCCGATCCGCGACGAGGTCGAGCGCCGGGTGCGGGCGCTCCTCGCCGAGCTCGTGCCGGGGGCGTAGCGTGCGAATCGCCGAGCTGGCCAGGCGCGCCGGCGTCGCCGCCTCGGCCGTCCGCTGGTACGAGCAGGCGGGCGTGCTGCCCGCGCCCGCGCGCCGCGACAACGGCTACCGCGACTACGGCGAGGCTGACCTCGCGCGGCTGCGCCTCGTCGTCGCCCTCCGGCGCCTCGGCCTCCACCCGGCGGAGGCTGGCCGGCTCGCGCGCCTGCGCCTCGAGCAGGGCGAGGCGGACGCGGGCCTGGCGCCGCTCCTCGCCCAGCAGCGGGCCGCCATCGCCCGCCAGCGCGACGACCTCGACCGGCTCGAGGCCGAGCTGCGGGACCTCGAGACCGCCATCTCGGCTGCCGGGCGCTCAGCCGCCCGCGCCACGCCCAGCGACCCCATCCGCGTGCTGTTCGTCTGCATGCACAACAGCGCCCGCAGCCAGATCGCCGAAGCGCTCCTCGGCGAGTTCGGCGGGCCGCGGTTCCACGTCCGCTCCGCGGGCACCGATGTCGGCCGCGTCCACCCGCTCGCGGTCCGCGTCCTGGCGGAGATGGGCATCGACTGGGGCGCCGCTCGGAGCAAGCCCGTCTCGGAGTTCGCAGACGAGCACTGGGACTATGTCATCACGGTCTGCGACCGGGCGCGCGAACGCTGCCCGGTGCCGCAGTCGTGGGCCGACAACGCGCTGCACTGGGGCCTCGACGACCCGGCCGATGTCGAGGGGTCCGAGGAGGAGCGGCTGGCCGCGTTCCGCCGCACCCGCGAGGAACTCGCCGCCCGGCTGCGGCCGTTCGTCGAGGTGGCGCTGCAGGCGGCGAGGCGGTCGTCTCGCGCGAGGGCGACGGCCTGAGCGTCAGCGCCAGCCGCGTTCGCCGCGAAGCTTGACCCGTCCCGTCTTCGGGTCCACCGCCTGAACGTCGCTCGTCCGAGCCCGACGGATCCGACCCAGCAAGCCGATCACGGCCAGGATCGGGACGGCGCACGCGCCGAGCGACCGGATGAAGAGCACGCGAATGATCCGCTTCACTGCACCCACCAGGTCGATCACCTCCTTGGTTCGATCCTCCGCTCCCCCATGCTGCGCGCGCAGGGGCGTGGGGATCGCGAGCGTTGCAGACCTGCGGCGGGCGGCGGCTGGCGGCGGGCGGCGTCGGGCGGAGGGCGGTGCCAGGCAAGGCTGGGCCCGCGCCTGCCGGGCCGCCTTGATCGCCCCGGGTACCATGCTGGCCACGCCAGCAGGAGAGAGCGCGATGGGTCGGATCCAGACCTGGGAGGCATGGTTCCCGGATGCCGCGGCAACGGGCTTGCTCGTCGCCCGCTCGAGGATCGCCCCGCGCGACGCCGTGTGGCTCCACTCGGCGCCCGCGCGCCTGACCGTGGTCGTCCGGGACGGCGACGAGTGGGTGGTGGCCCGGGGGGAGGCGCTCGAACGCTCGGGCGAGTCGCTGCCCATGACGCTGCTCGCGATCGACGGCGACACGGTGTCGCGCGAGGACCGCTGGCCCACCGACACGGACCTCGGCGATGTCGTGCTGCTCCCGGGCGGTGAGGCCGGGATCCTGCGGGCGTGGTGGAACGCCGCCGACGGCAGCGAGTGGCGCTGGAGCGTGGAGTTCCACAACCGGCGCTGAGCCCGGCGCCAGCCCCCCCGCGATCTGAAAGGCGATCGCGAGCCCGCGTCGCCCATCCCTTTGGCGGCTGCGGCGATGTCCGTGGTGGGCTGGTGCCATGCACAACATGGCACTCGGACGGTATCGGCTGCTCGAGCAGCTCGGGGCCGGCGGGATGGCGGACGTCTGGCTGGCGACCGACCAGATCAGCGGCGCGCGTGTTGCCGTCAAGCGACTCCATCCGCACCTTGCCGCCAATCCCGCGATGGTCGAGCGGTTCGCTCGCGAGGCGGGGGCGGCAGCCGCCGTCCACCACCCCAACGTCGTCCGCGCCCTCGACGCTGGGCCGAACGACATCGTGCTCGAGTACGTGGCGGGCGAATCCCTTGCCGACCGCCTCCGCCGGGGGCCGCTGGAGGCCGCGTCGGTCGAGCGGGTCGGGGCTGACCTCGGCTCGGCGCTGGCGGCCGTGCACGCAGCCGGGTTCGTTCACGGTGATGTGACGCCCGGCAACGTGATCCTCGACGAGGACGGCGTCGCCCACCTCACCGACTTCGGCATCGCCAGGCCGGCCACGCCGGGCGATGCCGGCGCGCCGGTTGGGGAGCTGATGGGAACCCGGCCCTTCGTCGCGCCGGAGGTCATGGCGGGTGCGCGGGCCACGCCGGCCTCGGACGTCTGGTCACTGGGAGCGACGCTGCGCGAGGCACTGACCGGGAATGCCCCATCCCGGGCGGGGTCCGCGGCCGAGCGCACAGAGGGCCCCGGACGGACCGCAGCCGCCATCGGGCTCGGAACCCTGGCTCCGCTCCTCCCCCAGATGCTGGACCCGGAGCCCAGCCGGCGCCCCTCCGCCGCGGCTGTGTCGCGGATCCTCGCGCCCTCGCCGGAGGCCGTCACCGAGGTCCTCACCGTGGTCCCGCCTCTGGGCGGCGGACAGCGCTCCGGGGACGCCGTTGGCGTGGCGCTGCTCCCGCCGGTGATGTCGCCGCCTCGGCGGGCCTTCGCTCCAGGCAGGAAGGTCGGCGTCGCCGTCGCCGGGTTCTTGATGGCCACCGGCCTCGCGCTGGCCACCGCGACTCCCGCCGAGCCCGCCGCCGGCTCGCAAGCGCTGGTCCGCGGGATGCCCTCGCCCTCGCCAGCGTCACCCAAGCCGGCGGCGACCGCCAGGCCCGCAGCATCCCCGGGACAGGCGCACGGTCGGGGTCGAGGGCGCGAGGCCAGCCACCACGGGTCCGGCGGGGACCACGGTCACGGCGGCCAGGAGGGTGACTGAGTACCGCGGGCGGCACGGACACGCAGACGGGCACGCGCGAGGGCGCGGTTAGGCGTTCCGACCGCGTCGCGAAAAGAACGCTCGTGAGCCCGCAGATCTAGCCGCTGGTGCCGCGCCCCCGGCAGGCCTCGAGGACCACGATCGCGACGGCCACCACGAGCAACAGC
>JAJZRG010000028.1 GCA_021802825.1 Chloroflexota bacterium
CCGTGCACCACCTGATCGACCCGACGATCCGGGAGCCCGCCCGCAGCGGGTTGGTGAGCGTCACCGTTGCGGGCCCGGACGCCGCCTGGAACGAGGTCTGGAGCAAGGCGCTGTTCCTGGGCGGCTCGGAGTCGATCGGCGAGGAGGCGCGCCGGCGGGGTCTGGCCGCGTGGTGGGTCGATGACCGCGGGCGTCTGGGCATGACGCCTGAGGCGCGCGTGCGCAGCCCGTGGGTGGACGAGGAGCGCGTCGGGTAGCGGAGGGCGCGTCGGTCGGGCCGCCAGGACCTGGCCTCCGCGGCGGATCAGGCGGGGCCGGCGTCCGTCTCGAGGCTGTCGGTGACCCCCGCCTCGTCGGGCTCCGCCGCGGGCGGCGTCGGGGCGACGATCCCGAGCTCCACGAGCTTGGCATGGAGCTCGGCGCCGCCCGGCATGCCCTCGCGGGCTCCGGCGCGGGTCACGGACAGCGACGCGGCCACGACGGCCCGCTTGCACGCCATCTCGAGGTCGAGCCCCACGGCGAGCGCCGCAGCCAGGGCGCCGTTGAGCGCGTCGCCGGCACCCGTCGCGTCCACGGCCTTCACCTTGGGCGACTTGATCTCGAGCGGCGGCGCATCCCGGCGGACGAGGACCGCGCCCGTCGAGCCGAGCGTCACCAGCAGCCCGCTGATCCCGTTCGGGCCGGCGCCCATGGCCTCCAGCAGCAGCTTGCCGGCGCGGACCGGATCCTCGGGGATGGGGGCCGTGCGTCCCGTCCGCTTCGCGTCGTCGCCCACCAGCCGGGCCAGCTCGCCGCGGTTCGGCGTCAGCACGTCGGCGAGGGACAGGACGCTTCGGTCGAGGCCGCCCGCGGGCGCTGGGTTGAGCACGGTCCACGCCCCGCCGGCCCGGCCGAGCCTCAGCGCCTCGCGGGCCGCCTCGGTGGGGATCTCGTGGGTGACCAGGACGACGTCGCCCTTGTTCGGGGCCAGCCGCCCGAGGGCGCTGCGCACATGCGCGGCGGTGAGGCCCGCGTTCGCTCCCGGGGCAACGGAGATCATGTTCTCCGCCTTGCCGTCGACCAGGATCAGCGCGACACCGGTGGCCGTGTGGTCCAGCGTGATCAGCACATCGGTGCCGATCCCCTCCCGCGCCAGCGCGGCCCGCGCCGTCGCGCCGAACTCGTCGTCGCCCAGGGCCGCCACCAGCATCACCGGCACGCCGAGGCGCGCGGCCGCGACGGCCTGGTTGCCGCCCTTCCCGCCGTGGAACCGGCTGAACGTGCCGCCCAGGACCGTCTCGCCTGGTGCTGGGAGTCGCTCCGCCTGCACCACGAGGTCGACGTTGACCGATCCGACGACCAGAACCCGACCGCTCACGGGAGTGTTCCCTTCTCCTGGATCAGCGACGCCGCTGCTGTGCTCACGAGCCGGTGACGTACTCGCCGCCGTCAACGCCGATGACGTCGCCGTTGATGAAGCTCGTGCCCGGCCCGGACAGCGCGACGATCGCGTCCGCCACATCCTTCGGAGTCGTCATCCTGCCCGTCGGGTTGCGCTTCTCGGCCGCCGCGATGATCTGATCCTTCTCGGGGATCTTCATCAGGGCCGGGGTCCGGGTCACGCCGGCGCGGATGCAGTTGACCGTCACGCCGGTGCCGAGCCTCGCCAGCTCCATCGCCAGTTGCCGCACGTGCGACTCGAGCGCGGCCTTGGCCGACGAGACCACGCCGTAGCTCGGGACGACGCGGCTCGAGCCCTCGGACGTCATCGCAAACACGTGCGAGCCCTCGCCCAGGAACCCGCCGCGCCACAGGTCCTGGACCCAGTAGACGAGGCTGTTCGCCATGACGTCCTGGGTCATCTCCATCTTCTTGCGGTCAACGGCGGCCTTGGGGTCCTCCGCCAGGAACGGGACGAGGCTGCCGAACGCGAGCGAGTGCATGACGACCCGGACATACGGCTCCCGGCCCGCAGCGCGCGACTGGTCGAACCGCTCGCCCAGGGAGGCGAGGAAGGCGTGGCGCTTCTCGTCGTCGGCGGCGTTCATGTTCACGTAGATCGCCTCCACGCCGTGGGACACGATCTCGTGCTTGATGTCCTCGACATGGGTCAGCCCGGCGCGGAAGTCGAGGTGGACGCCGGCGATGTTGTAGCCAGCGGCGGCCAGCGCGATCGCGGTCGCCTCGCCCATGCCCGAGGACGCGCCCAGGATCAGGGCCCAGCGCTCGCGCTCGTCGGTCATGGATGCGCCTCCGGTGTCGTCGGGAGCCCCGGCGCGACGACGCGTCGGGGTGGGGAGAGTCTAGCAGCGGACCCCTCGCCAATCTGCGGCGCCAACCTGGGCTGCCCGATGCCATTCTGCCCTCGCCGAGACCCGTGGGTGCCGCACGGGAGGCAGCCCGGAGCCGTGTCTGCCGTGGCCCTCGCGGACCCGGTGGGTCGGCGTATCCTCGCCCTGCTCTCGGAGCCGCCTCCGCGGCGGGCGGAGCTCGCCGACTGCGGCGGTCGGACCCGACCCGCCGGTCCCTCGGGGGTGACGCATGAAGTTCAACGGTCTCGACGGCATCCCGCCCGTCGTCTTCGCGCTGGTGATCCCGATCGTGGCGATCCAGGTCGCCCTGATCCTGCTGGCGGCATTCGACCTGCTCCGCGAGGAGCGGCGGGTGCGGGGTGGCAGCAAGGCGCTGTGGGCGGTGATCATCGTGTTCGTCAACCTGTTCGGCCCGATCCTGTACTTCCTGGTCGGCCGCGAGGAGGGGCCCGTGGACACGACGCCGGGGCCCGGCGCGCTGCCCGGCTGGGGCAGCCCCCACGACCCGCCGATCGTCGCCCCGCCGCAGGCACAGCTGCCGGCCGAGGTCCGCGCCGCGCTCGAGGCGCCGAGGGTCGTCCCGCTGCCCGATGCCCCGCCCGCCATCGTCACTGAGCGGCTCATGCGTCGCTACCCGGGCGGGGTCGTCGCGCTCGCCGGCCTCGACCTGACGGTCCCCGCGGGCTCCGTGTTCGGGCTCCTCGGGCCCAACGGGGCCGGCAAGACCACCTGCCTGCGGCTCCTCGCCGGGCTCACGCGATCCACCTCCGGCCGGGCGTCGGTGGCGGGGCTGGACCCCGCGCACGACCCGATCGGCGTCCGGGGCCGCCTGGGCTACCTCGAGCAGGATCCGCGCGCGTATGGCTGGATGAGCGGTCGCGAGCAGCTGCGACTGGTTGGGCAGCTGCACGGGATGGCGGGCACGGCGCTCGAGACCGCGATCGACGGCGCCCTCGCCCGGGTCGGCCTGGGTGATGCCGCCGATCGTCGTGCGGGCGCCTACTCGGGCGGCATGCGGCAGCGCCTGGGCATCGCCGGCACGCTCGTCCACCACCCGCCCATCGTCATCCTCGACGAGCCCGTCAGCGCGCTCGACCCCGAGGGGCGGCGCGACGTCCTGGGGCTGATCGCATCGCTGCGGGGGGAGACAACCGTGATGTTCTCGAGCCACGTGCTCGGCGACGTCGAGCGCATCTGCGACCGCGTGGCGATCCTCGACCGCGGGCGCCTCGTCGTGGAGGGCTCGCTCGACGAGCTTCTGGAGCGCTATGCGCGGCCTGTGTGGCGCGTCGAGGCGGAGCCGGGCGAGGACGCGGCGCTGGGCGCGCTGGGGGAGCGGCTGCGGGTGCTTCCGTGGGTCACCTCGGCGGTGGCCGAGCACGGGATCCTCACGGTCGCCGTCTCGGACATCGCGGCCGCGTCGCGCGAGCTCCTGCCGGCCGTGGGCACCTCGGGCGTGGCCGTCGTGTCCGTGGCGCGCGCCAGGCCGACGCTGGAGGACGTCTTCCTCCGCCTCACCGGCAACGGATCGGCGGCCGCGGCATGAGTGGCGCGCGGGGATTCTCGGTCCTCCTGGCGAAGGAGCTCCGCGAGGCGTGGCGGACGCGACGCCTGCCGCTGGTGGCCATCCTCTTCCTGCTGGTGGGGCTGATCTCTCCGCTGACCGCCAAGTTCCTGCCCGACATCCTCAAGGCTGCGCTGGGAGACCAGCTGACGGGCATCCCGATGCCACCTGCGGACGCCGCAGCTGGCCTAGAGCAGCTCCAGAAGAACCTCGGCCAGCTCGGCGCCCTGGCCGCGATCGCGCTGGCGATGGGCTCGGTGTCCGGCGAGCTGGACCGCGGGACCGCGGCGCTGGTGCTCGCCCAGCCGGTCGGCCGACCGGCGTTCCTCGCGGCGAAGCTCGTGGCCATCGGCCTGGTCCTCGCGATCGCGACGGTGCTCGCCGTCACGGTGGCCTGGATCTACTCGGCCATCCTGTTCCAGCCGTTGCCGGTCGGCGGGTGGCTCGCCCTGGCGGCGCTCGACTGGCTCGCGCTGATCGCCTGGGCGGCCCTCACGCTCTGGGCATCGGCCGCGACCGGCTCGACGACGGCAGCGGCCGGCCTCGGGTTCGTCGCGCTGATCGCCCTGAGCATCGCGGCGGTGATCCCCGTGGTCGATCAGTGGCTGCCCTCCGGGCTGGCCGCTCCGGCGCTGTCGCTCGCGGCGAACAAGGTTGGCGCCGTGGACGGCGTGAGGCTCACCACCTCGATCCTCGGCTCGGTTGTCGTTGTCGGCGGGGCGGCAGCGGCGTCGATGGCCTCGTTCCGGCGCCGCGAGCTCTAGGCCCGATTGGAGGGCCATCGGCCAGGCGAGGCAGCCCTCCCGGTCGGCATCCGAGCCGTAGCCCGCGGTGAAGCGCTTGCCGATGCGGTCGATCCGCTCGTCCACCTCGACCAGGCGCGGCGGAGCGCGGCCTCGTCAGTGTCGGTCCCCATCCCACGAAGCTGCTGGATCGCGCCTCGCCGAGTCGCCCCCAAGAGCCCGGGAATCACGAACGGCGCCCTTGCGGGCGCCGTTGGCGGGGTGCGGGCTTGCCGGGGCGCGGCCGAGCGGAACGTCAGGCGCGGGCCTGACGCTCCAGGCGACGCTGGAAGCGCTCGACCTGGCCCGCAGTGTCGATGATGTTCTGCTTGCCCGTGTAGAACGGGTGGCAGTTGCTGCACACATCGACGCGCAGTTCCTGGCGAGTGGACCCGACGGTGTACTCCGTCCCGCACGACCCGCAATGGACCGTGGCCTGGAAGTACTTCGGGTGGATCTTGGGCTTCACGCGTGCTCCTTGGGCGCCGTCCGCGCAGGTCCTGCCTGCCGGTGAACGCCGCTATGGGTAGGGCCTAGGCCTCGGCCGCGACCGACTCGGTCCCGGCTGCGATGACCCGGACACGCTTCTTGTCGCGGGTCTTGTGCTCGAACTTCACCCGGCCGGTCACGGTGGCGAAGATCGTGTAGTCGCGGCCCAGGCCGGTGCCCTCGCCGGACAGGAAGGTCATCCCGCGCTGGCGGACGATGATGGAGCCGGAGTTGACCAGCTGACCGTCGCCGGACTTGATGCCCAGGCGCTGGCCGGCGCTGTCACGGCCGTTCTTGACGCTTGAGCCGGCTTTCTTGTGCGCCATTGCCTACTCGTCCTTCTTGGTGCGCGCGCGCTTGGGCGCCGGCTTTGTGGTCTCGTCGGCGCCCGGCCCCTCGGCGGGGGCGGCCGTCTGGGCGGGGGCGGCCGGCTCCCCGGCCGGAGTCTCGGCGGGAGCCTCGGTCGTCGCATCTGTCGCCTTGGCGGCCTTCGGCTTGGCCTCGGCGGCCTTGGCCGACTTCGCCTCCGCCTTGGCCTCTGCCTTCGCAGCCAGCTTGGCGGCGAGCGCGGCGTCCTCGGCAGCCTGGCGCGCGGCCGCCTCCTCGAGCTTTGCCTTCGCTGCGGCCTTGTCGCTGTCAGCCTTGGCCACGCCCTCGGCGGCGCTCTTGCCGTTGTAGCGGATGTCGGCGATCCGAAGGACCGTCAGCTCCTGGCGATGGCCCTTCTTGACGCGGCGGCGCGCCTTTGGCCGGTACTTGAACGCGATGACCTTCTCACCGCGCTCCTGCCCAACAACGTAGGCCTCGACAGCCGCGTCCCCGACGACGGGGGTGCCGACGGTGGCCTCGGCCCCGTCAGCGACGAGGAGCACACGGTCGAGCATGATGGACTGGCCGGGCTCCACGTCGAGCAGCTCGACTTCGAACTGGGTGCCGACCTCGACGCGGTACTGCTTACCGCCGGTCTCGATGACTGCGTACATGGGTCCTCGGAAGAGCGAATGGCGGCCGCGGGGCGACCGCAGCATGGACATGGAAAGGCGCCGACGACCTGCGCGGGCGCGAACGGAGAGTTTAGGGTGGATAGCCGAGCGGCGTCAACGTCAACCGTCGCGATCTGTCAACCGTCGCGATCGGCCTTGGTGGGCCGATCCGGGCCCGGGGGGCGGGGGCGGCGGGGCGGCCGTGGCGCGGGCGGTTCCGGCGCGGTCGGCTCGGCAAGGATGAGCGACTCGCGGACGAGGCCCTTCCAGTCGGGCGCCACGCCGCCGAGCGCCTCACCCAGCGCGGCCAGGGCCTCGCCCGGCCGCCCGATCCCCCGCGCGGGGTCGTGGCGGAGTGTCATCCGGACCTCCACGCCCTCGCTGGTTCGGCGCACGTCGATGGCGGCCAGGAACGGCCGGAGGTCGTAGCTGACGGTGACCTCGCCCTTCCGACGGTCGCGCGGGAGCGTCTCGGCGGCGAGGAGGGCCGCCGCGGCCCGGCCCAGGGCGTCGCCGTCCACCGGCTTTGCCGTGGTCGCCCGGTACACCGAGGCCGCCACCCTGCCGGGCAGCGCCGATTCGCCCAGCCACACGTCGTAGAGGTCCACCAGGGCATACCCGGCGGGCAGATTGCTCGTCAGGGCTTCGCGGACGCGCCAGCGCGGGAGACGCTCCACGAGCCACAGGTCGGCAAGCTCGGCATCACCCCGGACATCCGCACCCAGGGGCGCGGCCAGCACGAACCGGGGCTTGGGGCGGGGCGCGTCGAGACCCGCGACGGGCAGGCCGCTCGCAGCCAGCGCCGCATCCCAGGCGGCGACCAGGTCCCGCTGCCCCCGGGATTCCGGTCGCCGGTCGCGCGCCATCACCAGGCGCCACCGCTGGACAGCCTCGCGGGCACCAGAGGTCCCGGTGCCGGCAGCTCGTTCGGGTACTTCGGAAGGCGGTTGCACGCGTGCTAGTCTGCCTGCGATGGAGTCGGCCGTCGCATCGCCTGGCTTCGCGCTCTCACTGGAGTCTCGAGCGGGGGGCACACATCACACCGCCGCGAACGCGGGCCGCCGGTGGAGAGGTTGCGGCTTGTGAGCGTCCCCGACCCGTACAAGGTCCTCCAGGTTGACCCAGAGGCGGAACGCGAGGTCATCGAGGCCGCCTATCGCCGCCTCGCGCGCAAGTACCACCCGGACGTCTCGCCAGACCCGGACTCGCCGCAGAAGATGATCGCCATCAACCAGGCGTGGGACCAGCTGCGCGATCCGGTGAGACGAGCAGCGGTGGACCGCGCGCGGGTTCGTTCACTGGACGCCGCGGCCCGGGTGGCGGCGACCGATGCGCAGGTGAGGACGGCTCAGGCGATGCCGGCAGCCGCGCCCCGAGGCGAGCCGAAGCACGCCGGCCCGATCCCGACCTCCCCGCTGGCGAGGTCCCCCCGACCGGGTGATCCGGCAAACGTGCCGTTCGGATCGATGAGCGAGCCGGCCGACCTTGCTGCGACGGGCGTCCCCGGCCCAAGGGAACAGGCGACGGGCCGGGACCCCATCGGCGGGTTCTCGTCCGGCGTGTCGAGCCGCCCCGAGGGAGAGGGGGCCGCCGGGCGGCCGCCGGGCAACCCCTCAGGCAGCGTCCTGACGTTCGGGAGGTACGCCGGGTGGTCACTGGGCGAGATCGCCCGGACCGAGGTGGAGTACCTCGAATGGCTCGACAGGGTGCCGATCGGCCGGACCTACTGGCAGGAGATCGACGAGATCCTGCGGGCGAAGGGCCTTCGATCGAAGCATGGTGGGTCTGACCAGGGGCGCGGGGGTCCGTTCCGGCGGCGCTGAACTCCGGGCAGATGACGGCGATGCCCTACTGGTTCGTCACCATTGCGCCCGCTGTTGCCGGATGTTGACGCTCTGGAGGACGCCCAGGCCCAGCGCGATGCTGACCAGCGACGCCCCGCCATGGCTGATGAACGGGAGCGGAATCCCGGTCACGGGCATGATCCCGACGACCATCCCCACGTTCACGAACACCTGGAACAGCAGCATCGAGGCCACGCCGGCGCCATACAGCGTGCCGAAGGAGTCCTTCGATCGCCACGCCGCGACGAGCACGCGCCACAGCAGGGCGATGAACAGGAGGAACACGACCAGCGCGCCGATGAACCCGAGCTCCTGGGCGAGGACGGCGAACACGAAGTCGCTCTCACGAACCGAGAGAAGCTGGCCGTGGGCCTGGGCCCCGTTCGTCAGGCCCACGCCGAGCGGCCCGCCCGCAGCGACCGCGATCTGTGCCTGCTGCACCTGCCAGCCCGCCCCCTGCGTGTCCGCGGCGGGGTTGAGGAACGACAGGATCCGCTGCTGCTGGTACGGCTGCAGGACGCGGGTCCAGATCACGGGGATCGCCGCGACGGCCGCGGCTGCGCCCGCAGTCAGCCAGATGAGGCTCGCCCCCGACAGGAACAGCATCCCCGCGAGGATGGCGAGGAGGCAGAGCGAGGTCCCGAGGTCCGGCTGGAGCATGACGAGGACCCACGGCGGCACGATGAGGATGACAGCGCCGAGGATCGCACCGAGCGAATCCAGCTTCCCCTCGCGGTTGCCGAGGTAGGCGGCAAGCACGCCGATCATCAGGATCTTCGCGAGCTCGGAGAACTGGAACGTCAGCGGCCCGAAGGACACCCAGCGTGCTGACCCCCCTACGCCATCGCCGATCGCGAGCGTCATCAGGAGCAGTCCGACGTTCACACCGTAGATCGGCCAGGCGAACGTCTTGAGCCACTGGTAGTTGAACGCTGTCGCGACGAGGTACACGACGATTGCCAGGCCGGACCACAGGAGTGCCCGGGAGAACACCGATCCGTTCCCGAGGGCCGGGTCTCCGGCCTCGACCGTGTTGACGTAGGCCATGACCAGGCCGACGACCCCGAGCAGCGCGGCGTAGGTCGTCAGCTGCAGGTCATAGGCGCGCCAGACCGCGCCCACGGTCCGACTGGACACATCGGCGAAGCGCCCGGGCTCGGCTCGCATCACGCGCATCGGTCAGCCCTGTCCCGCGAAGTTGCCCTTGATGAGGAGCTGCGGCAGCAGGTAGTTGTGGCGAATGTGGTAGTGGAGCTGGAGGAAGTCCTTTGCAATCTCCGTGGCAGCGTTGCCGATCGTCTGCGAGGAGTAGGCGAAGGCGAGGAACATGAGCTGCGAATCCGTCCTCGTGAAGTCCGCCGAGGTTGGGTCCTTGTTGACCCATCCCACGAACCAGGAGTGGTAGGGCAGGCGACCCTTAGCGTCCTTGATGCCGAACTCGGCGGTGCCGGACTTCCCCGCCACCTTGACTGGCATGTCGACGAGGTTGTACGTGTGCCGGATCGTGACGCTCGCACGCGCCGCGATTCGCATCGTCCGCATCGTGGCAGGCGACAGAGGGAGCTTGCGGATGAGGTCCGGCTTGAACGACTGGATCACCGAGCCGTCCGGCCCCGTGATCGTCTCAACCAGCTGCGGGCGGTAGAGCTTCCCGCCATTCACCAGGGCGGTGTAGGCGTTGATGAGCTGGATGGGGGTGACTGCGACATAGCCCTGCCCGATTCCAGCCTGGGCGGTCTCGCCCCCGAACATCGGCTGGCCGAACGTGCTCACCTTCCACTGGTTCGACGGGATGATCCCGCTCGCCTCGGCCGGCAGGTCGATCCCCGTGGGCTGTCCGAAGCCGAAGAGGCGGGCGTAGTAGGCAAGCCGGTCGGCACCGAGCATCGTCGCGACTTGGTAGAAGAAGGTGTCCGACGAGTTGCCGAAGCCGCATGAGATGTTGCACATCCCCCAGCCCGCGTGGTTCCAGTCCCAGAACTTCGTTCCCGCGATCGTGATGTACGCGGCGGTTCGCAGCTTGGTGGTTGGGGTGAGCTTGCCGTCCTGGAGGCCGCCGGATCCGGTGACGAGCTTGAACGTGGACCCCGGGGCGAACTGGGACTGCACGGCATTGTCGATCAGGGGCTGCGTCTTGTCGGTCGCAAGCTTCTGGAAGTCCGCCTGCGAGATGCCCTTCGCGAACAGGTTGTCGTCATAGGTCGGCAGGCTCACCATGGCCAAGACCTCGCCCGTCTGCGGGTTCATGACGATGAACACGCCGCGCTTGAGATGCGCGGTCTTCATGCCCCACTCCAGGGCCCTCTGAGCCTCCTTTTGGACAGTGGTGTCGATCGTGAGCGTCAGCGAGGCACCCTGGACGGCGGGGGTGGTCTTGAGAACCTGAAGGTCCTTGCCGGTCGGGTCGCGCTCGACCAGCTGTTGGCCGTACGTGCCGCGAAGCACCGATTCGAAGCTGGCCTCGAGGCCCGCCTTGCCGATCGCGTCATCCGGGAGATAACCAGACGCCTTCAGCTTCGCGTAGGTCGCGGGGTCCACAGGACCGGTGTAGCCAAGGATGTGCGACATCAGCGTCCCCGTCGTGTACTCGCGACGGGTTTCGATTGCGACGTGCACGCCAGGCAGCTGCGCCGCTGACACAGACACCATGTCAGCCGTGGCCTTGGGGACGTCCTGCTTGATCCGAACCGGGTCGAACTGGGAGCCGGTCGCGCTGTCGATCGTGGCGAGGATGTCCGACGGCTGCATGTTGATCAGTGAGCCAAGCTGGGCGGCGACCGCGTCTCGCTTCTCGTAGGGCAGCTCTGCGGGCGTGATCTTGATCGCGTAGGCCGCGACGTTCGCGACGAGCAGCCGGCCCTTGCGATCGTAGACAAGGCCCCGAGAGGACGGGATGGCGACGGCAACCGCCCGATTCGCCTCGGCCATCGACGCGTAGGTTCGGCCATTGGCGACCTGCAGGTAGCCCAGCCGAACCGCCAGAACGCTGAACACCAGGATCATCGCGAGGCCGAACGCCACGAATCGAATCGGTCGCCGGTCACGCTCCCGGTGCGGAACGAGGTACGGCTCGCTCACCAGTCGGCCCGTTCTGCATCACGCCGCCGCATCACCATCGCGACAGCGAGTGGCCCAATCGCGGTAGCGGCGACGGTGCTGTAGACGGCCGAGGGCACGACCATCCTGCCAGCACCCTCGGTCGCGACACCGATGAGGAGCGATGTGACAAACAGCAGCAGCATCGAATAGACCAGACTTGCGATGGCGGTGGCGATGACGGGTGCGATGATCCTGGCCCTTCCGAGAGTCGCTCCGACGAGCGAAGCTGCCCCAACGGCGATCAACAGGCTGAAGGCGGAGGCACCAAGCGGCCGTTGGCTCAAGACGTCGAGGGCGAGCCCACCGACGAAGGCTGAGGCAAGGCCGGCCTCGAGGCCGCCAACGACGGCCCAAAGGGCGGCGAGCACGAGGACGGGCTGGAGGGCAGCGTCCCCGATCTGGACATACGGGACAATCGTGTATTCAGCGAGCGCGGCCACGACGGCGAGCGCCGCGGCCAGAGTGAGTTGCATATGTGGCGTCGGTCCTCGGCTGACGGGCCGACGGTCGGGCGCAGAGGATGAGCGTCCGCGACGACGGAATGGCAGCGTAGAGCTCGACTCGGAGTATCCCACGGGGGCCCGCGACGGGCAATTGCCGCCGGGTGAAGAAGTCCCAACACTCTCGTTTCGGAGGCCTTGTTTCACGTGAAACACCGACCGCCTGGACGCTTGAGCGGACCCCCTGTCGGCAGCGCCTTCAGCCTTATCGGCGCCCGCAGCGCTCTGCCTGACGTTTCACGTGGAACACGCGGGCCACCTCGACCCTCCAGCGGACCGCTCTCGGCAGGGTCTCCAGCCTCGTCGGCCGCCCGCAGCGCTCGGCCCGATGTTTCACGTGAAACATTGGTATCAGCCTCAGCCAAGAGCGGATTGAGGCTCGGCTAAGTCGCACCCGCCACCATGCACCACGCCTGGGGCGCTGGGGGCGAGGAGCCGGTCGGGAGGCCTGCGATGATAGAATTCCGAGGTTGGCGATGACCGTTTCAGGAGGTTGCGTGGGGCAGACGATCGCCTGTACCAATCAAAAGGGCGGCGTCGGGAAAACCACGACGGTCGTGAACCTCGCAACCTACTTGGCGCTCCTTGGCGACCGCGTCCTCGTCATCGACCTCGATCCGCAGGGCAACGCGACGAGCGGATTCGGGATTGACCGGTCGTCGATCACAGCATCCATCTACGAGGGGCTCATCGACGGGCGCCCACTCGCCGAGCTTCACCTCGAGACGCCGGTCGCGGGCCTTCGGCTGGTGCCGTCCTCGATCTCCCTCGCCGGCCTCGAAATCGAGCTCGCCGACCAGGACGGGAGGGAGCGCAGGCTCGCTCGGGCCCTGCATGGCGAGGCGGAGTCCTGGGACTGGGTCCTCGTAGACTGCCCGCCGTCGCTCGGCCTGCTCACGGTGAACGCGCTGACAGGGGTGGAGAAGGTCCTCGTGCCGATCCAGTGCGAGTACTACGCGCTGGAAGGTCTGACGCAGCTGATCGCCACCATCAACCTCGTGCGAGACCACTTGAACCCGGACCTCTCGATCGCGGGCGTCGTCCTGACGATGTTCGACAGCCGTACAAACCTCTCCAGCGAAGTCGCTGATGAGGTCCGTCGCCATCTCCGCGATGCCGTGTTCGAGACCGTCGTTCCCCGCAGCGTTCGACTCTCCGAGGCGCCGAGCCATGGGCTTCCGATTGCGCTGTATCGCCCGGACTCGAAGGGCGCGGAAGCGTACGCGAGCCTCGCCCGCGAGTTCCGGGACCGCCACTGGACCGACGCGGACGCCAAGTTGGGCCGACCTGCCGGCGGATTCACAACGGGGGCCGTGGCATGAGTCTGCGGCCCGAGCGCGGCGCCCTCGGCAGGGGCCTGTCCTCGCTGATCCCACAGCGCGCAGTGCCCGAGTCCGCAGTCCTCGATGTGCAGCTCGCGCGGATCAAGCCCAACCCCTACCAGCCCCGCCGGCACGTGGACGACGTGGGGCTCCAGGAGCTTGCTGCGAGCATCCGCGAGCACGGGGTGCTGCAGCCGGTGCTCGTCACGGAGACACTCGACGGCTACCAGCTGATCGCTGGCGAGCGGAGGGTGCGCGCCTCCCGGATCGCGGGCCTCGAGCGCATCCCGGCCCTCGTCCGCCAACTCGCCGACCGGGACCAGCTCGAGGTAGCGCTGGTCGAGAACGTCCAGCGCGCCGACCTCGATCCGATCGAGGAGGCGCTGGCCTACCGCCAGCTGATTGACGAGTTCGGCCTGACGCAGGAGCAGGTCAGCGACCGCGTGGGCAAGGCGCGGGCAACCATCGCCAACACCCTGCGCCTGCTCGAGCTCCACGCCGACGTTCAGGCCACGATCGTGGACGGCAAGCTCTCGGAAGGACATGGCAGGGCGCTTGCCGGCCTTGCGCCCGAGGGTCAGGCGCACGTCCTGGGCACGGTCGTCGGTCAGGGGCTGTCCGTGCGCCAGACGGAGGAGCTCGTCCGGCGCCTCCGCGAACCGAAGCCCAAGGCCGCACCTGCCCCCCAGCGGCTGGACCCCGACCTCGAGCGCGTGGAGAGCCACCTCCGCGAGCGCCTGGGGACGAAGGTCAGCCTCAGCCGCTCGCGTACGGGCGGCAGGATCGTGATCGAGTACTACAGCGACGAGGAGCTCAATCGGCTCTACGAGCACCTGATCGGAGGAACTGCGTGACTGAAACTGGCGAGCGACCGGCGGCGACCGAACCCAACGGCCGTCCAACTGCCGGACGCAAGGCCAAGGCTGCGCCCGCGTCGGACTACGGTGCGGCCAGTATCCAGGTCCTCGAGGGCCTGGAGGCAGTCAGGCGCCGTCCCGGCATGTACATCGGGTCGACCGACATCCGTGGCCTGCACCACCTCGTGTGGGAGGTCGTGGACAATTCGATCGACGAGGCGATGGCCGGCCACGCGACGACCGTCAGCGTCACGCTCCACGCCGATGGCAAGGTCACCGTCGTCGATAACGGCCGGGGCGTGCCCGTCGGGCGGCACTCGACCGGCAAGGACGCGCTCGAGGTGGTCCACACCGTCCTGCACGCAGGCGGGAAGTTCGGCGGCGGCGGCTACAAGGTGTCCGGAGGCCTCCACGGCGTCGGCGTGTCCGTCGTCAACGCCCTCTCGTCGTGGCTCCGCGTGGAGACTGCGCGCGATGGTGGCGTGTGGGTCCAGGAGTACCAGCGCGGAAAGCCGATCACGAAGGTCGAGAAGGTCGCTCCGCAGGGCCACCGCCGGGGGACCACGACCATCTTCCAGGCCGACGCAGAGATATTCGACACGATCGACTACTCGTTCGAGACCGTGTCCCAGCGACTCCGCGAGTCGGCCTACCTGACCAAGGGTATCTGGATCACGCTCCGCGACGAGCGCAACGACCGCGAGCGCTCGTTCTATTTCGAAGGCGGCCTGGTCTCCTTCGTGCGACACCTTAACCGCAACAAGGAGACCATCAACAGCCGCCCGATCTACTGCGAGCGCAGGGACGGCTCGACAACCATCGAGGTCGCCCTCCAGTACAACGACTCCTACACGGAGAACGTGCTGGCGTTCGCGAACAACATCAACACCGTGGACGGCGGGACGCATATCACGGGCTTCCGGCGCGCCCTGACACGCTCGCTCAACGACTGGGCGAAGCGCACGGGAGTGCTCAAGGAGTCGGACGGCAACCTGTCGGGAGACGACGTCCGCGAGGGTCTGACCGCCGTTGTGAGCGTGAAGCTCACGGAGCCGCAGTTCGAGGGCCAGACGAAGGCGAAGCTGGGCAACGCCGAGGTCGCGGGCCAGACGGAGGGCGCGGTCGCGGACGCGATCAGCCAGTACCTCGAGGAGAACCCGGGCGACGGCCGGAAGATCATCGAGAAGTGCTTGATGTCGGCGCGCGCGCGCGACGCTGCACGCAAGGCACGCGACCTCGTCATCCGCAAGGGTGCCCTCGACGGCATGTCGCTGCCGGGCAAGCTCGCTGACTGCCAGGAGCGCGACCCCGCCAAGAGTGAGATCTACATCGTCGAGGGCGACTCCGCTGGTGGCTCGGCGAAGCAGGGCCGCGACCGCCGCTTCCAGGCGATCCTGCCGATGCGCGGCAAGCTGCTCAACGTCGAGAAGGCGCGACTCGACAAGATCCTCAGCTCGGAGAACGTAAAGCCGCTGATCATCGCCCTCGGCGGCGGAATCGGCGACAGCTTCGACATCGCCAAGCTCCGCTACCACCGGATCATCATCATGACCGACGCGGACGTGGACGGCGCCCACATCCGGACCCTGCTGCTGACCTTCTTCTATCGGCACATGCCGGAGGTCCTGAGCTCGGGCTTCCTGTACATCGCCCAGCCTCCGCTGTACCGGCTCTCGACCGGCAAGGTGACCAAGTACGCCCAGACCGAGAAGGACCGCGAGCGGGTGCTCAAGGAGTTCACGACCAAGAACGTGAGCGTCCAGCGGTTCAAGGGCCTCGGCGAGATGAACGCGGACCAGCTCTGGGAGACGACCATGAACCCGGAGTCCCGGACGCTGCTCAAAGTCGAGGTCGAGGACGGTTCCGAGGCCGACAGCATCTTCACGATGCTCATGGGTGAGCGCGTGGAGCCGCGCAAGGACTTCATCAAGACCGAAGCCCGCAAGGTGCGCAACCTTGACATCTGAGACCGGGACCTACGGCGACGTCCGCATCGCGGGTCGCCGGGTCATGCTGGAACCGCACAACTGCTTCGCCTGCGGGACGCTTAATGCCCACGGCTTGCACTTGGCGCTCCACGCCGGCGAGGGCCGCTGCTGGGTCGACACGACGCTCGACCGGCAGTTCGAGGGCTGGGAGGGCATCGCCCATGGCGGCGTCATCTCCACGATCCTCGACGAGGTGATGGCCTGGGCGGTGGTCGAGCACGACTTGTGGGGCGTCACGGCGCGGATCACTGTGGACTTCAAGCGCCCCGTCCCCATCGGCCGCCCGATCCACGGCGAGGGTCGCGTGACCAGCGTCCGGCGCCGGATCGTGGAGACGGAGGGCGTCCTCAGCGATCAGGACGGCAACATCCTCGCCCAGGCCACGGCGACCTTCGTTGGCGCCCCCGACGACAAGAAGGCCGAGCTCAAGGCGCGCTACGGATTCGTGCTCGTGCCTGACGAGAGCGCCGTGGACGGCACGCCCGGGCTGGTGGATGACGGCGGCAGGGCCGAGCGATGACCCCGGTCGAGGCGCAGAGCGCTGCCACCCAGCGCTCCCGGGCGTTCGTCGCGGCGCACCTCGAGGAGGCGCTCGCCCTTGGCCGGCGGGCCGGCGAGGAGGCGCAGGACGCGAGTGCCATCGCCCAGACCCTGCTCGAGGGCCTCCCGGCGCTCGCGGACGTCGAGGCCCTCGAGGCCGTGCGGCGATTCGCGCCGGGCATCGGCGAGGTGCTGGGCGTCCGCAACGCGTTGCTCTCGGCAGTGACGCGCGGCCTCCGTTCGGCCACCCGGCGCGACAACGCCAGCACCCTGCTCGACATCGCCGACCACCTCCAGCGGCAGGCCCCGCTCGAGCTCCACTGGCTCGCCAACGATCTCCTCGACCGGGCGATCCGCGACGAGCCGGAGCGCGCCTGGCAGCTCGTCCGCCGCGAGGCGCGGTCGGCCGGCGACTGGATCAGCGTGGACAACCTCGCCCACGTCGTCGGTCGCGGGATCCTCGCCGAGCGGTATCGCTGGGCCGAGCTGGAGCAGCTGGTGTACTCCCCGTCGCACTGGGAGCGCCGCCTCGTCGGGAGCACCGTCGCGACCATCCCGTTCGTGGACCGCGGGGCCGGCCGGACGCCCGAGATTGCGCGCCGTGGTCTCGGCCTCGTCGCGGACCTCATCGGCGATGCGGAGCCCGACGTCCAGAGGAGCCTGTCCTGGGCGCTGCGCAATCTGCGCGCCGTGGACCCGGGGGCCGTGATCGCCTTCCTCGAGCGGGAGGCAGCCGAGGCGGCCGAGCACAACGACGGCCATCGCGCATGGGTGATCCGCGACACCTTCGCGAAGCTGCCGGCCGACGAGGTCCAGCGGCTCCGCTCGACCCTAGCGACGGTCCGCAAGCAGCCCGGCGCGCCCTCCACCTCGCACGCCGCTGCCGCCGCGGCCAGCTTCCTCGGCCTTGGCGTGGGCGTGCCGCCCGCCGAGCGCCTCATCATCAACCGTCCCTGACCCGCCCTAGCTACCTGAGGAGAGCCCCCAAGTGACCGACGACCTGGGCGACGTCAAAGCCGTCCGCATCGAGGACGAGATGCGCGTCTCGTACCTCGACTACGCGATGAGCGTGATCGTCGCGCGGGCGCTGCCGGACGTGCGCGACGGCCTCAAGCCGGTCCACCGCCGGATCCTGTACACGATGGGCGAGATGGGCCTGTCCGCCACGAGCTCGTACCGCAAGTGCGCGGCGATCGTCGGCGAGGTGATGGGCAAGTACCACCCGCACGGCGACGTGGCGCTGTACGACGCCCTGGTCCGCCTAGCCCAGGACTTCTCGATGCGCTACCCGCTCGTGGACGGGCAGGGCAACTTCGGCTCGGTGGACGGCGACTCCGCGGCGGCCATGCGCTACACGGAGGCGCGCCTCACGGCGATCTCGGCCGAGATGCTGGCCGACATCGACAAGGACACGGTTGACTACGAGGACAACTACGACGGCACGCAGAAGCAGCCGTCCGTCCTGCCGGCGAAGCTGCCGAACCTGCTCATCAACGGCTCGTCGGGGATCGCCGTCGGCATGGCGACCAACATCCCGCCCCATCACCTGGGCGAGATCGTGGACGCGACCGTGGCCTTCATCAACGACCCGTCGGTCACCAACGACGACCTGTGCAACATCGTCAAGGGCCCCGACTTCCCGACCGGCGGGTCGATCTTCCGCTACGAGACCCGCCGCAATTCGCTGACCGGCGAGAACGAGACCGTGGACGCGATCCGCGAGATGTACGCGCACGGCCATGGCCGGGTCGTGATGCGGGCGCAGGTCGCGTTCGAGGAAGCGCGCCACGATCGCACCGCGATCATCGTGTCGGAGCTCCCGTACCAGGTGAACAAGGCGGCCCTGCTCGAGAAGATCGCCGACCTGGTCAAGGACAAGAAGCTCGACGGCATCAGCGACCTGCGCGACGAGTCGGATCGCGACGGGATGCGCATCTACATCGAGGTCAAGCGCGACGCCAACCCGCACAAGGTGCTGAACAACCTGTTCAAGCACACCGCGATGCAGCAGGCGTTCAACCTCAACATGCTGGCGCTGGTCGACGGGCAGCCGCAGACGCTGTCCCTCAAGAGCGTCATCACGCACTACGTCGAGCACCGCCGCGAGATCGTTCGGCGGCGGACCGAGTACGACCTCGAGAAGGCCCGCGCCCGCGCCCACATCCTCGAGGGCCTCAAGATCGCGCTCGACAACCTCGACGAGGTCATCCGCACGATCCGCGAGTCGGCTGACGTCGAGACGGCACGCAACAACCTGATGAGCCGGTTCGGCCTCTCGGAGCTCCAGGCGCAGGCGATCCTCGACATGCGGCTGGCCCGGCTGGCAGCCCTCGAGCGCCAGAAGATCGAGGACGAGTACCTCGCGGTCATCCAGCTCATCGCCGAGCTCGAGGACATCCTGGCCAACCCGGCGCGCGTGCTCTCGATCATCAAGGACGAGCTCGCGGAGCTCAAGCGCAAGTACGCCGGTGAGCGCCGGACACGCGTCCAGGACGACTCCAGCCGCGAGATGACCGACGAGGACCTGATCGCCGACGAGGACGTCGTCATCACGATCAGCCGGCGCGGCTACATCAAGCGGCAGCCGGTGGCGACCTACCGCCGGCAGCATCGCGGCGGCAAGGGGATCATCGGCCACGTCACGCGCGAGGAGGACGCGGTCGAGCACCTGCTGGCGGCGAACACGCACGACTGGGCGCTGTTCTTCACGAACCGCGGCCGCGTGTTCAGCGCCAAGGTGCACGCGATCCCCGACGCCTCGCGGCAGGCGAAGGGCATGGCAATCATCAACCTGCCCGGCGTCCAGGTGGAGTCCGGCGAGGTGCCGGTGGCCACGATCTGCCTCCCGGACTTCGAGCCCGGCCACTTCCTGGTGCTCGCGACGCGGCGCGGGATCATCAAGAAGTCCCCGCTCGAGCAGTTCGAGCGCGTGCGCTCGACGGGCATCCGCGCGATCACGATCGCCGAGGGCGACGAGCTGGCGTGGGTGTCCGTGTCGTCCGGCTCCGACGACGTGATCATCGCGACGGCCCAGGGCATGCTCGCGCGGTTCCACGAGAGCGAGGTGCGGCCGATGGGCCGCGACGCCGGCGGTGTGATCGGCATCCGGCTGGCCCGCCAGGGCGATGCGGTGGTCTCGATGAGCGTCGTCGAGCCCGGAGCGGACCTGCTCGTGCTGACCGAGACCGGGTACGGCAAGCGCGTCCCGCTCAAGGAGTTCCGCGTCAAGCACCGCGGCGGGCAGGGCGTCCGGCTGATCGCGCTCGAGGGGCGCAAGACCGGCCTCGTCGCGGCCGTCCAGCAGGTCACCGACGCCGACGAGGAGCTGCTGCTCATCTCGGCGGGCGGGCAGGTGATCCGCACGGAGACGAACTCGATCAACCGCTACTCCGCAGCAGCCCGCGGGGTGATCGTCATGCGGCTGAGCGATGGCGACACCGTCGCTGCGATCTCGGCGTTTCGAGCAGGGCTGGCAGACCGCGGCGGCATAGGGGACAATGACGACCCGCAGCCGGGCGGCGGAGCTCCGGCGAACGGCACAAAGGCGCGCTCGTGACGGGGTTCGGCGGGCGGGAGGCAGCCTTGTACGCGGACCAGTTCGAGATCTACCACGGCAACGCGAACCCCGAGCTGGCGCGCAAGATCGCTCAGTACGTTGGCGGCCGTCCGGGCAGGGCCGAGGTGTTCACGTTCGCGAACGAGAACATCTTCGTCCGCATCCTCGACAACGTCCGCGAGAAGGACGTCTTCCTCGTCCAGCCCACGTCGCGGCCGGTCAACCAGTCGATCATGGAGCTCCTGATCATGATCGACGCGTTCAAGCGGGCGTCGGCGGGCAGGATCACGGCGGTCGTGCCCTACTACGCCTACGGCCGGTCTGACAAGAAGGACCAGCCGCGGGTGCCCATCACGGCGCGGCTGATCGCGGACATGATCACCGTGGCCGGCGCGGACCGGGTCCTGACCATGGACCTCCACCAGGGCCAGATCCAGGGGTTCTTTAACATCCCCGTGGACGAGCTGACGGCCGTCCACCTGCTCAGCCGCTACTTCCTCGACAAGCGCCTCAACGACTGCGTCGTGGTCACCGACCTCGGGTTCGCCAAGCGCGCCCGCCAGTTCGCCGAGCTGCTGGACGCGCCGCTCGCCATCGTCGAGAAGCGGCGCCACGGGAACCTCGACCGCGCGGAGGTGATCAACGTCATCGGCGAGGTGCGCGGGCGCCGGGCGATCATCGTGGATGACGAGATCGACACCGCCGGCACGCTGATCGAGATCACCCGGGCACTGGAGCGCGAGGGGGTCAGCGAGATCCACGCCTGCGCCACGCACGGCGTGCTGTCCGACCCCGCGATCGAGCGCATCCAGGCGTCGAACCTGGCCGAGGTGGTCGTCACCGACACGATCCCGCTACCGCCCGAGAAGCAGATCCCGCGCCTCAAGGTGCTGTCCATCGCCCCGCTCGTGGGCGAGGCTATCAAGCGCATCCACCGCGGCGAGTCCGTGGGCGCGCTGTTCGGCGCCGAGGCATCGTTCACCCAGGAGATGCTCCTCTGGGAGGACGGGGACGCCGCTGCGTCGCGTGGTCCGGACCGCGATGACGGCGTACCATCAGCGCTGCCCGCACCGGCCGGCTGAGCCGGCCCAACCCGGAGATCCATGAGCCTGCAGTTGCACCGCCCCGACGGGAAGGGCGGTTTCGAAGTCCGGACCGGCAACGACCCCGCCTGGCGGGATGGCCTGCGCTCGTCTCGCTGGGGCGCCTCGCTCAAGGGCGGCAAGCTGCCCGACCTGAGCAACCCGGAGATGAACCCCACGTCGGCTGCGCGGTCGGTCGCGTTCTGGGTGGCGCTCGCGGTGATCACCTTCGCGATCGTCATGGCCGGCTACGGGCTGGGGATCTGGCACCTGGCGGTGCCCGGCGCGTAGGCGCGTGGGCGCGTAGGCGCCGGCCGAGGTCGAGGTCGAGGTCGAGCCGGAGCCCTTTCCCTCACCTACGGTTGAGGCCGGTATTCCCGTGCCTATGTGCCCCTGTTCCGTCGCAGGTACCGCTCTCACCCGTGACTGCGAGGAATCCCGGCGATCCGGCGGTCGACACGGGGACGAGTACCGCCCACACCCGTAGGTGACGCAAACACGCCCAGCGCAGTCGCCTGGGCCATTCCCGCCAATGACCACGCGGACAACTGCCAGACGCAGGTCCGGAACCAAGGCGACGATTCGGGGAACGATCCGCGTCAAATCGCCGGCCGCGGAAGGGCTGAGCGCGTCGCCGGGCGGGAGACTGCCGGCTTCGCCTGTGGCCGAGGCCGTCCTCGTGCCGGCGGGCGGGCGTCCTCGTGCCGGCGGGCGGCCGTCCTCGTGCCGGCGGGCGGCCGTCCTCGTGCCGGCGGGCGGCCTCGTGCCGGCGGGCGGCCGTCCTCGTGCCGGCGGGCGGCGTGCCTTCTTGCGCCGCCTACGAAGGGACTTCGTGCTATCCCCGCTGCACCCGCCACAGACGAGGTGGGTTCGTGCTCGCGCGTCGCGCAGGGGCGATCCGACCCACGCACGAGCCTGCTTCGTGTTGGGCGGATCAGCGGCAACGGCGCGACGCCGAGCACGAGGCACCTTCGTCGGTGGTGGCCACGGAACGCCGATCGTGCGTGGTGCCGAGGCCGTGGCCCGGCGAGACCGACTGGAGAGCTGATGGGTCGCGTTTCAGCACGAGCCAGGCTCGTAGCTGGGAGGAACCCAGCCTCGCGCTGCCGAGACGTGCTCCCGGGCGAGCCCGAGCACCCAGTCGAAGCCGTCCACGGGCGGCGCCGTCGTGTCGATCACGACGCACCTGCCGGGCAGCTCTAGACTCGACCATCGGCCGGCTGACAGCGCGGCCGCCACCTCGTCCTGAATGGATGAGTCGAGGTGCCCGGGGTGGCGCCTGGGCGCGCGCTCCGCGTACCGCGCGAGCAGGACCTCGGGCGCGGCCGTGCAGTACAGCTGCAGGACGTCCAGCGGCCACTGCCGGTGCAGCGCCGCGAACTCGTCGTTCGCCCGCGCGGGGCCGAACGTCGCCTCGACAACCGCTGGCCGTCCGGCTCGGAGCTGCTCGGCCAGGAACTGGAAAATCAGCGGGTACGTCGCGCGCCCCAGCCACCTTGACCACTCGCGGTCCCCGGGCCCGAGCGCGTCGTACAGCCGCTCCTTGATCGCGTCCTTGGCGATCAGCGGCAGTCGGAGTTCGTCGGCGATCGAGGTCGCGAGGGTCGTCTTGCCGCTCGCGGGCGGGCCGCTGACGACAATGATCGGCGTCGGACGCTCCATCAGCCGATCGTAGCGCGGCGGTGCCCCATGGCCGGCCGAGTCCGGCCCGCACCCTATACTCCTTCGGCCATGCGCTTCCTGTCCCGTTTCTTCGACACCAACGACCGCGAGATCGCGCGGCTCCAGCCCCTCGTGGACAAGACCAACGAGCTCGAGCCGGAGTACGAGGCCCTGAGCGACGCCGAGATCCGCGAGCGGCTGGACACGATTCGGGCCGAGATCGTGGAGATCGCCCAACCGGAGGAGCCCTCCGAGGAGGAGCTCGAGAGCCCCGACCGCGAGCGGCGCCGCGACCTCGCCAAGGCGCGCCACGAGCGGATGCTCAAGCGGATCCAGGCAGCGCTCGACGACGTGATCCCCGACGTGTTCGCCGCCGGCCGCGAGGCCATGAAACGGACCATGGGGATGCGCCAGTACGACGTGCAGCTGATGGGCGCCATCGCGCTCCACCAGGGCAAGATCGCGGAGATGAAGACGGGCGAGGGCAAGACCCTCATCCCGACCCTCGCGGCCGTGCTCAACGGCCTCGCCGGCCGGGGCGCCCACGTCGTCACCGTGAACGACTACCTCGCCCGCCGCGACGCGCAGTGGATGGGGCCGGCCTACCACTTCCTGGGGCTGTCCGTGGGGGTCATCACCCACGACACCTCATACCTCTTCGAGCCCGGCTACCCCACCACCGACGAGCGCCTGATCAACCTGCGCCCGGTCACGCGCCGCGAGGCCTACGCCGCGGACATCACGTACGGCACGAACAACGAGTTCGGCTTCGACTACCTGCGCGACAACATGGTCGACTCGCTCGAGATGCGGGTCCAGCGCGAGCGGGCCTTCGCGATCGTGGACGAGGTTGACAACATCCTCATCGACGAGGCGCGGACGCCGCTGATCATCAGCGGCCAGGCCGAGGAGTCGGCGGACCTCTACTTCACGTTCGCCCGGCTCGTTCCGAAGCTCAACCCGCGCCCCGAGGGCGAGGAGGAGGGCGGCGACTACTTCGTCGACCTCAAGGACAAGGCGGTCAGCCCCACCGAGGAGGGCGTCGACAAGATCGAGCGGCTGCTGGGCGTCGAGAACCTCTACGACGCGGACCCGCGGCTCGCCCGCCACTTCGACTCGGCCCTCAAGGCACACGCACTGTACAAGCGCGATCGCGACTACATCGTCGAGGACGGCGAGATCGTCATCGTGGACGAGTTCACCGGGCGCAAGATGCCCGGCCGCCGCTGGAGCGAGGGCCTCCACCAGGCCATCGAGGCGAAGGAGGGGCTGCGCGTCCAGCGCGAGTCCCGGACGCTGGCCACGATCACGTTCCAGAACTACTTCCGCATGTACGACAAGCTGGCCGGCATGACCGGCACGGCGATGACCGAGGCGGAGGAGTTCCACAAGATCTACAACCTCGAGGTGGCGGCGATCCCCACCCACCGCCCGATGATCCGCGAGGACCTGCCCGACCTCGTCTACAAGAACGAGACCGGCAAGTTCAACGCCGTGATCGACGAGATCGAGGAGATGACCAAGGCCGGGCGGCCCGTCCTCGTCGGCACGGTGTCGGTGGAGAAGTCCGAGGTGCTCGGCACGCTGATGAAGCGCCGGGGCATCAAGCACGAGGTCCTCAACGCCAAGCAGCACGAGCGTGAGGCCGGCGTCGTGGCGCAGGCCGGTCGATCGGGCGCCGTCACGATCGCGACCAACATGGCCGGCCGCGGCACGGACATCAAGCTCGGCGGCGACCCGGCAGGCCTCGCCTCAGAGATCCTCCACAAGCGGGGCCTCAACCCGGCCGAGGTGGACAAGGAGACCTTCGAGGCGGCGCTGTCCGAAGCGCGCGCCGTCACTGAGGCGGACCACATCAAGGTGGTCGAGGCGGGTGGGCTGCACATCATCGGCACCGAGCGCCACGACTCTCGCCGGATCGACAACCAGCTCCGGGGTCGTGCCGGACGCCAGGGCGACCCGGGCTCCTCGCGCTTCTACCTCTCGCTCGACGACGACCTCATGAAGCGGTTCGCGTCCGACCGGGTGGCGGGCCTCATGGACCGCCTTGGGCTCGAGGAGGACCAGCCGATCGAGTCGCGCCTCGTGTCCAAGACGATCGAGAGCGCCCAGTCCCGCGTCGAGGGGTTCAACTTCGACATCCGCAAGCGCGTCGTCGAGTTCGACGACGTGATCAACAAGCAGCGCGAGACCATCTACGCAGAACGCGACAAGGTGCTCCGCAACGAGGACCTCACCGAGACGGTCCGGGACTTCCTCGACACGGAGATCGAGGCGATGGCCGACACCTACGCCTCGAGCCTCTCGCCCAGCGAGTGGAACCTCGAGGGCATGGCCGCCGCGCTCCGGGCGATGGGCCTCGAGGGCCCCGAGACGTCCGAGGAGGGCCTGGACGCCGCGGCCTCCAGCCGCGAGACCCTCGTTGAGCACGTACGCGACGTCGTCGAGGGCCTGCTCGAGGCGCGCCTGGCCGAGCACGGCGAGGAGCTCTGGAGTCAGGTCGAGCGGTTCGTGCTCCTGCGGACGATCGACAGCCTGTGGGTGGAGCACCTCACCGAGATCGACGACATGCGGCGCGGCATCGGCCTGCGCGGCTACGCGCAGCAGGACCCGCTCAACGAGTTCCGCCACGAGGCATACCGCCTCTACGAGGAGTTGAGCGGCCTGATCCGCCACCAGGTCGCCACGACGATCTTCCGCGTGACAGTCCACCGCGAGCCCGCCCCGGAGCCCCAGCCGATCGACCTCTCGGGCATGCGCGCCGCGGCAGGTGGGCGCTCCCGGACGGGCGGGCCAGACGACTCGCTCGGCGCGGCGCCTGGCGGGAACGGCAGCGGCGAGTCGCGCGGGTCAGCGGCAGGCACGGCCTCGGGGGTGGCCCCAGGCGCGGCCGCTCCCGCCCACCAGCACCTCGGGCCCGGTGACGCCGCCCTCCGGCGCCCGGGCTTCCCGGCCCCGAACCAGGCAGCGCCCATGCGCGGGCTGCCGGCGGATCCGATGCGCCAGGCTCGTGAGGTCCCGGGTGACGCCGCGGCGTCGTCGGGCTCGACGCGCCAGGGCTTCACTCCGACAGGCGCCCGGATCGGGCGGAACGACCCCTGCTGGTGCGGATCGGGGCAGAAGTACAAGAAGTGTCACGGAGCCTGACCCGGAGTCGTCGGGCGGACGTGGTCCGCCTGGGAGTCGGTGCGCTCGCCATCGTGCTCCTGAGCATCAGCGTCACGACGTTCCGGATCTGGCAACAGGGCGAGCAGGACGAGCGTCGCCCCGTCGATGCCATCGTGGTGCTCGGCGCGGCGCAGTACGACGGCCGCCCCTCGCCCGTGTTCGAGTCGCGCCTGGCCCATGCCGTACAGCTGTGGCACGAAGGCCTCGCGGGAACGTTCGTGGTCACGGGCGGCCGCATCCCCGGCGACTCCACGACCGAGGCCGCGGTCGCGCGCAAATACGCCATCGCCCATGGCGTCCCGGCGGACGCGATCATCGGCGAGGACGAGGCGCGCAACACCCTGACCTCGATGCGCAGCGTCGCGGCGCTGCTTCAGGATCGCGGGCTCCACTCGGCCGTGTTCGTCTCCGACCCCACCCACATGCTCCGGGTCCTGCGCATGGCCGCCGACCTGGGCATCGAGGGCTACGGCTCGCCCACTCCCTCATCGCCGGTCATGGCCGAACCGTTGGGCCGACTCGAGGCCACGCTCCACGAGCTGGGCGCGCTGGGCTTCTACTTCGTCACCGGAGGCGACCCCGAGACACGCCCGAGTGTCCCCTAACGCACGCCCCGCGCGCACTTCGAGGGCAATTCGGCCCGGCAAAAGCCTCGGCCCCTCTTGGAATACGTGAAGGCGTCTCATATACTCGCGAGAACGTTCTTCGCCACTCCCGGGACTGCGCCGCCGCCGTTCAAGCCCGCCCGAGGTCCCTTCGGCGCAAGTCCCGCCCGTCACGACAGACCGATAGCGAAGAGCCAGAGTGAGGGAACTGTGAAGCAGGCTGAGGAAGCCCAGTTCGTAGATCTCATCGCTTGCGAACGGGACTGCCGGAACTGCAGCTACGCCAGCGCCCTGGACTGCGACGGCAACTGCGGTGTCTGTACGCATAACTCCTACTGTCCTTGTGTGAACCCCGTCGTCGCCCGGAGCAAGACAGCCCTTCGGCTGATCGAGCTTCGGCCGGTGCTGCTCGCCGACCTCCAGGTGCGCGCGTAGTGGACGCTCCGTCCATCCGCGACCTGGCCGAGCGCATCCGGATGACCTCGGGGCGTCTTTGACCTCGCCACCAAGGAAACGCGCGTCGCCGCGCTCGATGCGCGCGCGATCGGGCCCGGGTTCTGGGACGACCAGCGCGCCGCGCAGAAGGTGGTTCGCGAGGCGCAGGGCCTGCGCGACGAGATCGAGCTCTGGCGATCGCTGGAGAAGCGCGCCGCCGATCTCGAGGAGCTGCTGGACCTCCTCGCCGACAGCCCCGACGCCGACACCGAGGCCGAGGTGTCCCGCGAGGCCGACGCCCTGGCCGAGGAGTTCGAGCGCGAGCGCACGCTGCTACTCTTCTCGGGCGACTACGACGCCAAGAACGCCGTGCTCACGATCAGCGCTGGCGCCGGCGGCACCGAGGCCACCGACTGGGCGGAGATGCTCGAGCGCATGTACCTGCGCTGGTGCGAGCGTCACCGGTTCAAGGCGGACGTCATCGACTGGCAGCCGGGCGAGCAGGCGGGCATCAAGAGCGCCACGATCCAGGTCACCGGCCGATTCGCCTACGGCTGGCTGCGCGTCGAGCGGGGCGTCCA
Organism: Chloroflexota bacterium; assembly: GCA_021802825.1. Taxonomy (GTDB): domain Bacteria; phylum Chloroflexota; class Limnocylindria; order Limnocylindrales; family CSP1-4; genus CAIXZV01. Next base: position 27,349 of record JAJZRG010000028.1, read on the forward strand.
TCGCCTGGTGCGCATCTCGCCGTACGACGCGCAGAACCGGCGCCAGACGACCTTCGCTCTCGTCGAGGTCATGCCCGAGGCCGACGAGGACGTCGAGATCGAGCTCAACTGGGACGAGATCCGGACCGATACCTTCCGCTCGTCTGGGGCCGGCGGCCAGCACGTCCAGAAGACCGAATCCGCGATCCGGCTGACGCACGTCCCCACCGGGATCGTGGTGACCTGCCAGAACGAGCGATCGGCGACGCAGAACCGCGAGCTCGCGATCCGGGTCCTCAAGTCGCGGCTCCTGGAGCTGGAGCTGGAGAAGCGCGAGGAGGAGCTGCGCAAGCTGCGGGGCGAGCACGTGACGGCCGGCTGGGGCAATCAGATCCGCTCCTACGTGCTGCACCCGTACCAGATGGTCAAGGACCTGCGGTCGGCGCACGAGACCTCGAACACGGGCGCCGTCCTTGACGGCGACCTCGACGCGTTCATGCAGGCCGAGCTCGAGCGGCTCGCGACGGGCCGGCCGCCGTCCGCGGACGACGCGGGCGACTGAGCCGCTGCCGCTCATGCGCCACTTCGGCCCCGTCACGTACCGGCTCGGCCGAGAGGCGGACATCGCGGCGTGCTTGGGCGTGTGGCGCGCGGCGGTTGACGACTACCAGGGTCGGCTCGGAATGCCGCCGCTGCCCGAGGAGACGGGCCCCATCCGGCGCCACCTGACGCACATGCTCGCGACCGATCCGGACCGGTTCTGGGTGGGCGAGATCTCGCGTGAGGGGCGCGAGGGATCGGGTCCGGCCGAGCCATGGCTCGTTGGCTTCGCCGTGGCGACGGTGCGCGATGGGCTGTGGTACCTCGCGATGCTGTTCGTCCTGCCGGCCGCGCAGGGGCACGGCATCGGGGCCGCGCTGCTCGACCGCGCCCAGGCCGGCCGTGACACGCCGCCGGGCGGGCCGGCGGTGCCGGGACCCGACAATGCGCTCGACACGGAGATCCACACCTGGGGCATGGCCACCGACACCGCGCAGCCCATCTCCAACGCCATCTACGCGCGTCGGGGGATGCTGCCGCGCCTGCCGATCTGGCGCCTGGCCGGAGAGCCGTTTCGGTGGAGCGCCGTGCCGGACCTGGCATCGGGGCTCGAGGCGATCCCGTTTGACTCGATCGCCGCCAACGGGCGGGACGGACCGCGACAGCTTGCGGAGGCGGTGGGCGAGATCGACCGCAAGGTGCTCGGCCTCACGCACCCATCCGATCACGAGTTCCTGCGGCGCGACGGGCGCGCCGGCTTCCTCGTCCGCGAGCGCGGCGGCCGCGTGCTGGGCTACGCCTACGGGTCCTCGAGCGGCAGGCTGGGACCCGTGGCAGCGCTCGACCCGGACCTGCTGCCGTCGCTGCTGGGCGTGGGGATCCGGCAGACGCCCATCCTGGGCACGGTGGGGACCTGGGTGCCGGCGTCAGCCGAGCCGGCGATCCGGGCGCTGCTCGCCGCCGGCCTGCGCTTCGACCGCTTCCCGGGCATTCTCTGTTGGTCGCGGCCCGACCTCCCGTTCGCGCGCTACCTGCCCATCAACCTGGCCATGGTATAGAGCGACCCCACCCGACGCCCGCGCGCCCATGCTGCGCGACCGGCAGGCAGGGAGACGCGGCCGGGCAGGGAGAACGCGACCGGCAGGATCTGACCTCGGGTGCTAGCCTCGGGAGCAACGTGGCTCCCCCAACCGTGCCCTCGGACGGAGTCGAAGCACTGGCCGCGACAGCGGCCCCGAGATCGACAGGCCGCCCGCGAGCGAACGCATGACCCATCCTGAGACCGCGTCGTCTTCCCTGTTCAGCCGCCTGACCGGGCGCGCCCACGTCTCGCGCTCGTCGCGCGACGTCGTCGTGCTCCACGACGTGACCAAGCGCTACCCGAACGGCCGGCTGGCGCTGCGCGACGTGGACCTGGTGGTGCCCGAGGGCGACTTCGTGTTCCTGGTCGGCCCCTCGGGCGCCGGCAAGTCAACCCTGATGCGGCTGCTGATCCGTGACGAGCTCGCGACCCAGGGCCACGTCGTCGTCGACGGCGACGACCTTGCCCAGCTTCGGCGGCGTGCCGTGCCCAAGGTCCGCCGCAAGATCGGCATCGTCTTCCAGGACTTCAAGCTGCTGCCGCGCAAGACCGTGTGGGAGAACGTCGCCTTCGCCCTCGAGGTGACGGGCACGCCCCGCGCGCGGATCAAGCCCTCGGTGGACCGCGTGCTCGCGCTGGTCGGCCTCACCGCGCAGGCGAAGCAGACCCCCACCCAGCTGTCGGGCGGGGAGCAGCAGCGGACCGCGATCGCCCGCGCGCTCGTCCACGACCCGCGGATCATCATCGCCGACGAGCCCACCGGCAACCTCGACCCGGTCATCAGCTGGGAGATCATCCAGCTCCTGCTGCGGATCAACGAGCTGGGCGTGACGATCCTCATGGCCACCCACCAGGCCGAGGTGGTCACCGCGCTCCGCAAGCGCGTGGTGGCGCTCGAGGAGGGCCGCATCATCCGCGACGAGCTCAGCGCGGCCTACCACCGCGAGGACTGACGATGATCACCTTCGTCCTGTTCTCCATCCGTCGCGCGTGGCAGGGGTTCTGGCGCAACGCCCTCATGAGCCTCGCGGCCACCGCCACGATGGTCCTGATGCTCACGCTGCTGGCGGGCTTCTTCGTGCTCCAGAACGTGCTGCTGGCCAGCCTCTCGTTCGTCGAGCAAAAGGTCGAGGTCGTCGCCTACGTCCAGAACACCGCGACCCAGGACCAGGTGGACGCGCTCGTGGCGAAGGTCCAGGCGATGCCCCAGGTCGCCTCCGTGCAATTCGTCTCCCGCGACCAGGCGCTCGCCGACTTCCGGGCCCAGCTGGCGGCGCAGGGCCGCAGCGACCTGACGGCCGCCCTCGGGGCGAACCCGCTCTACGCCAGCGTCAACGTCGAGCTCAAGGACCCAGCCCAGCTCGACACCGTCGCGACCGCCCTCCACAACGAGCCCATCGTCCGCTCGGTGATCAACATCCAGGCGCTCGTGGACCGGGTCCTCACGTTCACCGGGATCGTGCGGACCGCGGGCGCGGTGATCCTCGCCGTCGTGGGCCTGATCGTCCTGTTCATCATCGTGAACACGATCCGGCTGGCGGTGGTGGCCCGCGCCGAGGAGATCGAGATCATGCGGCTCGTGGGCGCCTCCGACGCGTTCATCCGCTGGCCGTTCGTGTTCGAGGGCGCCCTGGTGGGCCTGTTCGGCGCGCTGATCACGCTGGGCCTGCTGCTGGCCGCGGCGGACCCAGTGTCCCGGGCGGTCGTCGGGTTCTTCAACATCCTGCCGATCGAGCTCGGGCCTGTCGGTCGCGACACGGCCCTCCTCGTGTTCGGGACGGGCCTCGGCGTGGGCGTTGTGGGCGCCTGGGTGAGCGTGCGGACGTACCTGATCCGATAGGCGACCGGCCTCCGCCGGGACCAGCGGAACCGAGGACGATCGACGCAAGGCCGGGAAGTCACCCTAGCAGTACGCTTCGTCTGCCCGCGCTTCGAGACAGCCGAACGAGACCCGTCATGACCCTTCCGACCGATCCAGCCGAAGGCGCGGCCATCCCCGCGCTGGAGCCATTCCCCGTGTCCCCGGTGGACCCGCTGTCCCCATCCTGGGCCGAAGTGCCGGCTCTTCCCACGCCCGGGGCGCCGGCCAGCGGGCCGCGCGAGACAGCCGTCGCTCCGCCGTCCGAGGCGGCCGCCGGACCCGGTCTCCCGACGGCACCCGCAGCCTTGACCGCGCCGACGCCGAGCGTCGCGCGGCATGGCCATGCGAACCCGTTCCCGATGCTCGCCGTGGCGATCGTCGCCATCCTTGCGGGCAGCACGCTGTTCCTCTCCGGCTGGACGCTCGGGCGCCAGACGTCGCTGACTCCGGGCACGCCGGTCAGCGACGCGCAGGCCTGGCAGCCGTTCTGGGATACCTACGACGCCGTGACGCAGCGCTATGCCGGGGGCCCGGTCAACCGCGAGGCGCTGATCCAGGGGGCGATCAAGGGCATGATCGCGGCGCTGGGCGACCCGTTCAGCCAGTACCTCACGCCGGACGAGTTCAAGCAGTCGCTGTCCGGCATCTCCGGTCGGTTCTCGGGGATCGGCACGACGGTCGGCACGGTGGACCCGAACGGGAGCATCGCGACGTGCTCGCCGCTATCGGGCAACTGCCGGCTGGCGGTGGAATCCACGATCCCCGGGTCGCCTGCGGCGCGTGCGGGCCTCACCGCCGGCGACGTGATCGCCGCGATCGACGGGACCTCCGTGGACGGCATGACCGTGGACCAGGCCACCCAGAAGATCCGCGGGCCGAAGGGCGTCCCGGTCACGCTGGGGATCATCCGAGGCACGTCGGCGCCGATCACCGTCGCCCTGGTCCGTGCCGATATCCTCCAGCCCGAGGTGTTCACCAAGACGCTCGCCGGCGGGGCCGTCGGCTACATCAAGCTGGCGGGCTTCTCGGACCAGTCCTCGGTCGACTTCGCCAAGGCCGTCCTCGCCGACGTCACGGCCGGTCGCAAGGCGCTGATCCTCGACCTGCGCGGCAACGGCGGCGGCTTCGTGACCGCGGCCCGGGACATCGCCAGCCAGTTCCTCGCAAGCGGCCCGGTGTTCTATGAGCAGGATGCCTCGGGCAACCTGACCGAAGTAACTGCGGAGCCCGGCGGTGGGGCGACCGACCCCTCGATCAAGCTCGTCGTGCTCGTCGACGGCGGGACGGCCTCGGCGTCGGAGATCGTGACCGGGGCCCTCCACGACCGGGGGCGCGCCACGATCATCGGCACCAAGACGTACGGCAAGGGCACCGTCCAGCAGTGGGTCCAGCTCGAGAACGACAGCGGCGGCTTCCGCCTGACGGTCGCGCGCTGGCTGACGCCCGACAAGGTGTGGATCAACCGGGTGGGGATCACGCCAGACATCGTGGTGACCCAGCAGCCGACGAAGCCGGGCGACGACCCGGTCCTCAACGCCGGGCTGTCGGCCCTGGGCTTCGGGTCGAGCGGGGCCAGCGGGCCGGGAGGCGGGACGGGCTACGCGGGGGCTGGCGTCGGGGGCTGACGTCGGGGGCTGACTGGGCCGCGAGACCCCAAATCGGGTCGCTTGCGCATCCTCGCCGGATGGGTTACGGTCGATCCGAACGAAAGGAGGTGATGTGCAGTGACAGATAGCGGTAGTTGCTGCACCACCTCGTCGGAGAGCGTCCTCTAGAGACGATCCCGACGGGTGGTCGGTAGCAGTCGAACGCCGGTCCGGCAACGGGCCGGCGTTCGTGCGTCCGGCGGCGGTTCGCCTGGGCAGGTTCAGCCCCAGTTCGGCCCGGCGCCCCGCCGTGCGACACTGGCCCCCACGCACCCACGGAGGAGCACGCCCATGGGCGAGACCATCGCCCAGAACCGAAAGGCCCGCCACGAGTACGCCATCGAGGAGACCTTCGAGGCGGGCCTCGTGCTGCGCGGAACCGAGATCAAGAGCGTCCGCGAGCACCACGTGAGCCTCGCCGAGGCGTACGCGCGCGTCGAGAAGGGCGAGGCCTGGATCGTCGGCCTCCACATCGCGCCCTGGGGCACCACGGACCTGCGGTTCAACCACGAGCCCAAGCGGATGCGCAAGCTGCTGCTCCACCGCGACGAGATCGACGAGCTGCTGATCAAGACCAAGGCCAAGGGCCTCACGATCGTCCCGCTCGAGATCTACATCAACGACCGCGGCCTGGCCAAGATGCGGATCGGCCTCGCCCGCGGCAAGCAGACGTGGGACCGCCGGCGCGAGATCGCCGACCGCGACGCCAAGCGCGATATGGCCCGCCAGGTGGCCGACGCCCGGCGCCGCTAATCCGACACCAGGACGAGGAGGTCCCGATGCGCCTCGCACGGATGCTCCAGGCGGTTGACGTCCACGCCGCGGGCGAGCCCGGTCGCGTGATCGTCGGGGGTGTCCTCGACGTCCCCGGCTCGACCATGCTCGAGAATCGGCGACCTCTGGTAGGGCGGCTCACCGGTCCAGCCGTCAGACGGCGCGCCGGCCTGAGAGCAGCTGGATCAGGAGAACGATCAGGGCCAGCACGAGCAGCAGGTGGATGAACGCCCCGCCGACCGAGCCGATCAGGCCGAGCGCCCAGAGCACCACCAGGACAACGAGCAGCGTCCAGAGCATGGGCACCTCCGTGGCTGTGCCGTCACCCCCGGTGCGACGGCGATTGACCGCACCATAGGCACCGGCCACCGGCGCCAACGCGCCGGTTTGCCGCTCAGCTGTTGCACCCTCGTCGCAGGATTCGCGTGGGCCGACGCAGCAGCGCGCGGCGGGGGGTGCGGCGGCCCAGACTGCGAGTCCGCGCGGAACCGGCCGTCAGGCCTCGAGCCCGATCAGTCGACGCACCGGCGCCAGCCCCTCGACGTTGATGTCCGGGCCGCGGACAAGCGCCTCCGGAGTCAGCAGCAGCGCCTGGCTGTACTGCCACTCTCCCGGGCGCCGCTCGAGCCGCCGCATCCCGTTGGGCACGTAGCCAACCTTGCGGCTCACGGCCAGCGACGCCGGGTTGTCCACGAAGGCAGCCGAGGTGACCTCCTGGGCCTCGAGGCAGTCGAACAGGAACGCGCACATCGCCTGGCGCATCCGCGTCCCGATCCCGCGCCCCTGGTGCCCGCGGCCCAGCCACGAGCCCGTCTCCCCGCTGCGCGTCAAGAGGTAGTGGTGCGCCCGGAAGCCCTGCGTGCCCACGACCTCCCCCTGCCAGCGCACGACCAGGTCGAGCGACCAGTCGTCGGGCGAGAAGGCGGCCCGCACGCCCCAGTGGTACTGGGCGAAGCTCAGCGCGAACCTCTCGGGCGGTGTATCGGTCCAGGGATGGCTGAACGGCATCAGCTCAGGCGGGTGGACGCCGCGGCCGGCCAGTTCCGCCAGCTCGGCGATCGTGTCGTCATCGATCCCGTGCAGCACCAGGTCGCCCGCGGTGATTCGCAGGCCGAGGACCGGGAACGCATCGACGATGCTGGGCACGGGGCGAGTCTAGCGGAGCAGGTAGCGCCGGCTCAGCGGCACCTCGGCCACGGGCGCCACGGCCAGCGGCCGTCCGCCCAGCGAGACCGCGCCCGTCCGCACGTCGATGTCCACCGGCGCCGTGGCGCGGTTCGCGTGCAGGGACGCCCGGGAGAGGCCACGCACGCCGCTCACCGTCACCAGCGTGCGGCGCGTCGCGAGGCGTCGAGCGAGGGCGGGACGATCCGCCGCACCCGAGACGAACGTGAGCGACACGGTGGGCGCGGCGTGCGGCGTGCCCGCCCAGTCCCGGCGGTAGCGGGTGGGCTCGGCGCGCTCGAGGCTGGCGTTGCCCTCGCCCAGGGGGCCCCACGCCGGGAACCCGGCCTTGAACACCCATTCGGGCTTCACGCCGAAGAAGCCTGGCTTCCAGAGCACGATGTCGGCCAGGCGCCCCGGCCGGAGCGAGCCGACGTGGTCGGCGACGCCGTGGGTGATCGCGGGCTCGATCGTCACCTTCGCCAGATAGCGCAGGACGCGGGCCGTGTCGTCGCGGTCGTCGGCCGGGTCGGTCGAGCCAGCCAGGACGGCATCGGCGCCGGGGTCGGCCGGCAGGCCCCCGATGCCCTCCGCCGCCGCGCTCCGCCGCCACGCCTTCATCACGTGCGCCAGCTGGAACGTGCGCCGGAACGATTCGCCGATGCGGCCCATCCCCTGCGAGTCGGAGTTGACGATGCCGATCGCGCCCAGCTCGTGGAGCGGCCCCTCGGCAGCCATGCGCGCCTCGAGCACCCGCTCGCGCACCAGCGCGACCTCGTCGGGGATCGCCCACGAGAGCCCGTGGTTGAGCACCGTCATCGGGACGTGCTCGACGGCGGTGTTGACCCCGAACGGCAGGGTGGGCGTGGTCGAGGAGCACAGGACCGACGGCTCGCGCACCAGCCCCAGCAGGTCGGGCACGTGACCGCCGCCCGTCCCCTCGACGTGGTACGCGTGGACCGTCCGCCCGGCGATGGCCGCCACGGTGTCCTCGAGCTCGGCCGACTCGTGCAGCCCGTCGGTGTGGAGGCTCACCGTGACGTCGTGCTCGTCGGCGTAGCGCAGCACGTAGTCGATCAGGTCGGGGTAGGCGCCGTTGTCCTCGTGGATCTTGAAGCCGGTGGCGCCGGCGGCCAGCATCGTGTCGAGGTGGCCGTCCTCCATGGCGCGCGCCCCCGCCTGGAGCCCCACGTTGACCGGCCACCCCTCGAGCCCCGCCAGCACGCGCTCCATCGCGTAGGGCGGCTCCTCGAACCCGGCCGTGATGAGCGTCGTCACGCCGCCCGACAGCGCTGGCGGGAGCAGCTCTGGGTCGATGGTGTGGACGTGGCTGTCCACGCCGCCCGGCGTCGCGATCAGCCCGTACGCCATGTACGGCTTGGTGTGCGGCCCGACGACGAGGTCGATGCCGTCGCTGATGTCGGGGCTGCCCGCCCGGCCGATGCCGGCGATGCGTCCGTCCTTGATGCCGATGTCGGCCTTCACGGCACCGAGCGCGGGGTCGATGACGAGCGCGCCGGCGAGCACGACGTCGAGCTCCGACGGGCCGGCCGCCGCGTCGTCCTGCGCGATCCGCATCCGCAGGTTCTTCGCGTAGCCCCAGACCGGCTCGTCACCGCGCGCGGTGCGATCCTCCCCGACGCGCACCCACAGGTCGGTGTCGCCCAGACGGACGCGGTCCCCGGTCGTGGCGCCGTAGCGAGTGCGGTACTCCTCGGCCGAGAGGCGGCTCATCGCGTGCCCCCGCCGGCGTTCTCGGCATCGGCCTGCCCAGCGGTCGGACCGGCGCCCTGGCGGCCCGCCAGCCGGACCAGCCGGACCGTCTTGGTCTCGCCCGGCTCGAAGCCCACGTAGGCGCCGGCCGGGATGTCGAGCCGGAAGCCGCGGGCGGCGTCGCGGTCGAAGACGAGGCGCGCGTTGAGCCGGTGGAACGGGAAGTGCGACGAGACGCGGATCCGACGGCGCGAGGTGCTGGTCACCTCGAGGTCGATCGCGTCGCGGCCGTCGTTCACCACCACGTCAGACGGGTCGCCGATGACGAGCGCGCCGGGGCCGAACGGGTCCCGATCCTGGCCCCGGTCGAGCGGGTCCACGAGCGCGACCACGCGCGTCCCGTCGCCCAGCAGGACCTCCAGGCGCACCTCGTCGAGCAGCTCGCGGACGCCGGGCAGCACCTCGTCGGGCCCGACCGACGCCCGTCCTGCCGCCTCCACCTCCCCGTACGCCCGGCCTGCCCGCGCCGCCTCCAGCATCGCGTCGCAGATGACCGCCACCGCCTCGGGGTGGTTGAGCAGCAGTCCCGACGCCCGCCGTCGTCGCGCGAGCTCCGCGGCCGCGAACAGCTGGAGGCGTTCTTCTTCCCAGGGGATCAGGCGCATGAGCGGATGGTATCGGGCCGGGCAGCGGTCACCGACGTCGAATGAACACGACCAGCATCGTGAACGCGCCGCCCACGAGCAGGGCGCGCGACAGCGCGACGGCAGCAGGAAGGAGGGCCGGGTGGACCATCGGGGCGATCCTACGACGACAAGGCAAGGAGTGCCGCAGCGCGGTTGCCGGCGCTAATGCGAGTCCAGCGGCTCCGTGTCGTCCGGCCCCGCCGCCACGCCCGTCCGCTCCCAGGGCAGGTACTGCGCGACCACTCCGTCGTCGTCCACGACGAGCTCGCCCACGAACGTGCCGCTCGCGTACCGATAGGTGAACTCGTCGATGCGGGTGTAGGTCTGCGGCGCCTTCTCGACGGTCAGCTCGGGGAAGCGCACCCACGCCGCCTGGATCGTCTTGGCAGCGCCGGTACCGAGGCGCAGGCGCTGGATCGGCAGGGTATTGGTCGAGGGGCTGCAGCCGAGGTCCACGTCAAGGCAGCCCTTCAGGTCCCGGCGCACCACCCCGTCCACGGTCCAGACGCCCTTCGTGCTGCGCGCCATCGTGAGGGTGCGCTGGGCGAAGCCGCGCAGGTCGCGGACGTGGACCGCCGAGGTGGCGCCAGTGCCGTCCGCGAGCACCCGGTACTCGATGCGAATGGGCAGCCCGCCATCCGACCCCAGCACCGTGCCAACGAGCGACAGCCCGGCATCGCGCGCGGAGATCGTGCAGTGCTCATCGGTGCGGACCTGGTCGGTCCGGTGCCAGGAAACGCGTCGTGTCGGCATGCTGCGAGCCTGCCCACGCCCGGGCGCACTGTCAACAGCCGTCGCGCCTGTCTGCCAGCCGTAGCGCCTGCCTCCGCCTCGCCGACCGCACTCTCGCCCACCGCGCTCATCGTCCTCTCAGCGCCTCGGGTGTAGGATTCGGGCTTCCGAACCGGCGGTTCGGTCCTGTGGGGATGCGTGGTCTCGACAGGGCTTGGCTGTCTGGAGACGCGAGCCGAGGTGCCGTCAGGCCTCGTAAAACAGGCGGCAAACGAAGTAACTGCCAACAAGCAGCCTGCTCTCGCCCTCGCGGCTTAGGCCGTAAGGTGAGCGTGGAAGCGGCCTCCCCTCCGCGGGCCGTGGAAGCGTCACTTAGCGGAGGTGCAACCCCGGTGAGGTCACGTAGCCGGGAGCCAAGCCCGATCTAGGGACACGGGAATGGACCGGACGGGAGCCTGCCGATGGGCGCCCCCCGGTTGACGAAAACCATCGGACACGCTCGTAGTGGATCCAGGCGAAGAGTTCTGGACGGGGAGTTCGACTCTCCCCCATCTCCACCACCTCGACTTTCGCGGCCTCGGTTGAGGCTGCTCAGGGACGCCCGGTTGCCAGAGAAGTCTTCCGTATTGGAAGCGACTTGCGTCACATCGGGTCCGGAAGCGAATTGCGTCACGGCAATCGCGGAAGGGACTTGCGTCCCTCCTTCCCGAAGGCGTACTTCGGGATGCCGAACCGGCGCGGCGCATGCCCTCGCCAATCCTGGGGTTCGCGGCGGATCCGAGCCAACCCTGAGCCATCAGATGGACGGCGTGATCGGACGATCTGGACGGACTCGACATCTGGAGTCGAACGCGTCCGAACATACGCGGCGGTCGAGTCAGCGGAGCGCTTCGTATTGACCACCTGCCAGGAGTCGCTCGAGCTCCGTCCGGGTCGGCAGTCCGGCCATGTCGCCCTCGGCGGCAACAGATGCCGCGCCGCAGGCATTGGCCCATGCCAGCGCGGTCGGGATGTCAGCGCCCTCCAGCCTGGCTGCGATAAATCCCGCCGAGAACCCATCGCCGGCCCCGATCGGATCGATCACCGTTCCGACGGGCAGGGCGGCGACCCGGACGGCCGAACCACCCTGGGCCAGTGCGAACCCGCCACCGGCCCCGAGCTTCAGGACAGCGAGCGACGGTCCCATGGCCAGGATGGCCTCTGCCAAGGCCATCGGCCCACATTCGACACCGAGCCCAGTCACGAGTGACGCCTCGGCTTCGCCCGCGATGAGAATGTCCACCCTCGCCCCGAGATCGCGGAGCACCACGGCCGCCTCGGCATCCGACCAGAGGCGGCGCCTCAGGTTGACGTCGAGGCTCGCGGTCATGCCCTCGGCACGGCTCGCCTCCAGTGCCGCCATGACGGCGGCGCGGCACGAAGATGAGAGGGCGGGCGTGATCCCGGTCAGGTGCAGCCAGCGGGCGTTCGCAAACGTCCCCCGGTCGACAGCGGCGGCGACATCCTCGGGACTCAGGCGCGCACCGGCGGAGCTGGCCCGATAGTAGATCACCTCAGACGGCCCGACCCCACGACGCTCACGGATCATGACCCCGGTCGCGCCGTCCGCGTCCACCGTGACCCCGCGGACGTCGACGGCCTCGCCGCGGAGTGCCCGCAGGATCCGTGTCCCGAAGCCATCGTCTCCCACCCGCCCGATGAAGGCGACAGCCTGGCCGAGCCTGGAGAGGCCGATGGCGACGTTTGCCTCCGCGCCTGCGACGTACGGGTGCAGAGCACGCACGTCCGGGAATGGTGCCGAATCCGCGGCGACGAGCGAGACGAGGCACTCGCCCATCGTAACGACCCCGCATCGCATCGCTCCCTCCGACGTCATTCGATCCTCCGTGTGGTTCAGCATTCGCCGCGAGATCCGGCTGCCTCGGTCATCGGGCGGCCCGGAGAACCGATGCAAGGGCAGCGCCTCGTTCCGCGATGCCGGCCGGCTCGCCATCCCCTGTCAGCCAGCTGCCCAGGCCGACCGCGATCGCCCCGGCGGCGATGAAGGCCGGAGCGGTCTCGAGGGTCACGCCACCCGTCGGGACGAGCGGTACGTCGGGCAACGGGCCGTGGATCTCCCGAACAAACGACGGCCCGATCGCCGAGGCGGGGAACAGCTTCACCGCCGCCGCACCGGCACGCCACGCAGCCAGGATCTCCGTGGGCGTGAACGCCCCCGGGAAGGCCGGGATGCCCCGCTCAGCGAGGTATTCGATGAGGCGAGGGTCGGTGTGCGGCATCACGATGAAGCGGGCGCCCGCGTCGATGGCGGCCTCGGCCTCGGCGATCGTCAGGACGGTGCCGGCTCCGATGAGGAGCTGTCCGGCACCGAACCTGGCCGAGAGCGTCCGGAGGGCCCCGATGGCCCCCGGGCTGTTCAGCGTGACCTCGAAGGCTCCCACCCCACCCGCGGCCAGCCCCTCGCCGATCCGGACGAGCGATGCGGGATCGAGCCCGCGCGCGATGGCGATGGCGCCACTTCGGATGATCGCATCCGGGACGGCCGGGCGCTCCAGGTCGCTCATGCGGTCAGGCCCGTGAACCCGGGAACGGCCGCCCGATCCAGCTCCGCGAACAGTCCGTCCAACGACGCCTCCTCCTCCTGGTCCAACCGCCGGGACGGCGAGCGCAGCCCGTCGGCGCCGAGGATCCCCTGCCTGCGGAGGGGACGCTTAGCGCCGAGCAGCAGGAGGTCCAGCGACCGCGCCTCGTACGAGAGCAGCGGCAGGGCCGTCCGATAGAGCCGCTCCGCGGCCGCGAAGTCACCGGCGCGAAGGGCGCGATCGATGACGACCATGCATGGGCCGAGATCGCAGCCCGGCATGACGCCGATCGCACCGCGGCGGGCGGACTCGATGTACCCGAGCCCGCCCCATCCGGCCACGACGCCGGTCACGGCAGGCGAGTCCTGCACCAGTATCGGCAGACCGACCTCGTCTCCCAGGCGCCACAGGTGCGTCCGCAGCAGCTCGCCCGATCCCACGCGAGCGGGGGGCAGGACCATGAGCCCGGAGGCGCCGAGCGCCGCCGCCCGTCGGCCCCGATCGACGGCGACCGTCGTGGGGCCCTCAATCCTGACGACGACCGGGACGCGCTGCGCCACAGCCGTCGATACGCGGTCCAGGGCCGCGTCGCGCTCGGGCTCGGTGAGCGTGCAGGCCTCGCTGGCAAGGCCGAGGACCACCAGCCCGTCGACGCCGCTCGCGAGCATCCGCGCGACCAGGCGGTCCAGGTCCCCGTACCGGATCGCTTCACCCAGAGCGTCGTCGAACGCCAGGTGAAGGACCGGCCGGACTCCGTCGAACGTCATCGCCACCCCACGTTGTACCCGACCCCATCGACCGGGAAGTTCGCCACTCAGAAGCGATTGATGCGCCAGCCGCCATCGATGGGTATGGTCACACCGGTCACCATCGCCATGGCCGGGCTGCAGAGCGTCCCGATCAGCTCTGCCACCTCGCTGCGCCTGACCAGCCGGCCGGTCGGCGTGCGTGCGATCGCCCTATCGACGAATGTCGGGTCGAACTCCGCGATGTCCGCGACACTCTCGGCGATCTGGCCAGGTGCCACGGCG
>JAJZRG010000088.1 GCA_021802825.1 Chloroflexota bacterium
CTCGGCCCGCGTCGCCCCCATCGTCTAGAGGCCTAGGACGCCACCCTTTCAAGGTGGAGACCAGGGGTTCGAATCCCCTTGGGGGCACTCCCGCTGTCTTTCGGATACCGACGGAACCGGCCATAGAAGGTGCCGCTGCTGATCCCGCCGTGCCCGGCCCCGCCTGCCAGAGCGACTCGCCCGGGTCCATGGTCGCGGGCTCCTTGCCGGCATCGGCGAGCGATTGCAGGATCGCCGCGTAGGCGGGTTGGGGGAGCTCTCGCCGGCCGGTCTTGCCGCCCTTGCCCCGGTAGGAGTAGAAGACGGTCTCGCCCTCGAGGCTGAGATCCCCCGCCCGCAGGCCGATCACCTCGGCCCGCCGTCGTGCGGTCAGGACGAGGACGAGGAGGATCGCTCGGTCGCGCGGGCCACGCACGGTGTCGGGCACGACGGCGAGAAGCCGGCGCACCTCGTCGGCGCTGTATCCCCGGGCGACCGAGGGGACGGTCCTTGGGCGCTCGAGGGCATCGCAGGGATTGCCCACGAGGAGGCCCATCCGGATGGCGAAGCGGTAGAAGGAGGACAGACAGGCGATCCGGGCCCCGACCGTGGTCGCAGACGGCACTCGTCCCGAGGCGCCGATCCCATGGGCGTAGGCCAGGACCTCCGACGAGCGGACCTGATCGGGGGCCTTCAGCCGGAAGAATGGCCAGAGCATCCGGGCGTAGCTCTCGACCGTCCGCGTCGACCCCGAGCGAGCGCGCTTCTCGACGAGGAACGCGTAGACCGCCTCCTCCCAGGCGGTGGGTGTGCCGGACTGGAGCGCGGGGAGGGGGTGTGCGTTCATCGGCTGAGGAGACAACGTCGGGCGCCCCGCCGGCGCACTACGATCCAGCTGCTTGGCTGACCGAAGACTGGAGACCATCGTGGACGACTCACCCGGCGTGCGTGAGCTCCGCCTCGTCGTGACTACGCCAGACTACGACGAGGCTGTTCGCTTCTACCGCGATGTCCTCGGTCTAACGAAACGGGCTGCCTACACGTCGCCGGGTGGTCGGGTGACGATCCTCGCGGCCGGACGCGCGACCCTCGAACTGACCGATCCTGGCAATGCCGCGTTCATCGACGAGGTCGAGGTCGGCCGACGGGTGGCCGGGCACATTCGGGTCGCCTTCGAGGTCGCCGACTCCCGCGCGATGACTGAGGCACTCGAGACTGCCGGTGCAGCCGTGATCGCCGGGCCGACCCTAACGCCCTGGAACTCGTTGAACTCGCGCCTTGAGGCGCCCGCTGGGCTGCAGCTGACCCTGTTCACCGAGCTTGGTACCCCGTCCGACGCCTGATCACGCCCGTGGACCTCGACACGATGACCACATCGTCGTTGGGCTCAGGACCGTGTGGCGGCGGTGACTGCCCAGAGGCGGCGCAGGCTGGGCACAGCTCCCATCAACAGGGTCGCGGTCGTCTCCCAGGTCGCGGGCAGCGGTGCGTCGATGGCGTGATGAACGGCGTTGCGCGCTTCCCTCAATGCCTCGGTCCAGACCAGGACGCCGCGCAGGTCGGCGTGGCTCACGCCCGACGACGCGACGATGCGGGCATCGGCCGCGTTCGTATAGAGGGTCACTACCCGGTCGGGGAGACGCGCGAAGTGAAGGCCGCGCTTGAGATCGCGGCCGACCGAAATGGCCGCGGACTCGGTCGGCGCAGCGGCGACGAGGGCGTCGCCGAGCAGGATCCGGGCACCCTCGGCGGCGCGGCCGAGCATGACCTGGGCCGGCGTGTAGAGGTCGTGGCGGAAGCAGGTGAACGCCTCGCGGAGCGACTCCGAGATCTTGGGGTCGACATCCGGCAGATCGAGGGTGGCGAGGAACAAGTCACCGTCGGTCAGGTGAGTGGCGCCCGAGGACGGCAGGGAGACCTGGGAGGGGATTGGGATGGCCGGGCCAAAGTGCCAGCCCGACGAGTGGCCGCCGGATCCTGGGATTACGGTTGTCCAGGCCACGTTCAAGTCGGCCGCCTCAAGGTCGACGGAGCGCGGGACGAGCGCACCCGCGCCGATGAGCGCCCAGACGGCCTCGCGGGCCGCGACCTGGCAGGCCAACCAGCGGGCGACATCGTGGATGACCCCGGCAGGCTCGATCGAGCGATCGATGACCACAGGCTGGGGGAGGGTGGCACCGATGTCGGCCACGAAGGCTTCGATCATCTGGGGTGTACCGCCGCTCGCATTCGCGATGAGGTGAGCCTTGGCCGCGAAGACCAGGACCGGGGTCACCTTGACGGCACGCTGGATGGCGGCCTGGATCTCGTCGGGATTCACTCAGCGGACGCTTCGGCAGCGCGAGGGACAGCGCAAGGAGGCCCCGTGTCATGGTCGCCGGGCGTGCTCGCAGGAGTCAGGCCCTCCCCAGCAGCGAAGTCGCCCCCGTGGTCGACACTACGCGCGGATCGTGCGAGGCGAAGGGCAGCAGGCGAGTTGGTCGAGCGTCGCGGTACGCTTTGCCTCGCCGCTGGACAGATGGCCGACGAGGGCGAAGGGCGCAGATCGTGTCTCTGGGGAGAGATGTGAGTGAATGACCGACAGTCTCTCGGTCGAGTCACGACGGTCGATGCGGTCGCAGCATTCGGTAATCGCGACCCTTCAGAGGTGCGGGCGCAACACGTCACACCGGTAGTGCTCGACGCGAGTGCAGTAATCGCGGACCTTCTCTATCGCCTCCCGCCGGGTGAGGCAGAGAGGCCCTCGGCGCTCATTCGCGCGACCGAGATCGGATCGGCCCGCCTCCATGCCAAGCTTGATGCAGTTGACGAGATCGTCCGCAGAATCCCAGCCGTTGCTGCGAGGGAGGCGCGCAACGAGGCACGAATGCTCCAGCTGCTCTCCACAGAGTACGTGCCCTGAATGCGTCTCGTGAACATGAACGGGATCGTCATCGACGACCGTCGCGTGCACGATGTCGCCGCCAGGGACAATGTCGCCGCCAGGGATCCGACCGACACGGATACTGCAAAGCTCGCAGTGCTCCTCGAACCGTCGGTCCTCCTAACGACGGACCGAGATCTGCTCAAGGCCGTCTGCGAGCGGGAAGGCGCGGCGATCGGGATCCTCGTCACCCTCGACGAGCCGACGAAGCCGATGCAGCACGAGGCGACGATCGCCGGGACGTACCACTCCGACGTGTCGGACCGCGACTACCCGCGGATCCAGATCCTGTCAGTCGCGGATCTGCTCGAGCGCGGCCTGCGGCCGCAGCTGCCGCCGCTCGTCTCGGCGCCGATCCAGCGGGCGGCGAAGGTGACAGCTCCCGTAGACCAAGCGACTCTGTTTGCGGAGGGGGGCTGACGGGACCGCAGCCGGGAGGCTGTCAGCCGGCTTGCGGCGGCGGTTCATCAGCGTCCCGCGACCAAACGAGATGGGCACGGCTCGCGTCGAGAAGATAGACGCGCCAGAAAGGCCAAGCATCGCGCGCCGCGATGCCCGCTGCGATTTCCGTGGCCTTGTCGGTCAACGCACGCGGCGGGATCGCGATGATGCCTAGCCCCCAGCCGGCCAGCTGGCGCCCCTTGTCCTCGGCGATCTCAGCGAGCCGCTCTGCCACCTCGTCGGCGATCTCGCGGCGTGGCCAGAAGGTCAACCGCGCGGGCCAGCGGCTCCGGGCAGCCGTCGTGATGTTCATCCCGTCGGCCCACACGGGGAGGCGCGCCGGGTCAATCTCGATCCGGACCCCGGGGCCTTGCTGTGCCGCCTCCAGGGCGACAGCCACCACGAGGGCGGCATCCGCCGCGGCGCGTTCGGCAGTCCGCCGCCCGCCCGGCGCCAGGTGCGCGAGCCGCACCGGGTCGTAGACGATCAAGCCGAACAACCGGACCTCGGGACGCGCGGCCTCGATGGCCACCTCTGCCATCTGGCGGACTTCACGAGCGCCGGCCGCGGCCTTGCCGCGGAGCTCGCTCCAGAAGCCGGTGACGTCGATCGCGACCTCGTGGCCATCGACCAGCATCGCCCCGTCTGGCCGCGTCCTGCGGCCAAGGATCCGGGGATCATCTGGCTGGTATTCCGGGAACCACAGATCCCGGACGTCATGACCCTCGACCTCGAGCTCGTGGATCACCCATTCGATCGCGACGCGCTCGAGGTCCCGCTGCGGATCCACGGGCCCGCCTCGACGACGTCGCGCCATGGCCGGACGGTAGCACTCCGAATGGTCGGCTGGCGTTCGCGAAGAAACGACGCCTCGGTCGGGGATGCACTGTGGACGACCCGCACTTCACGGCGCCGTTTCTTGGACAATTCCCGTTGGCCGGATCGAACAGTCGTTCTATTCTCAATCGCTCGGCGGGCAGCCTCCCACCCGCGGCGGCCGGCCCTCTCGTCGGGGCCGCAGAGCCAACGAGGCTAGCGCCATCGTAGCGGCACCATGAGCAGATCGTGTCCCGTTGCGTCGGTCGTCAGGCCACGTTGCGGTCGACCGAGGCCCCATCGATGCGGCCGCCTTCCGACAGGAGCAAAGCCGAGATCGCCTCGGGGCTGAGCGGCTTGGCAAAGTAGTAGCCCTGCCCGAGGTCCGCCCCGAGAGTCTGCAGATCGGCCAGCTGGCCGGGTTCCTCGATCCCTTCGGCCACCGTTTCAAGGTGGAGCGTCTCGCCCAGCTTGATGATCGAGAGCACGACCGCCCTCTGCTCGGGGCCGTTGCACATGCTCGCGACGAACGACCGATCGATCTTGAGCTCATCGATCGGGAACCGGCGTAAGTAGCTGAGCGAGGAGTAGCCCGTCCCGAAATCGTCGATGGCCAGCCGCACGCCGAGGTGCTTGAGCTCGCCGAGCGTCGCCGTTGCCGCCTCCGCATCCTGCATCAGGACGCTCTCGGTCAGCTCGAGCGTGAGGCGCGCTGGCTCGAGGCCCGTCAGGGCAAGTGCCTGGGCGACCTCGTCGACAAATTCGGGCTGCTGCATCTGGCGACCGGAGACATTGACGCTCATCGTCAGCGGCCTGGTGGCGTCGACGTCCCAGGCTTTCGCCTGCCGGCAGGCCCGCTCGAGCACCCAGCGACCGAGCGGGATGATGAGCCCGGTCTCCTCGGCAACCGGAATGAACTCGGTCGGACCGACGACCCCGCGCCGAGGGTGATGCCAGCGGAGCAGGGCCTCGACACCTGCGACCTGGCCGGTCCCAAGGCGCATGATCGGCTGGTAGAGGAGGACGAACTCCCCTCGCTCCAGCGCCCGCTCCAGGTCGCCCTTGAGGGCCAGGCGGGCGAGCGCCGCCGTGTGCATGGCCGGCTGGAAGACCTCGACGCGGTTCTTGCCGTTGCTCTTCGCCGTGTACATCGAGACGTCCGCGTTGCGCAGCAGCTCGTCGGCGGTCTGGCTCTTGGAGGTCGAGGCCGCGACTCCGACGCTGGCATGGACGAACAACTCCTTGCCCGCGCGCTCGAAGGGCGCCTCGAGGTTTGCCAGCAGCCGCCGGGCCACCTCGACCGGCGCACCGGCATCGGCCGGGTCCTCGACGAGGACGGCGAATTCGTCGCCACCCATCCGCGCGATGGTGTCGGCTGCCCGCACGGCCCCGCGCAGCCGTTCAGCCACCGCAACGAGGAGCTGGTCTCCCTCGCCGTGGCCGAGGCTGTCGTTGACGGTCTTGAAGTCGTCGAGATCTATGAACAGGACGGCCAGCGGGTGCCCGAACCGCCGGGTCCGCGATAGGGCATGGTCTAGGCGATCCGCGAAGAGGGCCCGGTTGGCGAGGCCGGTCAGTGAGTCGTGGAAGGCCTGCCGCCTGAGCTCCTCCTCGAGGGTCTTGCGCGTCGTGATGTCGCGGTAGTTGACGACGACGCCGTCGACGGCAGGGTCGGCGAGCAGGTTCTTTAGGACTGCCTCGATGAGCCGCCAGGACCCGTCGGCGTGCCGAGCCCTGAGTTCACCCGACAGCTGGGCACCCGGTGTGCGCATGACTCCGGAGAGCAGCTGCTCCCCGAAGTCTCGGTCGTCGGGATGAACGATGTCAAAGGCGGGCTGGCCGGTCCGGTCTTCGGCCCGGTAGCCCAGGACGCGCTCGACGGCTGGGCTCTCGTAGGCGATCCTCCCGTCGGCTCGCAGGACCATGTCGACGTCGGCGGAGTTCTGGACGAGGGACCGGAAGCGCTGCTCACTCCGACGCAACTGGCGGTTCTGGCTAGCGAGGAGCCGAGACGCTCCGGAGAAGGCCGCGAACAGGAGCGCCAGCAGGCCCAGCGCCATCGCGCCGACGATCAGCAGGACGTCCCGGCGGGTCGTCGCGATGTGGGCCTCACTCGGCGCGGCGTCCTCGTAGATCTCGTAGGCGCCGAGAACGTCGCGGCTTCCGGATGCCCGGATCGGCAGGTAGATCTCCAGGAAGCGTTGCGCGAGTCCTCGCTCAAAGACATTCTCGTCCGCGGTCGCGCTGGAGAACTCGGCCGCGACCTTCCCCGCGAGGGCGTCGCCGAGCTCATCGCCGATGGGGAACTGGCGGCCGCGCAAGGCCGGCAGGTCGGAGAAGGCGACCGTGCCGTCGGGCGCCCAGATCTTGACCCGCAGGATCTTCCCCGACGCCACGAGGCGGCTCAGCTGAGCGTCGATCGCGGCGCGCTGGTCGCTCGCCAGGGTGGCGATCCCGCCCTCCGTGACCATCGGGTCGACGTACCCTCGGACCACCGCCTCGATGGACCCAACGGCCTCGTCGATCGCGGCACGGGCGAAGTGGTCGGAGACGTTCGCGGAGACGGCCAGGGCGGTGCCCGCGACCAGCACCGCGCAGACGGAGAGAACGCCTGCCCGGAGTCCGGGACGCCAGCCAGGCGGGATCGATAGTCGGTCCATGATCTTGAGGTGCGCTTCGCGATCAACGGCGAACGGGGTTCGCGTGTCGGGCGGACCGTAGGTGGTGCGCGGACGCACGACAAGCGGTCCTTTCGTTCAACCATCTTGACCAGTACTTACTGGCGGTAGAGAGCGTCATGATGTACGCTCCGTGGATGAGAAAGCCCGCCACTCCCATCGTGTTGTCGGAGGCTGAGCAGGACACGCTCCGATCCTGGCTGCGGGCCGGGACGAGCGAGCAGCGGATGGTCGAACGGGCCCAGATCATCCTGGCCGCTGCCGAGGGCAGCGGCACCAACGAGATCGCCCGCGAGCTCCGGACCCGACCGGCCCGGGTGAGCAAGTGGCGGACCCGCTTCGCGCGCGAGCGACTCGCCGGGCTCATCGATGCGCCCCGACCCGGCGCCGTCGCGCGGTACGACGAGGCGACCGAGCGCCGGATCCTCGCCGCGCTCGACGAGCGGCCACCAGCGGGCCACGCGACGTGGACGGGTTCGCTGCTGGCCGCGCACCTCGGCGACGTCAGCGCGGACCAGGTGTGGCGGACGCTCCGTCGCCACGGCATCAGCCTGCGGCGGCGCCGGAGCTGGTGCATCAGCACCGATCCCGAGTTCACCCAGAAGGCGGCCGACATCGTCGGGCTCTATCTCGACCCGCCCGAGAACGCGCTCGTCGTGTGCGTCGACGAGAAGCCCAGCATCCAGGCGCTGGAACGCGCCCAGGGCTGGCTCCGGCTGCCCGACGGGCGGGCGCTGACCGGGTTCGCCCATGAGTACAAGCGTCACGGCACGACGACGCTGTTCGCCGCGCTCGAGGTGGCCACGGGCCAGGTCCAGGCCGCCCACCATGCCCGCCGCCGGCGGCGCGAGTTCCTCGACTTCATGAACGAGGTCGTTGCCGCCCACCCCGCCACCGAGCTCCATGTGGTGCTCGACAACCTCAGCACCCACAGGCCCAAGCACGATCGCTGGCTCGCCCGCCATCGCAACGTCCACTTCCACTTCACCCCGACCCACGCGAGCTGGCTCAACCAGGTCGAGGTCTGGTTCAGCATCCTCAAGCGGGGTGCGCTCGACGGCGCGAGCCACACCTCGCCCATGCACGTCCGTCGCGGCATCGACGCCTTCGTGGCGGCCTACAACACCACCGCC
>JAJZRG010000029.1 GCA_021802825.1 Chloroflexota bacterium
CTCACGTCGGTCATACCGTGGCCGTGCCGGGCCGAGGAGGGGCGTCGGCGCCTAGCGCAGGAAGGTCTTGCCGCACGTCCCGTCGCAGACCGTGACGAGCGCGTGGCGCTCGGCCGCGTAGCCCGCGACGTGGAGCAGCCCCGGGCAGCCCGTGGTGGGGCACTTGTAGACCCACCACCGCTCCTGCTCGTCGAGCGGGGTCGCCTCGGCCTTGAGCTTGTCGGCGAGGTCGGCGCGGTCGGTGAGCAGCGAGGTGACGGCCGCCATCCGCTGCGGCTCGCTCTCGCTCGTGTACGGGTAGTTCTGCCCGACGTTGGATGTCACCTGCGCCTCCCGCTCCACACCGAGGCGGCAGCCGCTCGTCGGAGCGCAGCCGGCCACCGGCGCGGCCGAGGATACCATCGCGGTCCTGCCGCTACCGGACCGCCGCCAGGCCCGCGCTCCGCGGGTCTGCGACCGCTGCGAGCGACCCGCCGGCGGCCGGCCCGCCGTCAACCAGCTCGATCGCGTGCTCGTGGCCCAGCGAGCCGTCGAACCGGGCGCGCTCCAGCCGGTGCCCCCGCGAGCGCAGATCCCCGTCCACGCCCGGCGCCAGGTCGCCGTCGGCCAGGACGCGGACGGGCGGCGCGAACCAGCCGTCGGGCTCCACGGTCACCCGCGGCGCGCCGACCGCCGTCGCGAGGTCGGCCCCGCCGTCCACCAGCGCGGACACGAGCTGGGCGTGGATCTGCGGCTGGATGTCGCCGCCCATCGATCCGGCCACGACCCACGGCCGGTGCTCGGCCGCGCGGAACAGCATCCCGGGCAGGAGTGTATGCGCCGGACGCCGCCCGGGCGCGAGCAGGTTGGGGTGGCCGGGGATCAGCGAGAACGACGCGCCGCGATCCTGGAAGTGCACGCCGGTCTCGGGGTCCAGCACGCCCGAGCCGAACCCCGCGGCGTTGGACTGGATCAGGCTGACCGCGTTGCCCTCCGCGTCCACGACCGCGAGGTAGATCGTGCCGCCCACCAGCGTCCGCACCGGGGTCGGCCCCGGGTCCGCGCGCCGCGGGTTGATCCGCGCGGCCAGGGCCCGGACGTGGGCGTCCGAGAGCAGCTCGCCCACCGGCACCGCTCGAGCCGCCGGATCGCCGAGCACCGCGTCGCGGTCCGCGTACGCGAGCTTGGCCGCCTCGAGCATCACGTGGACCCACGCGCCCGAGGACCAGCCCCGCCCGCCGAACGTCGCGCCCCCGGGGGGCCCGAACCGCTCCAGCACGCGGAGCAGCAGCAGCGCGAACACGCCGCTCGAGTTGGGCGGGTGCGACGTGACCCGCACGCCCCGGTACGTGGCCGAGATCGGGACGACCCAGTCGGAGCGGTGGTCCCGCAGGTCGGCGGCCGTGTGCGGACCGCCGGCGGAAGCGAGCCCCCGCGCGATCCTCTCGCCCAGGTCGCCGTCGTAGAACGCGTCGAAGCCCTCGGCAGCCAGCGTCCGCAGCGTCGCGGCCAGCGCAGGCAGCCGGACCACCTCGCCCGGTCGCCACGCCCGCCCATCCGGCCGCCAGACGTGGCCCAGCCCGGCGGCCCACGGCTCGCGCTCCACCTCGGGCCACAGCCGCTCGATCGCGTCGACCAGACCGTCCCAGGCCGGGAACCCGGCCTCCGCCTGCTCGATCGCGGGCGCGAGCACGGCGTCCCGCGTCAGTCGCCCCCAGCGTCGGTGGGCGTCGCCCCAGGAGCGGACAGCGCCCGGGACCGTGATCGAGAGGGGGCCGCGCAGGGGCACGCGCTCGAGGCCGGCGTCGCGCAGTCCGGCGGCCGACATCGCGGCGGGCGACCGCCCGGAGCCGTTGAGCGCGAGCTGCTCGCCGGCGGCCTCGTCCCACACGAGCCAGAACGCGTCCCCGCCGATCCCGCAGCCCTGGGGCATGACGACGCCGAGCACGGCATTGGTGGCGATCGCGGCATCGACGGCGTGCCCGCCGGCCGCCAGGACCGCCAGACCGGCCTGCGTCGCCAGGGCGTGCGGGGCCACGACGGCGCCACGGGCACCCCGCGCCAGCCGTACCGGCGCCATGGCCTCGGGGGGCGGCGTGCCCGGGGCGGCGCCGGGGTCGGGCATCAGGGCTAGACGGCCCGCGGCGGTCGCGGCACCGCCACCCGCCCCACCTGGTGCTCGTAGCCGCGCAGGTGGCTGAGCGGGACGAGCGCGATCCCGAGCAGCACGAAGGACGCGATGAAGATCCCGTCGAGCCCGGCCCGCTGCGCCGACTCGCCGCCGACCAGCGCGCCCGTGATCTGCCCCAAGCCGAGGAACACGGAATAGAGCCCCATGATCGCGCCGCGGTCGTCGGGAAACGCCTCGGTCACGTCGGCGAGCAGGCCGATCGCGGCAGGCGTGGCGCCAGCGAGGACGAACAGCCCGCCGGCGGCCAGGGCGACCATCGCGAGGATGAACGGGACCGGTGAGCCGCCCGCGTGGTTGATGATCGACCCCGCGACCAGGACCGCGAAGCCGCCCGCGATGCCGCGGAAGATGATCGTCGTCCGGCGCAGGTTCTTGAACCGCCCGCCCCAGTACAGCAGGCCCGCGAAGAACAGCAGCCCGCCGACGCCCAGACCGAGGCTGATGAAGGTCGGGTCGAAGCCGCCCATGAGCTGTTGGTCGGCGAACATCGGGTCCCGCTGCTTGACGAGCTGGAACAGCGTCTGGGTCGTGAACAGGCCCAGCGTGGCGTTGATCGCGATCCACGTCGGGGCCAGGAACCAGACCTCCCGACTGCGCAGGATGCGCGCGTAGCGGTGCAGGCCCTCGCGCGGGTCGTGCGCGGACGCGGCGGGCGCGGGCTCGGCGTCGCGCCGGACGCCATACCGGTAGATCGCGAACGAGAGCAGGTAGAGCAGGGCGTTGAGGAAGAACGCCGGCGGGCCGATGAGGTCGAACAGCGGACCGGCGACGACGAACCCGCACAGGATCCCGGCCAGGGTCGCGGCCTCGAAGCGGGCGACGGCGCGGCCGCGGGCCAGCTCGTCGGAGGCGGTGGCGAAGGCGATGAACCCGAGGATCGACGGGACGGACGCGGCGGTTGAGCCGCCCTCGAGCAGGCGCGTGAACGCGATGACCGGCAGGCTCACCGTGAGCCCGGTGATGATCACCGCAATGGCGCCGAAGGCCGGTCCGACGAGCATCACGCGCCGGTGGCCGATCCGGTCGGACAGGATCCCGAAGATCGGCGACCCGATCAGCTCCGACGCGAAGAACAGCGCGACCATCACCCCGACGTGCCACGACTGGACCGGCTGCCCGCCATGGTGCTGGAACCGCCCGAAGTAGAAGGTCAGCATCGCGCCGGTGACGCCCGTCGCGAGCCGCAGGGTGAACGTGCCGAGGAGGACGGCCGTGACCGGCGCCCTGCCGGCGGCGACGTCGAGGACGGTGCGCCGGGCGCTCGCGGGCAGCGAGCGGAGGGTCCCGGCGAGACGGGCGAACGACATGCCCGACAGGGTATCGGGTGTCGACGGGGGCAGGGGCCCGCCGCGCGGCAGGGCCGCAGGCGGCCCATGCCGCAGGCGGCCCATGAGGCGCGAAGCGCCGGCGCGCGCCGCCACCGGTCCGTATCCTTGGGCGCACGGGGCCAGGCCGCTCACGCCCGAACGCGGCCCGTCCACAAGGAGGAGCCTGCCATGTCGCGTGTGGCTATCGTCATCGACTCGGCCAGCGACATGCCGCCCGAGGTCGCGGCCCGGCAGGGGATCATCATCGTCCCGCTCGAGGTCTCGTTCGGGGACCGCAAGTTCCGGGCGATCACCGAGCTCTCCACCGACGAGTTCTGGCAGCGGATGCTGGCACCGGGCGCGCCGCTGCCCACCACGGCCGCCGCGTCGCCGGGCGAGTTCAAGGCCGTGTTCGAGGCGGCCTTCGAGCAGGGCGCCGAGGCGATCGTGTGCGTCGACGTCTCCGAGGAGCTCTCGGGGACGGTCAAGTCGGCACGGATCGCGGCAGCGATGCTCGAGGGCCGCGAGATCCACGTGATCGACTCGCGCACTGCCTCCATGGGCTTCGGGATGCTCGCCCAGATGGCCACCGAGCTCGCCGAGCAGGGCAAGAGCGCCGCCGAGATCGCGGCGATCATCGAGGCGCGCAAGGCCGACGTGGACCTCTACGTCGCCCTCGACACGCTCGAGTACCTCAAGCGCGGTGGGCGAATCAGCGGGGCCAGCGCCGCCGTCGGCTCCATGCTGTCGATCAAGCCGATCATCACCGTCGTGGACGGGGTCGTCGAGAAGGCCGACCAGGTGCGCACGCGGGCGAAGGCACGCGAGCGGACGCTGGCGCTCCTCACGGCGCGCCCGCTCGAGCGGGCCACTGTGCTCCACAGCACGAACGCCGACGTGGAGGAGTTCCGCCAGCAGTTCCAAGAGCGGTCCGGGCTCGCCGATTCGCAGATCCAGGTGGTGACGATCGGCCCGTCGGTCGGGCCGCATGTCGGCCCCGGGTGCCTGGGCGCGACGATCCTGCGCCAGAGCTGACCCCACCGGGGGCAGACCCGACGGCGTCGGCCGGACATCCTCGGCCGGGAGCGCCCAAGTGACGGATTGGTTGCGACAGGGTGACGACCGGCAGGGGGTCGGCACCGTTCCGCGGCTATACTTGCCGGGCAGAGGCGGCGTGCGACGTCTCGCGGCCGGCATTTCGGGCCCGACCGTTGCGCGCCCCCGTGGGGTCGTCCGGAAGACGGCTCAACCGCTCGGGACGGCGTCCACCGTCCCCGCACGAGGAACATCCGTTCATGACGACGGAGCAAGTTGCGGCGCCCATCAACGCCTGGCAGGTCGCCCAACGGCAGTTCGATCTGGCCGCTGAGATGCTCAACCTCGATCCCGGCCTGCGCCGCGTGTTGCGCGAGCCGCGCCGCGAGCTGACGGTGCATTTCCCGGTCCACATGGACGACGGGAACGTGCAGGTGTTCACCGGCTTCCGCGTGCAGCACAACCTGGGCCGCGGCCCCGCCAAGGGCGGCATCCGCTACCACCAGGACGTCACCCTCGACGAGGTCAAGGCCCTCGCGATGTGGATGACCTGGAAGTGCGCGGTCGTGGGCATCCCGTACGGCGGCGGCAAGGGCGGCGTCATCGTCGACCCCAAGAAGCTGTCCAAGAAAGAGCTCGAGGGCCTGTCCCGGCGCTTCTTCACCGAGATCAGCGTCTTGATCGGCCCCGAGCGCGACATCCCCGCGCCGGACGTCAACACCACGCCCCAGATCATGGCCTGGTTCATGGACACCTACTCCATGCACCAGGGCTACACGGTCCCGGGCGTCGTGACGGGCAAGCCGATCAGCCTGGGTGGCTCCGAGGGCCGCAACGAGGCGACGGCGCGCGGCTGCGTGTTCACGGTCGTGAAAGCCGCCGCGCACCTCGGCATAGACCTCAAGAGCGCCACTGTCGCCGTCCAGGGCTACGGCAACGCGGGCTCCATCGCGGCCCAGCTCATGGCGGCCGAGGGCAGCACGGTCGTGGCCGTGTCCGACTCGACCGGCGGCATCCGCAACATGGCCGGCCTCGACCCGGACAAGGTCCTCGCCTGGAAGAAGGAGCACGGGACCGTCCAGGGCTTTCCGGGCGCCGAGGACATCAGCAACGCCGAGCTGCTCGAGACGCCGTGCGATGTCCTGATCCCGGCCGCGTACGAGAACCAGATCACCGCGCGCAACGCCATGGACATCAAGGCCAGGATTGTCGCCGAGGCCGCGAACGGCCCGACGACGCCCGAGGCCGACGAGATCCTCTACCAGCGCGGCGTGTTCATGATCCCGGACATCCTGTGCAACGCCGGCGGCGTGACTGTCAGCTACTTCGAGTGGGTCCAGGACCTCAACCGCGACCACTGGACCGAGAAGGAAGTCAACGCGAAGCTCAAGGTCATCATGGACCAGGCGTTCGCCGAGGTCCTGGCCCAGAGCCAGAAGCACGGCGTGAACATGCGGACGGGCGCCTACCTCAACGCCGTCCAGCGGGTGGCAGACGCCACCGCGATGCGCGGCCTCTACCCGTGATCTGCCGCGGCCGCTGACCCGGCCGCACCCATCGTCTTCCCCGAGACGACCCGGCTTTCGCCGGGTCGTTTCGATTCCTTACGCTCCAGGACGGCGCCGTCTGAACACGGCTCCCCGTACATTCGCCCCGCCTCTACATGGGGGCTGCACGCGGGGTAACACGTGGACGTGGGCGACGAAGGGGAATCTCCGCAAGGGCGGTCGATCGTCAGCCGGCGCCGCCTCCTGGCCGCAGGCGCGATGGCTGGCACGGCGGCGGTGCTAGCCGCCTGCTCCAACACCCCGTCAAGCTCGCCGGTCACGGCGCCCACCCTCGCGCCACCGGTGGCCTCCTCGGGACCCACCGTCCGGAGCGTGACGGCGGCGCCGCCATCGCTGGGGCCCGACCGCGACAGCTCGATGAAGGTTGAGAACCTCATCCCTGGCGACGACCGCTGGGACCGGATGCGAGCCCCCTCCGGCGTGAGTGCCTACCTCGCCGCAGCGTCGGTCGGGCCGGGCGAGCCGCTCTCGCTGCGCGCCCAGGGAAGCGGCTTCGTGGACGTGGAGTGGTACCGCCTGGGCTGGTATGACGGTCTCGGCGGCCGTCTCATCAAGGTGGACCGCCACGTCCGTCTCTCGAAGCAGCCGCGCGCCACGATCGACAACGTGACCGGACTGGTCGAGGCGCACTGGACGCCCGTGCTCCAGACCACTGCCCCCAGCGGGGTGAAGAGCGGCATGCTGCTCGCGGTGCTCCGGTCGCCCAAGGGCCACAGCATCGCGAACGTGCCGATTGTGCTGCGCCCCGATCCGACCGATCCGCAGCGCGCGCCCATCTTGTTCGTGAGCGCCGCGGCGACTTGGCAGGCCTACAACGCCTGGGGCGGGCTCGACCTCTACTCGAACGTCTACAACCACCCCGTGGCGGCCACGGCGAACCACCGGGCCGCTCAGGTGTCCTTCGACCGCCCCTACGCCCTCGACTCCGGTGCGGGCTTCCTCCGGCGGTGGGAGCTCCAGTTCATCCGTTGGATGGAACGCAACGGCCGCGACGTGGAGTACATCGCGGACGTGGACCTCGAGCGCAACCCCGACCTCGCGAACGGACGGCGCATGCTCGTCATGGCGGGCCACCCCGAGTACTGGACGCGACCCATGCGCTCGCGTGTGGAGGCAGCGGTCGCGGCCGGCACCAACGTCGCGTTCCTGACCGCGAACGAGGTCTATTGGCAGGCGCGCCTCGAGGACGGACCCGCCGGTCCAGGCACGCGGATCACGTCGTACAAGAGCAAGACCGCTGACCCGATCATGGTGACGCGGCCCGACCTGACCACCTGCCGCTGGCGCGAGGCCCCGGTCAACGACCCCGAGGCTCCGCTGGTCGGTCAGATGTACGGGCGGATCGTGGAGCGCGTGGCCGATTGGATCGTCACGAACCACGGCCACTGGCTCTACGAGGGCACCGACCTGCGCGACGGCGACGCGATCTCGAACCTCGTCGGGCAGGAGTACGACACGTTCTTCCCGGACCTCGCCCAGCCTGGAACCGTTCAGTTGGCGCACAGCCCGGTCAACGCTGTGCGCAGCTCGAAGCACGACCCGGGTGCCTACCCGAGCGCGCCCATCCACACCTCTACCATGTACACGGCGCAGTCCGGTGCCACGGTCTTCGCGGCGGGGACGTTCCAGTGGTCATGGGCCATCGACGACTACGGCTCCCGTGACTACAAGGGTGTCCGCACGCCGATCGACGACCGCGTCGGGCGCATGACGGCCAACCTGTTCGACCGGCTGGGCGACGGGCCGCTCGCACCCTAGAGGAGGCGCAGCCGTCCCATCGCCCAGGCGCCACCGCGGGCACCTCCGCGTGGCCCCGCGCCGGCGCTGCTACCATCCGGCCATGCTCGATCACGAGGAGAAGTTCCTCTTCAAAGAGGAGATCCTCCACCTCGCCAACGCCCTCAACGACCCGGGCAGCCTCGACAATGTCGAGGACCTGCTGACGGACGTCATCACCAGCCCGCGCTTCGACTCCGAGGTGTTCACCCTCGAGCGCAGCCTCCAGGTCATGCTCGGTGCCCGCGCCGGCACCACCCTCGTCGGGCTGCTGACCGTGGCGCCTGAGGTGTTCGAGGATGTGTCCGAGGTTCGGATCCCGCCCGAGGTCCACGAGCGGCTGGTGGCGTGGCGTGCGCGATTCGGCCTGGCCATCGACAACGCGCTCAACTTCCTGAACAACCCGGACGGCATCCAGGGACACAACTTCGGCACTCAGGTCGCCCACCTGGACGAGCGGCGCGTGCTCCAGGGCCGCCTCACGCTCGTCCGCTACAACAACGAGCCCCAGTTCTTCCTCGCCGACGCCTCGGTGTTCTTGGGCCTCGTGACCGACATCATGGAGCGTCTCGGCCCCCATCTGGAGTCCGACAGCGTCGACGACGAGTCCCTCACCCGCCTGCGCGAGGCTGTCGCGCTGATCGAGCGCAAGACCGCGCCCCGCGGCTGATACGCCGGTGGGCCGCCGCCGGGAGCCGCCAGATGCGCCACCTCTACCTCGCCGCCACCGGTCAGAACCGCGGCAAGACCACGGCCAGCCTCGGGCTGCTCGACGGGTTCCGGCGCCGGGGCCTGTGCGCCGGGTTCATGAAGCCGGTGGGCCAGCGGACCGTGATCGAGGACGGCGTGCCTGCGGACGAGGACGCCGTGCTCATGCGCGAGGTCTTCGGTCTGCCCGAGTCGTTCGGGGTGATGAGCCCGGTCCACATCCCGCGCGGCTTCACCAAGGCGTACATCGCGGGCGACGTGGTCGAGGACCTGGGCTCGCGGATCGACGTTGCCCACGCGACCTTCGCGGACCATGACGTCCTGCTCATCGAGGGCACGGGGCACGCCGGGGTGGGCGCGGTCATCGGGCTGTCGAACGCGGCCGTGGCGGCGCGCCTGGACGCGCCCGCGGTGATTGTGTCCGAGGGCGGTGTGGGGCGCCCGATCGACGAGATCGTCCTGAACGCGTCGCACTTCGCCGCCCACGGCGTGCGCGTCGCCGGGGCGATCGTCAACAAGGTCCGCGTGGACGAGCAGCCCGGGATCGAGCGCACGCTCGAGCGCGGTCTGGCCCGGCACGGGATCCCGCTGCTCGGCGTGCTGCCGTATCGGCCGCTCCTGTCCAACCCGACGCTGGGCATGGTGCTCGAGGGCGTCGGCGGGCGGGTCATCCACCCGGGGCCCGACCTCGACCGCGTGATCGACGACGTGGCGATTGGCGCGATGGAGCCTCGCCACATGCTCGAGCGCGTGGGCGCCGGGACCCTGGTCATCTTGCCGGGCGACCGCGAGGACGCGATCCTGACGCTCGCGGCCGCCCACGTCGCGGGCGAGGCCTGGCGCATGCTCCCGTCCACGGTGGAGCAGATCGACCACCTCGTCGTCCAGACGCCGGGAGCCATCGACGCTGGCCCCGAGGCGAAGGCCCTGGGCATCGTGCTGACCGGCGGATACCAGCCGCGCCCCGAGGTGCTCGACGCGATCCAGCAGGCGGGCATGTTCGCGGCCATCGTCCCCGAGGACACCTACCCGGTCGCCTCAGCGATCCACGACCTGCTGGTCAAGACACACGCCGGGGACAGCGGCAAGATCGGGACGATCAAGGCGCTCGTCTGGGAGCATCTCCAGATCGACCGCTTCCTCGAGGCGGCGACAGAGGCGGCGCGGCCCTGAGCGCTTCCGCGCCGCCCGGCCGCACAGCCGCTGTTTCCGCCGGCCCGATGCCCCAGCCGGGGCGCGTGGTCGCGACGTCGGGGCTGGCGTACGCCCTGTACTTCGGAGCGGTCGGCGCGTGGAGCCCGCATGCGCCTGTCTACTTCCAGAACCTGGGCGTCGACCTCGCGCTGATCGGCGTGCTCACCGCCATCCCGGCCGCCGTGCAGATCCTCGGAGCGCCGGCTTGGGGCATGTTGGCCGACCGCCTCGGCGACGTCCGCGCGCCAATCGTCCTCGCCATGGCGATCGCCGCAACGGTGGCGGCGGTGCTGGCGCTGCGCCCGCCCCTCGCGCTGCTGTTCCCGGGCGTCGGGCTGCTCGCCGCGGGGACCTGCGCAGTCGCCCCTCTGGTGGACGCGCGCACCATCGGGGACCTCGGCACCGACCGCGGCCGGTACGGCCAGGCGCGGGCCCTCGGATCGGTCGGGTTCATCGTGTGCGCGATTGCCATCGGGGCCCTGATCGATGCCACGGGCGACGGCGCCATGTTCGCGACGTACATCCCGCTCCTCGCCGGCACGGCGCTGGTCGCGGGACTGCTGTTCGGGCCGCCCAGCCGGAGGCAGCGCGTGATCGGCATCGGCCCCATCCGCGCCCTCGCGCTGCTGCGCACGCGCACGCTGGGGCTGTTCTTCGCGAGCTCGATCCTGGTCTGGACGGCCTTCGGCGGCGCCTCGGCGTACTTCTCCGTCCGGCTCGTGGAGCAGGGTGCCAACGCGAGCCTCGTAGGGCTCGGCTGGGCGGTCAACGCCCTGGTCGAGGTGCCCGCGATGCTGGTCTTCCGGCGGCTCGCGGACCGCACGGGCCTCCCCGCCCTGATCGTCTCGGGAGCCGTGGCGCTCGGGATCCGCAACTTGGGCTGGGGGCTGGCTGGCAGCGCGGCCGCATCCGTTGGCGTCGCCGCCCTGTCCGGGGTCGGCTTCTCGCTGTTCCTCGTGGGCACGACGACGTGGCTCGCGGACCTCGTCCCGTCGTCCATGCGCGCCACCGCGCAGGCCCTGTTCCTCGGGACGGCGTACGCGATCGGCTCGATCGCGGGCTCGCTGGGCGCGGGCCTGGTGGCTCAGTCGGCTGGGGTCGGGACGATGT
This sequence comes from Chloroflexota bacterium, assembly GCA_021802825.1. Taxonomy (GTDB): domain Bacteria; phylum Chloroflexota; class Limnocylindria; order Limnocylindrales; family CSP1-4; genus CAIXZV01. The sequence continues at coordinate 10,869 of JAJZRG010000029.1, forward strand.
TCGACGTGATGGCCGGGGTGGGGCTGGCGGGTGCGGCCGCCACCTGGGTGGCCCTTCGTGCCGCGAGGTCGGAGCGGGCCCTCTAGGCTGCCGGCCCGCTTGCCGGGCGAGCCTGGCGCGGTCGCGGCCACCGCTCGTCGGCGGCCGACACGAGGCTCGTCCGAACACGCCGCCGGACGGCGCCCGTCAACCCACCAGCTCGTTGTCGATCAGCCGGACGCCCTCGATCCGGACCGCGAGCGAGAGCAGGGCCCGCCCATCGATCTCGTGCAGCTCGGCAAGGGTGTCCGGGTCGGCCGCCGACACGTAGTCCACGCTGGCGGCGGCCTCCTCGCCCAGCACCCGCGCCACCGCTTCCCGCACGGCATCGGCCGAACGCTCGCCCGCGCGGATGCGGTCGCCGCCGACCGTCAGCGCGCGGTGCAGCACGGCGGCGCGCGCCCGCCCGTCGGCCGACAGCCGCGCGTTGCGCGAGGAGAGTGCGAGGCCGTCGGGCTCCCGGACCGTGGGGCAGGGGACGACCTCCGTGGGGAGCGCGAGGTCGAGTGCCATCCGCCGGATCACCGCCACCTGCTGGTAGTCCTTGGCGCCGAAATACGCGCGCTCCGCTCCGACGAGCGCGAACAGGATCGCGACCACGGTCGCCACGCCGTCGAAGTGGCCCGGGCGCGCGGCGCCCTCGAGCGGGCGGGCGATGGCGCCCACCGACACGACCGTGTCAAACCCGGGCGGGTAGACCTCCTCCACGCCCGGGGCGAACACCACGTCCACGCCCGCCGCCTCGGCCATCGCGAGGTCGCGCGCCTCATTGCGCGGATACTGCTCGAAGTCGCGCGCCTCGCCGAACTGGCGGGGGTTCACGAAGATCGACATCACGACGGTCGCGCTCTCGGCGCGGGCCCGCTCGACGAGCGAGACGTGCCCGGCGTGGAGCCAGCCCATGGTGGGGACGAGGCCGACCGGGCGCCGGGCCCCGGCAAGGACCGCGCGGAGATCCGCGCGCGTTCGGACGACCTGCATGCAGCGGTCGGGGCGGCGGCTAGAGGTCGCGGTCGAGCGGGATGCCCGCAGCGGGCGTCTCGCCCGCCCGGTCCTGGGCGCCGCGGCCCAGCACCTCGTCCAACACCGTCTGGTCCATCAGCACGGTCTCGGCGTTGCCGGGGAACGTGCCCGCCTCAGTGTCCGCGCGATAACCGCGCAGGGCCTCGAGGATCACGCCGTGGAGGTCCGCGTACTTGCGGGCGTGACGCGGCGTCCAGGTCCCCAGGCCGAGGAGGTCGGTCACCACCTGGATCTGGCCCGAGCACCCCGCGCCCGCCCCGATGCCGATGGTCGGGATGCGCAGCCGCTCGGTCACCGCCTCGGCCAGCTGGCCCGGCAGCAGCTCGAGCACGATCGCGAAGGCCCCCGCCTCCTGGACCGCCAGCGCGTCGGCGAGGAGAACGCGAGCCTGTTCGCGGCTCCTGCCCTGGACGCGGACCCGGCCGAGAGTGTTGATGGCCTGGGGCGTAAGGCCGATGTGGCCCATCACCGGGATCCCGGCCCGGACGAGCGTCTCGATGGTCCGCGCGGACCGGATGCCGCCCTCGATCTTGACGGCTTGGGCACCGGCGTCGCGGAGGAAGCGGCCCGAATTCTCGAGCGCGTCCTCCGGCGTGGCGTATGAGAGGAACGGCATGTCGGCGACGATCAGCGCCCGATTCGAGCCCCGGACCACCGCCTTGGTATGGTGGAGCATCTCCTCCATCGACACCCGGACAGTCGTGTCGTAGCCGAGCATCACCTGGCCCAGCGAGTCGCCCACGAGGATCAGCGGAATGCCCGCCTCGTCCACGAGCTGGGCCGTCGGGTAGTCGTAGGCGGTGACGGTGGCGATGCGGACGCCGTCGGCATACAGCCTGGCGATGTCGACGACGGAGGTGCGGCGGACGGTTTCGGACTGCGCGCTCATGGGCTCTCCCGGATGGTCGCGCCAGTGTGCGCCGGTGCTCCACGCGCGTCCAGCGTGGATGCCACACGGTCGAGCAGGCGCTCGGCAACCTGGCGCTTGGTGAGCAGCGGCAGCTCGTCACGGGTCCCGTCGGCGCCCAGGATGACGACGCGGTTCGTGTCGCTCCCGAAGCCCGATCCCGCCTCGGCGACATCGTTCGCGACGAGGAGATCGGCCCCTTTGCGGCGCAGCTTGTCCGGCGCGCGGTCGAGCGAGCCGGTCTCGGCGGCGAACCCCACGATGACGGGGCGGGGATCCAGGGCGGCGGCGCGGGCGCCAACCTCGGCCAGGATGTCCTCGGTGGGCTCGAGCTCGAGCGTGAGCGCGCCGTCCCGGACGAGCTTGGTGTCGGCGGCCTGCCGGGGGCGGAAGTCGGCGACGGCGGCGGCCATGATCAGCGCGTCGGCGTGGCCGGCGAAGACCGCGTCGAGGACGGCCTCGCGCATGGCGGCGGTCGATTCGGCTCGCACCAGTCGCGCGTTCGGCGGCAGCCCCACCTCGACCCGGCCGGCCACGAGGGTGACCTCGGCGCCTCGTGCCAGGGCTGCCTCCGCGATCGCGACGCCCATCTTGCCGGTGCTCCTGTTGCCGATGAACCGGATGGGGTCGATGGGCTCGGCGGTGCCGCCGGCGGAGATGACGATGCGGCGCCCCTCGAGGTCCTGCTCGCGCGGGGCGGGGACCTCGGGCGGCCGGGCGGCCGGGTCGGCCTGGCGGACCGGGCGCGCGCCGATCGTGGCGACGACCGCGTCCACGATCTGGCTCAGCTCTGCCAGTCGCCCGATGCCCGACTGCCCCGACGCGAGCTCGCCCGTGTCCGGCGGGACCATGACGTAGCCGAAGTCCCGCTGGAGGCGCTCCACGTTGCTGCGGGTGGCCGGGTGCGTCCACATGTCGCCGTCCATCGCCGGGCAGAACACGACTGGCGCCGAGGTGGTGAGGCATGCGGCGGTGACTGCATCGGAGGCGATCCCGTTGGCCATGGCGCCCAGCCATCGCGCCGTCGCCGGCGCCACCACCACCGCATCGGCCGAATCGGCAATCACGATGTGCCCGATGCGCTGGTCCGGCAGCAGGCCGAGGACGTCGGTCTCGACGGCGTGCCGCGAGAGGGCAGCGAGGGTGAGGGGCGAGACGAACTGGGTGGCGGCCGGCGTGAGCATCACGACGACCTCGGCGCCCTCGATGCGGAGCAGGCGGACGAGCTCCACGGCTTTGTACGCGGCGATCGAGCCGCAGGCGCCCAGCGCGATCAATCGGCCGGCGAGACGGGGCTCCGCGCGCGCGGGCGCTGCCTGCTCGGCCTCGCGGGCATCGAGGGCGTATCGCGCCCGTCCGGTACTCATCGCCCGAGGACCATCGTCTCGCCGCCGGCCACCTCGGCATGGAGGATGGCGAGGCCCTTGAGCGTGAGGTCGGGGTCGATCGCGTCCGCCCCGTCGACCGCATCGACCCACGGCGCCGCCGACAGGCCGCCGGTGAGGACGACGCGGACGTCCGAGGGCCTGGCGCCGGTCGCGTCCGCGAGCTCGGCCCGGAGGCGGGCGATGAGGCCGCTCGCGAGCGCCTGGTACCCGAGGACGACGCCCGCCTGGATGGCCGACACGGTGTCGCGGCCGATCGCGCGGTCAGGGGTCCGCAGATCCACCCGCGGCAGCTTCGCGGTCCCGATGGCCAGCGCCTCGAGGCCAAGCTCCAGGCCGGGCGCGATGGCGCCACCGACGTACGCGCCGTCGGGACCCACGCAGTCGAACGTCGTGGCGGTGCCGAAGTCAACGACCATCGCGGGGGCTCCATAGATGCGAGTCGCTGCCAGCACGTTGACGATGCGGTCGGCGCCCACGTCGCCCGGGCGGTCCACGCGCATCGCGATGGGGACGGTCCCCGAGCTGGCCACCAGCACGTCGATCCCGCGACGCTCGCCCACCTCGCAGATTGCGGCCGTGGCCGCGGGCACCACCGAGGCGATGGCGATCGTGGCGACGTCGTCGAGTGTGCGGCCGTCCAGGCCGAGCAGGCCGGCCAGCAGCAGCTCGACCTCGTCCGCGGTTGCGCGGCGGGGCGTCGCTCCGCGGCGGGTGGCGACAACGGCGCCCCCCTCGACCAGGCCAAGCGTGAGATTCGTGTTCCCGGTGTCAATGGCGAGGAGCATGCGTCGATCATACGGTGCATCGCGCGCATGACCGAGCATAGGCCACCGGGAGAGTCGCCCCCGGAGCTGCGATCTTCACCCTCCCGCAACCTGTGCCGTCGGCTACGATCGCTGCGTTGTCGGGCCGCACCCGGGAAGGCGGCGCGGCGAGCGCCCATCGCCCCTCGAGGCTGCAGTCGTGGGAGATGCCGTGGCCACCGAACCGCCCGCCAAGTTCTTCGTCAACACCGGCGTGGTGACCAGCCGGGTCGACATCCGGCACCTGCTCCGGCCCATCGCGAAACAGACGGTCTCGTACCGCTATTTCCGCGGCCGGGACATGGTCACCCACGGTTCTGGCTGGGTGGAGCGGATCGTGGCGGACGACCCCCAGGTCTCGACCTACTTCACGCCGATCGCGATCACGATCAACGTGGACTCGTTCGAGCACCTGGAGTTCGAGACGCGGCCCGACCAGCTCCTGGTCTACACACTGGTCCAGGGCGATGAGCGCGTGGTCATCGAGTTCGTGCCGAGTGCGGTCGAGGACGACGCGCGCTCGGCGCCGCGCCAGCTGGAGCTGGACCCGGGGGGCGGGTTCGTCCAGATGGAACTCCTCGGACCGGAGGGATTCGGGGGGTAGGACGCGCGCCGGGCGGCGCCGGACGCGCCGCCTGGAGGGGGAAGGGAGTCAGGGAACCCCAGAGGAGGGTCGTCAGAGCCGCATGAGCGCGATCACGCAGTACTTCAAGTTCGACGAGCGCAAGACGACGCTCGGCACCGAGGCCCGCGCGGGCCTGACCACGTTCCTGGTCATGGCCTACATCATCTTTCTGAACGGCAACATCATCGCCAAGCCGCTGGGCCTCGACCCGACGGCGGTCGCGGCGGGCACCGCCCTGATCGCGGGCATCATGACCATCGCGATGGGCGTGGTGGCGAACTACCCCTTCGCGCTCGCCGCAGGCCTGGGCATCAACGCCCTGGTGGCGTTCACGCTGACGGCAAAGGGCCTTGACGCGAGGGGCGCCATGGGCGTCATCGTGCTCGAGGGCGTGGCGATCACGATCCTGGTGATCGTCGGGCTGCGGGAGGCGATCATGAACGCCGTCCCACTGGTCCTCAAGCGCTCGATCGGTGTCGGCATCGGCCTGTTCATCCTGTTCATCGGCCTCGCCAACGGCGGCATCGTCAACGGCCAGGCGTCGGCCTACGGCAGCATCCCCGCGGTGACGCTGCAGCCCCTCACCGATCCCCGCCAGGCGGTGTTCCTGATCGGCCTCGCGATCACGGTCGCCCTGTACGTGATGAAGATCCGCGCGGCTCTGATCATCAGCATCCTGGTGACGACGGTCATCGCCGCTTTGGTTGGCGTCACAACGGTCCCCAGCCTCGACAAGCTGATCGTCGGGCCGAACTTCTCGACCCTGGGCATCGGCCTCCAGGACCCCTTCCAGGTGTTCGTCAAGATCGGTCCGATCGCGGCGATCCTGACGATCTTCGCGATCATGCTGAGCGACTTCTTCGACACCATGGGCACTGTCACCGGCATCGCGGCCGAGGCGGGCCTGGCCGAGAAAGACGGGTCCGTGCCCGGCATCGGTCGCGTCCTGATTGTCGACTCGCTGGCCGCGGTCGCCGGCGGCGTCGGGGGCGTCAGCTCGAACACGACCTACATCGAAAGCGCCGCGGGCGTGGCCGAAGGCGGCCGAACCGGCTTCGCGTCGGTCGTGACCGGTGTCCTGTTCCTGCTCGCGATCTTCCTGGCGCCGATCGCGGGGATCGTTCCCAGCGCGGCGACGGCCCCCGCCCTCGTGCTCGTGGGCTATCTGATGTTCACGCTCGTGAAGGACATCCCGGTCGCCGAAGCCGAGGAGGGGATCCCGGCGCTGCTGACGATCATCCTCATGCCCCTCACCTACGACATCACCGTCGGCATCGGCGCCGGCTTCGTCTCGTGGGTGTTCATCAAGCTCATCAAGGGCAAGATCGGCGAGATCCACCCGCTGATGTGGCTGGTGACGATCGGGTTCGTCGTGTACTTCGCCAAGGACTGGATCGGGCTGTTCGTCAAGTAACGGCCGCTCCGTCGCCACCTCGCAGCATCGGACCGGCGGCCTTCGGGTCGCCGGTCCTTCGTTTCGGGCTACCATCGGCAGCGATGTTCCATCGGACCCAGATCCCCGACGGGCCGCGCGTCATCTCGGCTCGACTGCCGGGGTCGCGCTCCGTGTCCATCGCCGCGTACGTGCTCGCCGGGTCCCGGCAGGAGGCGCCTGGGGAGGTGGGCGTCGCTCACTTCATGGAGCACCTGACCTTCAAGGGCACAACGGCCTACCCGACAAGCCGCGCCATCTCGGAGGCCGTCGAGGGCGTGGGCGGCTCGGCCAACGCGGCCACGGACCGCGAGTCCACCGTCTACTGGGTGCGCGTGCCGCGCCGGCGCGCCGAGACCGCAATGCGGGTGGTGGGCGAGCTCATCGTCCGGCCCCGCCTGACGGATGCCGACATCGAGTCCGAGCGGGCGGTCATCGTGGAGGAGGTCCGCTCCTACCTGGACGACCCCGCCGAGTTCTGCCAGCTGCTCCTGGGCCAGGCGCTGTTCGGCATGGGCGCCCTGGGGCGCGAGATCTGCGGTGAGGAATCGGACATCCGGGCGCTGCCGGCGGCGGCGATCCGCGAGTTCTGGGCCGCGCGCTACCGCCCGTCGAACATCGTGGTGGCGGTGGCGGGCGACCTCGAGCACGACGAGGCCCTGTCTCTCGCCGCCGAGGCGTTCGGGACCGGTGACGGCGCGGCCACGGGCTTCGACCCCGCGCCTTCGCTCCCGGCCGGGCCGCGCGTGCTCACCGGCCGCCGAGACACCACCCAGGCGCAGCTGGCGATCGGCCTGCCCGCCCTGCGCCGCGACCACCCGGATGCCTGGAACCTGACGCTGCTCAACGCCGTGCTGGGCGACGGCATGTCGAGCCGGTTGTTCCTGGGCGTGCGGGAGGAGAAGGGCCTCGCGTACGACGTGAGCTCGGGACTGGTGGAGTACGCCGACAGCGGGGCACTCGAGATCTCGGCCGGCGTGGACCCGGCGCAGCTGCCCGCGGCGATCGAGGCGATCCTGGCCGAGCTGGTGCGCATGGTCCACGAGCCTGTGCCCGATGACGAGCTCGCGAAGGCGAAGGCGTACCTCGCTGGCGGCCTCGAGCTGCGCATGGACGACACGCGCCACCTCGCGTCATGGCTTGGCGGCCAGGAGGCGCTCCATGACCGCGTGTACACGCTCGACGAGGCGCTGCGGGCGGTCGAGGCGGTGACCGCCGACGACATCCAGCGAGTCGCGCGGGAGCTGGTGCGCGACGAGGAGCTCCGCATGGCGGTGGTCGCCCCCGGCCGGCACCTGCGCGGGGTCGAGCGGCACCTGCGGCTGCCGCGATGAGGTCCCCGCGATGAGGTTCGTTCGGCGGGGGCGCGGCTCCGACGAGTCGCCGCCGGTTGAGCCCGCGCCGGTCACGCGGGTCGAGCCGGCCAAGCCTCGCCCCGTCGATCCCGATCCCGTGGAGCCCGATCAGCCCGTCGTGTCCGCGCGGGCCGAGTCGGCGCCTGCGGCGACGGAGCCTGTCGGGCCTGTGCCCGAGCAGGCCGCCGCGGGTGCCGCCCGCGTGGCTGCCCCGGTCGAGTCCGCGCCTGCGCCGCCCAAGCCGGTTGCCCACGACCTCTCGTCCGTCGAGGCCGAGCTCGCTGAGGCCGACCCCGACGTGACGTCCGGCGATGCGCTGGCGATCGAGACCGAGTCGGCGCACCTGGTGGCCGTCGCGGAGGCGGCAGCCGACGCGACTGCGGTCGCCGCTGGCGATCGCGTGGCCGCGATCCAGGCCGATGCGAGGATCGGGGCGCCGGACGCCGACGGGGAGCCTGCGCCAGTTCGGCCCGCGCGCGGGCCTGTGCTCTCGTGGCCAGGTTCGACCGCCGAGGCCGCGGGCGGTTTGGCTGCCGAGGACCGCCCGCCCGCCCTCCGCTTCGCTCGCCTGCACTTGCGCTCCGGGCAGTACGCCCTCGCCCGCGCTGAGCTGGAGGCGCTCGCCGGACGGGGCCGGCTTGACGGGCCCGCGCTCCTCGACCTCGCCGAGATCCGCTGGCGCACCGGGGATCTTCAGGGGGCGGGGGAGGCTGCCAAGGCGCTCGTCGCGGGGGGCAGCGAATCTCCGCTCGCGCTGGTCATCGCCGCGGAGGCCGTGGCCGCGGCCGGGCGGCCGGGCGAGGCTCGACGCCTCTCGTCGCGCGCACTCGATGTCGCTGACGCCCCGCTCGGCGAGCTGTTCGCCGGCATGCCGCGCTCGACGATCTGGCCGGCGGCGCCCGAGTCCGAGACACCCGCTGCGGCGCCGAGAGGGCGGAGCACGACGACGGCCGACACCTTCCGCGCGCCATCCACCGCCTCCGAGGCCTTCGCCGGCGGTCGAGCAGCCCTCGTCCGCGGTGATTCCACCCGTGCGGCGCTCCTGCTGAGCGTGGCCATGCGGCTTGCGCCCGAGTTCGCGGAGGACGTGCTGCATTCGGTTGCGGGCCGCGACGACCACCCGCTCCTCGCCCTGGTCCGGGGCGACGCCCTTCGGCTCCTGGGTCAGGAGGCGGAGGCGCTCGAGGCGTTCGACCGTGCACGGGGCCGCGCCTCGTCGGCAGTCTCCGGGAGCCTGCGCCGCGGCGACCCGGGCCTGTTTGACGACGATCCCGCCCTGTCAGGCGACCAGGAGGCCTGACCCAGGCGCCTCCGCGGTCGGTCGCCTCGCAGCAGCGTCGCGCCGCAGCAGCCACCGGGCACGCTATCCTCATGGCCCCGCGCGGAGCCGGCTTCACTGACCATCGGCGCCGCGTCCCGTCACACACCCACCTGCGGCGCCCGACGGCGGCCCGCGCCACGAGAGGCATCCGAAGCTCCATGGCCGATCTCCAGCGCACGCTCCTCCTGGTCAAGCCCGACGGCGTCCAGCGCCTGCTCGTCGGCCGCGTGCTCACCCGGTTCGAGGAGCGGGGGCTCAAGCTCGTCGGCCTCAAGCTCGTGCACGTTGACCGCGCCCTCGCCGAGCAGCACTACGCGGTCCACCGCGAGAAGCCGTTCTTCCGGGGCCTCGTTGACTTCATCACGTCGGGCCCGCTCGTCGCGGCAGCCCTCGAGGGGCCGAACGCCATCGCCATCGTCCGTGCGATGAACGGCGCGACGCGTCCCCACGAGGCGGCGCCGGGCTCGATCCGCGGTGACTTCGCGGTCGAGACCGCCCAGAACCTGGTCCACGCGTCGGACAGCCCCGAGACCGCGGAGGCCGAGCTCGCCCTGTGGTTCAAGCCCGAGGAGCTGCTCAGCTACTCCCGCGAGATCGACCGCTGGGTGCTCGCCCCCGAGGGCTGACCCCCTTTGATCTCCGTGGCTCGCGGCGGGGTTGCCGCGACGAGCCTGGGTGAGGCCCGCGCCGCCGCGCAGCTAGCCCTGGCTGCAGCTGACGGCCGGGACCGCCGGGGTCGGCTCGCACGCGGCAGCCGAGACGCCGAACACTCCGGATGCCACCAGGGCTGCCAGGAGCGCGAGCGCCAGCACGGCCGCTGAGAGCAGGTCGGTGCGATGGCGTCGGAGCGAAGCGGCCGCACGCGCTGCCGCGTCAGGCCCGGAAGGCGTGCCGCGTCGGCGGGAGAAGGCGAGACCATCAGGCGAGGCGCCATCCGCGGCTTCACCATCCGGGGCTCGATCGGCTGTGTCGCGGTCCGCCGCCAGCAGCGCCGACGGGAGGGCCTTCGAGGCTCCGGGCGCCCGGGGCGTGGTTATCGCGCTGGAGCCGGACGGGCCGCCCGGCGTGCGGGCGCGCCGTCCCACGCCGATCACTGCCCGCGCGTCACCCATCTCGGCATTCGCCCGCGCATCGCCCGCGTGCCGTGCGGGCGCGGGCCCCATCGACGCGGCGGTGTCGGGCTGCGCCGGCCGCGGCGACCCGGCGTCGCGTGCGAGCGCCGAATCCCCGTCGGGCAGATCGAACAGCCCGGGCTGAACGAGCGGCGCTGTCACGCGGTGCGCCTTGGGTCGCGCGGGGCTCGGCTGGGCAGGCAGTGTCGACACGAGATCGGGCCTTGCCGTCGTGGTCGGCTTCGAGAGCGGTGTCGCGTCGGACTCCTGCTCGACGGGGAGCCCCTCCTCGTGCCCGCGCCGCTGCGCGGACGGTCGTGGCAGTCGGGCCGGACGTGCCATGCGAGCCCGGAGCCCCAGGAGCTCGGGCGTGCCGCCGTCCACGCGGCTCGTCGGGGCGGCGATCCCCAGCCACAGCCAGCGCGCGTAGGCGGGGAGCGTGAGGAGCGAGGCGACCAGCAGGAGCGCGCCCAGCGGCCCCTCCGCCGCGAGCCTTGTGAGGTCGAGCCGGGCCGTGAACACCGCCCAGCCGGGCAGCCCATAGGTGGCGACGACGATCAGCACCAGGGCGAGGCCCAGGGGCGGCGAGGGCCGCAGCCAACCGCGCAGGTCGGGCACCGAGCGGGTCTTGTAGCGGTCTTCGGCCACGGCCGCCCAGGCGGCGAGCGCGGTCTTGGTCACCGCGACCGTGAGCAGCCAGGTTCGAGCCGGGCCCCAGGCGGTGGCAGCCGGGTCGAGCGCCGCGAAGGCCAGCACCACGAGCCCGAGGTCGGCCAGGGTCAGGTACCCGACGGCGTGCCGCAGGTCGTCCTGGAAGGCGGCGGCGAGCCCCCCGGCGACCGTCGCAAGCAGGACGAGGACCACGATCAACGCCTGCGCGGAACCCACGGCAAGCCCGAGTGGCGCCAGCTCTCCCGCGACCACACCCGCCGAGATCGCCGCCAAGGGCAGCGGCAGCCAGACCAGCACAAGCGGCAGCGATCCATCAGGGGCCGTGTCGGTGAGCGCGCTCACCCGCACGTGGAAGGGGATCGCGCCCACGCGCGCGGCCACGACAAGGGTCACGGCCAGGAGCCCGAATGCCACCACGGCAGCCATCCCGTTTCCGGCCGTGGCGGCCCCATCGGCGGTGCTGGCCGGCGCGAGATGCACCAGCAGCGGCAGAACGGAGGCCACGGCCAGGACCACGAGCGCCGTGGCCACGGCGATGCGCACCTCCCGCGCGGCCACGCCTGCCGCGCCGGGTCGGGGCGTCGCCAGCAGCACCGGGATCGACACGAGCCCGGTGGCGCCGGCGGCGGCGATGCCCAGCTGCGCGGTGCTGGCGCCAAGCGCCACCGTCGTGCCGACCAGGGCCGCGAGCGACGCCGGGAGGAGCCCGCGGAGCCCGGGCAGACCGCGCAGCAGCCAGGCGATTGCGCACATGAGGATCGAGCTGGCGGCCGCCAGCACCACGACGAGACGCAGGTAGCCGCCCGGCACCACGGCGCCGTTGAACGCCGTCCCGGGCACGGCGCCCGTCGCGTCTGGGTCGGCGGTCGGCGTGGCGGACACGGCGGCCAGGATCGCCATGAGCGCGAGGGCGAGGAGGCCCCCGCCGAGGGCGACCCGGGCTGCGGCACCATCGCGGGGCAGCGCCCAGGCGGTGCCGGCTGCCGCCAGCCCCCCGATGAAGAGCAGCGCCAGGACCGTCATCCGGCGGCCCCGCGGTGGGCCTCGTCGGCGGCCCGGTGGTGGACCGCCGGCTCGCGCGAGAGCGCGTCGCGCAGGATGAGGTCGCCGCCCATCCGCAGCATCGCGGACGTCACGGCGGCGACGGCCGCGCCCGTGAGCGCCGTGAGGAGTGCCAAGGCGAGCTCGAGGGTGTCGTCGGGCGAGCCGCCCAGCGCCGAGGTGAGCAGACCGCCAGCCGCGACGAGCAGCAGGACCCCGAGGCCGAGGCGGTGGCCGTCGCGGGGCAGGACCAGCGGAGCCGCCGCGAGGACGCCCAGCGCCGCCGCGACACCGATCGCTCCGCGGTCAACGAGCGACCCGCCGGCAAGCGTCTGGCCCACGAAGTCGCTCGCAGACGCACCCGCATCGTCCAGGGCGCCCGCGAATGCCGCCGCCGCCAGCCAGCCGATCACGAACGCGGCCACCGCGACGCCGGCCGAGCCGGCCCAGCCGAGGGAGGTGTGCGCGGCCGGGCTGGGCGCCTTGCGCAGCGCCATCCAGACGAGCCAGCCCCCGAGGGCCGCACCGGCGAGGCGCGCGACGAGGCCGGCGGCGGACGGCAGCGGGTCTGCGACGAGCCCGGCGAGCAGGACCGCCGCGAACGCACCCAGCGTCGCGTGCCGGGGGTTAGGCGCCGCCACCGCCACCACGGCGCCCGCGACCACGAGGCCCGCCACGATGAGCAGCACCGGCGTCACCACGGGCGGCGCGGGTCAGGGGACGGTGAGAGGTGTGGGGACACCGGGGTAGCTCGGGGTCTGGAGGATGCCGATCGTCGAGATGGGCCAGTAGCGTAGGAATGCGCGGCCGACGACGCTCGACTCCGGGATCGGCCCGAAGGCACGCGAATCCGCGGACGCCTTGCGGTGATCGCCCATGACGAACAGGTCGCCGGCGGGCACGACCCACGTGGACTGGTCGTTGAGCGGGACGGTGGGCTCGTTGATGCCCGCGGCGTTCTTGAAGGTGTACGGCTCGTCGATCGGGACGCCGTTCACGTACACCTTGCCGTCGTCCTTCACCGACACCGTGTCGCCGGGGAGTCCGATGACCCGCTTGATGAACGGCGGCGAGTCCTGGGTGTAGTTGGGCGGCGGGGTGAACACCACGATGTCGCCCCGCTTGTAGGGGTCCCATCGCGGCGTGAGCTTGTCGACCAGCACGTACTGCTCGGGCTCCAGGGTCCGCTCCATGGAGTCCTGCTGAACCTTGAACGGCTGGGCGACGAAGTTCTGGATGACAAAGAAGATGACGAGGGTCAGAACGAGCGTCTCGACGACTTCGACGAGACACCCGAGGCCGGAGCGCTTGTCCACGGAGCGGAGTGTACAGGCGAACCCTGTCCCCGCCGGCTGGTAGGGCCGAGGGGCCCGGCGAGCACGATTCGGGGGCCCGCATGCATGGGCCGCCCGGCCGGGTGCAACCGATGCGCTGTGGTCCGCATGGAGTTTGACCCGTGCGCAGACGCACGCATACACTCCGCACGTTTGGCGCGCGGGCTCCTGTGTGTTCCGAGCCCCCGCCCGACCGCCCTCGCTGAACCGGCGAGCCCTCCTGTACCGGACAGGGCAGGTTGCCGAGGCGAGCCGCACGAACGACGACGTCCCGGCAGCACGCGGGTAGGAGGCTCAGCGAAACCCAATGGCCAACGAACTACATTGGATCGTCCCGATCGCGGGCGTCCTGGCGGTCCTGTTCGCGGTCTACTTGGCGCGCGACGTCCTGTCCCGCGACAAGGGCCCCCAGGCCATGCAGGACGTTGGCGCCATCATCCGCGAGGGCGCTGACGCCTTCATCAAGCGCCAGTACACGACGATCGGCCTGCTCGCCCTGGTCGCGGCCGTGATCATCGGCGTGGTCATCGGCCTCGTCGAGAACGCGTCGGTCGCCGACGTCCCGGCGCTCGCCGGCCTCAAGATCGGCGTCATGACCGGGTTCGCGTTCCTCGTGGGCGCGGGCTGCTCGATGCTCTCGGGCATCATCGGCATGACCATCAGCGTGCGCTCCAACGTCCGCACCGCGGCTGCGGCCCGCCGCAGCCTCGTCGAGGCCGTCCAGGTCGCCATGCGCGGCGGCGCCGTGTCGGGCTTCCTCGTCGTCGCCCTCTCGCTGCTCGGCGTGTGGGGCATCTTCACGCTCTACCAGCTGCTGATGCCCGACCAAGTCGGCATCGCGCAGGCCCCGTTCGTCATCGTCGGCTTCGGTTTCGGCGCTAGCTTCGTGGCCCTGTTCGCCCAGCTTGGCGGCGGCATCTACACCAAGGCCGCCGACGTGGGCTCCGACCTCGTCGGCAAGGTCGAGAAGGGCATTCCCGAGGACGACCCCCGCAACGCGGGCGTGATCGCGGACCTCGTGGGCGACAACGTGGGCGACTGCGCCGGCCGCGGCGCGGACCTGTTCGAGTCCACGGCCGCCGAGAACATCGGCGCCATGATCCTCGGCGTCGCGGCGTACACCATCGCCAAGGACGCCGGTTGGTCGAACCCCGAGAACTGGATCTTCTTCCCGCTCGTCGTGCGCGCCTTCGGCCTCCTGGCCACGATCATGGCGATGTTCTTCGTCCGCGGCAACGAGACCGAGAACCCGATGAACATCCTGAACCGCGGGTACTGGGTCACCACGATCCTGTCCGTGGTAGGGCTGGCCATCACGACCAACGTCATGATGAACACCGGCACCGCGCTGGGCACCAACGGCATCCCGGCCTGGGTGTGGTTCTTCCTCGCCGGCATCATCGGCCTCGCCACGAGCGTCGCGTTCGTGTACATCACGCAGTTCTACACGGCGGGCTCGTTCCGCCCGGTCCGCGAGATCGCCGAGGCGTCCAAGACCGGCCCGGCGACCAACATCATCAGCGGCACCGCGGTCGGCTTCGAGACCACGGCCGTCACCGCGGTCACCATCGGTATTGCGCTTATCGCCTCGCACTGGCTCGGCCAGCAGGCCAACCTGATCACCCCGGAGGGCAAGAACGTCGGCGGCATCTTCGGCACCGCCGTCGCCACCATGGGCATGCTGATGACCACCGCCTACATCCTGGCGATGGACACCTTCGGCCCGATCACCGACAACGCCGGCGGCGTGGCCGAGTTCTCCCGCGCCGAGGCCGGCGCCCGCGAGATCACGGACCGCCTTGATGCCGTGGGCAACACCACCAAGGCGCTCACCAAGGGCTACGCGATCGCGTCCGCCTCCTTGGCCGCATTCCTGCTGTTCTCCGCCTACATCGACAAGGTCAACCTGATTCTCCAGCACCAGATCGACGCGGGAAAGCAGGGCGTCCAGCTCCTGACCTCGGTCAACCTGGCCGACGTCAGCGTGTTCGTCGCCGCCCTCCTGGGCGCGATGCTCGCCTACTTCTTCAGCAGCCTCGCCATCCGAGCGGTGGGCAAGACGGCCCAGGCGATCATCGTCGAGGTGCGCCGCCAGTTCCGCGAGATCCCGGGGATCATGGACTACACCGGCCGCCCGGACTACGCCCGGGTCGTGGACATCACCACCCGCGCCGCGCTGCGCGAGATGGTCGCCCCCGGTCTCGTGGCGGTCGCCGCGCCGATCGTCGTCGGCCTCCTGCTCGGCTACCAGGCCGTCGCGGGCATGCTGATGGTCGGCACGATCGCGGGCGTGCTGCTCGCCACCGTCCTCAACAACGGCGGCGGCGCGTGGGACAACGCCAAGAAGTACATCGAGTCGGGCCACCTCAAGGACGACCAGGGCAACGTGCTGGGCAAGGGCAGCGAGGCCCACGCAGCGGCCGTAGTCGGTGACACGGTCGGCGACCCGTTCAAGGACACCGCCGGCCCGTCGCTCCACGTGCTCGTCAAGCTGCTCGCGACGATCACGCTGGTGCTTGCCCCCCTCTTCATCCGCTAGCTGAGGTCCCCACCGGGCGGTCGGCGTAGGCGTCGCCCGCCCGGAGCCGTCCCATGGATCAACTGCTGCAGGCTCTGGTCATGGGCATCGTGCAGGGGCTCACGGAGTTCCTGCCGATCTCCTCGTCCGGCCACCTCATCATCGTGCCCTGGCTGTTCCACTGGGGCGGGTTCATCGACACGCTCCCGTTCACGGTGGCGCTCCACGCGGGCACGCTGGCAGCCCTGCTGCTGTACTTCCGCGAGGACTGGCTGCGGCTCGTGCCGGCCGGCCTCGCGACCGTCCGCGACCGCTCCTTCCGGAGCGACGCCGACCGGCGGCTCGCGTGGCTCCTGGTCGTCTCCACGATCCCCGCCGGGATCCTGGGCGTCCTGCTCAGCGACCCCATCGAGTACGCGATCCGCCAGCCCACCGTCGTGGCGATCCTGCTCGTCGTCGCCGGCGGGATCCTGTGGCTGGCCGATCGCTGGGCAACGGGCCACCGGCCGCTGTCCCAGCTCACGGTGCCCGCCGCCTTGGGAATCGGCCTCGCCCAGGCCCTGGCCCTCTTCCCGGGCGTCAGCCGGTCGGGGATCTCGATCGCAGCGAGCATGTTCGCGGGGCTCGATCGGCAGGACGCGGCACGGTACAGCTTCCTGATGGCGACGCCCGTGACCGCGGGCGCCGTGGTCTTCGAGGGGATCAAGCTCGTGAAGGGCGGCGAGATCATCACCCAGGCCGGGCCACTGGTCGTGGGCATCCTCGCGGCGTTCGTCTCCGGCGTCATCGCGATCTCGGGGCTGCTGCGCTACCTGCGCAGCCGCTCGTACAACGTGTTCGTCGTCTACCGCCTCGTCCTGGCGGCCGTCGTCCTGGCGGTGTTCCTCTCCCGCTGACGGGGCAACGAGGCGCCGCGGCGGGGTGTCTCGGCAAGCCGTCACCTCACAGGCTCGCGTGGGCAGGAGGCCACATGGAGGTCATGAAGCAGCTCCGCCAGCGGGCGATCCGCGACCTGGTGGAGCAGCGGCCCATTCGGACCCAGCAGGAGCTGGCGACCGCTCTTCGGGAGCGCGGGTTCCGAACCACGCAGGCCACGATCAGCCGCGACGTCGCGGAGCTGGGTCTGGTCAAGGCCGGGCGGGGCGGGACGCAGGGGTACTCCCTGCCGCCGCGCCTCCGGGAGGCCGATGCCTCGGGCGAGGAGCGCGTTCGGCGGCTCCTCCACGACATGCCGGTCGAGATCCGCGAGGCCGGGACCATGCTCGTCCTGCGCACGCTGCCGGGGTCGGCGCACCCGCTCGCGGCCGCGCTGGACCGGGCGCGCTGGCCCGAGGTGGTGGGCTCGATCGCAGGGGACGACACGGTATTCGTCGCGTTCGCCGACCGCCCTGGGCTCACGCGCGTGAAGCACCGCCTGGAGCAGCTGGCGGAGCCGTCCGAGTAGGGGACCGCTGCATTTCGTGTCCCTGCGCTCGCCCGTCGCGCCGCTGCCGGGGCCTCTTTCGATCATCTACGGGTGGCAGCGGTATTCGCTGCTGGCTGGCCCTCGTATTCGGCACAGATACCGGCTCCAACCGTAGGTGACGCCATTGGAGGCCCGCCGGCAGTCGAGGAGCATGCGAATACCGGCCTCACCCGTCGATGACGCGAAACTCGCTGGGCGGCGCCCCTGCGGCGAATGAACTCCAGCGCGACGTGTCAGCGGCGCAGGGAACGCGGCCACGAGGTGCGTCCCCAAACGTGACGTTCCCGGAGCGTCCGTCGCCGGGGCCGCAACACCGGCCTAGCAACCGCTCGCGCGCGCCACCCGAGGGCGCAGCGGCTTTGACGGAACGCCCTGCCGCCGATACCATTCCGCGCGATCCGTGAACCTCCGCGGCGCCCACGAGCGCCTCGGGGTTCTTTTGTTCAAAGCCGACCGAGCGGCGGCGCGTGAGCGCCGGTACCGCGCCTCGGGGGTCCTGCCCGCGTGAACACCAAGACGACGTACATCAGCAAGGACGGCCTCGACAAGCTCCGAGCGGAGCTCGACGAGATGCTCGCCGTCCGACGTCCGGAGATCGCGCAGCGGATCCATGACGCCAAAGAGCACGGCGACCTGTCCGAGAACGCCGAGTACGAGGACGCCAAGAACGAGCAGGCGTTCGTCGAGGGCCGCATCGCATCGCTCGAGTCGATGATCAAGAACGCCACGCTCATCGACGAGCACGCCAGCACGGACCACGTGGGCATCGGCTCCACGGTGACCGTCAAGATCGACGGTGAGACCGAGACGTTCATGATCGTCGGATCCGCTGAGGCCAAGCCCACGGACGGCCGGATCTCGAACGAGTCGCCGGTCGGGCGGGCGCTCCTTGGCCGCAAGCGGGGCGACAAGGTCGTCGTGAAGGTCCCGGCCGGAGACTTCACCTACACGATCACGGACATCCGGTAAGCGCGTTCGCGTCCCCGGACGGCGCCAGCGAAAGGGGAACGCAAGGGTGGACTGGGCGGACGAGCTAGCCGCGACCGTTGACGGGCCGCAGGTCGTCAACGATTCCAAGACGCCCTCGGGGACCGTCCACGTCGGCAGCCTGCGCGGACCCGTGATCCTCGACGTGATCACGCGCGCCCTGCGCGCACGCGGCCTCCGCACCACCCTGCTCTATGGCGTCGACGACCTGGACCCGATGGACGCCCAGGCGCTGCTTAGCCCCGACGCGATTGAGCGCGAGATGGGGCGCCCGCTGGCCCACGTCCCCGATCCCCACGGCGACTGCCACGCGAGCTATGCGCGCCACTTCGCGGGCATCTTCATCGACACTTTCGCGGGCCTGGGCATCCACCCCGACCGCTACTACTGGATGAGCGACATCTACCCGACGGGGCAGATGGACCCGTTCATCCGGACGGCCCTCGACCGGGCGCAGGTGGTGCGCGACGTGTACCGCCGGGTCGCCAACGTGCGCCATCCCGACCACTGGCTGCCGCTGGGGGTGATCTGTCCCAACTGTGGGAAGATCGGCACCACCATCGCGTCTGATTGGGACGGCGCAACCGTGGCTGTTGCCTGCCGGCCGGACCTGGTCCAGTGGGCCGTGGGCTGCAGCTGGACTGGCCGGGTCGCGCCGTTTGGGGGGGCGGCGAAGCTGCCCTGGAACCTCGAGTGGGCCGCACAGTGGAGCCTGTTCGGCGTCACGATCGAGCCCAACGGCAAGGACCTCGCGACCGCCGGCGGCTCCCGTGACCGCTCCGACGCGATCAGCCGCGAGGTGTTCGACCGCGAGCCGCCGCTGAACTTCCCGTACGAGTTCCTCAACATCGGCGGCAAGAAGATGAGCACCTCCAAGGGCCGTGGCGCCGCCGCCCACACGATCACGACCGTGATCCCGCCCGAGCAGCTCCGGTTCCTGTTCGTCCGGAGTCGCCCGGAGAGCGTCATCGAGTTCGACCCCGAGGGCACCGACGCGATCCCGCGCCTGTTCGACGAGTTCGACCGGCTCGCCGACGCCACCGCCGGCAAGGAGGTCCGCGGCGAGCTGCCGTCCGGCCACGAGAACATCTTCCGCTTCTCGCTCCTCGACCCGGACACGGACGTGGCCGGAGCGGCCGATTCCTACCGCCCGCCGTTCGGCCACCTCGCGCTCCTCGCGCAGGTGCCGGGCGTGGACGTGGCGGCACGGGTCGAGGCCGAGAAGGGGGCGCCCCTGACCGCTGCCGAGCAGGTAGAGTTCGAGGCGCGCCTCGTCGCGGTCCGCCGCTGGCTCGAGGCCTATGCCCCTGAGCGCGCCCGGATCGAGGTTCGGCGCGACGCGCTCCCGCCCGAGGCCGAGCTGCTGCGGCCTGAGCAGCGCGGGTTCCTCCGTGCCCTCGCCGAGACGGCCCATGGCGATGCGCCGGCCACCGGCGAGCAGTGGCAGGCGGCGATCTTCACGCTCGCGACCGACCACGGAATCGACGCCAGGGCCGCCTTCAACGCGATCTACCTCGCGTTCCTCGGCCGCGCCAACGGGCCGCGCGCCGGCTGGCTCCTCTCCAGCCTCGAGCGCGACTTCGTCATCGCCCGCCTCACCGAGGCAGGCTCCCCAGCGGGAGAGGAGGCGACTGCATGAGCGTCGGCATCCAGCGGCTCCGCGACGAGCCGGAGCGCATCCGCCAGGGGTCCATCGACAAGCGCGAGGACCCGGGCCTCGTTGACCGCGCCATCGAGGTGGATGCCCGCCGCCGCCGCCTCCAGGCCGAGTCAGATTCGCTCAAGGCCGAGCGCAACGTCGCCAGCAAGGCCGTGGGCGACGCGATCCGCGGGGGGGCGAAGCCCGACGGGGCCGAGGTGGTCGAGCTGCGCGCGCGGAGCACGACTGCCGGCATCCGGATCAGCGAAATCGATGCCGAGCTCGCGGCGACCGAGCAGGAGCTCGAGGATCTGCTCCTGCGCATCCCCAACCCCGCCGACCCCGAGGTGCCGGTGGGCGGCGAGGAGGCGAACGTCACGGTCCGCACCTGGGGCGAGAACGCCACGCGGGTCGTCACCGAGGCGGACGGCAGCACCTGGGAGCGCAAGCCCCACTGGGAGATCGGCGAGGCGCTGGACATCATCGACAATGCCCGCGGCGCGAAGATCGCGGGATCGGGCTTCCCGGTGTACAAGGGCGCGGGCTCCCGGCTCCAGCGCTCGCTGATCAGCTGGTTCCTCGACGTCCACACGACCGAGCACGGCTTCACCGAGGTGTGGCCACCCGCGGTGGTCAATACGGCGTCCGCGCGCGGCACCGGGCAGATCCCGGACAAGGAAGACCAGATGTACGTCGTCACGCGTGACGAGCTGTACCTGGTCCCCACCGCCGAGGTGCCGGTCACCAACCTCCACCGCGACGAGATCCTCGAGGCGTCGGAGCTGCCGATCCGCTATGCCGCCTACTCGCCCTGCTTCCGCCGCGAGGCGGGCGCGGCCGGCAAGGACACGCGCGGCATCCTGCGCGTCCACCAGTTCGACAAGGTCGAGATGGTGCTGTTCGAGAAGCCCGACGCCTCGGCCGAGGCGCTCGAGTGGATGACCGCCCGCGCCGAGGTGCTGCTGCAGCGGCTCGGCCTGCCGTACCGAGTCCTGCTGCTGAGCACCGGCGAGATGGGCTTCGTGCAGCGCAAGAAGTACGACCTCGAGGTCTGGGCGCCCGGCGTGGAGAGGTGGCTCGAGGTCAGCTCATGCTCCAACTTCGGCGACTACCAGGCGCGGCGCATGGGAATCCGCTACCGCCCCGCGCCCGGCGCGAAGCCCGAGCTGGTTCACACGCTCAACGGCTCCGGGCTGGCGTTGGCGCGCATCGTGGCCACGATCCTCGAGGCGTACCAGCTGCCCGACGGGTCGGTGGCGGTGCCTGAGGTGCTTCGGCCCTATCTCGGGACGGATAGGATTGGGGGCGCGGCCGGGGTCTGAGGGATTCCCGAGGGCGGCCGCGTCGAGCGTCTCTGAGGGAGTTCCGCCATGGCCGTCGTTCCGCCGCCCGCCTACCAGTACGCCCCGCCCCCGCAGGTCGTCGGACCCGCGCCGGGCATCCGCTACGCGGCTTGGTTCAGCCGCTTGGTCGCGTACCTGATCGACGGCTTCATCCTCGGGATCGTCATCATGGCCTTCTACCTCATCGGGTTCGTCGCCCTCGCCAGCGGGACGACGGTGTCGAGCGACGGGACGGTGAACCCCGGCGGCGGCGTCGGCATCGGCCTGCTCGTCTTCCTGCTCGGGGTCGTCGTCGGTTTCCTGTGGAAGCCGTTCTTCTGGTCGCACGGCGGCCAGACGCCGGGCTACAAGCTGCTCGGCATGCGGGTCGTCCGCGCTCGCGACGGCGGGCCCGTCGGGTTCGGCACCGGCGTCCTGCGGATGATCGGCTACATCATCAACGACGTCGTGTTCGGGATCCCGCTCGGGTTCATCTGGGCCGCGTTCGACAACGCCAAGCAGGGCTGGCACGACAAGATCGCGGGCACGGTCGTCATCCAGGCCTGACCGCGGGCGCGGTTCGGGCTGGGGCCGGCCCGCCCAAACCGCTCGCTCGCGCGAGGTTGATCGCGGGCGGCGGCCGCCCACCCGGCTGCAAGGCGCCGCGGCCGAGGGTTGGCCGGCACGCCCGTCACTTCGCCCGACGGCCGGCCGTCCGGTCGCGTCAGCGGAACAGCGCCGACAGCGAGGTGGCGGCGTAGCCCGCGCGGCGCAGCCCCGTGAGCATCGCGGGCAGCGCGTTGCGAGTGGGGTACCCGCCGAGGTGCATCAGCACGATTCCCCCGGCAGTCCGGGCCGCGACGACCTTCGCAGCCACGTACGCCGCGGTCGGCCCGCCATCCGCAGGCGGCCGCCAGTCGACTGTGTCGGTGGACCACATGATGGCAAGTGGCCAACCGGCGCGCGCAGCGACGGCCACCAGCGCCGAGTCAACGGATCCGTACGGCGGCCGCCAGTAGGGGGCCGTATGCCGGCCCGTGAGCGCATATACGGTCGCGTCCGCTGTCCTGAGCTCCGAGGTGACGAACGCGGCGCTCGGGCGGGAGGTGGGACATCCCGTCCCGCCGCCCCCGTCGCGCAGGTTGCAGTGGCGCTCCGTGTGGTTGCCGAGCTCGAATAGCTCGGGGTGCGAGCGGATCTCGGCCATCACCTGGCGGCCGACGCTGGTCGTGGCGGCCGCCCCCGTCGGGAAGATCGTCGCGCATACCCGCTCGAACTCGAGGTATCGGATGATCGACATCGCCGGCGTCAGCCGGCCGCCCATGTCGAAGGTGAGGGCAATTTCCCGCGTGGCCGCGGGCACGGACCGCACCATCCGGCCCGTTGTCCCGGCGGGCGGCGATCCCGCCGAGCAGGTGATGCGCTCGGGGGCGGCCAGCGTGCCCGGAAGCCACCAGCCCGCCAAGCTGCCGCTCGCCACGCGGAGGTGCCGCAGCCCGTTGACCACCGCCGCCCGATCCGTCGAGAGCCGGGTGCCCAGCGTCCTGAGCGCCTTGGCCGAGGTCACTGCGCCAGCCGAGTCGAAGCGGTAGATCTCGTAGCGTCCCGCGGCGAGCTGGACGGCTCGTGCCGGCGCGTACGTCGCGATGGCGATGATCCCGGGCCGGTACGACGTCCGGCCCTCGGCGACCCACCAGCCGGCAAGCGAGCCGCTGGCGACCCGGAGGTAGACGCCTCGACCTGGGACGGTCGCTCGGGATGAGCCGTACACGGTGGACGGTCCCTTGAGGGTCATCGTCCGGCTGCCTGTCACAACCCAGCCCGAGGAGAACGAGAGGGCGGGCTGCGGCCCTGCCTCGAGGCGGATCGAGAACGCTCCCGCCTCGGCCTCCGGAACCGAGAGGGCCAAGACCCCGCTGAGGCTAATCACGAGCGACGCGATAGAGGCACCCGCGATCCGGATGGCGCTCCGATGACGATTGCGCATCGAGACCTCCGGGCCCAGAGCCCATTCCCTGGGTCCGCCAGGACGATGCGCCGTGCCCCTGTTCATCCCTAGCCCTGCTTGCAGGGGAGGCTGCTGACCATTTGAGCGAAGTTCGAGGTCAGGTCGCGAGGTTCGCGCGTCGAAGGAGCACGCCGAGCGAGCGGTCGAACGCCTGCCAGGGCGGGCCGGCGGGCATGTCTGGTCCACAGCGGGCGAGCCCGGGATCGAGAACGCGATCGGCGAGCTTGGTCAGGAAGGCGCAGCGCGCGAGACCGTCCGGGGTCAGGCGGTAGCGCTGGCTCTTCGGGATCCGCTCGATCAGGCCGTGACCGGCGAGTCGGCCGAGGTCGTAGGTCATCCGGGCGCTCGTGTACTCCTCGAGCGGGAGGCTCAGGAGCGCGGCGACGTGTCGCCGGAGGTGGGCGTTGGAGAAGCCCGCGGGGAGGTGACCGAACATCACCACCGCCGCAAGGAGCGCCATGACCCGCGGATCGCCGAACCGGAGGGCTGCGACCCGTCGGCCGTCGGTCACGCTTGGCCGGACGAGATCGGTGAGCTCGGGGCCGTCGAGCCTCGCCGTCTCGGCGTTCGCCTCGTGGTCGAGGAGCGCGGCGTTGATCGCCTCCCCCCGGGAACGGATCTCGGCCAGGTGCTCGATCCGCCGCCCGACGTCGAAGTCGTACGCGTCGTTGATCGTCGTCTCGGTGCGCAGGGCGAGCCCTTCCTTGAGGTACTGCTTGACCGTCGAGTGCCTGTGGCGGAACGTGATCGTCGGGCTCGTGTAGGCGTTCACGACGCGGGTCTCGAAGCGCCCCTTCGTCCGCCGGTTCGGCCGGCGCCGGAAGAGGAGCGAGACCGTGTCGGGCCGGCCCAGCGTGAGCTGCTCGGCGATCGTCGCCTCGAACCACTGGCGGGCCCGGATGGGGCGATCGAAGACCGCGGTGTCGCTGACCTCGACCTGGAGCATCGAGAGGGCGTAGCCGTAGCCGGCCGCCCGGTCGTCGGCCGTCAGCGGCTGGGGGAGCTCGCGCATCCATCGGGCGAAGTACGAGCGGATGTGGTCAGGCCCGAGCGCGGCCGTGACCTCGTCGAGGAGAACGGGGTCGTCGACCGAGCGGAAGCCGTTGTCGAGGCTCAGAAAGCCCACGCCGCGCTTGGCCAGCTGGCGCTTCGCCCGCTCGTGGCCGTTGAGGTAGACCCGGCCGCCCCAGGGGGCGTAGCCCGACAGCTTGATGAACGACGGTCCCCAGTCGGCGTCCCAGATGTAGCAGTAGTAGACGTTGACGTAGACGCTCACCCGGGAGAAGCCGAACGTGAAGCCGCCCCGGTCGAGCGGCCGCTTGGTGCCCTTCCAGCCGCTCGTGCGCTCTTGGGCGACGCCGACCGCCACCAGCCCCGGGAGGAGCCGCTGTTCAGCTGCCGCGAAGAGCGGCTTCATGCGATCCTCCTTGCGCTCGCCGCGCTCGAAGAGGATCCACGGGGCGCCATGGGCCTCGGCATAGGCGCGGAGGCTCGTCACGAACGCCTCGGACCGGGTCCGAAACAGCGCCGGCGAGGCGATCGGGGTCGCGTCGCGCTCGAGGAAGCGCTTGACGAGCTCGGGGCGCTGGAGCTCGGGGACGTAGGCGTTGAGGTACAGCCGGTCGAGCGAGCGGCACCGGAGAACGGTGTGGTCCTGGAGTACCTTGACCGCACTGGGCATGGCGCACCTCTCGAGCTTCGAACACCCGACAGGCTAGCCTGCCCAGTCCTCCTCTCTCGACGGTTTGAGGGGCGCGTCAGCGCCCTTCACTGGTGTCCCGATTCGCTGATCGCTGGCCGCTTGCGGACGGCCTTGGCGAGGATCTCGTCGGCGGACTTGACCCAGACGAAGGGCGAGGCGCCCTCGTTCCAGCTCGCGGTGAAGGCGTCGATCCGCTCGACGAGCTCCCTGACGGAGCGGAAGGCGCCGCGCCGGATGGCCCCGCGGGTGAGGACGCTGAACCACGTCTCGACCTGGTTCATCCACGACGCCGAGGTCGGCGTGAAGTGGAACGTGATCCTGGGGCGCTCGGCGAGCCATGCCCGGACGGCCGGCGTCTTGTGGGTCGACACGTTGTCGAGCACGACGTGGAGGTCGCCGTCCGGGTAGGCGCGCTCGACCGTCCGCAGGAAGGCGAGGAAGTCGGCGCCGGTGTGGCGCGCCCGCGCCTGCGCGGTCACCCTGCCGGTGCCGACCTCGAGGGCCGCGAAGAGCTGGGTCGTGCCGTGGCGCTCGTAGTCGTGGGTGTGCCGCTCGACCTGGCCCGGCCGCATCGGCAGCATCGGCGCCGTCCGGTCGAGCGCCTGGATCTGGGTCTTCTCGTCGAGGCTCAGGACGACCGCCCGCTCGGGCGGGTCGAGGTAGAGGCCCACGACGTCGCGCACCTTCGCCTCGAGCTCCGGGTCGCGGCTGAACTTGAAGGTCTCCGTGCGGTGGGGCCTGAGCCCCGCCTCCGCCCAGATCCGCTGGACCGTCGTGGTGCTGATGCCGCTGCGGGCCGCCATCCGGCGGGCGCTCCAGTGGGTCGTCCCGCCGGGCGGCGGCTCGAGGGTCAGGGCGATGACCCGGTCGCGCTCGGCCCGCCCGTACGTCGGCGCGCGCCCCGGCCGCGGGGCGTCCCTCAGGCCGGCCAGGCGCTCCCGCTCGAAGCGGCCGCGCCACAGCAGGACCGTCATCTTGGCGACGCCGAGCTCGTCGGCGATCCGCTCGTTCGCCTTCCCGTCCGCCGCCGACAGCACCACCCTGGCCCGCATCGCCGTCCGCTGCTCGGTCGTTCGGGCGCGGACGAGCGCCAGCAGGGCCTCGCGCTCGGACTCGTCGATCACCAGCGGGGCGGCGGGGCGGTTCGGCATGCCGGCAAGCGTAGCTGCCAGCGACGGAAGCGTCTAGCGATCAGCGGGCTGGGACACTAGGGTCTTCAGTCCATCCCCTGGGTGGGCCGGTTGGGCACTTCCTCGGTGGTCACGCTGGCGCGCTATGCTCCCCAGCGGAGCGGTGGCCGAGTGGTTGATGGCAGCGGTCTTGAAAACCGCCGGGGCGCAAGCTCTCGTGAGTTCGAATCTCACCCGCTCCGCCAACTGCCATGGCCCGTTCGGGGGCAACCTGCCGCCGGGCCGGACGTCGCGTACCTGCCGTCTGGCCCTCTCGGGACGGCGATGTCACGTTCGAACATGTCCGGCATGACGACCGCCGCCATCGTGTACTGCAGCGCCACCTGGACAACCGCCGGACTGGGCGAGGACATCGCCCGCGTCCTGGACAGTGGCGGCATCGAGACGCGCGTCGCCGCGATCGGCGAGATCGATCCGGCGAGCCTCGCCGACGTGGACTACCTGTTCCTCGGCTGCTGGACCCACGGCTGGTTCGTGGTCAACCAGCACCCGGTGCCGGCGTGGGTGGACTGGACGCGCGAGCTGCCCCGTCTGGACCACCCGCGGGTCGCGCTGTTCACCACGTACAAGGTTCGGACGGGGTCGATGTTCCCGAGGATGCGGCGGGCGCTGCGCGACAAGGCGCCCAGGATCGAGCTGGAACTGCAGGCGAAGGGACGTGTCCTGACCGACGAGGGCCGACGCAAGCTCGAGGCGTTCATCGGCGGCTGACCGCGGGGGCGTACCTCGTGGCCTCGTGCTGTAGCCGATGCTATTCAGCGAGTGCCCGGGGGGCCCGGGGGACCGCGACGGGCTGCCCGGCGTCAGGGCCACGGCGCTGCGGCGGGCGGCGGCGGGCGCTGAGCGCGCGGCCATTGGGAACCGCTGCGGACGCGTCTCTGGATGCCGCGCCTGCAACGCTGCCCCGGCGGCCGCGCCTGCAACGCTGCCCCGGCGGCCGCGTCTCCATGGGTGCCTGAACCCACATCGGAGACGCGTCATGCGCCGTACCCATGCCCTGCTCGCGACCATCGCGATGACCGCCGCGCTTGCCGCCCCCACGGCAGCGGCTGAGCCCGCCACCCGCTACATCGCCCTCGGCGACTCGCTCGCCTGGGGCGACGGGGCGTCCGATCCTGCGACAACCGCATACGTGCCCCTACTGGGCGACTACTTCGCCGGTAAGTCCCACGCCGGCGCGAAGCAGACGTACAACGTCGGCATTCGCGGCGAGACCACCGGCTCGTTGATTGAGGGCCAGCTGGTGACTGCCGAGGTCCTCATCGACGACCCGGCGACCGACATCAGCGTCGTCACGATTAGCATCGGCGGCAACGACCTACTCAACCTGATCAACGAGCCCGACGACCCGTGCGTCGTCGACTTCGGGTCGGCCACCTGCCAGGGGCTCATGGCCTCGGGCATGGCCGGCGTGCAGGGCAACCTGCCCGTGATCATCGGCGCGCTGCAGGCGGCGCTCGCCCGCGACGTGGGTCCGGAGAAGCTGTTCGTCCTCCTGCCGTACAACGCCTTCAGCGGCACAAGCAGCCCGTTCGAGCCGATCGTCGCCGGGGGTTTGCGCGGCGCTGATGGCGTCGTGGACTGCGGGGCGCTCGGCAACGTGGCCAACGTCGGACTCGATGACGTCCTCGGCTGCACCGCTTCCGCCATGGGCGCAATCCCTGTTGACAGCTACCCCTACTTCGAGGGCCGAGGGCTCGAGCTCACGCACATCGGCGAGGGCTTCAACATCCATCCCAACGACGCTGGCTACGCGCTGATCGCGAAGGCGCACCGCCTCGCGAAGGAGTAGCTCGCCATTCCCCATCGACGAGCCGACGGCCGAAAGCGACGACTGGGCCAATCCGCCCCGACGAGCCGGACGGTGCCCCGTCGCCTGTGCGGCGACGATCTCGGGGCCCCGGTGTCCGTTCGTCGCCTGACAGGCGACGTCACGACTGTCTGCGACCCGAAACCACGGCCTTCCCGGGCGGGCCGTCGTCTCCGAAGCGACGATCCGCCCGCCGACGTCCGAAATCGTCGACTGCGAGGCGACGGCCGGAAGTGACGGACTGAGCCCGTCACTCGACAAGCCCTGGTACGACGCGAAGAACAGCATCACCCCAGGTGCTGGACGACGGGGCTGCGACTGCGCCTGGCCCGCAGGAGCTGCTCGGCGTCCCGTCTCTCAACCCGGACGAAGAGTTGTGGCCGGCGCGATAAGCTGGTACATCTCCAGCCTCAAGACGTGGCTGATGGGCACGCACCACGGCGCTGGCGCGGACCACCTCAACGCCTACCTCGACGAGTTCGTGTTCCGATGCAACCGGCGGCACAACCGCGTTGCCGGGTTCGCCTCGCTGCTCGGCTTCGCCACGGAGGTCGGCCACGCCACCGCCGCCGTCACCAGCCCCTTCTCGGCGACCGCCAAGCGGCGCGGTGGCCCCACCGGCCAGACGGGAGTGGTCCATCGCAACCCGCCGCCGCGCGCGGACGGCGACGCGCCGAGGCGGCGGAGGGCGGCGGCCCGCCAGGGCGTCGGAGCGCCGGGACGGGCCTTGACTCGGCCCGCGCGGACGGCGAGGATCGCGCCGACACCGGTCCTTCTTGGGGGGTTCGAGATGCGCGCCATCGGCCTGCTGCTCGGGGCGGCGATCCTGGTGACGGGGTGCTCGCCCTCGTGGCAGCCACCAACCTCGGCGGACACGCAGTTCTCCGTGGTCGTCTACAACCGGACGCAGGGCCCGGCCTTCGCACTGGCCCACGAGGTGGCGGCCTGCGCCTCGTCGCGGATGTCCTTCGCCGAGACGACCGCGGACGCCACGCCGCCTCCGGGGGCGGCGACCGTCGGCGCGATCAAGATCACGACGCCCCGCGGCTACGCAGGGATCGTGAGCGTCGTGATCACCGCCGGGGGCGCGTCATCGGTCACCGTGGGCGACATCCCCGAATCGTCGCTGCCCGCGTGCCAGGGCACCCCGTGAGCCTGCGCCGCCCGGACCACAAGCTGCTGTGGTCTGTGGTGACAAGCAGACAAGCAAGACGGCTCATCGCACATCGGTCTGTCGGTAAGCCCTTACGCAAGTGGCCACTGCTATCCGTGGTCCAGTTGGTCGACCATCAGTTCGGCGTGGTACAGCACATGGACGAACAACACCCACACCAACCGCTAGTGCTCGGCGCTCTGTGCGCGCTTTTCCTCCAGGGGTGCGGTGTCCTGAACCCAGGACCCGTCGCGCATGCGGACCTGATCCTCCGGGTCGTCAACCGATCTGCGGAGCCGGTCGTCGCGGACTGGACGGCCGACGGCCGTACGAGCGCGATGACGATCCGGCCCTGCTCGGAGAGCGCGCAGGGCCTGGACGCCGAAACATACGAGGTGGTGGTCACATCCACATCCTCGCGAGCGACGGTGACCGTGACGGCCGTCGCGACCACCGGGAGCGGGAAGACGTGGACGGCGCTGGTCGCTTCGGACGGCTCCATCAAGCCGGACGCTCCCCAATCGACCGACGTAGGTGCCTGCGTCGCTCCGACCCCGTAGGCCACATGCCGTTCCCGAAGGCACCCGTGGACTGCCGTCATGGATCGGACGGGCTCCGCGCACTTCGCAGGCACACCCCGTGAACCCGACTCCGCTTGACGACCCGCCGGAGCCGACCGATACTCCGGCCTCACAACTGAAGACGAGGCATCGATCGGGACGAGTACCCCTCGAGCGCCACTCCAGAGACCCGGCGGCTGGTGCGAGCCGGGGTGGCATCGGCGGCGAATGGACCCGGGAGCCCCCGGACCGAACGCGGGGCGGCGAACCAGGACGCAGGAGCGCAGGGCGCGAGGGCGGACGGGGGCGTCGCGGACGACAAGTAGGCTCCGGCGCAGAGCGCCAGCGATACAGGGCAGCGCCGATCGAGGCGACCGCGGGCAGGACCCGTGGACCCGGCTCCGTCGGTCAGAGAGCGGCACACGCCGAACACGGGTGGCACCGCGGAAGGAGCAACGACCTTTCGTCCCGACAGGACGAACCACGGTCGTTTTCGATTCTCAAGGACCTGACGCCATGACCAACCCGCTGAGCCTGGGCGAGACCAAGCGCCTCGCCGGCACCGCCGACACGATCCTGTTGCGCGCCACGCGCACGGCGGATCTCGAGACGCCCATCGGCGCGTTCCTGCGGCTCGACGACGGCGTGACGCCGGCGTACCTGCTCGAGTCGGTCGAGGGCGGCGAGCGCCTTGGCCGGTACAGCTTCCTCGGCGT
>JAJZRG010000030.1:0-39492 GCA_021802825.1 Chloroflexota bacterium
GGGCCGACTTCGCCCGCTCGGGCTCCGTGATGACCGGCACGTAGAGGTGCGGCAGCCCGTTGTAGCCCGCGAGTTCAACGCGCTTGAGGTCCATCAGGATCATCCGGACGTCCGTCGGGTCCGCCTTGCACAGCAGGCTCGTGATCAGCGCGTTGACCATCACGCTCTTGCCCGAGCCGGTGGCGCCGGCGATCAGCAGGTGCGGCATCCGGGCGAGGTCCACGGCGGTGGCCTTGCCGGCGACATCGCGGCCGAGGGCGAACATGAGCTTGGAGCCGCTGGCCGTGAAGTCCACCTCGTCGAAGATCCGGCGCAGCGAGACGACGTTGAACTCGGCGTTGGGGATCTCGATGCCCACGGCGCTCTTGCCGGGGATGGGGGCCTCGATGCGGATGCTCCGAGCGGCCAGCGCCATGGCGAGGTCGTCTGAGAGCGCCTCGATGCGGCTCACCTTGATGTGCGCCGCGGGCTGGACCTCGTACTGGGTCACGACGGGACCGGCGTTGCGCCCGACGATGGCCGCCTCGATGCCGAAGCTCGCGAGCTTCTCGATGATCCGCGTCTCGTTGTGCCGGTGGATCGCCTCGCGGCTGGCGCCATCGCCGGGCGGCGGCACCCGGTCCATCTCGAGGAGTTCGACACCGGGCAGGGTCCAGTCCACGCCGGCGCGCGTCGCGGGGGCGTCGCCAGCCTCGATGACGCCGTCACGATCGCGGTCGAGGGGGCGCGGACCAACGTCGCCGGGCCTCGCCGGGCCTGCCGCGGCGCCGGTGCCCGCGTCCCCGTCGGCACCCAGGACGCGCTGGGGCGCGATGGTGGCGGAGATGGGCGGCGGCGTGGAGAGCGCGGGAGGGGTCTGTGCAGCGTCCGTGCCGAACAGCCCGGTTTGCCCAGGGGCGTCGCCGGGGGCCAGCCGCAGTGCCCGGCCGCGGCGGCCGTTGGGATGCCCTGCGTCGGCGAGATCCATCGCGCCGGTCCCGTTCGCGGGCATGCGGCCTAGGCGGCCCGACGGGGCGACACTGGCGTCCACGACCGGGCGCGCCGAGGCGACGGTGGTCGAGATCGACCGGCCGGCGCCGACGACGGGGTCGATAAGCGAGCGCAGCGGCCGCTGGATGACGATCAGGGTGGCCGCGATCATGACCCCGGCCAGCACCACCACGCTGACGGGGTTGCCCAGGAAGTGCGCCAAGGATGTGGCGAGGAACGTCCCGATCCGCCCGCCGCCGCGCACCGGCAGGTACTCGAGGACGCCGAGGAAGGCGAGGTAGGCCACGGCCCCCGCCACGAACCGCCACTGCCAGCCCGCCGGCGGAGCGCTCCCCCACTCGACGTAGGCGCCGCCGCCGATCAGGAGCAGCGGCAGGAGGTAGCGGCCGCTGCCGAACAGCGGGTTCACGGTCCTCTGCGCCCACTCGGTGAGCGTCCCCTGCTGGGCGGGCAGGAAGATCATGATCAGGACCACGACGCCCATGACCAGGAGCACGAGCCCGAACAGCGACCGCGCCACCTCGGGGCTGACGACAATCGAGGGTAGGCTGAAGCCGGGCCGGGACGACTTCGACCTACGGCGCGAGCCCGTGGAGCGGCTGCCGGTGCGTCGGCGCTGGGCCACCCTAGACCTCGACCACGACCGGGAAGACCATCGGCCGGCGCTTGGTCTGCTCGTACAGGAACCGCGAGACGCCGTCCTTGATCTGGCTCTTGAGCAGCGCGATCTCCGAGATGCGGTCGCCGGGGTTGTCCACGGCCGCGCGGATTCGCCGGACCGCCTCCTCGATGATCGGGTCCTCCTCATTCCCGTGGACGAAGCCGCGGGTGATGATCTCCGGGCGGCCGACGACACGGCCGGTCTGCTTGTCCACGGCGACGACGATCATGAACATGCCGTCGTTGGCGAGGGCGCGCCGGTCGCGCAGGACCACGTCGCCCACCTCGCCCACCGAGAGACCATCCACGAACACGTACCCGGCCGCGACCGGCGCGCCCCGGCGTGCGGTCTGGTCGGGCAGGATCTCGATCGGGGTCCCGTTCTCGATGATGAACACGTTCTCGGGCTTCACGCCGGTCTCGATCGCGAGCCGGCCGTGCTGGACCAGCATCCGGAACTCGCCGTGCATCGGGATGAAGTGCTTGGGCTTGGTCAGCCCCAGCATCAGCTTGAGCTCCTCCTGGCTCGCGTGGCCAGAGACGTGGGCGCGTTTGATCGTGTGGTAGTAGACGTTGGCGCCGGACTTGAACAGGTTGTCGATCGTGCGGGCCACGTACTCCTCGTTGCCGGGGATGGGGCTCGCGGACACGATCACGGTGTCGCCGGGCTGGATCTCCACGAAGCGGTGGTCGCGGTTGGCCATGCGGGCCAGGCCGGACATCGGCTCGCCTTGGGCGCCCGTCGTGGCGATGACCGTGCGGTGCGCGGGATGCTCGTTGATCTTGTCCTTGGACAGCAGCTGCGAGGGCGGGTAGGTCAGGTAGCCGAGATCGGTCGCGATCCGGGTGTTCTGCTCCATCGAGCGCCCGACCACCGCCACCTGGCGGTTGAACGTGGCGGCCGCGTCGAAGACCTGCTGGATGCGCGCGATGTTGGAGGCGAAGGTGGCGACGATCACGCGGCCCTGGAGGCCCTCCATGATCTCGCGGAACGCCTCGCCGACCGTCCGCTCCGAGGGCGTGTAGCCCGGGTTCTCGGCGCGCGTCGAGTCCGAGAGCAGCGCGACCACGCCCTCCTCTCCCAGCCGGGCGAGGATGTGGAAGTCCGAGAGCTTCCCGTCCACGGGCGTGTGGTCGAACTTGAAGTCGCCGGTGTGGACCACGATGCCCACCGGCGTGCGCAGCGCGATGCCCATCGCGTCCGGGATCGAGTGGCCGATCCGGAACGGGATTGCCGTGAACGGCCCGATCTCCAGCTCGTCGCCCGGCTCGAGCCCGATCAGCGGGTTGTTGTGGAGCTTGTGCTCCTTGATCTTGTTGCCCAGCAGGCCGCGCGCGAGGGTGCTCGCGTACACGGGCACGCCCGGGAACTCCGGCAGCACGTACGGCAGCCCGCCCACGTGGTCCTCGTGGGCGTGCGTGATCAGGAACGCGCGGACCTTGGCGCGGTTCTCCTTGAGGTACGTCACGTCGGGCACGACAAGGTCGATGCCGAACATCTCCTCGTCGGGGAACATCAGCCCGCAGTCGATCACGACGATGTCATCGCCGTACTCGAACACGTAGCAGTTCTTGCCGATCTCTCCCACCCCGCCGAGCGGGATGATTCGAAGCGGGATCGTCGGGTCAGGCATGGGTCGTCATCCGTCTCGCTGTGGTCAGAAGAGCGTCAATTGGGACGCGTCGTCCGCGGCTGCGGGCGACTCGACCGGCGGGACGGACGCGCTCGCTGCAGCCGGCAGGGCGGCGGGCGTGGGGGATGGGTAGCTGACCGGCTCGGCGCCGGCGGGCGTGGGTGCTGCACTGCCGCCCAGCCCGGCGGGAGCTCCACTGCGGACCGGCTCGGCGCGGGCGGGCCTGAGGGCTCCGCTGCTGATCGGCTCGGCGCGGGCGGGCGCCGGCCCGGGCTCGGGGGCAGGTGCTGGGGCGCGTGGGGGCTCGGCCGGCACGGCGGTTCCAGCCCGGTGGTCGCGCGAGCGCTGGAGCACCGCGGGTACCCGGGCGATGTCGTCGTGGCTTTCGCGCTCGAGTGCCGGCGACCGCAGGGCGGCAGCCGGGTGGTACATCGCGAAGACCAGCGCGTCGCGGGCGCCGGTCGCCGGGTCGGCGGGCATGGTGGTCCCGTGGGCCTGCCCGATCCGCGCACCGGGCATGAACGTCGCCATCGAGTAGCGGCCCAGCGTCACGACCACCGCCGGGTCCAGCGCCTCGAGCTGCCGGCGCAGGAACGGTGCGCAGGCGGCGATCTCGTCGGGCTGCGGGTCCCGGTTGTCGGGCGGGCGACACTTCACGACGTTGGTGATGAACACGTCGTCGCGCCTCCAGCCGATACTGCCCAGCAGCCGCATCAGCAGGCTGCCGGCGCGCCCGACGAACGGGCGCCCCTCGCGGTCCTCGTTGAATCCGGGCCCCTCGCCGACGAATACGACCTCGGTGTCGGGGTCGCCCTCACCCGGGACGGCCCGCGTCCGCCCCTCGTGAAGCCGGCAGGCGGTGCAGGCCCGGACTTCGTTCGCGATCTGCTCGAGCGCCGCCCGGCGCTCGTCGCGGGTCACGCCGGCGTTCCCCCGGCCACGGCGCGCTCGCTCCCCTTCCGAACCCAGCCGCGCTCCACGAGCACCTCGGCGATCTCCACCGCGTTCGACGCGGCGCCCTTGCGCAGGTTGTCCGACACGACCCAGAACGCGAGGCCCCGATTGCCCGGGATCGACGGGTCCTGGCGAACGCGGCCGACGAACACGAGATCCGATCCGGCGGCGTGCTCAGCCAGCGGGTAGACCTTGTTCGCCGGATCGTCCTGGACGACGACGCCCGGGACCTGAGCGAACAGCTCGCGCGCCTCGTCCGGGGCAAGCGGCGCGATCGTCTCGACGTGGACGGCCTCGGAGTGGCTCATGAACACCGGCACGCGGACCGCGGTGCACGACACCCGAAGGTCGGGCAGGTGCAGGATCTTGCGGCTCTCGGTGACGACCTTCCACTCCTCCTTGGTGTACCCGTTGTCGAGGAACACGTCGATCTGCGGCAGGGCGTTGAAGCCGATGGGATACGGATAGACGCTGGCGACCTTCGGCCGGCCCTCGGCGTGGGCCTTGACCTGCTCCTCGAGCTCCACGATCGCCTTGTGCCCGGTCCCGGACACGGCCTGATAGGTGTCCACGACCACGCGCTCGATGCCCACCGCGTCTCGGAGCGCCATCAGGGGCGGCATCAGCTGCATCGTCGAGCAGTTGGGGTTGGCGATGATCCCCTCGTGCCAGGCGAGGTCATCGGGGTTGACCTGGCTGACGACGAGCGGGATGTCGGGCTCCATCCGCCAGGCGGACGAGTTGTCGATGACCGTGCAGCCCCGCTTCGCCGCCTCGGGCGCGAGTTCCTTGCTGGTGCCGCCGCCCGCGGAGAACAGTGCGATGTCGATGCCCTCGAAGGCGTCCGGCGTCGCGAGCTCCACCGTAAGGTCGCCCCAGCCGGGCACGGTCAGCGTCTTGCCGGCGGAGCGCTCCGACGCGAGGAGGCGGAGCTCGGTCATCGGGAATCGCTTCTCGAGCAGCACCTTGGTCATGGTGCGGCCCACAGCGCCGGTGGCGCCGACGACGGCGACGGTGAGCTTGGCGGGGCTGGTTCCGGGCACGGTCCGACCTTCTAGCTGCGGGTTGTCGGGCACGGCGGGAGTATACCAGCGGGCCCGGGCCGCTCTCCTCGGTGCGGCCGCCTACGCGTGGCCCGGGAGCCGGGCGCCGATCTCGGCCGCGAGGTCGGCGCAGACCACCCTCGCGATCTCCACGAAGGCGAGCATTGCGGGCGACCGGTACCGGTCCCGGTGCCACACCAGGGCGATGCGCCGCGGCTCGAGGTCGGTCCGAATCACCCGGATGGTCGGGTCACTCTCGTCAACGGCCAGCGACGGCACGAGCGCCACGCCGAGGCCGGCGGCCGCCATTGCCTGAACGATCCCGTTGTCCTCCGAGCGGAGCACGAACTGGGGCTGGCGGCCCGTCTCGCTCAGGCGCTCCTCCGCCCAGCGCGTGCTGCGGCAGGACTTGAAGCCAATGAGCTTCTGCTGGGCGATGAGGTCAAGCGACGGCACCCCGACGATGTCCAGCAGCGGCGAGCCCGTGCTGGTCACGATCACGAACGGGTCGCGCAGCAGCTCCACGCCGTCGAACGGGCCGGGCGCGAACGGAAGGACGCCGAACGCGAGGTCTATCACCCCAGAGGCGACGAGCTCGAGGCCGCCCTCGTCGCTGATCATCTCGGCCAGCTTCACGTCGATGCCCGGCCACTCACGCCCGAAGCGGCCCATGATCGCCGGCAGCGCCCGCGCGCCAATGCTCTGGTACACCCCGACGCGCAGCGTGCCCGACTCCCCGGCAGCGTAGGCGGCGAGATCCGCGCGCGCCGCCTGGAGGCGATCAGCGATGGGGTCCACGTGCCGCAGCAGCAGCTGCCCGGCCTCGGTGAGCGCCACCGTCCGCCGTCCCCTCCCTCGCTCGAACAGGCGCACTCCCAGCGCCGCCTCGAGGGCGGCAACGTGCTGGCTGACGGCGGACTGCGTGTAGTCAAGCACGTCCGCAGCCGCGTGGAACGACCCCTCCAGGGCCACTGCTCGGAAGCTCAGCAGCTGGCGCAGCGAGAGGTGGGTCAGGGCGTCCGGCAGGACGCGCGCGCCCAGGTGGCCGGGCGTGACCGGCGTCGGGCCGGGCCCCGTAGGCATCCCGATGTGATCAGCAATCATGATCATTCATGAGACCACATTCGTTTGCTCTTATCAACACTCGTGACCAAGATGCGGGCATGGAACTCTTGGCCGCCGCCCTCCTGCTGGCCATCGTCGGCGTCCTGGCCCAGCTCGGCACCGACTCGCGGGACTCCGACACGCGCATCCGACCGAACCGCTGACCTGCAGTTGCGAAGACGCCCCCGAAGTCGTTGGCCCTGGGGCGTCGCGAATCCGCAGACGCTGCGGCCCGCACCGCGCCATGCCCCCTCGAGCGTCGCCTGTGCGGCGACCAGTCCCGAGGCACAACCGTCGGCACGTCGCCCCGCCGGCGACGAAGTGGCCGGAATCGGCTGCCACGGAAGGCCAATCGCGCCGGTTCGTCGCCTCTGCGGCGACGAATCGACCCGGTGACGCCGAAACCGTCGCCGCTGCGGCGACGGCGGGTCCCGAGACTCCGGTCCGTCGCGACGTCCCTTTCAGTCGACCGTGCTTGATGGCTCAGTCGGTGGGAGCCGGGCCCGGGCGCAGCATCCAGCGCTCCGGCTTGTCGAGCGGCGCGAAGCCGAACGGGGCGTAGAAGCCGGGCGAGCTCGTGGCGAGCACGGTCCGCTTGAGGCCCGCCAGGCGCGGGTCGCCCGCGACCGCCTCCATGAGCCGGCGCCCGATCCCCTGCCCCCGGTGGCCCTCCTCGACGAACACGTCGCACACCCACGCGAACGTCGCCTGGTCGGTGACCACCCGCGCGAAGCCAACCTGCTGGCTCCCGTCGAAGGCGGAGAAGCACAGCGAGTGCTCGATGGACCGCTCCACGGTCTCACGGCTGCGCCCGAGCGCCCAGTAGGCGCGGGTCGAGAGCGCCTCATGGAGCCAGTCGACGTCGACTTGGGTCGCGTCCGTCGTGATCCGGATGCCCGGTTTCGTCGATTCCATGCCACGTAGCGTACGTCGCGCGGAATGAAGAAGCCCGGCCTCGCGGCCGGGCCTCTTGGCAGTGCGCTGCTGGGGCGCCGCGGGCTACTTCGCGAGGTGGCGCTGCATCGCGGCCTTGCGGGACAGGTTGACGCGGCCCTGGCGGTCGATCTCGGTGACCACCACCATGACCTCGTCGCCCACCGACACGACGTCCTCGACGGACGGCACGTGGTAGTCGGCGAGCTCGCCGATCCGGACGAGCCCCTCCTTGCCCGGCAGGATCTCGACGAACGCGCCGAAGGTCATCAGCCGGGTGACCTTGCCCAGGTACAGGGCGCCAACCTCGACCTCGCGGGTGAGGCTCTCGATCCAGTTGATCGCCTTGCGCGAGTTCTCGCCGGAGACGGCCGCAATCTCGACGGTGCCGTCGTCCTCGACGTTGATCTCGGTGCCGGTCTCCTCCTGGATCTTGCGGATCATGGATCCGCCCTTGCCGATGATCTCGCGGATCTTCTCAGGATTGATCTTGATGGTGATGATGCGCGGCGCGAAGTCGGACATCTCCTCGCGGGCGGCCGGCAGGACCTGGGTCATCTTGTCGAGGATGAACAGGCGGGCGGCGAGGGCCTTGCGGAGCCCCTCGCGGATGATCCGCTCGTCGATGCCCTTGACCTTGATGTCCATCTGGAGGGCGGTGATGCCCTCGGAGGTTCCGGTCACCTTGAAGTCCATGTCACCAATCGAGTCCTCCTTGCCGAGGATGTCGGTGAGGACCACGAAGTTGCCGGTGTCCCCGTCGACGACAAGGCCCATCGCCGCGCCGGCGACCGGCGCCTTGATCGGCACGCCCGCGTCCATCAGGGCGAGGGTCGAGCCGCAGGTCGACGCCATCGACGTCGAGCCGTTGCCGGCCACGACCTCGGACACGAGGCGGATGACGTACGGGAACTCCTCGTGGTCCGGGAGGACCGGCAGGAGCGCCCGGCTGGCGAGGTTGCCGTGCCCGATGTCGCGCCGGGACGGGCCGCGCATGGGCTTGTTCTCGCCGGTGCTGTAGGGCGGGAAGTTGTAGTGGTGGAGGTACCGCTTCTCGGTCTCCGGGCTGATCGTGTCGATCCGCTGCACGTCCGAGGACGGGCCGAGGGTGGCGACGGTGAGCGCCTGCGTCTGGCCGCGGGTGAACAGGCCCGAGCCGTGGGCGCGGGGCAGCAGGCCCACCTCGACCGAGATCGGGCGGATCTCATCGACGGTCCGGCCGTCCATCCGGACGCCCTCGGCGAGGACCAGCCTGCGGACGGTCTTCTTCTGGACGAGCCCAAACAAGCTCTTGCTCACGCGGGCGTTCCGGCGGGCGGCCTCGAGCAGGCGCGCGGACTGGGCGGCATCGGTGCGCGTGGCGCGGACGGCATCGGCGATGCCGGCGGAGAGCGCGTCCAGGCGACCGGGCAACTCGTTGCCGAACCAGATCAGCAGGTTGGCCGTGGCCTCCGCGTCCGGCAGCGCACGGTGGCTCTGCGAGAGCTCGACGCCGAAGTAGGCGGCCAGCGTGCCGAGCTTGTAGTTCTCCAGGTCCGGGTAGCCCTCGCGGGCGATCACGAACGTGTCGAGGTACGTCCCCTGCGCGATCCGGGTGCCGTCGCCGAGGGCCTCCTCGATGAAGCCGATGTCGAAGCCGACGCTGTGGCCGACGAACGGCGCGTCACCGACGAAGTCCACGATCTTCCGGGCGGCCTGGGCGGGACTGGGCTTGCCCTTGACGTCGGCGTCCTTGATGCCGTGCATTTGGTTGCCGACGATCGGGCGGCCCGGGTTGACGAGGGTGCTGAAGGTATCCACCACCTTGCCGCCCTTGACGCGGACGGCGGCGACCTCGACGAGGTCGGCGATCTTGGGATCGGTGCCGGTGGTCTCGACGTCCACGACCACGAACTCACCGCCGGCCTTGGCCAGCTCGGTGAACTTGAGGACGGAGTCAACTTGGGGCTCGAGGTACGGGATGCGCTTGGGCTTCCCGACGAGCTCGCGGAGCTTGTCCTGGATCTCGACCAGCGGCTGGAGCGCCTTCTGCGCGAACAGGATGGCGTCGGCCATCACGTCCTCGGGCAGGATCTTGACGCCCGCCTCGACCATCATGATCGCATCGCGGGTGCCGGAGACGACGAGGTCGAGCTCCGATTCGGCGAGCTGACTGATGGTCGGGTTGACGACGAACTCGCCGCCGATCCGGCCGATGCGCACCGCGCCGACCGGGCCCTGGAACGGGATCTCGCTGATCGAGAGCGCGGCCGAGGCGGCGATCGTGCCCAGCACGTCCGGGTCGTTCTCCTGGTCCGTCGACATGACGGTGATCACGATCTGGACATCGTCCTTGTACCCCTCGGGGAACAGCGGGCGGATCGGCCGGTCGGTCAGGCGAGCGGCGAGGATGGCCTGCTCAGACGCGCGACCCTCGCGCTTGATGAACCCGCCCGGGATCTTGCCGGCGGCGTACATCCGCTCCTCGAAGTCCACGGTGAGCGGGAAGAAATCGAGCCCGGGGCGGGGCTCGGAGCGATTCGCGGTCCCGAGGACGAGCGTGTCGCCGTAGCGGACGGTGACGGCGCCGCCGGCCAGGCCGGCAAGCTTGCCGGTCTCCAGCGTGAGCGTACGGCCGCCGAACTCGATCTCGAGCGTGGTGGGTGTGGGCACGGGTGTGCGACCTCCTTGGTCGTCGGGCCGGGAGTTGTGTCCCTTCGCCTGTGGGTTCGGCTGACCGCGGGCTGGCATGCGCCGGGTAACGAACGACCCCGGGATGCTCCCGGGGTCGGCGCGGCGATGGCTAGCGGCGGAGTCCGAGCGAGCCGATGACGGCTCGATAGCGCGTCGCGTCCTTCTTGATGAGGTACGCGAGCAGGCGCCTGCGCTGACCCACGAGCTTGAGGAGGCCGCGGCGCGAATGGTTGTCCTTCGGGAAGCGGCGGAGGTGCTCGTTCAGGTCCCGGATCCGCTCGGTGAGGAGCGCGATCTGGACTTCGGGCGAGCCGGTGTCACCGTCCTTGACGGCGAACTCGGCAACGACCTCTTGCTTCTTCTCCCGCGCGAGCGGCACTCGATCCTCCGACACGAACGATGGCGTGGCTAAACACTGTCTACTTCTTCGACCGGCGGAGAATAGCAGGCTTCGGCGGCGGGGCACAAATGGCCTGCGGCCCTCGCCTGCCCGGGCGGTGCCGCGCGCGGGGCGCTCGCGAGCCTTCCCCAATGGCCGGCAGAGCACCTTTTCCGGACACGGCTACTATTGTTCGGGATCCGAACTCAGCACGAGCCGATCCGTGTGCGAACGGCCCGGACGCGTCCTTAGGAGCTGACGAGCACCAGACGCTCGCCTCCTCAATCGCCGGATCCCGGAGGTATCGCGCAGATGAGAGTACGCACTACGTTGATGGCCACGATCGCAACGACCGCAATCGTGGTTTCCGCATGCAGCGGCACGGCGGCGACACCGAGCCCCACCACCGCCCCGACGGCTGCCCCGTCCGCCACGCCGTCGGCACCGGCATCGTCTTCCACCGCGCCATCCGCATCGGCGTCCGCAGCACCGTCGGCGACCACGGGGCTCTCCGTCTCGTCGTTTGACAGCAGCTTCTCGGCCATGTCGCAGCTTTCGAGCGTGTACGCCGCCGGCAAGGGCATGGTCGGCGTCATCCTGCCGGACACCACCACCTCGGCTCGCTACACGAGCTACGACCTCCCGTACCTGACGCAGGCGTTCAAGGCCGCCGGCTACGCCGCGACCGACTTCAAGATCGACAACGCGTCGGGCACCGCGACCACCGAGCTGGCGCTCGCGCAGGCGGACATCGCCGCTGGCGCGAAGGTCCTGCTGGTCGACCCGCTCGACGCGACGACCGGCAAGTCCATCCAGGCCGCGGCCTCGGCGGCTGGCATCCCGATGATCAGCTACGATCGCGCCACATTCCAGGGCACCAACACCTACTACGTGAGCT
Organism: Chloroflexota bacterium; assembly: GCA_021802825.1. Lineage (GTDB taxonomy): Bacteria > Chloroflexota > Limnocylindria > Limnocylindrales > CSP1-4 > CAIXZV01. The sequence goes on from JAJZRG010000030.1 coordinate 11,269, forward strand.
TCGACAACGTCCAGGTCGGCAAGCTGATCGGGCAGGGCTTCATGCAGTGCGTCACGGACTGGGGCGTCACGAGCCCGAAGGTCTTCACACTTGACGGCGGCCAGGACACCGACCCGAACGCGATCGACTTCGCCAAGGGGTACAACAGCGTGGTCTGGGGCCAGGCCGTGGCCCAGGTCGCGGCCGGTACCACGAACAGCGCCGGCATGAAGCTCGTCGGTGAGGCGATTGCCCCCGGGTGGGACAACGCCAAGGGCGGCACCATCTTCCAGCAGGCCTTCACGGCCCACAAGGAGATCAACGCCACCATCGAGGCGAATGACGGCCTCGCGGGTGCGGTCATCGCCGACCTCAAGGCGGCAGGCGTGAAGGCCAAGTCGATCCCGACCACCGGCCAGGACGCCACGCTCACCGGGATGGAGTTCGTCCTCAACGACTGGCAGTGCGGCTCCGTCTACAAGCCGATCTACCTCGAGGCCCAGGCTGCCGTCGCGCTGGCGACCTACCTGCGGGCTGGGCAGCCGGCCCCGTCCGCCCTCGTGAACGGGACGACGACAGACCCGACCAATGCGGCCACCACCGAGCCGGCCGTGCTGCTGACCCCGATGTGGGTCAACAAGGCCAACATGGAGCAGACCGTCATCGCGGACAAGGCGATCTCGGTCACCGATCTTTGCAGCGCCGTCGGGCAGAGCGTCTGCACGGCGAACGGCATCCACTAGTCCACGCCTGGGTGTGTGGCGCCCGACGGACCCCGCTGGGCGCCACACACCCCTCCGCCAGGTCGCATCCAGCCCGCGTGCGGCCTCCTGGCCCCTCGGGCCATCCCGAGGACCGCGGGACGTCGTCTGTCGACGTGGCGCGCCGGCTGAGACCTCGAGGACGACGCGATGGAATCGATGACAGGACCGATGGGAGTCCCGGCGAGAACGGCGCCTGGGCGCGCTCCGGGGACCGCACCGCTCGACGAGGAGCCGCTGCTCAGGCTCCGCGGGATCAGCAAGCGCTTCGGGGCGGTCCAGGCCCTCTACGGGGTGGATCTGGACCTGCCTCGCGCCAAGGTGACGGCGCTGTGCGGTGACAACGGCGCCGGCAAGTCGGTGCTCACCAAGACGATCGCCGGGATCCACGAGCCTGACCACGGCCAGATCTCCTGGGAGGGGCGGCCCGTCACGATTCGAACCCCCAACGACGCCTCGGCGCTGGGGATCGAGACCGTCTACCAGGACCTCGCGCTGGCCGACAACCTCGACATCGTCCAGAACATGTTCCTCGGGCGCGAGCGCATGAGCGGGATCTTCCTCAACGAGGACAGCATGGAGCGTGCTGCGGCCCAGACCCTGGCCGAGCTGCGGGTCACCACTGTCCGCTCGATTCGCCAGCCTGTCGCGACCCTGTCCGGCGGCCAGCGGCAGGCGGTAGCCGTGGCCAAGGCGGTGATGTGGAACTCCAAGCTCGTGATGCTCGACGAGCCGACCGCGGCTCTCGGCGTCGCCCAGACGCGCATGGTCCTCGACCTGATCAAGCGGCTAAAGGACCATGGCCTGGCGGTCATGGTGATCTCACACAACCTCAACGACGTCTTCGAGGTGGCGGACCGGGTCGCGGTCCTGCGCCTTGGCCGGATGGTGGCCCAGGCCGACATCTCCACGCTCGACCGGGAGAGCGTCGTGGACTACATGACAACCGGCGTGTCGAGTCGCGTCGTGCCGGGGCCTACATCCCAGCGACCAGAAGCCTGAGCCATGGCCGGTATCGACGCACAGCCCGGAGGCACACGCGCCATGTCAGGACCCAGCGCGCCTGACCTTGCGACCGATCTGACCGCGGCCGTTGACGCCGTCCCGCCGCCGATCATCGCCCAGACGATGGGCGAGTATTGGCGGACGTGGCTCGCTCGAGTTCGAGGAGGTGATGCCGGCGCCCTCCCGGTCGTGATTGCCCTGCTCGCGGTCACGATCGTGTTCACGATCCTGAGCCCCAACCACGTCTTCCTCTCGCCAGAGAACCTGGTCAACCTGTTCGACCAGAGCGCGGTCTTCATCGTCCTGGCATTCGGCATGGGTTTCGTCCTGCTCCTGGGCGACATCGACCTCTCGATCGGCTACGTTGCCGCGATCGGCGGGATCGTGACCGCCCAGCTGGTCCAGCCCACGCCGAACGTGCCGTGGCCGCTCGCCGTCCTCGCCGGGCTCGCCGTGTGCGCCCTGATCGGGCTCCTGCAGGGGTCGCTCGTCGCCCGGCTGCGGATGCCAGCGTTCGTCGTCACCCTCGCCGGATACCTGATCTGGTTCGGCGTGATGATCCTCCTGCTGGGCACGGCGGGCGGCGTCGGCGTCACGGGGAGCCAGACCAACCAGCAGGCGATATACAGCCTCGTGTACGGCTACATCGACCCGGTCATCGCCTGGATCGGCCTGGTCGTCTTCGTGGCGATCTTCGCCACCGTCCTGTGGCGGCGTGATATCGGACGGCGCCGCAGCGGCCTTGTCGCCCCGCCGCTCGGGCTGACCATGGCCAAGATCCTGCTCGTCGCAATCGCCGGAATCATCGTGGTCGCCATCTGCAACGTCAACCGGGGCCGCGACCTGCCGATCGTCGGGGTGCCATACGTGATCCCGGTGGTCCTGCTCGTCCTCCTGGCATGGACCGTGCTCCTCGAGCGGATGCAGTTCGGGCGACACGTGTACGCAACCGGCGGCAACACCGAGGCGGCCCGCCGTGCCGGCATCAACGTGACCACCGTCCGCACGATGGGTTTCGTCCTGTGCTCCATGACCGGCGGGATCGCGGGCATCATCTACTGCTCCCAGCTCGGCGGGATGACCACGAACATCAACGGCGGCCAGCTGGTGCTGTATGCCGTCGCGGCCGCGGTGATCGGTGGCACCAGTCTGTTCGGCGGGCGTGGCCGCGTGATGGACGGGCTGCTCGGCGGCCTCGTGATCGGGGCCATCTACAACGGGCTGTACCTGCTCGGGCTGCCCATCCAGTGGCAGCTGATCATCACGGGCCTCGTTCTGCTCGCGGCCGTCAGCGTCGACTCCTTCTCCCGCAAGCGCACTGCCCACGCCTGAGGACGACCCGGAGCTCGCGGTCGGCGGTGATGATCTCCCGGCCCAGGTTGTCGATGAGGCGCAGGCTGGCCGCCAGGCGCGACGCGACGACGGGCCGCAGCGCACGGGAGGCGAGCTGCTCGCGGCCGGCGCGGCCGAACAGGTCGGTCATCGGGACCGGCACCGCCAGCATCGGGTCGCTGCCGGTCGCGTCGGGGCTCACGCTGCTACCGGCCGCGAGCGTGGGCAGGCGGTTGCTCCCCTTCCAGGATGCGCTGAACGCCGTCTCGCAGCCCGTCGGCTGCGGGACGCCACAGGGGTCGCTGGAACTGCGCCGCGCGATGGCGCGGTGGGCTCAGCGTCGTAAGGGGGGATCGAGCGAGGCTGCGAGGCGGGACCGACGGACGTCAGTGGACTCGGGCGCCAAGGGCCGGTCGGCCTGGCGCGCGCGCCACCTCCACCGGATCAGCCGCCGCTCCCGGCGGCGAACAGGCGCTCGATGACCCGCAGGTTCGCGACCGCGTCCTCGGGCGGCACGGGAACGGGCAGCCCGTCGAGGACGGCCGCCGCGAAGGCATCGGCCTCGACCCCGTACGGATCCGCGGACGCGAACTCCAGGCGCTCCACGCTAGGCGCCACGGGCGGGTCGCCGCCGGCTACGACGGACACGTACGTCGGGCGGTCGGGCGGGATGTTGAACGGGATGTCGATCGAGATCCGCCCGTCGGTTCCGTAGATGTCCACGCGCTGGTCAGGCTCGACCCGCGTCGAGCAGGTGAACGACGCCACGCCGTCGCCAAACGAGAGGATCCCGCTGGTGAGGATGTCCACGCCCAGCGCGGGGTCGCGGACAATGCTGGCGGAGACGCGCTCGGGCTCGCCGCCGAACAGCATGCGCGAGAGGTTGACCGAGTAGCAGCCGATGTCGTACAGGGCCCCGCCGCCCGCCGCGCGGATGTTGCGGATGTTGGCCGGGTCGTCGTTGAAGTACGAGAACCAGCTGTCAACCGACCGCAGGCGGCCGATCCTGCCCGACGCGAGGATGTCGCGCGCCGCCACCCACGAGGGGTGGAGCCGGTACATGAACGCCTCCATCAGGAGCACGCCCGACGCCCGGCAGGCGTCCACGATCCCCTGCGCCTCAGGCGCGGTCAGCGCGAGCGGCTTCTCGCACAGGACGTGCTTGCCGGCCCGCGCCGCGGCGATCGCCCAGGCCGCGTGGAGGTGGTTGGGCAGCGGGATGTAGACCGCGTCCACGTCGGGGTCCGCCAGCAGCGCCTCGTAGCTGCCGTAGGCGCGAGGGATGCGATGGGTCTGCGCCGCGGCACGGGCCCGGTCGGCGTCGCGGGACGCGATGGCGAGCACCTCGCAGCGCTCAGCCCGGCGCATCCCGGGGATCACCTTCGCGAGGGCGATATCGGCGGTCGAGAGGATCCCCCACCGAAGCCTGTCCATGATCATCGGCCTCCCCGCGCCGCGCTGGTGGCTGTTCCCACAGTGCTCAATCGGCCGCCGACTTGACAGCGCCCTGTTGCCGTAGGACAGTCTGCCACAAGTTTGCAAGAGAGGAACACAAACGTTGCGCCAAGGGCGAGTCGACATCGGGCAGCGCAGCGAAACCGTCCATCGGGCGAACCTGAGCGCGATCGTTCGGGGGCTGCACGAGCGGGGTCCGCTCTCTCGCTCCGATCTCGTCGCGCTCACCGGCCTCACGAGGAGCGCCATCCGGGCGCTCGTCTGCGAGCTGGTGGACGCGGGCATGGTCATCGAGGAACCCGCGCTCCGCCGCGGCACGCCGGGCCGGCCCTCCCCCATCGCGCGGGCGAACCCGAGGCGCGCCGTCGTGCTCGGCATCGAGATCATGGTGGACTCCATCGCGGCGGCGATCGTCGGGCTCGGGGGCGTCACCCTCGCCGAGTCCCGGCTGGAGCGCACCCGGGGGAGCCTCTCGCCGGACCGCGTCGTCGCCGACATCACCGAGCTCACCGAGAGCCTGCTCCGCCGCGTCGCGGTGGCGCCCATCGGCATCGGCGTGGCCGTCGCCGGGGTCGTCCGGCGTAGCGACGGGCTGGTCTGGATGGCGCCCAACCTCGGCTGGGCGGAGGTCGCGCTCGGCGAGCGGCTCACCGAGGCCCTAGGCCTCGCCGTCCCCGTCTCGATCGCCAACGACGCGGACATGGGCCTGCTCGCAGAGCACCGGCGCGGCGCGGCGGTGGGCGTGGACGACGTGCTCTACGTCTCGGGCGAGGTCGGCGTGGGCGGCGGTGCGATCATCGGCGGCCGTCCCCTCATGGGCGTTGCGGGCTATGGCGGCGAGATAGGCCACATGCCGGTGAACCCCGGCGGGATCCCGTGCCGCTGCGGGTCAACCGGCTGCTGGGAGACGGAGGTGGGCGAAGGGGCGCTGCTCGCCCTCGCCGGCCTGCCGCCGGACGCCGGGCGCGAGGGCGTCGAGGCCGTCCTGCGGGAGGCCGCCGCCGGCGTGCCGACCGCAGCAGCCGCCCTCGACCATGTCGGCCGTTGGCTGGGCATCGGCCTGGCCGGCCTCGTCAACATCCTCAACCCCCAGCTTGTCATCCTCGGCGCGATGCACGGTCGGATCCACGCCACGGTGCGGCCCGTGATGGAAGTGGAGCTCGATCGACGCGCGCTCCGGGCACCGCGGGAGAGCGTCCACGTCGTGGCGGCAAGCCTGGGCGTGGGAGCCCCGGCCCGCGGTGCCGCGGAGCTCGCCTTCGAGCCGCTCCTCGCCGACCCAGCGGCCTTCTTCGGGTCCGCGGCCCTCGCGCCTCAACTGGCGAGCGCCTGACCATGGCTTCGGCTGCGGGCCGGCGCCTCGGGCCCGCGGGTCCGACCGCGCGACGGCCGGCGCGGCACGGCCTCGATCGGGCGACCGTGGGTCAGCGGGCCATCCCGTGGAACGTGGGCGCGAGCGCGGGGTAGAGCGCGCGATACCGGGCGTGGAACTCTGCGTAGGCCGGCGCGTCGGGGCCGGGCTCGGTGGCTGGCGCGGCGTGGACGATCTCGTCCGTGGCCGCCTCGACCGTCGCGAACCAGTCCGCGCCCACGGCCGCGAGGACGGCTGCGCCGAACGCGGCGCCCTCGGTGGTCGTGGGGGTGGCGATGGCCGCGCCCAGCACGTCGGCGAGGATCTGGCGCCAGACCGGGCTCGCCGTCCCGCCGCCGGAGCCCAGGATCTGCGACGGGCGCGGCATGCCGGCCGCGACCATGAGGTCGAGCCCGTCCCGCAGGCCGAACGCCACGCCCTCCATCACGGCCCGCGTGAGGTGGCGCCGGTCATGCGCCAGCGTGAGCCCCGCGAAGGCGCCGCGCGCGAGCGGGTCCGGGTGCGGGCTGCGCTCGCCGCTGAGGTACGGCAGGAACAGCACGCCCGCGCTCCCCGCCTGGACCTCGCCGGCGCTCGCCGCCAGATCGCCGAACGCCTCGCCCGGCGCCAGCGTGTCGCGGAACCACCGCAGGCTCCCCGCGGCCGACAGCATCACGCTCATGAGGTGCCAGCGCCCCGGCACGGCGTGGCAGAACGCGTGGACCCGTCCCGCGGGCTCGTACAGCGGGGCGTCGGCGGTGGCGAAGATGACACCCGACGTCCCCACGGACAGCGCCACGCGTCCCGGCACCACCGCGCCCACGCCCACCGCGTTCGCCGCCTGGTCGCCCCCGCCGGCCACGACCGGCGTGCCCGCCCGAAGCCCAGTCGCGACGGCGGCGGGCGCCGTCACCACGCCGGTGACCGCGGGCCCCTCGAACGTCGCCGGCATCCAGGCCGGGTCGATCCCCAGCGCCGCGAGCACCTCGCCCGACCAGTCGCGCGCGGCGAGTCTGAACAGGATCGTCCCCGAGCCGTCCGCCTTGTCCGTCGCGTGCTCGCCGGTCAGCCTGAGGCGCAGGTAGTCCTTGGGCAGCAGCACGTGGGCGGCCCGTGCCCAGGCCGCGGGCTCGTGGGCGCGGACCCACGCGAGCTTGGGCGCGGTGAACCCGGTCAGGGCGTCGTTGCCCGTGACCTCGACCAGATGCGCCGGCCCCAGCGCCGCCCGGATGGCGTCGCACTCGGCCGCGGTGCGCTGGTCGTTCCACAGAATCGCCGGGCGGATGACGGCATCGGCGGCGTCGAGCAGGACCAGGCCGTGCATCTGGCCCGTGAGGCCGACGACCTCGACATCGGACCCCGTCACGCCGGCCGCGGCCAGGGCTCCCGGGATCGCGTCCTGCGCCGCCGTCCACCACAGCCCCGGGTCCTGCTCGGACCACAGCGGCTTCGGGACCTCGAACCCGTACGCGGACGAGGCGATGCCGAGCACGCGGCCGCCATCGTCGACGACGATCGCCTTGGTCGCGGTGGTGGAGACGTCGATCCCGAGGACGACGCCCATCGCGCTACGCCTTCCGACCGACGGACCAGATGCTCCGGTTCACGACGTTCTCGAGGCGCTCCTGGCCGCCCGACTGGCGGACCGGGCTGACCTCGCCCGAGGCGACCTTCGCCTCGAGGTCCGCCAGCGACAGCGACCCGGCGAGGATCGAGCGGCCCAGCTCGCCGTCCCAGCCCGCGTAGCGCGCCTGCGTGTTGGCCGCGAGGTCGCCGCGCTCGACGAGGTCCGCCGCGACCAGCAGCGCCATGGCGAGCGTGTCCAGCCCGCCGATGTGGGCGTGGAACAGGTCGCTGCGGTCGACGCTCTGGCGGCGCAGCTTGGCGTCGAAGTTGAACCCTCCGGGCGCGATGCCGCCGGCGCGGATGATCTCGTACAGCGGCAGCGCGAGGTCCTCGACCGAGTTCGGGAACTGGTCGGTGTCCCAGCCGTTCTGCGGGTCGCCCCGGTTGGCGTCGATGGAGCCGAGCATCCCGTTGGCGGCCGCGTACGCGACCTCGTGGTGGAAGGAGTGGCCCGCGAGCGTGGCGTGGTTCGCCTCGATGTTGGCCCGGTACTGGCCCTCCAGGCCGTGCCGGGCGAGGAAGCCGTGCACCGACTGCGTGTCGTAGTCGTACTGGTGCTTGGTGGGCTCCATGGGCTTGGGCTCGATGAGCAGCTGGCCGGTGAAGCCGATCTTGGCCTTGTGCTCGGCGACCATCGCCAGGAAGCGCGCGAGCTGCTCCCTCTCGCGGCGCAGGTCCGTGTTGAGCAGCGTGTCGTAGCCCTCGCGGCCGCCCCACAGGACGTAGTTCTGGCCGCCCAGGCGCTGGGTCACCTCGAGCATGTGCTTGACCTGCGCCGCGGCGTAGGCGAAGACCTCGGGGTCGGGGTTGGTGGACGCGCCGCCCTGGTAGCGCGGGTGCGTGAACAGGTTGGCCGTGCCCCACAGGAGCCGCACGCCTGTCCGCTCCTGGTACCCGGCCGCCTCGTCAGCGAGCGCGTCGAGGTTGGCCCGGAACTGGGCGTATCCCTCGCCCTCCGGCGCGACGTCGCGATCGTGGAAGCAGTAGTACGGGGTGCCGAGCTTGGCGAAGAACTCGAATGCGGCCGCCAGCCGGGCGCGCGCGCCGGCCATCTCGTCGGTCACGGCCAGCCACGGCCGGTCGAGGGTGCCGATGCCGAACATGTCGCGCCCGTCCCAGGCGAACGAGTGCCAGAAGCAGACGCCCGGGCGCAGCCACTCGACCATCGGCTTGCCCAGCACGAGCCGATCCGGCTGCCAGACCTTGAACTCGAGGGGGTTGGTGGAGTCCGGCCCGCCGTACCGGATCGGCTCAGTCACCGCCGAAAAGAACGCCTCGCCCACGCCCGACCTCCCGCATCGTCACGGTCCCCGCGCTTTTGTATCAGGCTATCACTAACTAGGCGACCGCGGCCTCGGCGCCATCCGCGCGGCGCATGAACGCGATCTTCGTCCTGCCTGCCAGGGTCGGCCGCGCCAGGCGGACCTGACCGCCCTGCACTGCGACCGTCTCGACGCCCACTATGCCGTCGGCGGCCTCGACCTGCGCGACCCAGTGGCCGTCCGGGGGCAGCGCCACGGGCAGCTCGAACCGGAACTGGCTCCCCTCCCCGACCGTCGCCGGCCTCGCCTCGCCCACCACCGTGTGGAGGCGGCCGAGCAGCGCAGAGGCAAGATCGAGGTCGCCGTTCGAGATGGCCGCCCGCACCTCGGTGCTGCGGACAGGCCGCCCGTCAAGCTCGAACGGCGGCACGACGACGACGCCGAAGCCCTGCCCGCGGCCGAGCTCGGCGAGAGCCTCGGGCGTCCCCTGCCGACGGAAGCCGAACGCGGCGTCGGGAGTCATGAGGAACCCGGCGATCGGCCCGCGCTGTGCGATCTGGGCCACGAACGCGTCGTACGCCGTCTCGCGCAGCTGCTGGTCGAAGTGGACGACGACGACTGTGTCAACGCCCGCCTCCGCCATGCGCTCGAACCGCTCGGCGGGGTCGCACAGGAGGGGCGGCGCCGAGCCGGTGATGATCTCGTCGGGGTGGTGGTCGAAGGTGACGACAAGCGGTCGTGCGCCGCGGGCCGCCGCCTCGGCGGCGAGGTGCCCCAGCAGGTACTGGTGCCCGAGGTGCAGCCCGTCGAACACGCCGACGACGATGAACGCGGGGTGGTCGGACGACGGCAGGCGGTCGAGGCCGCGGACGACGTGCATCCGTCAGGCGGGCGTGGCGGCGTCCGGGCGCGCGTCTGGCCGGCCGTCGGTGGCCGGTCGGGGCGCGAGCACCTTGGTGGGGTGGAGCACGCCGGCCACGGCGCGGCACACGCCCGCCACGGCCCCGTCGGGGCCGACGACGAGCACGACGGGCGCGCTCCGCGACTCGAGGGGCGTCTTGGGCGCCGTGGGCAGGCCCTCGCCAAGGCGGCGGATCTCGTCGGCGGTGACAGGGGCATGGGGCAGGTCCTCGAGCCCGGCATCGACCGGCCGCAGCACCTTGAGGATCCCCGCCGGACCGTCAGCCGCGTGCTCCCGCAGGGTGTCGAACGAGATGGCGTCCGCGAGGTGGAACCGGCCCGACTCCGTGCGCACGAGGGCGCCGAGGTACGCGCCCGATCCCAGACTGGCGCCGAGGTCCCGTGCCAGGGCCCGAACGTAGGTCCCGGCAGAGCAGCGCACGTCCACGACGGCGACGGGTCTGGCCGGGTCGGTGTCGTCCCACTCGAGCAGGTCGAGCCCGTGGATCACGACGTCGCGCGGCTCCAGCTCGACCGCCTGCCCGGCGCGGGCCATCTGGTACGCCCGCCGCCCCCCGATCTGGACCGCGCTGTACGCCGGCGGGACCTGCCGCAGCGGCCCGACAAGGGCGCCGAGCCCGTGCTCCACCGCCTCGCGCGTGACGACTGCGCCGGTCAGGGGCATGCGCTCGCCGTCGATATCGTCCGTCGTCGAGGTCTCGCCGAAGCACATCGTGGCCGTGTAGCGCTTCGCGTGGCTGAGGTGGTACTCGACGAGGCGCGTCGCCCGCCCCAGGAACACCGGCAGGACGCCGGCCGCGAACGGGTCGAGGGTGCCGCCGTGACCGACGCGCCGCGTGCTCGAGAGGCGCCGCACCAGCCCCACGACGTCGTGCGAGGTGGGGCCAGACGGCTTGGCCACGACGAGCACGCCGTCGAGCCCGCCGGACCGGTCGCGGCTCACCGGCGCACCTCGGCGGCCAGCGGCTCGGCCACCGCTCGGGCCGCGGCGACCGCAGCCTCGAGCGGGAGGGGGATCGTGGCCCCGGCCGCCCGCGTGTGCCCGCCACCGCCCCAGACGCCCGTCAGCACCGTGGCATCCACCCCGCCCGCCTTCGTGCGCACCGAGAGCCGGGTGGACCCATCAGCCGATTCCTTGAGCACCATCGCGACCTCGGCCGCCTCGGATTGCGCAAGCAGGTCGATGAGCCCCTCGGAGTGCGCGGGGATCGCGCCCGTCGCGGTCAGATCCGCCTCGCGCAGGGTGGACCAGATGACGCGGTGGTCGGGCGAGGTCTCGAGGCGGTCGAGGATCCGGCCGAAAAGGCGCAGCTGGCTGTCGGGTTTGGTGCGGTACAGCCGGCGCGAGATGTCCGAGAGCGGTGCCCCGGCGGCCACGAGCCCAGCTGACACGGCGAGCGTCCGCGGCGTGGCGTTGGGGTGCGCGAAGGTGGCCGTGTCCATGACGATGCCCGCCATCAGCGCCGCGGCGAGGCCCCCGTCGGCGGCCTTCAGCGGGACGGCCAGCCGGACCGCGAGCAGCGTCACCAGCTCGCAGGTGGCAGCGGCGTGGGGATCGACCCAGTCCGCGTCGCCGACCGCGACGTTGCTCGCGTGGTGGTCGATGACCACCCGCGGCAGGGTCGCGAACAGCCCGGGATGGCGCGCGGCAACGTCCCCCACGCGCTCCACGGTGGCGCAGTCGGCGAGGACCATGAGGTCGTACGCCCCGTCAGGCGCGGGGTCCTGCCCGAAGCGCTCGACACCGGGGAGAAAGGCGTACAGCGGCGGCACCGGGTCGCTGCACAGCGCGGTCGCCCGCCCGCCGAGGGCCTCGACCAGGACGCACAGCGCGATCACCGCGCCGATCGTGTCCGCGTCGGGGTTCTCGTGGCTGACCGCGAGCACCGAGCGCGCACCCCGCAGCCGCTCGACGAGCACCGGCGGGACGGACGAGGCCGCCAGCGCCGCGAGGTCCACGCCGTCGGCCGTCACGGGCGCGTCCCCGGGGTGCGGCCTGGGCCCGCGCCGCCGCTCGGGGGTCGCCCGCCCTTGGCGCGTGTTCCCCGGCCGCCCTTCGCGGGTGGGCGTCCACCCTTCGGGCCGCCCTTCGCGCCGGACGCCCAGCGATCCGCATTCCGGCGGCGAGGCACCACAGGCTCGGTGGCCCCCTCGACGGGCGGCACCCCGGGATCCGCGGCGTCGCCCTCGTGGGGCAGCCGCTTCACCGGCGTGGGCAGCGAGTCCACGACAGGCTCGATCGCCTCGGGATCGGTGCCGATCTCAAGCTCGTGGAGCAAATGCAGGACGCGGGTCCCCCGCTCTGCCGAGTCGTCGAGCCTGATGTGGAGGTCCGGGATGCGCCGGATCCGCAGCCGCCGCCCCAGCTCGTGGCGGATGAACGGCATGGCGTCACCCAGCGCCCGCAGCGTCTCGTCGCGGGCTGCAGGCGTGCCGATCACGCTCACCCAGACCTTGGCGTGCCGGAGGTCCGGCGAGGTCTCCACGTCCGTGATGGTCGCGAACCCGATCCGCGGGTCCGCGACCTCCTTGGTGAGGAGCGCGCCGATCTCCTGGCGGAGCAGCTCGTCGACGCGATCTGTGCGCTGGCTCATCGAGGGCCTCCGGCGACGGCCGAGCGGCTCAGAGGCCGGCCCGGCTGCGCGCCTGCTGCGTGAAGCACTCGATCACGTCGCCCTCGACCAGGTCGTTGAACCCGGCGAGGCTGATGCCGCACTCGAAGTTCTGGGCCACCTCGCGGACATCGTCCTTGAAGCGCCGCAGCCCCTCGATCTTGTCGGTGACGATCACCTTGCCGCCGCGCCACACCCGGGCGGACCCGTTGCGGACGATGCGGCCGTCGGTGACGTAGCAGCCGGCGATGACGGCGGTCTTGCCCACCTTGAACAGCTGGCGGACCTCGGCCCGGCCCTCGACGACCTCCACGATCTCCGGCTCGAGCATGCCCTTGAGGGCCGCGTCGATGTCGTCCGTGAGTTTGTAGATGATGTCGTAGCGCCGGATGTCCACGCCCTCGGCCTCAGCGGCGCGACGGGCGGTCTCGGTGATGCCGGTGTTGAACCCGACGACGATCGCGTTGCTCGCGGTGGCCAGCATGATGTCGTTGTCGGTGATCTCGCCGGCGGCCTCGAGCAGGACGTTGATCTTGGTCTCTTCCGACGACAGCTGGGCGAGGGCGTGGTCGATGGCGCCGAGCGAGCCCGACACGTCGGCCTTGAGGATGATCCGCAGCTCCTTGGCCTGGCCGGCCTGGATCTGGCGGTAGAGGTCCTCGAGGGTCGCCCGGCCGGAGCCTGCCCCGGCCTGCGCGGCGGCGGCGTTCTTGCGCTGTTCCACCTGGGCACGGGCGATCATCACGTCGGGCACAACGCGCAGGACGTCGCCGGCCTCGGGGACGTCGGACAGGCCCAGCACCACCGCGGCGGACGCCGGCCCCGCCTTCGGGATGCGCTTGCCGGCCGAGTTCTCGAGCGCCTTGATCTTGCCGAACGTGTTGCCCGCGACCACGGCGTCGCCGACGCGCAGGGTCCCGGTCTGGACGATGAGCGTCGCGACCGGGCCACGGCCCTTGTCGAGCCGGGCCTCGATCACGGTGCCCACGGCCTCGCGCTTGGGGTTGGCCTTGAGCTCGAGCAGGTCGGCCACGAGCAGGATGATCTCGAGCAGCTCCTCGAGGCCCACGCGGGTCTTCGCCGACACGGGCACGAGCGGAGTGTCGCCGCCGTAATCCTCGACGACCACGCCCGCCTCGGCGAGCTCCGTCTTGACCCGATCGGGGTTGGCGTCGGGCTTGTCGATCTTGTTCATCGCGATGACGAGCGGGACCTTCGCCGCCTTCGCGTGGCTGATCGCCTCGAGGGTCTGGGGCATGACGCCGTCGTCCGCGGCCACCACGATGACCGCGATGTCGGTCACCCTCGCGCCCCGGGCGCGCATGGCAGTGAACGCCTCGTGGCCCGGCGTGTCGAGGAAGACGACGCGCTTGCCATCCTTGGTGGTGATTTCGGACGCGCCGATGTGCTGGGTGATACCGCCCCGCTCGCCCGCAGCAACGGTCGTGGAGCGGATGGCGTCGAGGAGGCTCGTCTTGCCGTGGTCGACGTGGCCCATGACGGTCACGATCGGTGCGCGCGGCACGAGGTCCTTCTCGTCCTCGCCCGTGGCGTCCCAGAGCTGCTCCTTGGCGGCCTCGGCCGGGGCGCCTTCACCCTCCTCGTCCTCCGAGGCGGCCGCGGTCTGCGGCTCCGCGACCTCGAAGCCGAGCTCCTCGGCGACGAGCGACGCGGTGTCGCGATCGATCAGCTGGTTGATCGTCGCGAAGATCCCGCTCTTAATGAGCTCGCGGATGATGTCCGCGGGGCTCACGGCGAGCAGCTCGGCGAGCTCCTTGACGGTGATCGTCGCCGGCAGCTCGATCGCGTCTCGCTCGCTCGGATCGACGGTGGCGACGCTGCCCGGGACGAAGCCGCCCGTGCGCCGCTGGGGCTTGCGAGGGCCGCGACGGCCGCGCGTGCCGCTCCTACTCCTGGCCATGGGCTCCTCCTTCGGGATGTGTGTGGTGCAGGGTGTCGGGCTGCGAGCCATCGGCCCGCGGGGATTGGCTGGTGGCTGCAGCCAGGCCGTCGGGGCCGGCTGCGATCAGGTTGTCAATGTCCGCCGGGATGGGCGTGCCCAGGGCGTGGGCGAGGGCCCGGCGGCGGCCGGCGAGGCTGAAGCAGGCGGCGTCGCGGCAGAGGTACGCGCCCCGGCCGGGCTGACGGCCCGACTGGTCGAGGGCGACGCTGCCGTCCGGTCGGCGAACGATGCGGATGAGCTCGCGCTTCGAGCGCTGGGTGCGGCAGGCAACGCAGCTCCGCGTGGGGAGCCGACGCTGCTGGGCAGGCCGGGATCCACCGGCCGCTGCCGCGCCTACGACGACACCTCCCCGGACGTCTTCTTGCGGGACTTCGGGACGGGCTTGGCGGCGGGCTTGGGCCCGGCCTCCTCGTCTGGGGCCGACTCGCCGGCAGCCGCGCGCTCCTTGGCCGCGGGGGCATCCGGCGGCGCCTCGATAGGACCGGGCGTCTCGGCCGGGACCTCGGGCCGAGGGTGCTCGGCGGGAGCGCCGGCCAGCGCATCAGCCGGGGCCTCGCGAGCGGGGCCCTCGGCAGGCTGGTCTGCCGGCCCCTCGGCGGGCGCCTCGGCGGGCGCCGCGACTTCGGCCTCGGCTGCGGCCCTCGCGACCCGTGCCGCCTCGGCTGCGGCGACGTCGCTCCGGATGTCGATCCGCCAGCCGGTGAGGCGTGCGGCCAGCCGGGCGTTCTGCCCCTCGCGGCCGATCGCGAGGGAGAGCATGCGCTCGGGCACGGTCACGCTCGCGATCCGGTGCTCCTCGTCGATGGCCACGCTGATCACCTGGGCGGGCGACAGCGCGTTGGCCACGAACACACCGGCATCCTCGCTCCAGGGCACCACGTCGATCTTCTCGCCCGCGAGCTCCGCGACCACCGCCTGGACCCGCGCCCCGCGCTGGCCGACCGTGGCGCCGACTGGGTCGAGCCCCTCCTGGCGCGAGGCCACCGCGACCTTGCTGCGGCTGCCGGCCTCACGGGCGATCTGCTTGATCTCAACCGTGCCGTTGTGGATCTCTGGCACCTCGAGCTCGAATAGGCGGCGCAGGAACCCCTTGTGGGTCCGCGAGACCAGGATCTGCGGCCCGCGGGCCGAGCGCTTCACCTCAAGCACGAACGCCTTGACCGGTTGGCCGATGCGGTAGTGCTCGAGCGGGCTCTGCTCGCTCGTGGCGAGGATGGCCTCGACGCCCTTGCCGACGTCGAGCACGATCGCGCGGGGCTCGACTCGGCTGACGGAGCCCGTGATGAGCTCACCCTCGCGGCTCGCGAACTGGTCGAAGACCTGGTCGCGCTCGACCTCGCGGATGCGCTGGAGAATGATCTGCTTGGCCGTCTGGGCGCCGATCCGCCCGAAGTGCTCGCCGTCGAGCTGCTCGGTCAGGACAACCTCCCCGGCGCGAGCATCGGGCTTGGTCTTGCGGGCCTCCTCGACCGCGATCTCCAGGTCGGGGTTCTCGACGTCATCCACGACGTGGCGGCCTCGGAACACGTCAATCCGGCCGCTCTCCGGCTCGACGCGGACGAAGATGTCCTCCTCGCCGGCGACCCGGCGATAGGCCTGCTGGATGCCGTCCTCGAGCGCGCGCACGAGCGCGTCCCTGGACACCTGCTTCTCGGCGTTGAGCTGGAGGAGCGCACCGACGAAGTCGCGACTCACTTGGCGCCTCCTCAATTCGTGCTAGATGGCGGCGGGACGTCCTCGACACAAAGAAACGTGGGTTGGTCACCCACGTTCGGAGGCGGCCCGCATTGTTGGCCGAAATCATACACCCGGGGGCGTGGACCGGCGTCCGGGGCAACCCGGAACACCGCGGGTGGCGGCGGCTGCTCCCCGCGGGCGGGGATCCCGGATTCGTGCCCTTGCGAGACGACCATTGTACGCGCACACGGGATCCCGGGCCCCCGCCGCCAACTCCCTCCGGAACCCGGGCGCCCGGCCGGCTTTGCGCGGCGCGCCGATCATCGGCATGATGCGGACCATGGCGGACTGGCGACGCGACCGGATCGGCTCGGCCCTGCGGGGCGAGAACCCGACCGTGCTGGCTCGGCTTCCCGCGACCTTCGCGGTCATCGGCGACGTGCAGTGGCTGCCGGGCTACTGCGTCCTGCTGTCTGACGACCCGGCCGCCACGCGGCTCTCGGACCTCCGGCCGGACCAGCGAACCGCGTACCTCGAGAGCATGGCAAGGCTGGCAGCCGCCATCGAGGACGCCTGCGCAGCCGCCGATCCCGCGTTCCGGCGCGTCAACGTCGAGATCCTCGGCAACGCTGACGACTTCCTCCACGCCCACGTCTGGCCGCGCTACGGCTGGGAGCCGGCGGACCTGGTCACGCGGCCCGTGTGGCTGTACCCGCCCGAGAGGTGGCTTGACCCCGCGACCGCACTCGGGCCCCAGCACGACGCGTTGCGCGCGGCGATCACGGCGAACCTGGCGCGCGAGTAGGCGCCCTCAGCGCCCGGCGTCCGGTGCGGCCCGGTCGCTCCGGCCGCGCGAGTCGAGCGCCCGACGTCCGGGTCGCGCCCCCCGGGCCCGTCGGCCGCGCGTGTCGCGATGGGCGCGAGTCGCGACGGGCGCGAGTCGCGACAGACTCACTTCGGCCCGGCGGCTGCGGGGTCGCCGGCCGAACTGCCGGGCTCGCGCCGGGACCCGCGCCCGTGCCGCCCGGGAGCGAGTCTGGCATGACTCGAGTGCGTCTGGCGCGCCCGCGCCGCCCCGGAGCGAGTCTGGCCTGACGCCATGAAGGAGCGGGCCTCCGCTCCGATGCTCAGGGCGTGACCTTTCGGTCCGTCGGAGGCAAGCGATCAGAAGGAGGCCCAGGACATGGTGTACCTCGGCGCGGACCTGCACCGCAAGCTCAGCCACGTGGCGGCGCTCGACGAGGGCGGCACGGTCGTCCTCGAGCGACGCTTCGACCACAGCCCCGACGCCTTCCGGCGGGTGTTCGGCGAGCTCGCCCCGGAGCCGTTCTCGGTCGTCTTCGAGGCGACGTACGGCTGGGGCTGGTTCGCCGACCTCCTGGCCGATGCCGGCGTCAAGGCGAACAGCTCCCACCCGCTCGCGACCAAGGCGATCAGCCCGGGCCGGGTGAGGAACAACGCGGTCGACGCCCGGACTCTGACCCATCCTCCCGGCGCGCTCGTCCTGAGCTTGTGCGCAGCACGCTCTCGATCTCCCACGACCGCTCCCCGGGGCACGACGATGTCCGTCAAGAGCAACTGCATGGAGGGCACGCTCACCGTCGCCTGGGCCCCGCGCCCGAGGCGGCGCCCAACACCAACACTGTCGGGGCCGGCCGACGTCCCCCCTGGGCCGGTCGCGCGCTCTCTGCCCGGGACGAGCGAGGCCCTACCCGCGCAGCGCGGCCTCGATCCACTCGCGCGGCGGCACCCCACGCAGGCCGTCGGGCGTGCGGTACAGGCGGCACCGGGGCGTGTAGTCGCCGTCGTCCCGAAAGTCGGGGTCGATGTCGCGGCCGTCCACGCGGATCGTCGGCGAGCCGGGAAAGCGGTGGGCGCGAGCGACGACGGGATCCGAGGCGTTGATCGACTCTACGGCCGCGCCGGGCGCCAACTCGGCGATCACGTCGTCCAGCAGGGCTCGCGCAGGCACATGCCCCGGGCAGCCATCGAACCACAGGAACTCGATGCGGGTCACCAGCTGATCATCTCACAGCCTGTCCGACGCCTGCCCGGCGCGGCCTCCCGGACAACGCCGGGCGCACGATTGGCGGTGCGTGCCATGGTTTCCGGGGCCCTTCCGCTGCGATGAGCCGATTGCCGGCGAACGCGTCCTCGGATCCAACGCCCTGAGTCTAGTCGGCGGAGGTCACCCCGAGCCCGATCGGGCACGCCACGCCGGTCGCCGTGTGGCAGTCGTAGCCGTCCGGGTGCTTCGCGAGGTACTGCTGGTGCTCGTCCTCTGCGAAGTAGAACGGGACTGCCTCGGCGATCTCGGTGGTGATCGGGCCGTAGCCGGCCTTCGCCAGCTCGCGCTGATAGAGATCGCGTGACGCGACGGCCGCAGCCAGCTGCGCAGGCCCGTGCGCGAAGACGGCTGAGCGGTACTGCGTGCCGAGGTCGTTGCCCTGCCGGTAGCCCTGGGTGGGGTCGTGGGACTCCCAGAACACGCGCAGCAGCTGCTGGTAGGTCACGACCGCGGGGTCGAACACCACCCGCACGGTCTCGGTGTGGCCCGTGCGGCCCGTGCACGACTCGCGATAGGTGGGGTTGGGCGTGGATCCGCCCTCGAACCCGACCGCCGTGACCCACACGCCCGGGATCAGCCAGAACTTCTTCTCGGCGCCCCAGTAGCAGCCCATCGCGAAATCGGCCACCTCGAGCCCCCCGGGATACGGGCCGGCGAGCGGGTGCCCGTTGACGAAGTGGGCGCCGGGCGCGCTGATGGGCTCGGCACGCCCGGGCAGGACGTCCGACGGGCGGGGCATGGACGGCTGGGCGAACGCGATGCGCATGGATGGGGACCTCCGTATGCCGGCCAGTCTACGGCCCGATCGTGACGGCACGGTGACGACCGGGCCGTCGGTCACTTGACATATCTCAGTAGCCGCTGAGATAGTTACGCCAGATCGACCCCGCCAACGAGGCCCCGATGACCGTCACGCTCCCGACCCGGCCCCGCCGCGATCTCGTGGCGCCCGATGTCACGAACGCTGTGAACGTCGCTCAGCTCCTGGGTGATCGCTCCCGGGCGACGGTTCTCGCGATGCTGGCCGACGGACCCCACTGCGTGTGCGAGTTCGCGACCGCGCTGGGCGCCCGCGAGAACAACGTGTCCAACCACCTCGCCCGCCTCCGCGAGGCGGGTCTGGTCCGTGCCACCCACCGCGCGGAGGACGGCCGGCTCGCGATCTACGAGCGGGACGAGGCTGCGGTCGCCGCTGCTCGGGCCGCCCTGTGCACCCTGCTTCGCTGAACACCCGGAGACCCCGAACCATGGCCAGCCGACACTCCCCCAATCCCAGCAGCGGCGGCAAGGGGACGCGCGCCGAGCGCCGCGCAGCATCCCGCCAGGACGCGCGGAGCCGACAGGCGCCTCGTTCGGCGCTCGAGCCGGCGATCCCGCGACTCGGACGCCGGTGGCTGCTTCCGGCGGTGCTCGTCGTCGCGGCAGTCGCGGCGGGCGGCATCATCGTTGCCGGGCTCACGGCACCGCCCGCGCCCGTCGCCAATGTCGCCCGGCCCGTCGAGGGCTCGGCAACGGCCCCGGTCACGGTGGCCGAGTACTCGGATTACCAGTGCGACTACTGCGGGCGCTGGGCCCGCGAGGTCGAGGCCACATTCCGGTCCACGTACGTGGCCACCGGGCAGGTCCGCTTCGAGTGGCATGACGACGCGTGGGAGGGGCAGGAGTCGATCGACGCCGCGAACGCCGCCCGTTGCGCGGGCGATCAAGGGAAGTTCTGGGAGATGCATGACCTGCTGTACACCTCGCAGAACGCCACCCCGAATACGGGCGCGTTCTCCAAGGACCGTCTGAAGTCTCTGGGCGCCTCGCTCGGCATTGCCACGACCACATACAACGCCTGCGTGGACAGTGGGACCTACAACGCCGCTGTGAGGTCGGACACCGCGATGTCGTCCGGCGCCTTCTCTGGCACGCCCGCCTTCACTGTCAACGGCACGCCCCTTGTGGGCTACCAGACGATGGACGAGCTGACGGCGGCCATCACGAAGGCGGCGGCGGGCCCTTCGGCGGCCGCCTCCGGGTCGACGTCGGCGGCGGCGACAGTCCCGTGACCGGCGTGACCGACGGCGACGAGGCCCCCTGATGGTCGAACTGCTGGTCGCCTTCGTCGGCGGCGTCCTCTCGCTGCTCTCGCCATGCTCGGCGCTCCTGCTCCCCGCGTTCTTCGCCTACGCGTTCCCCTCCCCTGCCCGGCTCGCCCTACGCACGGCGATCTTCTACGCCGGCATGCTCACGCTGCTGCTTCCCCTGGGCGTCGGCGCCGGCGCGCTGGGCAGCGTGCTGATGGCGCAGCGGGGCGCCCTGATGTTGCTCGCGGGCCTGGTCCTGGTGGTCATCGGCGTCGTGCAGTTCTTCCGCGGGGGCTTCGAGCTGCCGAGCCCGAGCGGCGGCACCACCACGCCCATGACCCCCGAGCGCGCCGCGAGCACCTACGCGCTCGGCCTCGGGTTCGGCCTGGGCGGGTTCTGCGCGGGCCCCATCCTCGGCGGCGTCCTCACGATCGCGGCGTCGTCAGGCGGCGCCCTGTCCGGTGCTGCGCTCCTCGCCGCGTACGCCGCCGGCATGGCGTTTCCAATGTTCCTCCTCGCGCTGCTCTGGGAGCGACTGGACGCGTCGCGCCGCGGCCGGCTCCGCGGGCGCGAGGTCCGGATCCTCGGCCTCGAGCGGCACATCACGGTCGTGGTCTCGAGCGTGATGTTCGTCGTCCTTGGGATCGTCTTCATCGTCCTCGAGGGAGCGAACCCGGCCGCGGGCATC
Organism: Chloroflexota bacterium; assembly: GCA_021802825.1. Lineage (GTDB taxonomy): Bacteria > Chloroflexota > Limnocylindria > Limnocylindrales > CSP1-4 > CAIXZV01. Next base: position 32,038 of record JAJZRG010000030.1, read on the forward strand.
TACGACGCAGTGGGCCTCGCGGACCTCTCCGTCGCGCTCCAGACCGCGCTCCTCAATGCGACGTCCGGAATGGCGCCCGCGATCCCGGCGGTCATCGGGCTGGCGGTGGTCGCCGCCGCGGCCGCCGCAGTGCTCATGCGCCGGCGACGCACCCGCGCAACCGGCTGACCACGCGGCCGCGCCTGAGCCGACTCACCGTGGGGTTTAACGGCAGGTCGATGAGCACGGCTCTGGAGCGAAACCCGTGGTTGGCCGCACGAGTGATGCTCGGCGGCCTGCGTTTCAACACAGAGCTGTGTCGGCCGGGAACGAGCGCGCCCGGACCCTACGCCTTCGCGTACCGCCGGTCCACGTAGTCCTCAAGCAGCTCGATGAACTCGGCGACGATGCGGTCGCCCCGCAGCGTCCGGTCGAGCTTGCCGTCCACGAACACCGGCGCCACCGGCGCCTCGAACGTCCCCGGCAGCGAGATCCCGATGTCGGCGTGCTTCGACTCGCCGGGCCCGTTGACCACGCAGCCCATGACTGCGACCCGGAGCTCCTCCACGCCAGCGTGCGTCTCGCGCCACTCGGGCATCCGCGCCCGCAGGTGGCCCGTGATCTCCTGCGCCATCTCCTGGAAGAACGTGGACGTGGTGCGCCCGCACCCGGGACAGGCCGACACCTGCGGCAGGAACGAGCGCAGTCCCATCGACTGGAGCACCTGCTGCGCCACCTCCACCTCGAGCTCGCGCCCGGCGCCAGGCTCGGGCGTGAGCGAGACGCGGATCGTGTCCCCGATGCCCTCGTTGAGCAGGATCGCGAGGCCCGCGGTGGACGTCACGATGCCCTTCATGCCCATGCCCGCCTCGGTCAGCCCGAGGTGCAGCGGGTAGTCCGACCGCGGCGCGAGGCGATGGTAGGTATCGACCAGATCGCGGACGCCGGACACCTTCGCCGACAGGATGATCCTGTCGTGGGGCAGGCCCACCGACTCCGCCAGCTCGGCCGAGCGCATCGCCGACTCGACCATCGCGTCGATCATCACGTCCCGTGCGTCGCGCGGCTCGGCGGTTCTCGCGTTCGCCTCCATCATCGAGGTCAGCAGGTCCTGGTCGAGCGAGCCCCAGTTGACGCCGATGCGGACGGGCTTGTCGTTCTCCACGGCGACCCGGACGATGGTCGAGAAGTTCTCGTCGTGGTGCTTGCCGCCGACGTTGCCCGGGTTGATCCGGTACTTCGCCAGGAGGCGCGCGGTCTCGGGGTGGGCCACCAGCAGCTTGTGCCCGTTGTAGTGGAAGTCGCCGATGACCGGCACGTCCACGCCGAGGTTGTCGCGCAGCTTGCGCATCATCTCGGGCACGGCTGCCGCGGCCTGGTCGGTGTTGACGGTGACGCGGACGAGCTGCGATCCCGCGTGGGCGAGGCGCGCGATCTGGATCGCGGTCGCGTCGGCGTCCGCGGTGTCCGTGTTGGTCATCGACTGGACGACGACCGGGTGCGCGGAGCCCACGATCACGCCTCCGACGTCCACCGAGACCGTGGGACGGCGGACGGGCCGCAGGGACTCGGGCGACAGGGCGGGCGCGGCCACGGTTAGCTCCCGGTCACGCCGCGGATGACGTCGAACACCGTCACCCAGATGAAGAACGCGAACATCGCCAGGAAGCCGATGGCATAGGTCAGCCGCTCGGCGCGGGTGGAGATCTTGGTCCCGTAGCGAGGGATGGCCTTGAGGGCGATAACGAGCATCCGGCCGCCGTCGAGCGGCGGGAAGGGCAGGGCGTTGAACAGCGCGAGGTTGGCCGACAGCATCCCCATGAAGTACAGCGTCATGATCGGGCCGCTGTCGCGGAAGATCGACCCCAGGGAGGTGGCGATGCCGATGGGCCCCGACACGGCGGGCGCCCCCGTGGGGTTGGTCACGATGGACCGCCCGAGATCGGCGAGGCCTCCCAGGATGAGCCCGAACCAGCGCCACGTCTCGCTCCAGCCGATCCGCACGGCGTCGCCCAGCGAGTGCCCCGTCGTTCCGGGCAGGAACACCGTCTCGAAGCCCAGTGTCGGGTCGGCGGCGCGGACGCCGAGCGTCCCGTGCGAGTCGTCGACCTGGCTCGGGCTGCGCAGGGTCACCGCCACCTCCGACGTCGTCCCGTCGGCGTGCAGCACCCCGAGCGTCACCGTCTGGCCGGCGTCGGCGCGGATCGCCTGGAGGATCGTGCCCCCCAGGTACGGCGCGAAGAAGTCGAACCGCTGGCCGTCGAGGCTCACCAGCGCCTCACCATTCTTGAGGCCCGCGGCCGCGGCCGGCGAGCCGGCCTCCACGGTGCCGAAGCGGACGCCGACGTAGGGCGTGGCCAGCCAGGCGATGCCCGTGAAGATCACCAGCGCCAGCACCACGTTCATCACGACGCCGGCGAGCAGGATGACGAGCTTCTTGGGCAGCCGGGCGCTCGCGAACGAGCGAGGGCCGGGGTCGTCGGCGCCGTCCTCGTCCTCGAGTTTCACGAAACCGCCGATGGGCAGCCAGTTGAGCGTCCACTCCGTGTCGTGCCACACGCCCAGCACCTTCGCCCGGGGCGGGAAGCCGAAGCCGAACTCCGGGACACGGATCCCCGCCAGGCGCGCCGTGACGTAATGGCCGAGTTCGTGGAACAGGACGAGCACGCCCAGGACGACGATGAACAGGACGGCCGCCTCGAGCGAGTTGATCAGCGTGGTCATGCCGCCTCCACCGGCCCGGCAGCGAACGCCGCCCGCACCTCGCCGTCGAGGGCGACGAGGGCTGCGATGTCGGGCGCCTGGTCGTCGCCCTCGCCGAAGCGCCGGACCGCCGCCTCCAGCAGGCGCGGGATGCCGTTGAAGTCCAGCGTGCCGTCGAGGAACCGCGCAACGGCCACCTCGTCCGCGGCGATCAGCGCGGCCGAGGCGCGGCTGCCCGTCCGGCCCGCTTCGCGGGCGATCCGCAGCGCCGGGAAGCGCGCTTCGTCCGGCGCGCGGAAGTCCAGCCGGGCCGCCGCCACGAGGTCGAGCGACGCGGCCGACGACGGGAGCCGTTCGGGATACGTGAGGGCGTACTGGATCGGGAGGCGCATATCGGGGGTGCCCAGCTGGGCCTTCAGTGAGCCGTCGATGAACAGGACGGCGGAGTGGACGACGCTCTGTGGATGGACGACGACGTCGATCGCGTCGTAGGCCACATCGTATAGCCAGCGGGCTTCGATCACTTCCAGGCCCTTGTTCGCGAGCGTTGCAGAATCGATGGTGATCTTGGCGCCCATCGACCAGTTGGGGTGCCTCAGCGCCCGCTCGGGGGTGGCGGCCGCGATCTCCTCGGCCGACTCGTCGCGGAACGGGCCGCCCGACGCCGTGAGGATCAGCCGCGCCACCGCGGACCGGCGCTCCCCCACCAGGCACTGCCAGATGGCCGAGTGCTCCGAGTCGATGGGGCGAAGCCACGCCAGCGGTGTCGCGAGCGGGTCGTGCGGGTCCACGGCCGCGCGCTCCCCCGCGCGCGCCCGTGCCTCGGCCATCACCAGGTGCCCGCCCGAAACCAGCGTCTCCTTGTTGGCCGATGCGACGACCTTGCCCGCCCGAAGTGCCGCCAGCACCGGGCGGAGCGAGACGACGCCGCCCGTCCCCACGACCACGATGTCCACGTCGTCGAGAACCGCCATCCGCTCCAGCGCCTCTCCGCCGCGCCAGCGCTCGGTACCCGCCGGGAGGTCGAGCTGCGTGCCCTCGTCGGCAAGCGACACCGCGGCGGGCCTCAGCCGGCGCGCCTGCGCCTCCAGCTCTGCGGCGTTGCGGCCCGTGGCAAGGGCGCGGACCTGGAAACGGTCCGCATGCGCCTCGAGCACCTCCACGGTCTGGCGGCCGATGCTCCCCGTCGAGCCCAGCAGGGCCACGCCAAGGGGCCGCACCTCAGTGGACGAGCGCGGCGACATACAGTGCCACGACGGGGCCGGCGAAGAGGAAGGAGTCGATCCGGTCGAGCACGCCGCCGTGTCCCGGGATCAGTGTCCCCGAGTCCTTGGCACCGGCTGCGCGCTTGAGCATGGATTCCGCGAGGTCGCCGGCCTGCGCCGCGAGCCCCAGGAGCGGTCCCAGCGCGAGGCCGCCCAGGGCGTTCTGGCCAAGCGCGCCGAGCATCAGGGCGGTCACGACGGTGGTGGCCACCAGCCCGCCGACCACGCCCTCGATCGACTTGCTGGGCGAGATGTGGGTGAGGAACTTGTGGCGCCCGATCTGGCGGCCGACCATGTAGGCGCCGGTGTCGAAGCTCCAGACGCCCAGCACCAGGAGCAGGATCCAGCCCTGCGCAGCGGACAGGACGTGGAGCGGCGCGTCGGCCGGGACGGCCGGGGCGGCGGCTGCGAGGTGCAGGACGAAGGCGATGAGCCCCACGTACACGGAGCCGAACACCGTTGCCACCCAGGTCACGACCCCGTCGCGCGGGTCCTCGCGCCCGAACGAGCCCACGCCCGCCAGCACGAAGCCCACGGCCACGAGCAGCAGGCCCTTCTCGCTGCCGGGGGCGACGGCCGCCTCGAGCACCAGCGCCATGGCCAGCGCGGTCCCGAACAGCGAGAGCGACGGGAAGCCGGCGGCGCGGAGCAGCCGGAACACCTCGAGGCCACCCAGGAGCGCGACGAGGACCAGCACCGCGGCGATCGCCGGCAGCCCGATCCACAGCGCGACGACGAGCGGCGGGACGAGGACCAGCGCGGACAGCGTCCGGGTTCGGAGCACGAGCGTCTAGCGACCGAAGCGGCGCGTGCGCCCGGCGAACTCGAGCAGGGCGGCGTCGAACTCGTGGGCGCCGAAGTCGGGCCAGAGACAGTCGGTGAACACCAGCTCGGCGTATGCGGTCTGCCAGATGAGGAAGTTGCTCACGCGCTGCTCGCCCCCGGTCCGGAGGAGCAGGTCGGGGTCCGGCAGGCCGGCCGTGTAGAGGGCCTCGCTGACGGTGTGCTCGTCAACCGCCTCGCGGGCCACGCCCGACGCGACGATCCGCCTGACGGCGTCCACGAGCTCCGTGCGGCCGGCGTAGTTCCAGGCGATGTTGAGGTGCAGTCGCGAGCCCTCGGCGGTCCGGGCGAGGGCTCCCTGGATGGACGTGCGGGTCTCCTCGGGGAGCTCGTCGAGCCGACCCAGGACCTGCACGTGGACGCCTTGCTCGCGAAGCTCCTCGGTCTCGTTGGCGATGGCGCGGCCCAGGAGCTCGAACAACCCGCCCACCTCGTCGTCGGAGCGGGCCCAGTTCTCGCGGCTGAACGCGTAGAGGGTGAGCATCGGGACGCCGCGCCGGACCGCGTGCTGGAGCAGCCTGCGAATGGCCTCGACGCCGGCGGCGTGACCCTCGAAGTCGGTTACCCCGCGCGCACGGGCCCAGCGCCGGTTGCCGTCCATGATGATCGCCACGTGGCGGGGCAGCTCGTCGGGTGGGACCAGCGGCTCGGGCGCGTGCGCGGAGACGCCAGCGACCCCGGGCTGCGGCGCTACCTTGTGCGCGAGGGGCGGCGCGTCAGTGGGGCGGGCGATCGGGCGATCGGGCGGCGCCGGGGTCACTAGACCTCCAGGACCTCCTGCTCCTTGGTGCCACCGAGGCGGTCAACATCAGAGACCACCCGGTCCGTGATCTTCTGGAGCTGCTCCAGCTGCCGGCGGGACTCGTCCGCGCCCAGCGTGCCGTCGCGCTCCTCCTTCTTGAGGGCGTCCGCGGCCTCGCGGCGGAGGTTGCGGATCTCGACCCTCGCCTCCTCCATCCGCTTGTGGACGCTCTTGACGATGTCCTTGCGACGCTCCTCGGTGAGCTGCGGGATGTTGAGGCGCACCACGGTGCCGTCCACGTTGGGCATGAGCCCGATGTCGGACTTCATGATCGCCTTCTCGATGGCGCCCAGCACGCCGCGATCCCAGGGCTGGATCACGATCTGGTGCGGCTCGGGCACGCTGATCGAGGCCAGCTGGTTGAGCGGCGTCGGGGTGCCGTAGTACTCGACGTGGATCCGCTCGACGAGGGCCGTGGACGCACGGCCAGTCCGCAGACCGGCGAAATCGCGCTCCATGGCCTCGACGGCGCGCACCATCTTGTGCTCGGCAGCGGCCAGGACTTCGCTGGTCATCCCGCAACTCCTCCCGTCTCGCCGGTGATGAGGGTGCCCACATGCTCGCCCCGAGCCACCCTCGTGATGTTCTCCGGCTGGTTGAGGTCGAAGACGACGATGGGCAGGTCGTTCTCCTGGCACAGGGAGACGGCTGCCGCGTCGAGCACCTTGAGCTGATCGCGCAAGACATCGAGATAGCCGAGGCGCGCGTACCTCGTGGCCGTCGGGACCGTCATCGGATCCGCGTCGTACACACCGTCCACCCTCGTCGCCTTGAGCAGGACCTCGGCGTTGATCTCCACTGCGCGCAGCGCAGCCGCCGTGTCGGTGGTGAAGTATGGGTTACCCGTGCCCGCGACGAAGATCGTCACGCGGCCCTTCTCGAGGTGGCGCACCGCCCGGCGGCGGATGTACGGCTCCGCGACCTCGTTCATCGCGATGGCGGACATCACGCGCACGGGGATGCCCACGCGCTCGATCGCATCCTGGAGCGCGAGGCCGTTCATCACGGTCGCCAGCATGCCGATGTAGTCGCCGGTTGCGCGGTCCATCCCGCGGGCCGCGGCCGCCATGCCGCGGAAGATGTTGCCGCCCCCGACGACGATGCCCACCTGCACGCCCATGGCGCGGACGTCCGCGACCTGGTGCGCGATGAACGCGCAGAATGCCGGGTCCACGCCGTACTGGCGCTCGCCGAGGAGGGCCTCGCCCGAGAGCTTGAGCAGGATCCGGCGGTAGCGGAGCGGGCCGGAGTCGGGACCCTCGGTCGGCCCCTCGCTCTGGCCGGCCGCCCCACCGGAGTCGGTCACATCTCCTCCCCGAGGGCGAAGCGGACGAACCGCCGGACGCGAATGTTCTCGCCGATCGTGGAGATCTTCTGGGTCACGAGGTCGCGCACCGACCGGTCCTCGTCGCGGAAGGGCTGCTCAAGCAGGCAGACCTCCTTGTACCACTTGTTGAGCTGCCCCTCGACGATCTTCTCGCGGATCGCCTCGGGCTTGCCGAGCGTCGACTGGTCGGCCAGCAGGGCAGCCCTCTTGGCGCTGAGCACCTCGGCCGGGATGCTGTCCACATCCACGTAGAGCGGGGCCAGCCCGGCGACCTGCATCGCGAGGTCGCGGACGAGCTTCTGGAACTCGTCCGTGCGGGCGACGAAGTCGGTCTCGCAGTTGACTTCGATGAGCACGCCAACGCGGCCGCCCGTGTGGATGTAGCTCGAGATGAGGCCCTCGCGGGCCTCGCGGCCGGACTTCTTGGCGGCCGCGGCGAGGCCCCGCTCGCGCAGCAGCGCGACCGCCTTGTCCATGTCGCCGCCGGTCTCGTCGAGCGCGCGCTTGCAGTCCATCATGCCCGCGCCGGTCTTCTC
>JAJZRG010000030.1:39592-40987 GCA_021802825.1 Chloroflexota bacterium
CGCTCGTCGAACTCGGGCTCCTCGGCCTGACCGGTCTCGACCGGCTCGGGCTCGGAGGCCGCGTGGGCGGCGCGCAGGCGCTGACCCTCGATGCACGCGTCGGCCACCAGCTGGCAGAGCAGCCGGATGGAGCGGATGGCGTCGTCGTTCGCCGGGATGATGAAATCCAGCTCGTCGGGGTCGACGTTCGTGTCGCCCGTGCCCACAACCGGGATCTCGAGCTTGTTCGCCTCGGTGACGGCGATGCGCTCGCGGTGCGGGTCGACGATGAAGATGATGCCCGGAAGGCGCTTGATCTTGCGGATGCCGCCCAGCGTGGCCTGGAGCTTGCCGAGCTCCTCCATGTGCTTGGCCGCTTCTTTCTTCGTCATCCGGTCGAAGTCGCCGGCCATCTGCCGGGCCTCGAGCTGGTCCATCAGCCCGATGCGCTTCTTGATGGTGACGAAGTTGGTGAGCATGCCGCCGAGCCAGCGCTTGGTGACGTACGGTTGGCCGGCGCGGACCGCCTCCTGCATCACCGGCTCCTGGGCCTGCTTCTTCGTGCCCACGAAGAGCACGCTCTCGCCACGGGCGACGGTCTCGGTGATGTAGGCGAGTGCCGAGTCGAGGCGCTTGACGGTCTGCGCCAGGTCGATGATGTGGATGCCGTTGCGCTCGGCGAAGATGAACGGCTTCATCTTGGGGTTCCAGCGCCGGGTCTGGTGTCCGAAGTGGACACCGGCCTCAAGGAGCTGGCGCATCGAGACAGTGGGCACGCGTGACCTCCTGCGGTTCGTTCCTCCGCGGATCCCCTGCGGGGGCCTCGCCAGGCGACTGGCCTGCCGTCGGCACCGTCCCGTCAGGGAGCGGATCCGCGTGTGTGCTCCGGCCGGCGTCTGCCGGGCGGGCATGGCGATCTCGCCGCAGCGCTGCCACGGCGGGCGGGAGTGTAGCACAGGGGTCCTCCCGCGCCCGAGCTTCGTCGCCCGAGCTTCGCGCCCGAACTCGCCTCCGCGCCCGAGCTCGCGTGCCGGTCGCCCGACCCCGGGCCGCTACTGCCCCGATCCGCTGATCCCTCGCCGGTATATCAGTCGCGTCAGGGTCAGGAGCGCCCCCCGCGCGCACGGGCCGCGCCGCGGACCCCCGGCTCGGGCCGACGCCCGCGCACGCCGCTGCGCGCGGCGACCCCGGCACGACTCAACCGCCGGCGCGCGGCGAGGGTCCCGGGCGGCAACCAGCGAGCGACTTCAGCAAGCAGGGCTAGACATCGATGCCGCGATGGTGGCGGAGCGACGGCCGTCCGTCAGGCCCGCGATCGATGGCGATGAGATCCACGCGAACCGGCAGCTGTGGCAGCCGTCGGCCGTCGGCCAGGACCGGGCGCGCCGCGAGCTCGTCAGCAGCCCGACGGAGGCA
>JAJZRG010000031.1 GCA_021802825.1 Chloroflexota bacterium
ACGAGGTGGTCCCGGCCCATCCAGCCGAGGAAGGAGAGCAGCCCGACGCCGATGACGAAGTAGGTGACGAAGACGGCGCCGACGTACAGGGAGCCCGCGCCGAGCAGGCGCCGCCGGGCCTCGGTCGTCGGCGAGCCGCTCGCGGTCACGGCGTTGACCAGCGTGAGGGTGAAGGTCGCGAACAGCACCAGCAGCGCGAAGGCGCATGGGTTGAACCCGTCGAGGAACCCGGCGGCGAGGACCGCGGGGATCGTCAGGCCGCCGAACGCGCCGGCCTCGAACGGGACGGCGAGGACGTACGCGGAGGCTGTGACCCCGACGACCGCCAGCATCCCCGCGAGCACGACGGCCGGCAGCGGCCAGCCGGCGACCAGGCGGTGGGTCGGGAGGGTCCCGGCGGGCTGTGCTGTCATCCGACTGACGCCCCGACCGACGCGGAGGCCGGCTTGACCACGATCTTGCCGTGCATCTGGGGGGCGTCCTTGCCGCCGCAGCAGCTCTCGCACCAGACGTCGTACGTGCCCGGCTTGTTGGGCACGGTCCAGGTGACTATCTTGGTGCTCTCGGCCGGAAGCTGCTCGGCCAGGCCGAGGTCGGGCGAGACCATCGTGTGGACCCCGCCCTGGAGGTGGACGGCCGCGTCCTGGGTCCACCACTTGAGGGTGACCGTCTGGCCGGCCGTCACGTCGATCTCGGACGGGGTGAAGCCGGCCATCGAACTCTGGATGTCGATGACGCCGCTCGCGGCGGCGTCGGTCGGGCGCCGGAGGAAGTCGCCGAAGGCGAGGTACGAGCCGATGGCGAGGACCGCCACGACGATCCCGCCGAAGGCGAGCTTGCGCCGCCTGTCGTTGCGCGTCGCCCGCGCGCGCTCGGCCCGCTGGGCGTCCCGGCGGGCGAGGACGCCCTCGTGAGGGGCCTCCCGCTCCTGCTCCCGCCGCTCCCGGCGGGGGAGCGGCTTCTGGTCGGCGCGGTCAGTCATGGCGGGCCTCCTGCCCATGGCGTGCGTGATGGGTTGCGCGGTGGCGCGCATCGGCTGAGCGGATTGGCGGGTCGTCGTCAAGGGCGGCCAGGGCCCGTCTGAGCTCCTGCTCGCTGATCTCGCCGCGGGCGAAGCGGTCCCGCAGGATCTCCGCGGGGTCGTCGCGCCGGCCGCGCCGCGGTTCGCGGACCAGGAGCCAGACGACGACGGCCATGACCAGCGCCCACACGCCGATCCAGACCCAGGCGTCCGCGCCCATCGACCAGTTCGACACTCGACGTCTCCGTCTCGTCCAGCAGCGGGTGCCGCAGGCGTGAGCCGAGCATGGGTCGTGTCATGGGGGAAAGCCATGGAGGGACGGGCAAGCCTTGGTCAAGAGTCCGTCAACGCCGCGGCCTCCGGCGCGCTGGACGGCTTCCCGCTGATCGGGTACGACCCTTCGGAAGGCGGCGGGCCGTGGAAGCTCGCGCGGGCTGCGAGCCCGCCGCCAGCGGCGAGCTCGTCATCGACCGGACGACCGCCGACCAGCACCAGATCGCGATCGGCGACCGGATCACGCTGCTCGACAGCGAGGCGACGGTCGTCGGGCTGTCCGACGAGACCACGTTCTGGGCCGGCTCGGTCGCGTTCGCCCGGATCTCGACCCTCGAGGCGCTGCGCCGGCCGCCGGGGGTCAGGAGCTTCCTGCTGGTGACCCCGACCACGGGCAGCGATACGGCGGATCTCGCAGCACGCCTCGATCTGCCGGGGACCGAGGTGCTCCCCCAAGCGCGACATGGTCGCGAACGACGCGACGCTGCTGGCCCGCCGAGGTCTTCCGGGGATGAGCGCCACGCTGCTGATCGCGCGGAGCGATCCTGGTGGCGGTCAGCCGACTCGCCGGGCCGTGGGTCGGCCTCGCCTGGTCGTCGGCGTCGGTCGCCGCGCTGCTCGTGCTCGGCGTTGCCGGAACCGGACTCGCCTACGCGGTCTGGTTCTGGCTGCTCGGCCGCGCGTCCCTGCTGCAGCTCGGTACGGCGCTGTTCCCGGTCCCCGTGGTCGGCGTGGTGGCCGGGATCCTGACCGGCGACCGGCCGTCGCCAGCCGACCTGGCGGGCATCGCCGCCGTCCTCGCGGGCATGGGTGTGATCTCACTGAGCCCGTTGGCGTCCGCGGTCGCCAAGGCCGCAGACTAGATGGGCGGATCCGGACTCAGCGGTGCCGACCGGGCGGTAGCGCCCGGCCCGCGAGCGCAAGGACCGGGGGTGGCGCCGCGGTCCGGCGCGAAGCACCGACCGCGTCACTGCGCGCCGTAGCGTCGGATCCCCTCGAGCTTGGTCCGCTTGAGCAGCAGCGCGTTCACCGCCACGAGGAACGAGCTCCCCGCCATGCTGATTGCGGCGATCTCCGGCCGGAGGACGAAGCCGAACGCAGGGTAGAAGAGGCCCATCGCGATCGGGAACGCGACCGTGTTGTAGCCGACGGCCCAGAAGAGGTTCTGGCGCATCTTGCGGACCGTCGCGCGGGAGAGGGCGATCGCGCCGAGCACGTCGACCGGGTCGCTCTTCATGAGGACGATGTCGGCCGTCTCGACGGCGACGTCGGTGCCGGCGCCGATCGCGATCCCGACGTCCGCCTGGGCGAGCGCCGGGGCGTCGTTGATGCCGTCCCCGACCATCGCGACCAGCCTCCCGGCGGCCTGGAGCTCCTTGACCTTGTCGGCCTTCTGCGCCGGCAGGACCTCTGCGAACACGGTGTCGAGCCCGAGCTCGGCGGCGATGCGGTCTGCGGTCGCCTGGTTGTCGCCGGTCAGCATCGCCACCTGGATGCCCAGGTTGTGGAGTCTTGCGATGGTCTCCTTTGCGCTCGGCCGGACCGCGTCCGCGATCGCGATCAGGCCACCGGCCTTGCCGTCGACTGCGACCCGGACGACCGTCCTGCCCGCGCCCTCGAGCTCGTCGGCGCGCGCCCCGAGGCCGTCGAAGTCGATGCGCCGGTCGCGCATGAGCTTCGCGTTCCCGACCAGGACCGAGCGGCCGTCGACGGTCGCCTCGAGCCCGTGGCCCGGGACGGCATTGGAGGCGGTCGCGTCCACGAGCGCGAGCCGGCGCTCCTTCGCCGCATCGACCACGGCCTGGGCGAGCGGATGCTCGCTCGAGCCCTCGGCGGAGGCCGCGAGCCGCAGGACCTCGTCCTCGCTGACAGGGTTGCCTGCGCCGACGAGCTCGACGACCCGGGGCTGGCCGACCGTCAGCGTGCCCGTCTTGTCGAAGATGACCGCGCCGATCCTGGACGCCTGCTCGAGGGACGTCGCGTTCTTGAAGAGGATCCCGTTGAGGGCTCCGAGGCCGGTCCCGACCATGATCGCCGTGGGCGTGGCGAGCCCCAGCGCGTCGGGGCAGGCGATGATCACGACGGTGATCGCGAGCGTGAGGGCGAACACGAACGTCGAGCCGCCGATGGTCAGCCAGCCGAAGAACGTCAGGAGGCCCAGGATGACGGCCGCCGCGACGAGCCACTGCGCGGCCCGGTCGGCGAGGCGCTGGGCAGGAGCCTTCGAGTTCTGGGCCAGCTGGACGAGCTTGACGATCTGGGCGAGGGCGGTGTCGGCGCCGACCTTGGTCGCCCTGAACCGGAAGGTGCCGGTCTTGTTGATCGATGCGCCGATCACGCCCGAGCCGACCGCCTTCTCGACCGGCACGCTCTCGCCCGTGATCATCGACTCGTCGACGCTCGATCCGCCGTCGACGACGACCCCGTCGACGGGGACCTTGTCGCCGGGCCTGATCAGGACGATGTCGTCGAGGACAACCTCCGCCGTCGGGATCTCCACCGGCTCGCCGTTGCGGATGACGGTGGCCCTCGGCGGCGTGAGGTTGAGGAGCGCCTTCATCGCATCCGACGCGCCCGACCGGGCGCGCATCTCGAGCCAGTGGCCGAACAGGACGAACGTGAGCAGGACGGCCGCGGCCTCGTAGAAGACCTCGCCCTTGAAGAGGAAGGTGCCTGCGACGCTGAACAGGTAGCCCGACCCGACCGAGAGGGCGACGAGGACCGACATGTCGAGCGTTCGGCGGCGGAGCGCCCGATACGCGCCGACGAAGAACATCTTCCCGCTCCACAGGACCGCGGGCGTGGCGAACAGGAAGGCGAGAATGTTCGGATCGATCCCAAGCGGGGTCCCGAGGCGGATGCTGAAGACTTCGGTCGCTAGCGGCGAGTAGAGGAAGATCGGGATCGCGAGGATGAACGCGACGATGAAGCGGTTCCGCATGTCGCGGACCATTGCCTCCATCGTCATCCCGCCGCCGTGGCCCATCCCATGGGCCATCTGGGCCATCTCGCCCTTGACCGGCGCGCCCATCGCCGGGGCCGCCATCGCGTGGCCGCCGTGCTCGTCGTGCACCGCAGGCTGCGCCTTCCCGTCGGCGGCCGTCGCGTGGCCGGCGTGGTCCGGAGCAGGCTGGGCCGGCATTGCCTCGATGTGATGCGCATGCTCGCCGGCCGCAGCGATCGGCGCCGCCTGGCTGCCGGGCTGGGCTGTCGCGTGGCCGGCGTCCCCGGCAGTCGGGGAATGCGCGTCACCGCGCCGGACCGTGCTCCCGATGACCCCCGGCTGCTCGTCCCGGCAGAGATGGCACGGGACGACCTCGCCGCCGCAGGCGCAGCCGAAACGCTCGATCAGCGCCCGAACGTCATCGGCGGACAGGACGGACTCGTCGTAGCGGACCGTCACGGTCTGGGAGACCGGGTTCGCCTCGACGAGCTCGATGCCCTCCTGGCGCCCCAGCCATTCCTCGAGGCCGCGGCTGCTGCTCGCGCGTTGCAGCCCACCCGCTTCGAAGACACCGCTGGTCGTCATCCGCTCCACTCTCGCCACGTCGCTTTCACTCCAGGATCAGTGCGCGCCATTCGCGGGCACCGGTGGTGCAGGTCGACAGCCGCTCGATGCGATGCTGGTCCTGTGACCTGAGCACCGCCTTGGAGAGTGCTGAATCTGGAGGGCGCCGAGTCGCCCGGCGCTCCGATCCAGCTCCGGCATGCTACGCCCGCCACGCGTCGGCGAGCAGCTGCGGGCGGTCCCTGCCAGAGACCTTTGCTCACCCAGGATTCACCTTGCGCTCAGGCATCCGGTCGATGCTGGGCGCGGCCCGAGCCGCAGTGTCCGTTGACCGTGTCCGGCGGTGGCCGTCGAACACGACGAGGTGACGTATGCAGCGGATGGCACACCCGGTGCGCGCACGCGCGCGCCGGCACTGGTGGGCGGGCGCCCTCCTGCTCGGGCTGGCGGCTGCTGCCGCGACCCTGGGCGTCGCGTCCGGCCGGGCACCGTCGCCTGCCACAACCCAGCCTCCGGAGGCGTTCCGGCCGTTCGCCCAGCAGGTCGGGCGCAGCGCGCAGACGCTGTCGCCGGCGACCGCCCCGGAGGCGTCGGGCTGGGTTTCCGGTGTGCCCCTCGTGCCGACGGCGCCCGAGGTGCCGACCGTCCCGGATGTGGCGGCTGTCAGGGGCGCCGCCCCCTCACAGGCGCCGGGCAGCCTTACGCCGGGCTGGGACGCGCCGGGCAGCTCCACGCCCGGGCGGAACGCGCCCGGCCCGACTGCGCTGCCGACGCCGACCCGCGGTGCGCCCACGGTGGCGACACCGCCTCCCGGTCCGTCGCACGTGGTCCGCGCGGGCGAGAGCCTCTGGTCGATCGCGGTCGCGCACGGCGTGCCCCTTGCAACTGTGGCGCGGTGGAACGCAGCGGTCGATCCCTCGAGCCTTCGGATCGGATCGACGATCCTCGTGCCGGGCGGCCGAGTGATGGTCGCTCGGCCTGCGGCAACTCCGAGGCCCAGAGCCGCTCTGACGCCCCGGGCCGTTGTGCGACCGCGGCCGACCGGGCACGTGTGGCCCCTGACCGTGCGCGGCATGATCACGACGAGGTACTCGAGCCGGCACCCCGGCATCGACATCGCCGCACCCACCGGCACGCCCGTCCGCGCGGTCGCCGCGGGCGTGGTGGTGTGGGCCGGCTGGAAGGACAACGGCGGCGGGTTCGTCGTCGTCGTGCGGCACGGTGACGGGATGGTCTCGACGTACAACCACAACCGGCGGCTGCTGGCCACGGCGGGCGAGCGCGTCCTCGGCGGCCAGCGGATCGCCGAGGTCGGCACCACGGGGAACTCGACGGGCCCGCACCTGGACGTGCGGATCGAAATGGGCGGCCGATTCGTGGATCCTCTCTCGCTCCTCTGACCGCGTCGAGCCGCCCCCGCGTAACCTCTCAAGGAGGCGGACGATGTCCATCGCGGCCTCACTGGCGATCCTCCTCGCCACGGGCATCGCGCTGCTGACCGCAGACCCGCGCTACGCCGGTGTCGGTCACCTGCGGGAACCACCATTCAGAGCGGACCGAGCGTCGGCTCCTCTGACGCGCCTGGGGGACGTGAACGCCGTCAGACTGTGAGCAGGATCGCGAACCCCATGACGAGCACCACGACGGCGAGCAGGAGCTTGGTCCCGGCGGCGTGCTCGAGGTGCCAGCGGTTGATCGACCGGATCACCCCGGGCCGGCTCGCCAGCACGAGCAGCAGCACGAGCGGCGTGATGTACGCGAGGTTGTAGAGCACCAGCCCGCCGAGCCCGGCCGCAACGCTGCCGCCCGTCCCGAGGAGCGCGACCACG
The DNA here is from genome assembly GCA_021802825.1 of Chloroflexota bacterium. Lineage (GTDB taxonomy): Bacteria > Chloroflexota > Limnocylindria > Limnocylindrales > CSP1-4 > CAIXZV01. The sequence continues at coordinate 6,632 of JAJZRG010000031.1, forward strand.
CCCAGGTATACGGCCCCGCTGCACGGGACGGTGCACAGCCCGATCAGCACGCCGCCCCCGAGCAGGGCCAGCGGCGAGCTCGTCCGGGCCCAGGAGCGCATCCGCCCGTGGACGGCGTGCGGCGCGGCGAGCTGGAGCGGCGCGCCCGGCAGGAACGCGTCGCGGAGCATCCAGATGCCGAGCGCGATCGCCACGAGCGCCGCGACGCGGCTCGGCAGGTGGTTGGAGCCGAAGTTCGTGACCGAGACGATCGCGGTCAGCATGCCGAGGCCGAGGAGGAAGTACGTGACCAAGACGCCTGCGACGAACAGGGACCCGAGGCCGAGCACGCGTCGCGACGCCGCTGAGACGGCGGGTGCGCCGGACGCGACGGACTCCCGCGCGGCGAGGCCGAGGGCGAAGGTGGCGAACAGGATGAGGACGCCGAACGCGCACGGGTTGAACCCGTCGAGGAACCCGGCGCCGAGGATGACCGGCACGGTCATGGATCCGAGCGCGCCGTGGCCCGCGGCCGATGCCGGCGGCTGCGCGAACGCGACGGCGGCCGCGGCCGCCCCCAGGAGCGCCCCGACGCCCGCGATCGCGGCGCCGCGGCTCGGCAGCGCGAGGGCCCGCGTCACGCGGTCACCGTGAGCTTGCCCTGCATCGACGGGTTCGCCCGCCCGCCGCAGCAGATGCCGCAGTACCAGGTGTACGTCCCCGGCGTCGTCGGAGCGGTGAGCTGGAACACCTTGCTGCTCTCCGGGCCGACCTTCCAGTCGATCCCCAGCTCGTCGATCGCCATCTCGTGCCAGCCGCCGCCGTCGCTGTGGAACGAGCTGTCGGTCGAGACGAGCTCCACGCTGACCGTCGAGCCCGCCTTGACGCTCATCGCCCCCGGCGTGAAGCCGCCCATGCTGGCCTGGATCTGGACCGCGCCGGCGGCGGCCGGCCCGGCCGGCAGGAGGCGAGTCGCCACGAGGCCGAGGGCTGCCACCGCGATCACCGCGGCGACCAATCCGTAGGCGATTGAGCGGAGCTGACGGCGCGGGGACGGGAGGGGTTGCCGATCCCTCTTTGCCTGGCGGGCCTCAGCGGCTGTCGACGGGGCGTGCTTGCCGGTCATCTGCGGGCTCCTCGGTCTCAATGGCATGCGGTGGCGTGGGAGGACGGACTGTCGAGCGCGTCCCGCGCGACGGGCTCCGGCTGCGGCGGAGGACCCGGGTCGCCCGGGGCAGGAGGACCGCCATGCCGACCACGTACGTACCGGCAATCGCGGCGAGGAGGGCCTGCCCTGCTGACCCGCTGGGGTGGCTCGGCCGGTAGATGGTCGCGATTAGGACGGACGCGATGGCGCCCGGCAGGGGCATTGAGACCGCCTGCTCAATGCCGCGAGCGGCAGGGTCGCCGCTCGCGGCATTGAGCCCATGCGTCACCGCCCCGGCGCCCGAAGGACGCCGCTCAACCGCTCGGCCTTCCAGGCGACGTACCCGCCTGCCACAAGGATGACCGCCACCAACACGAGCAGCGCACCCGTCTCCCAGCCCGACCGGGAGCGCGCGGCAACGGCCTCGAGGGCGCCCGTCGTGGACGCGCTCGATCCTACGGCCGCGCCGGTGACCTGCACCGTCGTCGTGAGCGTCTCGTCGCCGATCGCCCGCAGCTCGTAGCTCCCGCTCGGCACATGGGACGGGATCGTGAGCACCTTGCTGAACATCCCGTTGGCGTCGGTCTTGACGATGCCGAAGTCGATGACCATGCCGTCGCCCGCCAGGACGAGGTCGCGGTCGTTGTCCGGTTCCAGGCCGGTGCCGGCGAAGTCGACCGTGCCGCCGGCGTCGACCGCGGTGGGCTCGACCTGGACCGACGCCTTGCCCGTGCCGCTGTGCGCGGTAACGATCCCGACCGGAAGCAGGACGGCGGCCAAGACAGCCGCGAGAAAGACGATGCGTCGCATCAGCGAGAACCCTTTCCGCGCCCCTGCCCGAGGGCGGGGAGCATGAAGCCGACCGATCCACCCACGAGGCTCGCCAGTCCCGCCACCAGGAGCGTGCCCCACGTCGCGGGCGATGTCCCGGGCGCCTTGGCGAGCGCTATCTCGAGCGTCGCCATGCCCACCGTGAGGAGCGCCAGTCGGGCCAAGAACGCCCTCATCCCATTGCTCCCTGCACGTGCGCCTGGGGGACCGTGACCAGGGCGTAGATCACGAGCAGCACGGCCGCGACGGCCGCGATCGCACCGAGTGCCACGAAGGCCCGCCGCCTGCGCGGCGACCGGTAGGGGCTCCGATCGAGGAACGGCATGGCGGCGAGCACGCCGAAGACGATTGCGGGCACCCAGAGGAGCGCCGCCAGGCCGAACCAGTCCTCGAATGGGTAGAAGACGAGGAACATCCAGGGCGGCTTGGTGGTCTCGGTGCCCGGGATCGGCCGGTCGCCCAGACCGGCGGGAACCACGAGGGCCAACACGGTGGTGACCGCGAGGAGCGCCAGCCCGAACCCGGCCATGCGCACGAGGTGGGCGACGAACGTCGAGCCGCCGCGAGCCAGGACGGGCGCGCCGTCGACCGCGGCATCCGCCTCCGCCGGTCGCGCCGAGATGCCGTGCCGCTTCACGAGCAGGAAGTGCGCGATCAGGAGGAAGGTCCCGATCGCCGGCAGGATCACCACGTGGGCGAGGTAGAGCCGTCCGATGATCGGCAGGGTCGCGGCGAAGTCGGCGGAGAACCAGGTGCCGAAAGCGCCGATGAGGTTTCCCGCCTCGACGTTGTGGCCCAGCGCCTCGTAGCCCTCCTGGTCCCACTTGAGCACCGTTCCGGTGAAGATCAGACCCATCGTGAGGGCCAGGAGGCCGAGGCCGATCAGCCAGTTGACCTCCCTGGGGCGCTTGTAGGCCCCGGTCGTGAAGATGCGACCCATGTGCAGCAGCACTGTCGCCATCACGATGTTCGCGGTCCAGAAGTGGATCCCGCGGGCGATGTCGCCGAGGGGTGCCACGTTCATGATGTAGACGACGCTCTCGCGGGCCGTCGCGGGGGTGGGGTGGTAGAACTGGGCGAGCCAGACCCCGGTGACCGCGAGGATCAGGAAGCCGAAGAACGTGATCCCGCCCAGGATGTAGCCGACGCCGTTCGCGTGGGCGGGCACGGGGTACGCGAGGCCGCTGATGCCGATCCGCTCGTCGATCGCGGCCCAGCTCAGGCGGCGCCTCGAGGGCGCGACGACCGCGGTGCTGGCCATGGCTGTCTGATCTCCTATGCGTCATGCCGGGACCCGATCGGGCCCACGACAGTCCACGCTCCGGGCCTTAATCCCTGATGAGCGCCTTCTGAGTGATCGGTGAGGAAGTGCGGGCCTCCACCGCCGCCCAGCCGCGCCGCGACGGGGAGGAGCGGGAGGGCTCCGCGAGTGGTGGAGCCCTCCCGCTCGGCGGCCCCTGCGGGCTGCGGGACGCGGGCCCCGGGGAGTCGGGCGAAGCGCGTCCTGGTCAGCCGCTGCGGGCATGGGCGATCCGTCGATCGCGGCCGCGTGCTGCCCTCGGGGAGAAGGGCGCTGTGGAGAGTCCGCCGTCACCCTGAGCGCGAGATGAGGCGCCGCTGTGAGTTCCGTGGCTCGCGGTGTGTCTCAGGTCGCGTCGAGCCCGGACCCAAGGCGCCGCGCGATGAGCCACACCACCACGGCGATCAGGACGCCCGCCGCGAAGACGGTCGTGGCGGCATCCGTCCAGAACGGGGTGGGGAACAGCTGGGTGAGGCGCTCGACCCGGGGGTCGAACGAGGAGTTACCCTGCGGGAAGAACACGGCATGGAAGGCGGGCCAGGCCGCGTCGAAGAAGGCCGCGAACAGGACCCCCGTGACGACCCCGACCGCGGCCGTGGCGAGCCCGGCCCTCGCGACGGCTCGCCACCACCAGCCGTCACCTCGATGCCGAATGCCGAGGACGGCCAGCGTCACGCCCGCGAGGACAACCAACCCGGCGAACACCCGGAGGACGCCGTAGACGTCGCGCATGTGCCCGCGCTCTGCGGTGTCGAGGACGGGCGCGCCGTCGATCGCGACCGCGAAGTCGGGCGGGCCGACGGTCACGTCGGCGATGATGGCCGTGGTGACCCGCGCGACCTCGGCCTGCGGGAGGCCCGTGATGGCCGCCACGCCAGCGCGCTGCTGGGCGGGGAGCACCCACCACGGGTTGAAGAGCAACGCGAGGCTGGCGCCGGCGATCAGCACAGGCGTCGCGGCGAACGTCAATGCAGTGACCAAGCGGCGGCGGGCGGGGGCGTCGGTCACCTGGGTGCGGACCTTCCTCATGTCCACCTCATCGCCAGCAAAGGGTGGCCGGCGATCCTTGGACGCCCGGGCAGCGGCCCGGGAACAGTCCTGGGAGTTCCTGCATGCAGCTCATTGAACTCGCGGTCATCGACTCGGACGACCAGCCGGCGGCGGCGTGCGTCACCTGCGGTTCGCCCGTCCCCGCCGGGTCAGGCGTCACCGCGCTGTTCCATGGCCGCACGCTCCGCTTCCGGTGCGCCGGGTGCTTCTCGGAGGTTCGTGCTCGATGCCGACCACGCCCCCGATGGGATCGCGGTGTCCTGCTGCAGCGGCGACGAGAACCACGAGACCGCAGCCGCGCCGGGCCCGACGCCGTTCACGGAGTGGTGCATCTGACCTGCCCGCGGCGGACCCTCAACCGGCGGCCGCTCTCCGAGCCGATCGGCGCCAGGAGAACTGCCGGGACTCGGCGCGGATGCGGAGCAGGGCCTGGCGCGCGGACGCGTACACCGCCATGGACCCGAGGAAGACCAATCCGGCTCCCTCCGCCAGCCTCCCGAGCACGATCAGCGTGGTCACGGATGCCAGCGCGAGCCCGACGCCCGACTCGATGAGCTGCGCGGGAACCCGCCGGGCGCCGACGCGCCGGTCGGAGGACCAGATTCCGCGGCCGCTTGTGATCCGACCCGCGCAGCACCCGGTGAGGAAGCACCCGACGCGTCCGACGGCCACCGCGAGGAAGATCGTGGGGGTGATCGCGTCCAGGTAGCCGCCCAGCGGCGCCCCGAGGGCGATCGCCGTCGCGACGGCCGCGAGCGGGGCCGACACCAGGAAGCCGTCCACCGACCAGCCCTCGCGGAGGGTGGCGATGCTCGGGCCCTTCAGCAGCATGTACCAGGCCTTCGCGCCCGCCAGACCGACGACGAGCGCGAGGAGCGACGCCGCGATGGCGGGACCGACCGGGACGCCGTGGTGCGTGAGGAAGACGGGCTGCGCCAGCAGGGAGCCGAGCACCGCGACCGCTGCGGCCACGAAGAAGCTGCCCGTCAGGACGCCGGGGGCTGCCGCGAGCGGCGCGGTGAGGGCCCATCTCGTACGGTCGGGGCCAGCCGAGCTGACGATCGACCAGCGCCGCCACGACCAGCCCACGGGCTGGAGGACGGCGGGGTTTGCCGCTCGTGCCCGCTCCGGGCCGACCACCTCCGCCGACACGTCCCACTCGCCGGCCGCGATCCCGTAGACCCACGTCGTCGTGGACATCGGCCCGCTGCCCGGCACGACGCCGGCGATGGTCTCGGTGGTCGTGAAGGTGTCCGTGGGCTCGGGCGGGCCGGTCACCCCGCGGCGGCGGCCACGGAGCCGGATCGTGGCCGTGAAGGGAGGGGCGCCGGCCGGACCGGCCTCGAGTCGGTGCGAGACGACCAGCGCCACGGGTTCCTCGACGCCGGCCCGGGCGTGCTCGGGCACGGGGGCGTCGGTGGGCGTCCTCGGGCTGGCGACCGTCGCGACGGGTACCGCTCGGGCAGGAGCTGTCGCGGCGCGCGAGGCCGTGCCAACCGAGGGTGCGCCTCTGCGCGGCTGCGGGCGTCGCTTGGCGCTCACCGGCGGGGCTTCCGCCCAGGTGCTGCAGCACTACCCATGGTGTTCGTCGTCCGCGTGGTCGTGCGCCAGCGGGGCATCGCGGACCCACCGATCCGGGTCGTCGCGGAACGTGTCCGCGCAGGCCGGGTCGCAGAACCAGTACGTCGTGCCGCGGTGGACCTCGGACAGGGGCCCGCCCGCCGGGACCTTCATCCCGCAGACGGGGTCCGTGGCGAGGCGATCGTTGCCGTGCGTGTGTGCGTGCATCGGGGCGCTCCCTGCGTGGTTCATGACTCGACTGGTCTCGGCGCCGGCGCCACCCCAGCCCAGGCCGAGGATCGGGATCCTGAGATGAAGCGAGCCGTCCATGGGGCTGATGCTCAGCCAGCGGGCTGAGAGCAGGGTGAGCCCGACGTGAGACTTCCGGTGTCGGTGGGCGCCGCCAGCGCCTCGGTTCTGGTCAGCCGGGACGGGCGGGGATCTTGATCTCCACGCGCGTGCCCCCATCCGGCAGCGGCGACAGCGCGATGGTGGCGCCGTGGGCGTCGGCGATCCAGCGGGCGATCGCGAGCCCGAGGCCGGTACCGGACGACCGGAGCGAGCGCGCCCGGCGCCCGCGGTAGAGGCGCTCGAACAGGTGGGCGGCGTCCTCGGCGTCGATCCCGATCCCGGTGTCGTCAACGGTGACGACAGCCATTCCCGCCCGCGTCTCCAGCCGCGCGGTCACCCGGCCTCCGGCCGGCGTGTAGCGGGCGGCGTTGTCGAGGACGATGCCGAACAGCTCCCGGAGCCGGTCGGCGTCACCCTCGACAACGACGGGCTCGACAGACGCCACGCTCATCCGCACGTGCGTCGCGGCCTGCCGCTGGCGCCGCACGCAGTCGACGAGGAGCGCGTCCAGCTCGACCGGGTCGAAGGCCAGCCGGGCGCCGGACTCCGCCCGCGCGAGGGACAGGAGGTCCGCGATGAGACGGCCCATCCGCTCCGCCTCGTCGCGCGCGTCGGCGAGGATGGCGGACCGCTCCTCGTCGTCGATCCCGGGGCGGGTCGCGAGATCCAGGTTGGCGCGGATCACCGTGAGCGGCGTGCGCAGCTGGTGGGAGGCATCCCCGAGGAACCGCTGGAGCGCCTGGTGGTTCGCCGCGAGCGCGGCGAGCATCTCGTTGAACGCAAGCACCAGCTGGCCGACCTCGTCGGGCGTCCCGGGGTGCTCCACGCGGGCGCTGAAGTCGCCGGACAGAGAGATCGCGCGCGCGGTGTCGGTCACGTCGGCAACGGGCGCGAGGGCACGGCGTGCGAGGAGGAGGCCGCCCCCCATGGCGAGCAGCGTCACGGCCACGCCGCCGAGGAGAAGCGCGATGCGGACCTCGTCGAGGAGCGACCGGAGGGACCGGGTGCTGTCGGCCCAGATCACATACCCCAGCGTGGCCCCGTCGGGCCCCGCCACCGTCTGGGCAGTCATCCGCAGGACGTCCCCCGGGACCGGGTGCTCGTGGATGGAGTGGCCGTGGTTGTCGGCGGCGGCAATGTCCTGCCACGTCACCGGCAGGGCCCGCTCGGTCTGGGGACCCGAGTCCGCGATCTCTCGGCCGGCGCGGTCCAGGACGATGACCCGCCCCCCGGTCGACGCGAGCTGCGACACGAGCCTCGGCGTCGGCACCAGGCTCCCGTCGGGGGCCACATCCTGCGCGACGGCCCCGGCGGCGTGCTCGGCGTTCGCCACGAGCGAGGCGTCGAACGAGGACTGGAGCTCTTGGCTTAGGACGACGTAGACCCCGCCGCCGAACACGGCGAGGGCGGCCGCGAGCAGGCCCGCGTACAGGAGCGCGAGCCGGAGGCGGATGGAGAGCGGCGGCAGGCGATTCAAGCGTCCTTCAGGACGTACCCCGCGCCCCGGACCGTGTGCAGGAGCCGCGGCTCGCCGCCGGCCTCGAGCTTGCCCCGGAGGTAGCGGACGTAGACCTCCAGCACGTTGGACTCGCCGTCGAAGTCGTAGGACCACACGTGGTCCATGATGACGTCGCGGGTCAGCACCTTGCGCGGGTGGCGCATGAACAGCAGCAGCAGGTTGTACTCGGTCGTGGTCAGCTCGATCCGCCGCTCGCCGCGGCGGGCCTCGCGGGCGTCCACGTCGAACTCGAGGTCTGCGAACCGGAGGAGCTCGCCGGCCGGCGCCGCGCGCCGGCGAAGCAGGGCGTGGACGCGCGCGAGCAGCTCCTCGAAGTTGAAGGGCTTCACGAGGTAGTCGTCGGCGCCGGTCTCGAGCCCCTCGACGCGGTCCTTGACCTCGTCGCGGGCGGTGAGCATCAGGATCGCGACATCGTCGCCGCCGGCCCGCAGGCGGCGGGTGACCTCGAGCCCGTCGATGCCCGGCATCATCACGTCCAGGACGACGAGCTGCGGGAGGTGCTCGCGGGCCTTCTCGAGGCCCTCCTCGCCCGAAGCGGCCTCGATCACCCGGTAGCCCTCGTAGGCGAGGCCGCGCCGGACGACGGTCCTGATCTTCGGGTCGTCATCGACGACCAGGATTCGGGTCGGGTCAGCCATGGCGGCGGTCGGCCTCCTGCGCTACGCGCGCCGCGGGATTCGGCGGCGCGAGGCGCCAGCGGTGGCTCGCATCGTACGACGCCACCGCGGGCGGCCGCGGGAGCCTACCCGTCACGGCACGGTTCGGATCATGCGAGCCGGCCCTGAGAGCAAGATGAGCGCCGGATGAAACGTGAGCCCATTCAGCGCTGTCCTCAACCCCGGCGACGCGAGCGCGGCGCTCGGGCTTCCTGCCCGGCGACGCACGTGACGCCAGGCAATCCTCCCCTGTCGCTGCCGGATGAAGTGCGCCGATGCCCTCGGCGGCGTCAGTGGCAGCCGCGGTGCGCGGTCGCCCGGTCCTGCTCGCCGTCAGCAGGCGTGTCCGTCGAGGCGTGGTCGCGCGCATGGGCCTCGTGGCCGCTGTGGCCGCCATGCGACCCGTGGCCGAACAGGTGCATCCCGATCATGCCGCCGAACAGCCCGATCGAGAGCAGCGACGACGGCGTCACGACCCCGAGGTACAGGAGGACCGCAGCGCCCGCGGCGATCGCAGCCGCGGGCATCAGCCAGCGCGGTCGGGCTCCGGACCGCGGGCCAGCGGCGTGCTCCGCGTGCTCGGCGTGCTCGACATGCTCGGCGCGCTCGATCATCAGGCTACCTCCAGCGGCATCGGGTGTGGGTTGACGGGGCGTGAGCGACGTCGTGCGAGCAGGGCCAGGCCGATGGCGAGGATGCCGATCGCGATCCCGATCAGCTGGGCCGTCTTGAGGCCGAACAGGACGCTCGGCTCGTCGCGCAGGAAGAAGAGGGCGAAGCGGATGGCGGCCAGGCCGCCGAGATAGGACGCGGCGAGGGCCCCGGGCACGGTCAAGGCGGCCCGGCGCCTGAGCGACCAGAGCACGACGAACAGGCCGAGGAGCGCGAGCGCCTCGTAGGCCTGCGTGGGGTGGAGCGGCGTGCCCAGCGGTGCCATGGCCCCCGGGTTGCGGTAGACGACGGCCCAGGGGACGGTCGTCGGGATCCCGGCCGAGTCGCCGCCGATGAGGCATCCCACGTGGCCGATCGCCTGGCCGACGGCCGCCGCGGGCGCCGCAACGTCGAGGGCAGTCAGCCAGTCGACGCCGCGTCGCCGGGCGAGGACGACGATCGCGATGAGGCCCGTCGCCAGGCCGCCGTAGAAGGACAGGCCCCCGGTCCAGACCATGAGCAGGTGGGCCGGGTGGGCGGCCAGGTCGGGCAGGCCGTTCTGGAGGACGTAGAGGAGCCGCCCGCCGACGAGCGCCGCTGCGGCAACCCACAGGACGGAGTCGGCGACCAGGCCCGCGGGAAGCCTCCGCCGACGGGTCTCGTGATCGGCGACGGCGTACGCGACGAGCATCGCGAGGGCCAGCGTCAGGCCGTACCAGCGGATGTCCGTGCCGGCAACGCGGAACGCGACCGGGTCGATGTCGATGACAAACGGCACGGATGGTCCTCAGCGGCGACCGTTCGCGCCCGGCAGCAGGTCCAGGGCGCGCAGGAGGATGGCAGCCACCGCGAGGCTCGTGGCCGTGATGGCGAGCCAGGTCGCCACGCTCGGCGCGTCGTTGACGATGGCCAGCAGGACCAGCAGGGCCGCCAGCACGATCGCCACCAGCACCCACGGCCAGGCGCCCCTGCGAGCGCCGCCGCCGTGGCCGGGCTCGTCGCGCCGCTCGATCCGGCCGCGGTAGCGGCCCATGCCGCAGGTGAACCGGACCTCGCCCGGACCGGCGGCGGGGAGATCGACGACGGTGTCGGCGCCCGGCGCGAGGTGCCGGATGAGCCTGGGCTCCGAGAACACCACGCGGTCCGAGCACTCGTGGGCGTCGAGCCGGTGGAACACGAGGCGGAGCGGGACGCCGGCCCGGGCCTCGACGACGCTCGGGTGGTAGCCGTTCGCCACGACGATATCGATGATTTGCGGGCCGTCGTCGCCCCCGAGCCTGCGCTGGACCGCGCTCAGCGCCATGCGAGCGCTCCGATCCCTGCGAACAGGATCGCGGCAACCACCAGCAGGACCAGCCACGTCGCGGGGTGGGCCATGACGCCGACGACGGCGCCCGCGCAGGTCATCGTCACCGCGCCGCCCGCGACCACGAGGTCGAGCGCGAGCAGCGCGACGATGCCGATCACCACGAAACTGGCGATGTCCATTGCCGAACCATCGAGGAGCCAGATGAACGCCGGATGAGGCGCCGGTAATGCGCGGCTGAGAAGCGCACGTCGAGGCCTCTGGGCCCGCCGGGGACGGACCGGGCACCATCAGCCGAAGCGCGGCCGCGCTCCAGTGCACTTCTCACGGGGCGCTCACCCCACTCTCACCTCGCGCAGCCACGCTCGGTTCCCATGAAGACCCTGGCCACGACGCTCCTGCTCACCGCCGCCGCGCTCGCCGCCTGCACCTCCTCGGGCGCATCCGCGGCCGGCAGTGGCAGTTCAGCCGCGCCGTCACCGGCGGCCAGCCCCGGCGGCGCCGCCGGAGCCGCCGGGGCCGCCTCCCAGGCTCAGCAGGTGAGCGAGGCGAACGGCGTGACCGTCACGGCCACCTGGGGCGGCCCATCGGCAGGCGGCGTGCTCGATGTGGTGATGGACACGCACTCTGGCTCGCTCGACGGTATCGACCTCGCCCCGGCCACCCTCCGGAACGATCGGGGCCAGCAGATCGTGGGCGCGTCGTGGAGCGCGCCCACGGGCGGCCACCACCGGGCCGGCCGGCTCACCTTCACTGGCGACGCCGCACCCGTCGTTCAGGGCGCAGTCTGGGTCGAGCTCGTGTTGCCCAATGTCGGCGGCGTGCCGGAGCGGGTGTTCCGGTGGGGGACTGGGGCATGACCGCCATCTCGCCGTGGCTCCAGGCAGAGGCCACCGTCGGGCGGCGGGCCCTCGCCGTTGGGATCGTGGCCGGCGTCTCGCTGCTCGGCACGTACCTCGGGATCATCACGCTCGCCCAGGGTGGTGCCCACGCGCTCGATCAGTTCCGGGCGGATGCGCCGTTCGTGCTGGCGGTCACGCTCGGCTTCGGCACCCAGGTCGCCCTGTTCGTCGAGCTGCGGCGGACGGCGGCACGCCATCGGCGGGACAGGGCGATGACCGCCGCCAGCACCGGCACGAGCGCCGCCGCGATGCTCGCCTGCTGCGCCCATCACGTCGCGGACCTGCTGCCCCTGCTCGGCGTTTCGGCGGCGGCCGTCTTCCTCGACAGATACAAGGAGCCCCTGCTGATCCTGGGGGTCGTCATGAACGGGGTCGGTGTGGCCGTGCTCTGGCGCGAGCTGCGCCGGGCGCGCCGAGCCTGCGAGATCGCGGACCAGGCCAGCCGAGCGGCGTGACGGCGCCCCCTCGGCGACCGTCGCGTCAGCCTGCCAGCGCGCGGATGGCCAGCACGATCCCGGCGCCGACCGCGGCGAGCAGCACCAGGCGGGGGCCCGAGGATCGGTCGTGGTGCTGGGCCTCCGGCAGCAGATGGCCGGCGCCGAGGGCCGCGACGCCACCATCGAGCGTGGAGAAGAAGGGCAGGATGGCGGCGATGACGATGATGGCCGGCTCCTTCGGCTATGGCCCGCTTCAGGTTGCGGCACTGCCCGCGACGGCGGTGGTTCGGGAACTCCAGCGGCCCAGCCACCACACGAGTGGCAGCGCCAGGAGAGCCAGCACCGCGAACGGCAGGAACCCGCGAGCGTACGCCTCGGGCCCAGCCACGGAACCCGTGACCAGGCCCATGACGGGCGGGATCACGAAGCCGCCGAGGGCGCCGATCCCGCCGATCCAGCCTGATGCGCCGCCGACCGCCGACGGGACGTACGAGGGCACGAGCTTGAACACGATCGCGTTCTGGAGGCCCATGCCCGCCCCGACTGCCAGCGTCGCGGCGAGGGAGACGGCGAACGTGCCCGACATGGCCAGGACCAACGTCGCGACCGCCATGAGCAGGAAGTTGCCGATCAGCGCGTAGCGGATCGAGAGCCGGTCGGACGCCATGCCTCCCGCCACGCGCACGACCGCAGCCAGGAGCGAGAAGGCCGCCGTGAGCAGCCCGGCATCACGCAGGCTCGAGGCGTACATCGAACCCCAGAACGACGGCAGCCACGTTGTGAACGCGAGGAACCCGCCGAAGGACACGAAGTAGAAGCCCACCAGCGCCCAGGTGGCGGGGAGGGCCGCAGCGGTCCTCAGCCCCTCGACGGCGCTGCCGCGCGGGACAAGGTCACTCCCGCCGAGCCCCACGAGCCGGGCGGGATCGTCGGTGCGATGCCCTCCGTCCCGGAGCTGGAACCACGGGGCGTCCTTGATGAACAGCGCATAGGCGATCGTGACCGCGAGCAGAACGGCGAACCAGACCGCGTAGGCGCCGAGAAGGCCGATCGCGCCGACCGCCAGGGGCAGCATCATGGTCGAGAGGCCGGGGCTCGTGTTGCCAAGGCCCCCGTACAGCCCGAGGGCACCGCCCTGCTCCTTCTTCGGGAACCAGTACGAGACCTGGGCGATGCCGACCGAGAACGTGGCGATGCCGCACCCGATGAGCATCCCGAGGAGCATCAGGATGGGGTAGGTGCCGTCCATGTGGCCCGGGTACGAGGTGGCGATCAGCGCCAGGAGCCCGACGACGCCGGCATTCGTCAGGAGCAGGAGCGCCAGGAGGGGCCGCTTGCCGCCGACGCGGTCAACGGCCGCCCCGAACGGGATGCGGAGCAGCGAGCCGGTCAGCGAGGGGATCGCTGCCAGGAGCCCGGCCTGGAACGGCGTGAGGTGCAGGAGCTCAGTGAACTTGGGCACCAGCGGCCCGAAGATCGAGACACCGGCGAAACCCCCGAAGAAGCCCAGCGTCGCCAGCCACATCGCGCTGTGCCGCGACCCCCGGATGAGCTGTGCCTCGCCCTTCGTCCCGGAGCCTGTCATCTCGTGCCTCGCGTCCTCGAAACCGCGCGGCGGCAGGTCGCGCCGCTATTTTGCACAATTATAATGCGCGCAATGGCTGAGTTCGCAAGCGATCCATTCCACCTCCTGGCCGCTGACAGCCGTGCCGCGCTGCTGCGCGCGCTCCGCGCGAGCGATCACCCGCTGTCGGTCGACGAGGCGGCGGCCGTCGTGGGGATCGGTGCCAGCACCGCCCGCTCGCACCTCGCGTTGCTGGTGACCGCGGGCCTCGTGACGCGCCAGGCCGAGCGGCGGCCGCACGCAGGGCGTCCCGTCATGCGCTACGCCGCGGCCCCCCAGTCTCCGTCGGCCGTCGCCGCGGGGGCGCACGACGACCTGGCCCAGCTCCGCAGCCTCGCGAGTCTGCTCGCGGGCCACATGGGCACCGCCGCCGATCCTGCTGCGGCAGCTCGGATGGCCGGTCAACGGTGGTCCGATGAGCTTGCCGGCCAGGACGCCGGGAGCTCTTCGGCTGACCCCGTCGCCCGCCTCGCCGGGATGCTTGAGCGACTCGGGTTCGAGCCGGAGCAGCCGCGCGCGGACCAGATCTGGCTCCGGCGCTGCCCGTTCGAGGAGGTGGCGCGCCAGCATCGGGCGGTGGTGTGCGGCGTGCATCTGGGTATGCTGCAGCAGACGCTCGAGCGGCTCGGGGAGGACCCGGAGGGAGTGAGCCTCGAGCCCTTCGCGGTGGAGGACCCGCTGTTGTGCATCGTTCGGCTCGCGACGACCGGCGACGACGGCGCCGCCAGCGAGGGCGTGAACCCGGGAGGTCGTAGCCATGGTTGAGAAGCCGCGCGCCGAGATCGGCTCCGAGCCGCACGTGCGGGCCGTGCTGCGCACCCGGCGGCTGCTTCAGCCTGCCGCCATCTCCGAGGACCTGCGGACCATCACGCTCGAGGGCGGCCGCTCGGCCGACGTCTTCTACCGCGACCGCTGGAGCCACGACCGCATCGTGCGCTCCACCCACGGGGTGAACTGCACCGGGTCGTGCTCCTGGAAGATCTATGTCAAGGACGAGGTCATCACCTGGGAGACCCAGCAGACCGACTACCCCTCGGTCGGCCCCGACTCGCCCGAGTACGAGCCCCGGGGTTGCCCCCGGGGGGCCGCGTTCTCCTGGTACACGTACTCGCCCACGCGCGTGCGCTACCCGTACGTCCGCGGCGTGCTCCTCGAGGCGTACCGCGAGGCGCGCGCCCGCCTCGGGGATCCCGTCGCCGCCTGGGCGGAGCTCGTGGGCGACCCGGAGCGCCGGCGCCGCTACCAGCGGGCGCGCGGCAAGGGCGGCCTGGTCCGCGCGAGCTGGGACGAGGCGCTCGAGATCGTCGCCGCGGCCCAGGTCCACACGATCATGGCCCACGGTCCCGACCGGGTGGCCGGCTTCTCGCCGATCCCCGCGATGTCGATGGCCTCGCACGCCGCCGGCGCCCGCTACACGTCGCTCATCGGCGGGACGATGCTCTCGTTCTACGACTGGTACGCGGACCTGCCCATCGCCTCGCCCCAGGTGTTCGGCGACCAGACCGACGTGCCCGAGTCCGCCGACTGGTGGAACGCCTCGTACCTGGTGATGTGGGGTTCGAACATCCCGGTGACGCGGACGCCGGACGCGCACTTCATGACCGAGGCGCGGTACCGCGGCCAGAAGGTCGTCGTCGTCAGCCCCGACTACGCGGACAACACCAAGTTCGCCGACGAGTGGCTCCCGGCCAATCCCGGCACCGACGGCGCCCTCGCGATGGCCATGGGCCACGTGATCCTGCGCGAGTGCTTCGTGGACCGCGAGGTCCCGCGCTTCCGCGACTACGTGAAGGCGTTCACGGACCTCCCGTTCCTGGTCACGCTGCGCGAGCGGCCGGGCGGGGAGGGGGCGTGGCTGCCGGACCGCTTCCTCACCGCGGCCGATCTCGGCGGCGCCTCCGAGGGCGACGCCTGGCGGCCCGTGGTGTTCGACGCGGCCACCGGGGCGCCCGCCGCCCCGAACGGCACCCTCGGCGACCGCTACACGGCCGCGGGGGCCGGCCGCTGGAACCTCAACCTTGGTGACATCGACCCGCTGCTCTCGTTCCTCGAGGGCGGCGAGCCCGTGGCCGTGGACCTTCCCCGCTTCGACATCAGCGACGGGCCGAACGAGGGCGGCTCGGTCGTTCGCCGGGGCGTCGCGGCGCGGCGCATCGGCGGGCGCCTTGTGACCACGGTGTACGACCTGCTGCTCGCCCAGTACGGCGTCGGCCGCGACGGGCTGCCGGGCGACTGGCCCGCCGGCTACGACGACCCGGCGCCGTGCACACCGGCCTGGCAGGAGCCGATCACCGGCGTCCCGGCCGCGCAGGCCGCGCGAATCGCGCGCGAGTTCGCGGACAACGCCGAGCGCTCCGGTGGCCGCTCGATGATCGTCATGGGGGCGGGGGCCAACCACTGGTTCCACTCCGACCAGATCTACCGCGCCATGCTCGCGCTGACGACCCTCACGGGCTGCCAGGGCGTCAACGGCGGCGGCTGGGCGCACTACGTCGGCCAGGAGAAGGTCCGCCCATTCACCGGCTGGGCCCAGCTCGCCTTCGGCCTCGACTGGGTCCGCCCGCCGCGCCAGATGGCCGGCACGGCATTCTGGTACCTCGCCACCGACCAGTGGCGCTACGACGGCTTCGGCGCCGACGAGCTCGCCACGCCGCTCGGACGAGGGCTGTTCAAGGGCCGCGCCCTCGCCGACGCACTCGTCCAGTCCGTCCGGATGGGCTGGCTGCCGTCCTACCCGACCTTCGACCGCAACCCGCTCGACCTCGTGGCCGAGGCCGAGACCGCGGGCGAGGACCCGGTCGCGGCGACGGTCCGCAAGCTCGTCAACGGGCGGCTGCGCTTCGCCGCGGAGGACCCCGACGATCCGGCCAACTTCCCGCGCGTGCTCACCGTCTGGCGGGCCAACCTGCTGGGCTCGTCGGGCAAGGGCAACGAGTACTTCATCCGCCACCTGCTCGGGTCGGACGCCGCCGTCCGCGCCGCGGAGACGCCCGAGGACCGCCGGCCCGTCGACGTGGCCTGGCGGCCGGACGCGCCCGAGGGGAAGCTCGACCTCCTGGTCTCGCTCGACTTCCGCATGACCTCGACCGGGCTCTACTCGGACGTGCTGCTCCCGGCGGCCACCTGGTACGAGAAGTACGACCTCTCGTCCACCGACATGCACCCCTTCGTCCACGCATTCACGCCGGCGATCCGACCGCCGTGGGAGACGCGCACCGATTACGACGCCTTCGTGGCGATGGCGCGGGTGTTCAGCGCCCTCGCCGGGCCGCGCCTCGGCGTGCGGCGCGACCTGGTGGCAACGCCGCTCCAGCACGACACCCCGGGCGAGACGGCCCAGCCGGGCGGGCGCGTCCTGGACTGGCGCCGCGGCGAGTGCGAGCCCGTCCCGGGGCGCACCATGCCCAACCTGGTCGTGGTCGAGCGCGACTACGGCGCCGTGGCCGAGATGATGACCGCGCTGGGCCCCAAGGTCGAGGCGCTGGGCACCACGGTGAAGGGGGTCACCCTCAAGCCCGTGAGGGAGGTCGAGGAGCTTGGGCGCACCTGCGGCACCGTGCGCGGCGGCGTTGCCGACGGCCGGCCCAGCCTCGCGCGCGCCGAGCAGGCGTGCGAGGCGATCCTCGCGCTGTCGGGGACCACCAACGGCAGGATCGCGGCCGAGGGCCTCGGCGTGCTCGAGCAGCGGACGGGCACCCCGCTCGCCGACCTCGCCGAGGACCAGTCCGGGCGCCGGATCACCTTCGCGGACACCCAGTCGCGGCCCCAGCCCGTCATCACCAGCCACGAGTGGTCGGGCAGCGAGCACGGCGGCCGCCGCTACTCGCCGTTCACCATCAACGTCGAGCGGCGCAAGCCGTGGCACACGCTCACCGGGCGGATGCACTTCTTCCTCGACCACGACTGGATGGCCGAGCTCGGCGAGCAGCTCCCGGTGTACCGGCCGCCCCTCGACATGGCGCGCATCTTCGGGCCCCAGGGCGGCGCGGCCGACGGCGCGGAGGTGACGGTCCGCTACCTCACGCCGCACTCCAAGTGGTCGATCCACTCGGAGTACCAGGACAACCTGTTCATGCTCAGCCTGAGCCGGGGCGGCCCGGACCTATGGTTGAGCGCGGAGGACGCCGCGCGGATCGGCGTCCGGGACAACGACTGGATCGAGGCCTACAACCGCAACGGCGTGGTCGTCGCGCGGGCGGTCGTGACGCACCGGATGCCGCAGGGCACGGCCTACATGTACCACGCCAAGGACCGCACGATCGACACGCCCAAGGCCGAGCTGTCGGGGCGCCGCGGCGGCATCCACAACGCCCTGACCCGGCTGCTCATCAAGCCGACCCACCTCATCGGCGGCTACGCGCAGCTGTCCTACGCCTTCAACTACTACGGCCCGACCGGGAACCAGCGCGATGAGGTGACCGTGATCCGGCGGCGCTCCCAGCAGGTGGAGTACTGAGCCGATGCGCGTGATGGCCCAGATGGGCATGGTCATGAACCTCGACAAGTGCATCGGCTGCCACACCTGCTCGGTGACCTGCAAGCAGGCGTGGACCAACCGCTCGGGCGTCGAGTACGCCTGGTTCAACAACGTGGAGACGCGGCCGGGCCAGGGCTACCCGCGACGCTGGGAGGACCAGGAGCGCTGGGATGGCGGCTGGGTCCGCACGAGCTCGGGCCGGCTCGAGCTGCGCTCCGGCGGCCGGACCAAGCGCATGCTGCGGATCTTCAGCAACCCCACGCTGCCCGGCCTGTCGGACTACTACGAGCCGTGGACCTACGACTACGACGTCCTGCTCTCGGCGCCCGCGCAGGCCGACACGCCCGTGGCGCGCCCGAAGTCGCTCATCACGGGCGAGCCGATGGCCATCCGGTGGTCGGCGAACTGGGACGACGACCTCGGTGGTGCGCCAGAGCACGCCCCGTCCGACCCGGTGCTCCAGAAGATCGGCGAGCAGGTGCGCCTCTCGTTCGAGCAGGCGTTCATGTACTACCTTCCGCGGATCTGCGAGCACTGCCTCAACCCGTCCTGCGTCGCCGCGTGCCCGTCCGGCGCGATGTACAAGCGGGCTGAGGACGGCATCGTGCTCGTGGACCAGGATGGCTGCCGCGGCTGGCGGATGTGCGTGTCGGGATGCCCGTACAAGAAGGTGTACTTCAACCACAAGACCGGCAAGGCCGAGAAGTGCACGTTCTGCTACCCGCGGGTCGAGGCGGGCCAGCCCACCGTGTGCGCGGAGACCTGCGTCGGGCGGCTGCGCTACATCGGCCTGTTCCTGTACGACGCGGACCGGGTGCTCGAGGCGGCCTCAGTCGAGGACCCGCGCGACCTGCTCGAGGCGCAGCGCTCGGTGATCCTCGACCCGGAGGACCCGGCCGTCATCGCCGGTGCACGCGCTGCGGGCATCGCCGAGGACTGGATCGAGGCCGCCCGGCACTCGCCGGTTTACGCGCTCACCAACCGGTACCGCATCGCGCTCCCGCTGCGCCCCGAGTGGCGCACGATGCCGATGGTCTGGTACATCCCGCCGCTGTCGCCGGTCGTGGACGCGGTGGCCGGCAGCGGGTTCGACGGCGAGGACCGGGCAACGCTGTTCGCGGCGATCGGCGCCCTGCGGATCCCGGTCGAGTACCTCGCCGAGCAGTTCTCGGCCGGAGACCCCGCTCCCGTCGAGCACAGCCTGCGGGTCCTGGCGGCCATGCGGTCGCACATGCGGCGGCTCAACCTGGGCGAGCCGGACGGCGACGCCGAGGCCGAGGCGGCATCAGTGGGCTTCACGCCGCGCGCGCTCGAGGACCTGTTCCGGCTCCTCGCGATCGCGAAGTACGAGGACCGCTACGTCATCCCCGCGGCCCACGTCGAGCTCGCCGCCTCGCTGGACGAGGCGGCCTGCAGCCTCGACTTCGAGGGCGGGCCCGGCATGGGCGGCTACGGCACCTTCGGCCAGCCGCCGTCCACGCCGATTTCCGTCGAGTCCTTCCACCTGACCCGCCAGCGCGCCGCCGCGGAACGCTACGCCGACCTCCCCGAGGTGCGCGGCGCCGTGGCCCGGGCGCCCGAAGCCGGCGGCGAACCGTCCGAGCGGAAGGGGGGCGCCCGATGACCGGGATCGCGGGCGACGACCGCCGGCTCGTCCTCGCCGTCGCGGCACGCGTGCTCCAGTACCCCGACGAGGACCTCGCGGCCAGTATGCCCGTCCTCAACGAGGCGATCGCCGCGCTGCCGGCGGCCGCCCGCTTGCGGCTGGCGCCCGTGGTGGACCACCTGGCCTCGCGCCCGCTCATCGATCTCCAGGCGCAGTACGTCGCGACGTTCGACCTCCGCCGCCGCAACGCGCTGTACCTGACGTACCACCTCAACGGCGACACGCGGCGGCGGGGCGTGGCCATCTGGCGGTTCGGCGAGCTCTACAGGTCCCGTGGCTACAAGCCGGACGCGGGCGAGCTGGGCGACTTCCTGCCGGCTGTGCTCGAGCTGGCCGCCGGGTGCGACGCCACCGACACCGGGGTGCTCGACGCGATCGCCGAACACCTGCCGAGCGTCATCGCGCTCCGCCGCTCGCTCGAGGAGGACCGCTCGCCGTACGCCGACGCGGTCCGCGCGGTGGAGCTCGTGCTCCCGGAGCCCAGCCGGTCGGCGCTCGATGCGGTGGACCGCCTCGTCGCCGAGGGCCCACCCGTGGAGTCGGTCGGCCTCGACCCGTTCGCGATGCCCGGAACGGAGGCACGCCCGTGACGACGCTGCTGTGGGTGGTCTTCCCCTACGTGTGCCTGACCACGTTTGTCGTGGGTCTCTTCTGGCGGTGGCGGTACGACAAGTTCGGCTGGACCACGCGGTCCTCGCAGCTCTACGAGGGTCGGCAGCTCGCGATCGCCAGCCCGCTGTTCCACTTCGGCATCCTCGCCGTGTTCGGGGGCCACATCATGGGCCTGCTCGTGCCCGCGTCGTGGACAGCCGCTCTCGGCATCTCGAACGAGCTGTACCACGCGGTGGCCGCCATTGCCGGGTCGGTCGCGGGGATCGCCGCGGCCGCCGGCCTCGCCATGCTCGTCGCCCGGCGGCGGCTGACCCGGTCCATCCTCCAGGTCACGACCCCGGTGGACAAGGCGATGTACGTCGTGCTCGGGCTGGTGATCGCCATCGGTCTCGTGAACACCGTGGGGCTCAATGCCCTCGGCATCGGCCACGACTACCGCACCGACGTCGCCGTCTGGGTCCGGGGCATCCTGCTGCTCCAGCCGCAGCCCGACCTGATGGCCGCCGCGCCGCCCACCTTCCAGGCCCACGCGCTGGTGGCCTTCACCCTGTTCGCGATGTGGCCGTTCACCCGCCTCGTCCACGTGTTCAGCGTGCCGCTGGGCTACGTGGCGCGCCCGTACATCCTCTACCGGACCCGCGACGCGCGCCCCGGCGTTCGCACGCCCCGACGGGGCTGGGAGCCGCCCGGGAGCTGATCCCGGATGAGGCGCGGGCACAGCCGTCGACGTCCCCGCGGCAGGTGGAGCGATGCCGGTCGGGCTCAAGTCGCGTTTCGCCGTCGGCATCCCGGGAGGTCGATGGGGCGCGGGTCAGATCCCCGGTCAAGAACCGGTCAAGGCGCGACCGAAGCGTCCCCGGTGGCCGGCCGCCTCGATTCCGTCAGGCCCGCCGGCAGGTCGACGATGAACGTCGTCCCGGTTCCCGGGCCACCGCTCTCGGCCCACGCCCGGCCGCCCATCGCGTCGGCGAGGGCGCGAACGATCGCGAGGCCGATGCCGGCGCCGCCGTCGGCCCGCGTCCGCGCCGGGTCGACCCTGTAGAAGCGCTCGAACACGGCCTCCAGTTGCTCGGCGGCGAGCCCTGGCCCGTGGTCGGTGACCGACAGCCGACCGCGGCCGCCCGCCGTGTACGCCCGAACCTCGATCGCGGCACCGTCAGGCGAGTGACGGAGTGCGTTGGAGAGGTAGTTCGACACGATCTGGGCAACCCGGTCGCGGTCCGCGGTCACGGCCACGTGCGACTCGGGGATCTCAATGGCGATGCCTCGGCAGGCCGCTTGAGGCACGAAGCGTGCGGCGACCTCGCGCGCCAACTCGGCGGCGTCGAGGTCCTCGCCGTGCAGCGGGAGCTGGTGCGACTCCGCTCGCCACAGCTCCGCGAGCTCGTTGACCATCCGGGTCAGCCGGGCCGTCTCGGCGCGGAGCAGGTGCCAGGTCTGGGCGCTCGGTGCGATGACGCCGTCCTCGAGCCCCTCGAGGTATCCGTCGAGCGTCGAGAGGGGCGTCCGCAGCTCGTGGGCGACGTCGCCGACCAGCTGGATCCGGCGCCGCTCCGTCGCCTCGAGCGAGGCGGCCATGTCGTTGAACGAGGTCGCCAGCTCCGCGATCTCCCCGGGCTCGGCGGTGTCGACGCGCTCCGCGTAGTGCCCGGCGGCGATGCGCCGCGACGCGTCGGCGAGCCGCGTCACGGGCCGGGCGATCCGCGCCGCGACGGCGATGCTTACCACGGCCGCGGTGACGAGGGCGATCACGGTCGCCGCGAGGAGCGCCCGGCGCATCGCGTCCACGAACGCCATCTGGGTCGCCATCCCCATGGCCAGGCCCATGGGGTCGCCCGGGAGGTGGCCCATCGCCTCCGAGAAGTAGTGCGGCCCGACGAGAAGCACCGCGACGCCGACCGTGCCGAGCGCGGCGACCGCGACCGCGACGAAGGCCGCAAGGAGCCGCGCCCGGAGCGAGCGGGGGACCATCACTGCGCCTCGCGCATCCGGTAGCCGATGCCGCGGACGGTGTCGATGAAGCGCGGGCTCGCCGGGTCGTCCCCGAGCTTGCGGCGGATGTTCGCGATGTGCACGTCGACGAGGTGATCGTCGGCGAGGTAGCCCTCGCCCCACACGGCCCCGAACAGGCGGGAGCGCGGCATGACGATCCCAGGTTCCCCCGCGAGGGCGGCCAGCAGGTCGAACTCGGTCTCTGTGAGCTCGACTGGGCGATCGTCGACGCGCACCAGGCGGCGCCCCACGTCGATGGACAGCCCCGGGATCGGGGCGCCCGGACTGGCCGTCTGGCCCGGCGTCCGCGGCCGCCGCAGGAGTGCCTTGATCCGGGCGACCAGCTCTCGCGGCGAGAACGGCTTGGCCAGGTAGTCGTCCGCCCCCACCGTCAGCCCCACGATCCGATCGACCTCCTCGCTGCGGGCGGTCAGCATGAGCACGTACGCGTCGGAGAACGTGCGCAGCTGCTTGCAGACCTCGATGCCGTCGAGGCCCGGCAGCATCAGGTCGAGGATGACCGCGTCGGGCCCGAATTCGCGGACCTCGGCCAGCGCTGCGTGGCCGTCGCCAGCCGTCTGCACCTCCCACCCCTCGCGGTCGAGGTAGCCGACGATGAGGTCCACGATCGGCGGCTCGTCATCCACCACGAGGACGCGAGGGGCGCGTTGGCTCGGCGGAAGGCCGACGGCGTCAGTGAGCTTTGAGGCGGTGGTCACCAGTGGGTCCGTCGCAAGCGGGCAATGGACGTCGCAGGAGCGGAGACGGACGAGAGGGGCCGTCTGCCGGTGCTGAAGGTCATTCTCGGGCGGTGGCTCGCCACATGCCATCGGGGTTGGGGCAAGGTCCCCTCAAGAATGCGTCAAGGGTGGTGTGGCTCGGCGGGGAATGGCGTCGGCGGCAACGCCACGTGGCGCCAGTCGTTCGAGGCCGCGAGCGAGTTCGGTCAGCCGGCATCGAGCGGACGGACCCCGATCGCTCGGCAATCCTCAGCGCACGAGGCACTGCGAATCCTCGGCGTGAGCCATCATGATGCGGGACACCCAGGTTTGGGCTGGGACCGGACTTTCCGGGGGCGAGGAAAGAGGGTGACGGTCATGGCGGCACGCACGATTCTGGTGCTCGGCGGCGGGGTTGGCGGGCTCGTCACTGCGAACGAGCTCCGGCGCCGTCTCGACCCTGCCGACCGGGTCGTTGTGGTCGAGCGCGAGCGGCGGCACCTGTTCCAGCCGTCGCTGCTGTGGCTGATGGTCGGGCGCCGCCGGCGGGACCAGATCGAGCGGCCGCTGCGCGAGCTCGTCGCGCCCGGGGTCGAGGTCGTCGAGGCCGACATCACCTCGGTCGACCCCGCAGCCCGCAGCGTCCAGACGACCGCCGGGTCCCTCGCGGGCGACGAAATGGTCGTCGCGCTCGGGGCCGAGCCGGACCGGGACGCCGTGCCAGGCTACCGGGATGCGGCGCTCGACTTCTTCTCGCCCGATGGCGCCGCCGCCTGCGCGAGGGCGCTCGACGCCTTCAAGGGCGGCCGCGTGGTCGTGGCCGTCGCTGCGCTCCCGTACAAGTGCCCCGCGGCGCCGTACGAGGCCGCCCTGCTGCTCGAGGACGAGCTGCGCCGCCGCGGCCTCCGCGCCCCGAGCGAGATCGACGTCTACAGCCCGGAGCCCGCCCCGATGCCCGTCGCCGGCGCGGCGATGGGGGCTGCCGTGGTCGCCCTGCTCGAGGCGAGGGGAATCCGCTTCCACCCCGGGACGAAGATCGAGCGCTTCGAGCCGGGCAGCCGCGAGATCGTCCTCCCCGACGGCACCCGCGTCGGGTACGACCTGCTCGCCGGCGTCCCGCCGCACCGCGCGCCGGCGGCGGTCCGCGAATCGCCGCTGGCCGGCGGAACGGGCTGGGTCCCGGTCGATCGCGCGACCCTCGAGACCGGCCACGAGCGCGTGCACGCGATCGGCGACGTCACGTCGATCACGCTGGCGAACGGCAAGCCGCTGCCCCGGGCCGGCGTCTTCGCCCACGGCGAGGGTCTCGTCGCCGCTAGGCGGATCGCCTCGGCCCTCGCCGGCCGTCCGGCGGACGATGCCTTCGACGGCGTGGGCTACTGCTGGGTCGAGGCCGGGGCGGGGCGTGCTGCCTTCGCGACAGGCGCGTTCTTCGCCGAGCCGGACCCTGCACTCGTCCTCCGGGGGCCGGGCCGCTCGTGGCACGCCGGGAAGGTGCTGTTCGAGCGCTCGTGGGTCGGCGGCCGCCTGGAGCGGCGCCTGGCCCACGCGGGCCTCGTCGTCGGGGGTCGCCTCCTGGGCGTGACCGCGACTGCGTAGGGCGAGGGGTGCGGTCGTTGACCGAGACTTGACCGAGACTTGACGCGCACCGCGGGCCGGCAGGCGGAGACTGGTGGTCGCACCGCGGGGAGCTGTCCCGGGCGGCACGAGGAGAGACTCGAATGATGGGATACGGCTACGACGGCGGCGTGCTGGGGTGGGTCTGGATGCTCGGCGGCCTGCTCGTGATGACCGGCTTCGTGGTCCTGATCGTCTGGGCCGTCGGCGCGGTGAGCCGCGGCGGGCCGAGCCGGGAGCCGGAGCGGCCCTCGGCGCTGGACATCCTGCGTGAGCGGTATGCACGCGGCGAGATCACCCAGGAGGAGTTCGAGCAGGCGAAGCGGACGCTCGGGTACTGACGCATGGCGGGTCGGCGGGTCCTGGTGCTGGGGGTCGTCCTCGTCGTCGCGGGCGCGGCCGTGATCGCGGCCGCCGGCACGCTCAGCCCCGGACCGGGCCCGCAGCCCGGCCAGGCGAGGCCGTGGGGCCCCATCGTCGCGTCGGGTCCCGCCCCCGGATCGCCGGGCTTCGTGGCGGGGACGCCCTCCTCTCCCCGCATCGTGCGGATCGTCGCCAGCGGCGCGCTCCGCTTCTACCCCGACGCCGCGACCGTCCAGCGGGGCGAGACGGTCACCTTCGAGGTCACGACCGTGGGGATGGCCAGCCACGAGTTCATGGTCGGGCCGGCTGCGGACGTGGCAGGGGACGTTGAGGGCACCCCCGAGATCGCCGACATCGGGATGATGCAGACCAAGTCACTGACCTACACCTTCGGAGGGACGGGGCCGTTCGCGTTCGCCTGCCACGCGCCCGGCCACTACGAGGCGGGGATGCGGGGGACCATCGCCATCATCGGGTAGCGGCGAGATCGACGCAGCGGCGTCGGGCGCCGAGGACACGGTCCACAGGACGGTCCGGATCCCGGCATGCGGTGCGACGATTCGCCGCAGTTGCGGCGGCTCCCGCATATCGTCGCCGCAGATGATCCGGGTCCGGTGCAATCGATCCGGGTGACCGCGTCGAGGTCCATCGAGGAGGTCTTCGCTGCCTGACGGACATCCCACCGCAACCCCGTCCCCGCTCGAGACGTTCACCGCTTTCCTCCGCCTGGGGTCGGTCGCGTTCGGGGGGCTCGGCTCCGCCCTCGCGCTGCTCGATGGCGACCTCGTCGCGCGGCGGGGGTGGCTGCGCCGTGAGGACCTGGCCGCGGCGCTGGCGACCACCAAGCCGCTGCCCGGCTCGACCGTGGTCCAGGTCGTCGCGTTCCTGGGCTGGCGGCTGGCGGGCAGGAGGGGCGCGCTGGCGGCATCGGCTGGCTTCCTGCTGCCGTCGATGGCCCTCATGGTGGCGGGGGCCGCGGTGCTGACCAGCCTCCCCGCGGGGCCCGCCATCGGCGGCGCCCTGCTCGGGGTGCAGGTGGCCGTGGTCGGCCTGCTGGCCGTCGCCCTCCGCCGGCTGGCCGCCGACGTGCCGTGGGGCCCGATGCGGCTCCTGAGCGTCGTTGCGCTCGCGGCCGGCCTCCTGGCCGTCAATGCCGCGCTGGTCGTGGTCGCCGGGGGCCTGCTGGCGATGGTGCTGCGGCGTGACTGAGCTCCTGGTGCGTTTCCTGGTGATCGGCGCGATCGCCTTCGGGGGCGGTCAGGCCGCGTTGCCGCTGGTCGAGCGGCTGGCCGTGGCCGATACGGGCTGGCTGTCGCCCTCCCAGTTCGCGGCCGGGGTGGGCCTGGCGTACGCGACCCCCGGGCCCGTGCTGATCCTGGCCGCTTACGTCGGCTACGTGGCCTTCGGCATGCCCGGTGCCCTCGTCGCGACGGCCGGGGTGTTCGCCATCCCCATCGCCCTTGCGGCCGGCGCCGCGGCGGTGATCGCCCGCCTGGAGCGTGCGGCTTGGTTCGGCCGCTTCGGGGCAGGCGCCGCCGCGGCCGCCATCGGCCTGCTGGGAGTCACCCTGTTCGTGCTCGCTCGGCCCGTCGTCGATCTCCAGCCGCTGCTGCTGCTCGGCGCGGTTGCCGCCTTTGTAGCTGCCCGCCGCGTCTCGCCGATGATCATCCTGATCGTCGCGGCGGCGATCGGGGGAGTCCTCGGGGCGGTCCTGGGTGTGCGAGCTTGAGGAGCGCCCTGGCTCTGGGAGGGCTTGGCGTGAGGCGCGCTGCGCACGTCCTGTCGGGGCGCCGCGGCGGGCCGGCGTCGGCGGGCCGGCCGGCCGGTTGATGACCAAGGCGCCCTGCTATGGGCGTCCCCGCTCGCGTGCCACTGGCCCTCGCGGGAGGACGGCAAGGAGGGCGTCCTCGTGGCGAGCCGGGCGGAGCACGAGCGATCGGCGCACCCCGAGGGCGCGCACGCGCCGATCCGCCCCCGGGACGGGTGCGGCGGCCAGCGCCGTCGCGGGGGCAGGCATCAGAAGGCGATCACCTTGTCGGCCCAGATCGCCCACTCCGTCAGCTCGGCCAGGGTCGAGCGCCGGGCCGGCACCGCGAGCGGGTCCCCGGTCATGCCCCGGGCGTCGAGGCAGGTGCCGCAGCACCCGACGAGGGCGCCCTTGGGCTCGAGCCCCTTGAGCATCCGCTCGAGGTTGTAGTAGCCCTCGGGTGTCTTCTGGGCGGTCTTGGCGCAGGTGACGGCGTCGCCCATGAGGAAGACGCGGACCTCCTGGCCCTCCGCCTTGGCGAGCGAGAGCGCGAGCCGGAGCGCGTTGTAGGAGCGCTCGTTGCCGTAGGCCGGCTCGTTGAGGATGAACAGCGTTTTCACGGTCGCGCGTCTCCGTCTGGGACTGCGGGCGGGACGTGTCCGCGAGTCAACTGGTCAAACAAGTAGTAGAGTACCAGCATGAACGAGGCCGCGACAGTCGGGACCCGGGCCGCCAAGAACGAGCTCCACGACGCCTTCGCCCAGGTCGGCAAGGCGCTCTCGAACGGTCACCGCATCGAGCTGCTCGACCTTCTCGCGCAGGGCGAGCGGTCTGTCGAGCTGCTCGCGGGCCGGGCGGACATCTCGCTCGCGCTCGCGTCCGCGCACCTCCAGGCGCTCCGCCGGGCCGGCCTCGTTGCCGCCCGCCGTGACGGGAATAGGATCCTCTACCGCCTCGCCGACGACGACGTCTACGCGCTGCTGGCCTCGCTGCGCACCGTGGCCTCCCGCCTGGGCGAGGCCGATCGCGCCGCGCAGCGGTTCCTCGGCGCGCCGCAGGAGGCCGTGAGCCGCGCCGATCTCCTCGGCCGTGTCCGCTCCGGCGACGCCGTCGTCGTCGACCTGCGCCCCGCAGACGAATTCGAGGCGGGGCACATCGCCGGCGCCCTCTCGATCCCGCTGCCCGAGCTCGAGGCGCGCCTCGCCGACCTGCCGGCCGACGTGGAGGTCGTCGCCTACTGCCGCGGCCCCTACTGCGCCATGAGCCCCCAGGCGGTGGCGCTCCTCGAGCGCGCCGGCCGGCGGGCGCGGCGCCTGGAGGACGGCTACCCCGAGTGGCGCCTGGCCGGGCTGCCCATCGAGTCCGGGAGGGGGCGGTGACCGCCATCTACCTCGACTACAACGCGAGCACCCCGATCGACCCGCGGGTCGCGGAGGTGATGCGCCCGCTGCTCGACGGCCCCTACGCCAACCCGTCAGCGCTCCACGCGGGCGGCCGCGAGGCCCGGGCCGTCATCGACCGCGCCCGCACCCAGGTGGCGGCCCTGCTCGGCGCGTCGCCCGACGAGGTCGTGTTCACGTCCGGCGGCAGCGAGGCCAACAACGCGGCGCTCCTCGGGGCGTGGTTCGCGCGGCCCGATGGCACGGACCACATGGTCACGACGACGGTCGAGCACCCGGCGATCCTCGAGCCCGCCCGGTTCCTCGAGCGCCTGGGCGCCCGGGTGACGCTCGTACCGGTCGACGGCACCGGCCGGGTGGACCCCGACGACGTCCGGCGCGCCATCACGCCGCGGACGTTCCTCGTCTCGGCGATGCACGCCAACAACGAGGTCGGCACGGTCCAGCCCATCGCCGAGATCGGGGTCGCCACCCGCGAGGCGGGCGTGCTGTTCCACACGGACGCGGCCCAGAGCGTCGGCAAGATCCCCACCCGGGTGGGCGACCTGGGCGTCGACCTGCTCTCGATCGCCGGGCACAAGCTCTACGCCCCCAAGGGCATCGGCGCCCTCTACATCCGGCGCGGTGTGCGCCTGGAGCCGTTGGTCCACGGCGCGGGCCACGAGTCGGGCCGCCGGGCCGGCACCGAGAGCGCCCTGCTCGACGTGGCGCTCGCGGAGGCCTGCGCGATCGCGTCGGACCTCGCGCCGATGGAGGGGGTCCGCGCGCTTCGCGACCGGCTGTGGGACGGCCTCCGCGCCATGTTCGGCGAGGGGGTCGTGCTCAACGGGCACCCGGTCGAGCGGCTGCCGAACACCCTGAACGTCTCCTTCGTGGGGAGGCCGGGCGCGGACGTGATCGCCGCCCTCGGCGACGTCGCCGCCTCGACGGGCTCCGCCTGCCACGCCGACTCGATCGAGCTCTCGCCCGTGCTGACGGCCATGGGCGTCGAGCCGCGCGTCGGGATGGGGGCCGTGCGCCTGAGCCTCGGCCGGATGACCACTGTGGCCGAGGTGGAGGCTGCGCTCGATCGGTTCGCGGCTGTCGCGGGCCCGGGGGTGTCCACGGCAGCGGGATGACGGAACCCGGCGCCGGAGGACTCGCCACCACCGAATCTCCAGCAACCTCCGGTCCGTGCGCAGTTCGCCAACAGCTCCGACCCCTCCGGGGAGTCTTGGCCGACAACAAGAAGCCGGGCCCGCAGTGGGCCCGGCTTCTTCGAGGTGGCGCTCCGGGGGAGCCGCCCCCTTTGTGGATTCAGGCGGCGGCGGGGGCGGGGGCGGGGGCGGGGGCCCGGACCGAGGCCCGCTCGGTGACCGCGGCAGGACGAGCTGCCCACACGAGGCCGATCCCCATCAGGAGGAACACCAAGCCCATCGCGGCGGTGATTGCCGCCGTCCCCAGGCCGATCTGGAGCGCCGAAGCGGTCACGGCGCCGACGCCCAGCTCCGCGATCAGCGCGTGGGCGGTGCCGGTCCACGCCTGTTCGCGGACCTTGGCGTCGATCGGGTTGGTGCGGTCGAAGCCGCTCCAGTACCGGCCGGCGACCGGGACCTGGTAGGTGCCTGCCTCGTAGACCTTGCCGCTGTTCGTGGTCACCGTCTGGGGCAGGACGACGGTCTGCGTGCCGCTGAGGGTGTGGTACGCGATGGTGGCCATCTGGACCATGTACTCGGACGCCGTGTTCACGACCGGGTCGTTGGGGTTGAGTTCGGACGCATCGACCGAGTAGCCCCAGTCGTTCTTCAGCAGCGCGAGGATGGCCGCGGTGTCCTTGGGGTTGCCGATGTTGAGCTGGCCCTGGCCGTCGTAGGCGAGCTTGACGTTCTGGGCCGCGCTGAAGGCCTTGAGCGAACCGGCGCCCTCCTGGGTCTTGAGATACGTGTAGCCGCCGACGCCCAGGAACGCGATGCCCGCGATGGCGAGGCCGATGCCCAGGACTTTGAACCGCGAGTACATTTGGCGCTTCCTTCCATGTCTCGTACTGCCGTCGCACCCGAACAGGCGAGGCGACGGCGACCTTGCTCCTGCGCGGCCGCCGAACGATGCTCGGGAAACCTCGTTTGCGAGGACCCCCATTCGGTCGGCGGACCTTGTGTCTGCATAGTCCGGTCCCCGCGGCGCGACCGCATCCGTCTATCCCGCAAGGCCTGGTGCGGGAATCCGCAGGTCTGGTGCGGGACACCCGGAGTCGCCCGGCCCACCACCACTGGTAGAGTCGCGTCCACAGGAGGTTCGGATGCGAATGGTGCGCGTCCTGCTAGCCGAAGACCACGCGGTCGTCCGCGAGGGCACCCGGCAGATCGTCGAGGCCGACCCCGCGATCGAGGTGGTGGGCGAGGCCGCGGATGGGGCCGAGGTCGTCGCGCTCGCTCTTCGGCTGCGGCCTGACGTCGTCCTGCTGGACGTGCACATGCCGGTGATGAACGGGATCGAGGCGACGCGCCGGATCGTGGCCGACACCCCGGACGCTCAAGTCCTGATCCTCAGCGCGTACGACGACGAGGACTACGTGTCTGCTGCCCTCGACGCCGGTGCCAGCGGCTACCTGCTCAAGTCCGCCCACGGCCACGAGGTCGTGGCCGCCATCCACGCCGTCGCCCAGGGCCAAGTCGTGATGGACGCGCGGGTGGCGCGACGCGCCATGCGACGGCGGGACTCTCCGGCCGCCGAGGAGCCGACCTCACGAGAGCTCGAGGTGTTGCGGCTGGCCGCCCGTGGCCTGCGGACGAAGGACATCGCGGCCGAACTCGGGACAAGCCCCAGGACAGTGGAGGCGCACTTCACCAGCATCTTCAACCGCTTCGGCGTGACGACCCGCACGGAAGCCGTCATGCACGCGGCAGCACGCCACTGGATCCGGCACGCGGCGGGGACCGGGCTCGATGAGCCGTGATCGGGGGCTGACCGCGGGTCTCCCGCGCAGCCTGGTGCCGTGGTCGCCGGGCCAGGAGGGCGTTCGCCTGCCGCCCGTGCGCCAGCGCGCCTTCTGGGCGGTCCAGATCCTGACGTTTGCGATCGCGCTGCTCCACACGGTCTTGCTGCAGAACGGCTTCCCGGAGGTCCTGGATCTCGTGCCAGGATCGCTGTTCTACATCCCAGTGGTCTACGCGGCGCTCACGTTCGGCGTGCGCGGAGCGATCCCCACCGCGCTCTGGAGCACGGTCCTGCTCATCCCGGACCTCATCCTGGGGCATGAGGGACTCGCTCGGGTCGGGGTCCTGTGGCAGTGCGCGATGCTGGTCGCCATCGCCGCCTTCGTCGGCCTGGCGGTCGACCGCGAGCGGAATGCACGACATGCCGCGGAGACCCGCGAAGCCGCGCGGCTCGCGTCGGAGCGTCGCTATCGCGCGCTGTACGACCGTGCCGCGGACGCCGTGTTCGTCGTTGACGATCGAGGACACATCGAGGAGGCCAACGCCGCTGCGGCCCGGCTCCTCTCCGTGGACCTCTCAGCGATACGCGGCCGGCCGCTGCCGGAGGTCATTGGCCCGGACCTCGCCCGGGACCTGCGTTCTGGGTCCACGAAAGGCAGCGCACGACCCCTGCCGCTCAGGGAGGGGGCGTCGTCCGTGTGGGTACAGGCGGTCGGTGCCTCGCCCCTGACAGGGGAGGGCGAAGGCGGTGGCCTGCAGGTCATCGTCCGCGACGTGACGCTTGCGTACGAGCGGGAGCAGGGTCTCGAGGGGTACGCACGACATGCCATCGCCGCGCGGGAGGAGGAGCGCCGGCGCATGGCTCACGAGCTGCACGACGGCCCGCTGCAATCGCTCGTCCTGCTCTCGCGCACGCTCGATGCGCTCGATGAGGGCAGCAACGAGGCCGTCGTGGAGGACGCGCACCGGATCATCGACGAGACGGCGGCCGAGCTGCGGCGCCTGAGTCGCGCGCTGCGGCCCCCGATCCTTGATGACCTGGGGCTCGTCGCGGCGCTGCGGTCCGAAACCACTGCGTTTGAGCGCCGGTCGGGGATCGGGGCCCAGTTCGAGGTTGCCGGCGAGCTCCGACCGCTCCCGCACGACAGGGAGCTGCTCCTGCTGCGCGTTGCCCAGGAGAGCCTCCACAACGCCGAGCGCCACAGCGCCGCCGGGTCCGTGCGCGTCTCCCTGACCTACGAACCCGACGCGTCCGCCCTGGTGATCGCCGACGACGGGCGGGGGATGGAAGCCGTCCCCAAGGCGACGACTCTGCTCGAGCGCGGGAATCTCGGGCTGTTGGGCATCCAGGAGCGCGTGCGCCTGGCCGACGGGACGATTGACATCGACACGCGGCCGGGCGGCGGAACGATGGTCAAGGTGCGCGTGCCCAACTGACCACGTCGGTCGCGCGGGGCCTCCGGCTCCTCCTACCCGCCGAGCGCGAACCGCAGCGCGAGCAGCAGCCCGGCGGCGAGCGAGTACGCCGCGAACGGTAGCAGCGTGTTCGCCCGGAACCAGCGGGCGAGGAACCGAACCGAGGCGTACGCGGCGAGGCCGGCGGCAACGCTCCCCGCGAGCACCTGGAGCTGCACGCCGTCGCCGTTGGGGCCGAGCAGGTCCGGGAGCTTGTACAGCCCGGCCGCCAGGATGATCGGCGTCGCGAGCAGGAACGAGAAGCGGGCGGCGTCCTCGTGGTCGAGCCCACGCACGAGGCCGGCCACCATCGTCACGCCGGAGCGGCTGACGCCGGGCAGCAGCGCGAGCACCTGGGCGACGCCGACCCCGAGCGCCTCGCGGACCTCCAGTGTGTCGAGCCGGCGGTCGCCCCCGACCGTGCGCGCGTGGGTCTCCACCGCCCGCCGCGCGATCCCGCGCCGCCGGGCCCACTCGCCCACGAGGAGCAGCACGCCGTTCGCGACGAGGAGCAGCGAGGCCGCGAGCGGCTTCGCGAACAGGACGCGCAGGGCGTGCTCCGCGAGGAGCCCGACGAGCCCGGCCGGCACCGTGGCGATCGCGAGCAGCCAGATGAGCCGCTCGTCAGGCGTCTCGGCGCGCCGGGTTCTCAACGTGTGGAGGCCCGCGGCGATCAGCCGGACCCACGTCGCGCGGTAGTAGAGGAGCAGCGCGAGCGCCGTCGCCACGTGCAGGCCCACGAGGAACGCGAGCCAGTACGACTCCGAGGCCGACTGCGCAGCCACGACGTCGTTCCAGCCCAGCAGCGCCGGCAGGAGCACCGAGTGGCCAAGGCTGGACACGGGGAAGAGCTCGGTCACGCCCTGGAGCAGGCCGAGAAGGATCGCCTGGGGGAAGGTCAGCACGCGCGGAGCCTACCCGAGAATCCGCTTGGGGACGGTCGGGCGGCCAGCGGGGATGGCGAACGTGACCTGATCGGGCAAGGGGCGACACATCGATGCCCACTGGAGGTCCCCTGCCCCGCCGAGGATGAGGCCGGCCGCCGCGCACGCGATCGAGACGGGCTTTCGCACGGGGAATGCTCCTCTCGCTGCGATCGCGCGGCATGCCGACCGCACAGCCAACAGCGAGGATGCCGCCCGATCCCGTGCCGAAGATGAACCCCTGCCCCTCAAGGGGATCAACCTCACGCACGAGCATGAAGACACCGCGCGTGGTAGGAATGGACGCACCCGTGGCTCGGAGGTACAGGTCCTGCGCATTCTGGTGGTCGAAGACGAGTCCGACATTGGCATCGCCCTCCCATCGGGCCTCGCCGCGGACGGCAACGCCGTCGACGTCGTGGGCGACGGCCGCGCCGCGCTCGACTGGGCCGAGACGTACCCCTGCGAGCTCGTCGTCCTCGACATCGTGCTGCCCGGCATGGACGGCCGCGATGGGCCGCGGATCCCCGGCGATTCGCTCGCGGGCGCGGATTCACCTGGCATTCACGATTCGGGGCGACGCTGGCCCCGATGAAGCTGCTTGTTCTCGAAGACGACGCCGAGCTCCGCTCGGCGCTCCGTCGCGGCCTCCGGCGGGCCGGCCATGTGGTCGATGAGGCGGGGACGCTGGAGGACGCGCGGTGGCACGTCGCGGAGTCCACCTACGACGCGCTGCTGCTCGACGTCATGGTCCCCGACGGTGACGGCTTCAGCTTCTGCGGGGAGCTCCGCACGGCCGGGATCCCCACGCCGGTCCTCCTGCTGACGGCGCGCGACGCCGTCGACGACCGCGTCCACGGCCTCGACGTGGGCGCGGACGACTACCTGGTCAAGCCGTTCGCCTTCGAGGAGCTGCTCGCCCGGGTCCGCGCGCTCGGGCGGCGGGGGCCGGTGCCGCGCCCGGTCCGACACGCGGTGGGGTCGCTCGAGGTGGACCTGGGCGCGCAGCGCGCCACCATCGACGGGCGCGCGCTCGAGCTGACGGCTCGCCAGTTCGCGC
>JAJZRG010000089.1 GCA_021802825.1 Chloroflexota bacterium
GCGAGCGGGCCCTCCCCGCCGGATCGGCTGCTGCGGGGGTGGGGCACGCTGCCGCTCGGGCCAGATGAGTCTGGCGCGACTCGCGGAACCCCGGGCGCGCGGAACCCCCGGGCGCGCGGCCAGGCCCCGGGCGCGCGCGCGGCGCGCGAGTCAGGCCAGACTCGCCCCGCCGTCCCGCGAGCGGGCCCTCCCCGCCGGATCGGCTGCTGCGGGGGTGGGGCACGCTGCCGCTCGGGCCAGATGAGTCTGGCGCGACTCGCGGAACCCCGGGCGCGCGGCGCGCGACGCCGCTCGAGGCAAGGTGCCCCTCGAGCAGCCCGACGAGCCGCTCGAACGCGGCGCCCGGCTCCGATCCCGGCCAGGCTCCCCAGCGACGAGAGGCCGGCGACGAGAGGCTCCCCAGCGACGAGAGGACGGCGACGATGTCCCGAGGCCCGTCTTCATGACATTCAGTCCAGCCGGACGCCCTGCCGGGCGAGCTCGGCGCGCACCCCGTCGATGCTGACCGAGTCAACGCCGGTGTCGTTGCGCAGGGAGACCGCCGCCGCCACGCCCGCACCCTGCCCGCTGACCGTGCAGCACATCATCGAGCGCACTGCGGCGTGGCTGATCTTGTCGCCCCCGATGGACCGGCCGGCCACCAGCAGGTTCCCGACGCCCTTGGGCACCAGCGACCGGTACGGCACGTGGAAGTAGCGTCCCGTCGTGGGCAGGACCAGCACGCCATACCCGTCGATGAACTCGGGGAAGATGCCAATGGAGTCCTCGAAGCGGGCCTCGCCGCGCACGTCATCGGCGGTGAGGTTGTAGAGCGCGTCGATCTTGCGCGTGTCGCGCAGCCCGACGGTCATGCCGAAGTTGCGCAGCGTCGCGTTCTCGCACCCGGGCATGAACGCGCGCAGGGCGGCGATCGCGTGCATCGCCTGACGCCGCCCCTCGATCTCGGCGCGGCACAGCTCGTCGGCCGAGGTCCCGTCCACCTCGCCCATGTGGATCAGGTTGAGGTACGTGAGGTCGCCGCTGTCGTGCACCGAGCCGTAGGTCCCGGCCATGGTGATCAGGCCGGGCGGGATGAGGCCAGCCTCGACCGCCTTCTTGAACGGCTTGCGCAGGAAGGGCGAGAACAACTCGTCCTCCTTGCCCTCGGTCTCGATGTCCCACTCGAAGTTGCCCGCCCAGTCGCGGTACTTGGGCGGGTCGGCCTTGATCGCGTCGATGAAGGCGCGCTTGTTGATGCCGGTCATCGAGAACATGACCGAGGCCGAGAGCATCTCCTCGCGCGGCGTCTTGCGGGTCGGCGCGCCGGCGCGGTACGCCACGTCGGCGTCGCCCGTGGCGTCCACGACGCGCCGGGCGAGAATCGCCTCGCGCCCCGACTTGCTCTCGGTGATGACGCCGCGGATCAGGCCACCCTCGAGGATGGGCGCGACGAAGGTGCGGTGGAGCATCGGGTGGATCCCGTTCTCCTCGACCAGCCTGTCCGCGACCACCTTGAACCGCTCTGCGTCGAACGCCTGACTGACGGATTGCGATTCGTCGGTGCTGGCGCCCTCGGCCTTCGCCCGCGCCTCGATCTCGGACCCGATCCCCACGCTGTCCTGTGTCTGCTCGTGCCGGTACCAGGCGAAGCTCTCGACGCCGACCGCGGTGATGTTCCCGCCGAAGCAGCCGAAACGCTCGAGCAGCGTGGTCTGCGCACCGGCGCGCGCGGCGCCCAGCGCGGCACCCAGCCCGCCGGGCCCCGACCCCACCACGAGCACGTCGGTCTCGTGGACGACGTCGATCGTCCGGGCGGGTTCGGTGATCTGGCGGAGGCCGGGGAGGTGCGCGGTCATGGCGAGGGAGACCTCAGGCTGGGACGCTCAGAGCGGCTGTGGGGAGCGTGCGGCGGGCGGACCAATGGGCCGCGGAGCACGAAGGCGAGGCCGCCGCGAGCCTACTCCGCGACGGCGAACACCGGCGCCGGCACGACGCTCACGTTGACGGTCGCGCCTGGGTAGAGCCCGGCGGACTCGGTGGCCGACATCTGCGCGACCACGATGGTCTCGTCGGGCAGGGCCACCTGGGCGCGGCACAGCGAGCCGAGGAAGCTGACGGCGAGCACGCGCCCGGTCCCCCCGTCGGCAGCCGCGAGGCGCACGTTCTCCGGTCGCACCAGCACCTGCACGGCGCCGCGGTCGGTGGCGCCCGGCAGGAGCGGCACGCGGGTGCCGAGCACCTCGACGTCGCTGCCGTCGGTCCGGCCGGGGATCCGGTTGGTGAGCCCCACGAACTCGGCGACGAACTTGGTCGCCGGCCGGTCGTACAGCTCAGCCGGGGCCGCGATCTGCTCTAGGCGCCCCGCCGACATGACGCCCACACGATCGCCCATCGCCAGCGCCTCCTCCTGGTCGTGGGTCACGAACAGGGTGGTGATGCCGACCATGATCTGGATGCGCCGGATCTCCTCGCGCAGCTGGCGGCGCACCTTCGCGTCGAGCGCGGACAGCGGCTCGTCGAGCAGCAGCACCGAGGGCTCGATGGCCAGCGCCCGGGCCAGGGCCACGCGCTGCTGCTGGCCGCCCGACATCTGGTGCGGATACCGGCTAGCCTGCGCGCCGAGCCCCACGAGCTCGAGCGTCTCCTCGGCCTTCTTCTTGCGCTTGGCACCGTCCACCCCGCGGAGGCGCAGGCCGTACGCCACGTTGTCGCGGGCGGTCATGTTGGGGAACAGGCTGTACGCCTGGAACACGATCCCCATGTTCCGCTTGTTCGCGGGCACCCGGGTCATGTCCTTGCCGCCCACGAGGATCCGGCCCTGGTCCACCTCGTCGAGCCCGCCCAGGGCGCGCAGCGCGGTCGTCTTGCCGCAGCCCGACGGACCCAGCAGGGCGATGAGCTCGCCCGGCGCGATCTCGAGCGACAGCCCTCGGAGCGCGTGCACCGAGCCATACCAGCGGTGCATGTCCTCGAACGCCACGGCCACGCCGTGGCCGGTCGCGGCAGGGCTCGGGCTTGCGACGGACATCAGGCAGGCTCCTCCTCGGCTCGCTGGGCGCGGCTGTCGGCGCCGGGTGCAAAGCGAGAGATGACGAACAGCAGCACGAAGGCGAACACGAGGGCGGCCAGCGACACTGCGACCGAGACGTACGGGTTCCGCTTGCCGAGCAGGTAGATCACCACCTGCACCGTGTTGAACGAGAGCAGCGACGAGATGGTGTACTCGCCGAGCACAAGGGCGATCGCCAGCACCGACGCCGACAGGATGCCGCCGCGGATGTTGGGCACGATCACCGAGAAGATCGTGCGCGGCCAGCCGGCCCCGAGGCTGCGCGCGGCATCGGACAGGGTGGCGGTGTCGATGGACCGCAGGCTCGAATCGATGGCGCGATACGAGTATGGGAGCACCAGGATCACGTCGATGAACGCCAGGGTGAGCGCCGAGGCCCCGAACCCGCCCAGGTTCTGGCCCATCCACCGGTAGATCGGCGCGATGCCCACGACGATGACGATCGCGGGGATGGCCAGCGGCAGCAGGCACAGGAACTCGACCACGCGGCGCATGCGCGGCACGCGCACGACCGTCCAGACCATCGTGGGGACGAGCAGGACCAGCATGCCGAACACGGTCAGGACCGCGATCTCGAGCGAGGTGATGATGCTCGTCATGAGGTCGTCGTTGCTGAAGATGGCGGCGAACGAGTCGAGGGTCCGGCCGAAGGTCTTGGTGGTCCGGTCGAAGTCGCCGCGCGTCGAGAACTCGAGCATCGCGAACAGCGGCAGGATCAGGTAGCCCAACACGAGGACGAGGACGACGATCCGGGCCGCCCGCTGGCTGAGCGGCGTGCGGCGACCCTTGCCGGCGCCCTTCGGGCGCTTCGAGATCAGCGCACCGCCGTCCTGGGCGGCCGCGGCGTACTCGAACCCGGGCGCCTGGCTCATTGCGCCCACCTCGATGCGCGGCGCTGGATGAGTGCATAGACCGCCATGACCGCGGAGACGATGACGATCATGCCCAGGGCCAGCGCCTTGCCCACGTTCTCCTGGCCCAGCACGATTTCGCTCTGCATCTGGCAGCCGATCTCGAGGGTGATGATCGGGCAGCCCTGGCTGATCAGGGCGGCCGCCGTCGCGTAGGCCGAGAAGGCGTTGGTGAACAGCAGCAGCACCGCGCCCAGGAAGCTCGGCGCGAGGATCGGCCCGCCCACGTACCGCCAGAAGGCCCACGAGCCGCCGCCGAGGCTCGCCGAGGCGTCGTACCACTCCTGCCGCATGCCGTCGAGCGAGGGCAGGAACACGATCAGCATGAGCGGGATCTGGAAGTAGGTGTAGACCACCGCCAGGCCGGTCAGCGTGTACAGCCACGACATGTCGAGGACGACGCCGAGCTGGTTCTTGATGAACACGGTGACCAGGCCGCTGAACCCGAAAGTGGCGAGGAAGGCGAACGCCAGCATGACGCCGCCGAACTGGGCGAGGACGCCCGACGCCGCGATCACGAATTGGCGCAGCAGCCCGTTCGGGTTGCCGCGGGCGACTGCCCAGGCGAGCAGGCCGCCGAAGATGGCGCCCGCGATTGCGGTGATCACCGCGAGCTGGATCGACTTGACGAA
This sequence comes from Chloroflexota bacterium, assembly GCA_021802825.1. Taxonomy (GTDB): domain Bacteria; phylum Chloroflexota; class Limnocylindria; order Limnocylindrales; family CSP1-4; genus CAIXZV01. The sequence goes on from JAJZRG010000089.1 coordinate 4,593, forward strand.
CGCGTCGAGGAACACGCTGGAGGTGAACACCGACGAGACGTTGTCGAGGGTGAGGGAGCCTCCGGCCGTGGTGAAGGCACCGACGGCGACGATGAGGGTCGGGAGGATGAGGAACAGCCCGACGTAGCCGTGGAAGGGAACGAGGGCAAGGTAGTTCCCCGCCCTTGCCATCCTGCGTGCACCGGCCCCGCTTGCGGCGGGGCCGGCGGCAGGTGACGAGGAGGGCGTGGTGACCGAACCGGCCATCAAGGCGCCGCCAGTCGTCAGCGCTTGGGTGCTACTTGATGGTGATGAACTTCCACTGAGCGGTCAGCAGCGCGGTGGCCGCCTTGACCTGGTCCTGCGTCAGCTGGACCGGAGGGGTCGTCGGCGGGTTGATCGCTGCGAATGCAGCCTGGTCGACGGTGCCCGCCGCCTGCATGGCCGCGAGGCGGACCGGCAGGGCGAAGCCCTTGAGCCAGGTGTTCTGGCCGGCGTCGCTGAAGACGTACTCCATCCAGCAGCGCGCGGCGGCCGGGTGGGCGGCGTCCTTGTTGATGGCGGAGTTGTAGTAGGCGGCGACCGGCGCGGCGTCGGTCGGGACGACGACCTTCCAGTCGATGCCCTTGGGCTGGAGGACGGCGGTCTGGGCGTTGTTGTTGTACGTCCAGTCGATCACGATCGGGGTCTGGCCCGAGGCGATCGTGGCCGGGTTCGGGTCCACCGGCAGCAGGTTGCCGCTGGTGGCGAGCTTCTTGAAGAAGTCGATGCCGGGCTGGATGTTGTCCGCGGAGCCGCCGTTGGCCAGGGCGGCCATGACGACGCCGTTGAAGCCGGCGGACGCCTTGAGCGGGTCGCCGTTGAGGGCAACCTTGCCCTTGTACTTGGGATCAGCGAGGTCGGACACCTTGGTGATGGTGCCCAGCGAGCTGTCGTAGCCGATGGTCTCGAAGCCGGTGTAGTTGTTGACCCAGAGGCCGGTGGCCTCCTTGTTGGCGTCCGGGATGTCCTTCCAGGTGGCCACCTGGTACGGGGCGTACATGTCGGTGTGCGCCAGGGCGACGCCGGTGCCGAGGTCGAACAGGTCGGGCTGGCGGCCGGTGCCGGCTAGCTGCTGGGCGGTGTTGATCTCGGTCTGGCTGTCGGCGTCGGGCTGGTCGGACTGGACCTTGATCCCGTACTTCGCGGTGAAGTCGGTGATCATCTGGCCGTAGTTCGCCCAGTCGGGCGGGGTCGCGATCAGGTTTACCTGGCCCTCGGCCTTGCCGGCCGCGCAGACGGCGTCAACACCACCGGGACCGGCCGATGTTGCGGTCTTCCAATCGACAGCCGCGGCGCTGGCCGGGGCCGACGAGGCCGGGGCAACGGACGCCGGGGCAACCGACGCCGGGGCCACCGAGGCCGGAGCCGCCGATGCGCTCGGGCTGGCACTGCCGCCGCCGCAGGCGGCCACGACGACGGTCGCCGCCGCGAGGACGGAGAGCACCCGTGACTTCATCTCCATGCGCTGTATCTCCTCCGTGGGCCGTGACGTTGGCCCCGTACGATTGGCCGTGAAGAACCGAGCATGTCGAATGCCCGGACGGCCAAGGCGATGCTCGAGGTGCACGACTGCGCTCCTCTCGCAGCCTCGCGGGAAACGCTGGCGGTCGTAACCGCGCGTTGACCCGACGTTGCGCCTTGGATACTACGGCCCCTCTCCGGGGTGTGCGCAGTCGAATCTCGTTAACGGCGGGCAAACAAGAGCCCGGGCGCGGTGGCGGGGCCTCTCACACGGCGCGCTGTTGCGTCCTGCGCGATGTGCGCCAGTCGACCCAGACCGCGTCCGCGTCGGCGCTGGCCTTGTCGAGGATCCAGTCGATGAGCCCCGAGGATGTCGCGGACACGCCGGGATGCGCCAGGACCACGCCAGGACCACGCTCACGCGGACGGCGCTACACTCCCGATGCCCATGGACGACCTCTACCGCGACTACATCCTCGAGCACTACCGGCGCCCCCACAACTTCGGGGTGCTCGAGCAGCCGAGCGCCACGTTCGAGGGCTCGAACCCCCTGTGCGGCGACCGGATCACGATGCAGCTGCAGGTTGAGCACGGGGTCGTCACCGGTGTCGGCTTCACGGGCCGTGGCTGCGCCATCAGCCAGGCGTCGGCGTCGCTGCTGACTGACGAGATCAAGGGCAAGCCGGTGGTCGAGGTGGCCGACTTCGCGGCGACGGACCTGCTGGACCTGCTGGGGATCGAGATCAGCCCGGCCCGCCTCAAGTGCGCGATGCTGAGCTTCGACTCGCTCCAGCACCTGCTCGACGACATCGACGCCAAGCCCCTGGGGCAGGAAGCCGGCTGAACCCGGGCCCCCAGGGAGGCGTCGTCCCGTGCGTACCCCGGCTGATCCCGAACCGGCGCCGCTCGCCCGAGAGGTGACGACGGCCGAAGCCGATGCCCTCCGCCGGAGCGGCTCCGCGCTCCTCCTCGACGTCCGTGAGCCCTCCGAGCGCGAGGTCGCCCACATCCCGGGCTCGCTCCACATCCCGCTCGGGCAGCTGCGCCATCTGGCCGGGCTCTTCCTGCCCGATCCCGCGCGGCCCATCGTCGCGTACTGCGCCGTCGGGGTGCGCTCGCTCCGGGCGGCGTCCACGCTCGCCGCGCTCGGCTACGCGGACGTCGCGTCGATGGCGGGCGGCATCGAGGCGTGGCAGCGCGAGGGCCGCGACGCCTCCGGGCCGGACGGGCTGACGCCGCTCCAGCGCCAGCGGTACAGCCGCCATCTGCTGATCCCCGAGGTGGGGCCGGGCGGCCAGTCGCGGCTGCTCGCGTCAAGAGTGCTGCTGGTGGGGGCCGGCGGACTGGGCTCGCCCGCTGCGCTCTACCTAGCGGCGGCCGGGGTGGGCACGCTCGGCATCGTGGACTTCGATGTCGTTGACCTCTCGAACCTCCAGCGCCAGGTGCTCCACACCACGGAGCGCGTCGGCCAGCCCAAGGTGACCTCGGCTGCGGAGGCGATCGGCGCGCTCAACCCCGACGTGCAAGTGGCGGCCCACGAGGTGCTGCTGGGGCCAGACAACGCGGCAGACATCATCGCGGGCTACGACGTGGTCATCGACGGGACCGACAGCTTCGAGACCCGCTACGCGCTCAACGACGCGGCGGTGACGGCGGGCATCCCCGTCGTGCACGCGTCCGTGTACCGCTTCGAGGGCCAGCTCTCGGTCTTCGTGCCGGGCGCGGGCCCCTGCTACCGGTGCTTGTACCCGTCGCCGCCGCCCCCCGAGCTCGCGCCCAACTGCTCGGCCGTGGGCGTGCTGGGGGTCGTGCCCGGGATC
>JAJZRG010000032.1 GCA_021802825.1 Chloroflexota bacterium
CGGTGACGGCTCACTGTCATGCGGCAACGGCCCGGCCGACCCGCGCATATCAGAGTGATCATCGTCGCCGGAACCTGACCTCGATCACACCCTGCGCCACTCTTGACAGGTCCTTCCATATCAGATCAGTCGGGCGGCGTTCTGCGACGCTGGATCACGTGGCCCGTGTCCCCCGCTGGACTCGGAACGCGTTCGGACGCCGGCGAGCACCGGACCACGCTTGAGCTGGGCCCGTGTGGCGTGGCGGTCGACACCGCGCCGCGATCGCCTCGGCGACCGAGGGCCGCGCGGACCGCGTTGCCGCGGCGGCTCATTGCGGTAATATCGATAATCGATTGTCTGCTCGCAGAAAGCAGGCCTGGCGGCCCCGCGTCGGCCAGAGGAGGCCCGATGATCAAGCGCATCGCACGTGAGGATGCAGTCAAGGTGCCGCTCCCCGGACGTGTGTGGCACGCCTACTTCGAGCCCGGGGACGGGACGTCCGAGCTCGTCTCTCTCGGCGTGTCCGTCTACCCTCCCGGGTCGCGGCCGGCTGGTCACGTGCACCCGGCGGAAGAGGAGACCATCTACTGCGCCAGAGGACTAGGCCGCATCGTCACCTCCGAGGGCACGGCCGACGTCGAGCCCGGCGTCGTCGTCCACGTCCCACCCGGCGTCTTCCACGCGACCGAGTCCGACGGGCCGGACGAGATGGAGCTCCTCTGCCTCTTCTCGCCGCCGGTTACCTCGGGATCGTACGAGAAGAAGGACCGCCCGTGAACGGCGCCGTCGGCGCGTCCGATACCGCGGCGGGCCCGGACGGGTCGGAGCTCGACCGGCTGCGCGAGATCGCGCGGAGGATCCGCGTGGAGGTGATCAGGTCGGTCCACCACGCGAGGGCCGGCCATCTTGGTGGTCCCCTGTCGGCGGCCGACCTCCTCGCCGCGCTCTACTTCCACGAGCTCCGTGTCCGTGCCGAGGAGCCAAGATGGGAGGACCGCGACCGGTTCATCCTGTCCAAAGGACACTCCTCGATCGCCCTCTACGCCGCGATGGCGCTGCGCGGCTACTTCCCAATCGAAGAGCTGCTGACGTTCGACGGGGCGCACTCCCGCCTCCAGGGCCACCCCGACATGACGCGCCTCCCAGGCCTCGACATGTCCACGGGCTCGCTCGGCATGGGCATCTCGGCCGGCATGGGCATGGCCTTGGGCGCCCGGCTCACCGCCCGTGACGTCAGGGTCTACGTGATGCTGGGCGACGGCGAGTGTCAGGAGGGCGAGGTCTGGGAGGCCGCGATGGCCGCTACCCGCTACCGCCTCGACAACCTCGTGGTCATCGTGGACCACAACCGGCTCCAGCAGTACGGCTGGCCCGGCGAGGGCCCTGACGGGCGGACCCCGCCGCAGGCGCCCGGCGAACTCGTCGCGAAGTGGCAGGCGTTCGGCTGGCGAGTCCTCCACATCGACGGACACGACATGGCGTCCATCCTCGACGCGTTCGCGAGGGCGCGCGCCGGCGACGGGCGGCCGATCGCGATCGTGGCCGACACGGTGAAGGGCAAGGGCGTGCCGTTCATGGAGGGCCGCTTCTTCTGGCACACACGGCCGATCAAGCCAGAGGAGTACGAGCAGGCGATGCGCGAGCTAGGCGAGCCCGTCCTCGGGGCGCCGGCCCCTGAGGTCACCCGATGACCGTGATGATGGGCCGTCCCCAGCGCGAGGTGTTCGGCGAGACCGTCGCCGCGCTCGCCGACGACGATCGCCGGGTGGTCGTGGTCGACGGCGACGTGGGATCGTCCACACGAGCGGACATCTTCGAAAAGGCGCACCCCGACCGCTACCTCCAGATGGGCATCGCGGAGCAGAACATGCTCGGCGTTGCCGCGGGTCTCGCCACGATGGGCCTCGTGCCGTTCATCAGCACGTTCGTCGCGTTTGCGGTCGTGCGCCCGCTCGACCAGGTCCGCGTGCTGATCGCGCAGCCGTCGGCCAACGTCAAGATCACGCCGAGTTACGGGGGGCTGTTCACCGGTCAGACGGGCATGAGCCATATCATCGTCGACGACATCGCGATCATGCGGTCCCTGCCGAACATGCCCGTCATCGTCCCCGCGGACGACACCGAGGCGGCCGCGGCTCTGCGTTGGGCGGGCGCCCACGAGGGCCCCGTCTACATCCGGCTCGGGCGCGACGCGACGCCACGGGTGTTCGACCCCGGCCATCCCTTCCGCTTCGGCCGCGCCGAGGTGGTCCGCGAGGGCTCGGACGTGACCCTCGTATCGACCGGCGCGCAGACGGCGCGCACCCTGGAAGCGGCGGTGCTGCTCGCGGCCGATGGGGTCTCGGCGCACGTCCTCCATATCGGGACCGTCAAGCCGCTCGATGTCGAGGCGGTCGTGGCCGCGGCGGAGCGGACGGGACGGGTCATCACGGTTGAGGAGGGCACGGTCATCGGCGGTTTGGGCGGCGCCGTGGCCGAGGCGCTGGGCGAGCACCGGCCGACGCGCGTCCACCGGATCGGGCTCCGCGACGTCGACGTGCAGTCAGGGCCCAACGACGCGCTGCTCGACATCTACGGGCTGTCGGGGATCCGCGTCGCCGAGCAGGTCCGGTCCATCCTGGCGTTCTGATGGCTCGATGCGCGTCCCTGCGCCGCGGAACAGGCGCCGGGAGCATCCCCGTCGGGCCTCGTGTCCGGCCTCGTGTCCGGCCTCGTCCCAGGCGCCGTCAATCCTTCGCGCCCAGGTTCCGGAGGGCGCTCAGCAATTGCCGAGACGCGTCCTCGAAATGGCGGGCGAGCGCGACCTGGACCGCGGTCGCGTCCCGAGCCTGGAGGGCCCGGACGATCGGTGGGTGGAGCCCCGCGGTCCAGGTCGGGTCGGCGTTGGGCGCGAGCAGCGTGAGGTAGGTACGCGACACGGGTTCCAGCGAGCGCCACACGCGGGCGAGCATCGCGTTGCCCGACATCGCGAGGATGCGCGCGTGGAACTCCGCGTCCCGCTCCGCCAGCATGTGTCGATCTCCGGTGGCAACGGCCGCCTGGAGCGCGTCGTGGAGCTCGGTGATCTCGACCAGGTCGGCATCGGTCATGCGGGGCACACCCAACCTCGCGCCGAGCGATTCGAGCGCCGTCCGAACCGCATATGCCTCGATCAGCTCCGTCGAGGACGGGCTGCGCACGCGCGCCCCCTTGAACGGCTCGATGTCCACGACGCCGAGAACCTCGAGCGCACGAAGGGCCTCTCGGACCGGGGCCTGACTCGTGCCGAGCTCGCGCGCCACGCGGGTCTCGACGATCCGCGAATCGGGCGGGAACCGGCCACTGAAGATCCCCTGCAGCAGGTAATCGTGGACCTGGTCGGCCAGGACGTTGCGCGTGATGGTGGCCTCGTCCGTCATCGTGCTCCAGTGGTGGCAGGAGGGACCGGCCGCGTTGACCGGTCTCCGAAGGTCCCCTATTCTCGATGATCGATGATACGCGCTGAGGAAGCCATCGGCGCGCGGGGAGAAGGAGCCGCATGAGCTATCTCGACGTGTTCAGCCTACAGGGCCGGGTCGCGCTCGTGCCGGGTGGCGGCGGTGCCATCGGCGCGGCGATCTCCAGGGCGCTGGCTGGCGCAGGCGCGAAGGTGGTGGTCGCGAACCACACGCTCGACAAGGCCGAGGCGGCGGCCGAGGCCATCCGGGCCGCCGGCGGCGAGGCTGTCGCGGTCGAGGCCGACGCGACGGTGGAGGCCGACGGCGAGCGCGCGGTCCACACCGCCGTGCAGCGGTTCGGCAAGCTTGACATCGTGGTCAACTGCGTCGGCGGCGGCGCCGGCAAGGTGCTGTTCGACGCGCAAGAGTATCCGCGCGACGCCTGGGACTGGATCTTTGAGCTCAATCTGCGCTCGGTCCTCGTGCCCACGCAGGCCGCCGTCCGCCAGATGATCCGGCAGGGCCAGGGCGGCGGGGTCGTGAACATCAGCTCGGTCCGCGCCCAGCTCGCCATCAACGCGGGCTACTCGGCGTACGTCGCGGCCAAGGGAGCCGTGGAAGCCCTGACCCGCCAGTGGGCCACCGAGTGGGCGAAGTATGGGATCCGCGTCAACGGGATCCGACCCACATTCGTGGACACGCCCCAGGTGGCCATGCTCCTCGGCGACCCGGCGTTCAAGGCCAGCATCGTCAGCCGCATTCCGCTCGGCCGCGTTGGCGGCACCGACGACGTGACCGGCGCGGTCGTGTTCCTCCTCTCGGACGCCGCGGCGTTCATCACCGGCCAGACCATCGGCCTCGACGGCGGCCTGACCGCGACCCAGTAGCCGAACTAACCGCACGCGCAGGGAGCCCACCGACGATGCAGCAGGTCACCGACCGCATCTTCACGGAGACCAGGGTCCGGGGCTGTAACCCCTCCTTCGTCAAGACGTCGAAGGGCCCGGTCGTTATCGACACGCCCCAGCTGCCCACGAAGGCGGTGGCGATGCGGAAGATGGTCGAGGAGATCGGGCCGATCCAGTACCTGATCAACACCGAGCACCACGTCGACCACATCTTCGGCAACTTCTGGTTCAAGGGCGCGTGGCCGATCATCCACCACCAGGGCGTCCACGAGCGGTTCATGACGGTCTACCCCGAGCTCGACCCGTTCGAGTACGCGCTCGAGGCGCTGCCGACCGACGACCCCGACGGCGCCGCGCTCGTCCCCGACCGGGAGACGTACTACGCCAACATGGGCACCGCGGACATCGTGTTCAGCGGCGACGTGACGCTCAAGGTCGGCGACCGGACGTTCAACCTGCTCCACACCCCCGGGCACACCCCGGGCCAGATCGCGGTGTACGTGCCCGAGGAGCGAGCCGTCTTCACCGGCGACACGGTGTTCTCGGAGTGCACGACGTGGCTGATGACCTCGAACGTCGACCAGTGGATCGCGGCGATCGACCGCATCCGCGCCCTCGACATCGAGTACGTCATCCCGGGCCACGGCCCGGTGCAGGGCAGGGACTACCTGCACACTCAGGTCGCGTTCATGCTCGAGTGGGAGGCCGCCGTGGCAAGTGCGGTCGCGAAAGGCTGGAGCCGCGAGGAGACGGTGGCGCGCGTGTCGTTCACCGAGCGGTACCCCGTCGACATCGGGCAGGAGTACATGATGGAGTACATCCAGACCCGGAACGCAGGCGCGCTATGGGACAAGTACACGCGCGAGACGACGACGACGTACCCAGCCAAGGAGCCGCCGGGCCGCTGAGCGGCGGGGCGCCCGGCGCGTCGCCCAAGTAGCGGCTCAAGCGGGGCGCTCAGGCCACCGCCCTAGCGCGTGACCGGCTCCCCCGTGAGCGCGACACGCTCGATCAGGTCCGCCGCGCGAACGGTCCCCGCCGTGGACTGCATACGCAAGGCGATCGCCGCCATCCGGGAGCGAAGCGCCGTGTCGGCGAGGAGCGCATCGATCGCGGCCCGCAGCTCCTCATCGCGGAAGTCGTAGGTCGCCAGCCGTCGGCCGAACCCGGTCTCGTCCACGCGCTGCGCGTTGTCGACCTGATCCCAGAACAGCGGCAGCACGATCATCGGCTTGCCGTGGTGGAAGCACTCGACCACGGTGTTGTTGCCGCCGTGGGTGATGACCAGGTCAACCTGCGGCAGGATCGCGGGCTGGGGCAGGAACCCCTCGCCCGTCATGTTGTCGGCGAGCGTGATCTGGTCGGCGAGCGGGCCCATGGACACGATGACACGGTGCTGGGTCCGGCCCAGCAGGTCCACCAACCGCTGCATGAGCGCCACGTCCGCGGACCCGAGCGAGCCCAGGGACAGGTAGATCAGCGCGCCCGGCCGCTCGGCGAGCGAGCCAGGCAGTGACCAGGTCGTCCCGGCCGCGCGGACAGTCGAGTCCAGCTGGTGCCACGTCGCCGGGAGCGGGTTCACCCGCGCGTAGTCGGCCTCGCGCGGGTAGGAGTACAGGTTCAGGAACGGCGACTCGTGCATGAAGTCGGGGCCGTTGGGGCCCCAGGCAAGCCCGCCGGCGCCGTTGTCCCGGCAGAACGCGTCGAAGTCGGCCCACATAGCGCCGTGCGTGTGCCGGACCTCCTCGAGGAACGCCGGCCATTCCCGCTGGTCCGCCACGGGATACCCCGACGAGAACGGCGCGATCAGGGGGTCCTTCACCTCGGCCGGGTTGCAGGACACGATCCGGACCCACGGGGCTCGCGTCGCCATGATGGTCGGGAAGGAGACGACGTTGTCCTCGACGATGGCGTCCGGCCCGAGCTCATCGACGATCTCGGCCAGCCGCGGCGCGACGTACTTGGCGCCGTCGATGAGCGCCTGGACCGTGGGCGCGATGAACTCGCCCAGCTGCTCGATCGTGGGCTTGCGAAACACGGGCGCCGTGTCCCGGATGAAGTCGATCCAGAACTGCCCCGGGACCTCCGGCTCGGCGGGAGGCGGGCCGAGGCGCATGAGGCGCTCCTCGAAGCCCTTGGCCTCGAGGCTGCCCGCGAACGACTCCTCGACGATGAACACCACGCGGTGTCCGCGCTCCCGCAGGACCGCGCCGATGCCCGCGCAGTTGTTGGTGGGGCCGTAGGCGCCCTCGGGGAAGAACACGATCGTCTTGCGGTCGGCCACCGCTGCCACCTCGTCGCTCGGTCGTTGCTCGATCGCGGCTGCGCCCGCCCCGGGGCTGGAGCCGCCGGGAGGTCCGCGGATGATCGCATGGCGCGCCGGGCCCGGAGCCATCGTTGCGCCACGGGCACAGCGACGCCTCTCATGACCCTGTCACGGCCCCGCGCCTACGATCATCGCCCCGGACCCGGGGGCCACGTGGCACCACGAAGCGACGGGACGTGATGAAGAGCAGGGCGAACTGATGGTGAACTGGGGCTATCGTTTCGGCACCGGGGCAGGCCTGTGGTGGCTGTTCGGCCTGCTGTGCATGGTGGTGCTCGTGGTGGCCGTCGTCTGGCTGTTCGTGACCCTCGTGCGTGGGCCGCGACACCCGCAGGTGCCGCTCCAGCCCTGGCAGCCAACGTACGGTCCCCCGGCGGCGGCCGCCCCGCCCCGCCCGACGCCGTACGAGATCCTCCGCGAGCGGCTGGCCCGCGGCGAGATCACCGTCGAGGAATACCATCGGACGCTGGCCGCCTTGGGCCCCGAGACGCCGCGGCCTGGGTCGCCGCAGGGTCCGATGCCGCCGCCCTCGTCCTAGCCAGGTCGGCCGCGGACCGAACACTGCGCTCGCACTAGCGCCGTCGCCCGAGCACCAGGTACACGAGGAGCGACGCCGCCAGCGACGGCAGCGTCCCGCCCAGCCACGGCGCGTACGTGATCACCGCCCAGTACGCCGCGATCCCGACACCCCAGGCCACGAATGCCGGCAGGCTGACCTCGCCTGACGTCGCCTCGTCCGGATAGTAGTCGGCAGTCGTCCGGCGGCCGCGCTTGAGCAGGAAGTAGTCGGCGAACAGCACGCCGTAGAGCGGCACGAACAGCGCGCCCACGAAGTACAGGAAGCTCTGGTACTGGCCGAGGTCCACCGTGAGGGCAATCCCCAGCGCCACCGCCCCGATGGCCGCGACGAGCCAGCGGGTGGGCAGGCCCGGCCGGATGTTCTTGACCGACATGGCGGCCGAGTAGATGTCGGCGAAGGCGTTGTCCGACTCGTCGCCCAGGAGCAGGACCAGCCCCGCCGCCCCGAACGCGATGGCGAGGATCGACCCCACGAGGTCACCCTGCGGCAGATACAGCGCCAGCACCACGCCCAGCGCGTAGAAGCCGATGTTGGTGACGCCGTAGCCGATGACCGTGCCCCAGAACGCCGAGCGCGTGTTGCGCGCGAAGCGGTTGAAGTCGCCGACGATGGGCAGCCAGCTGACCGGCATCACGACCACGAGGTCGATCCCCTGGGCGAAGGTGAGGCTCCCGTCGCCGGGCCGGGCGACCGCCGCGCCGAGGTCCAGGTGGGTGGCGGCGTAGACCAGCATCCAGACGGCCGTGACGAGCACGATCCAGATGCCCGCCTTCTCGAGCCACTGGCGGACCACGACGAGCGGCCCGCCGAGGCCCATGAGGATCACGACGCCGGCCCACAGGACCGCGAACAAGGGATAGGTGTTCGGACCGAGGATCGGCGTGGCCAGCCGGGCCGAGGCCTGGCCCATGAAGATGACCTCGAACGCGCCCCAGCCGACGAGCTGGACAACGTTGACAATGCTCGGCACGTAGCTACCCCGGACGCCGAAGCTGGGGCGCAGGGCCACCATCGCGGTCACCCCGCGGGCGCTCCCCACGGCCCCCGCCATACCCAGCAGCAGGACCCCGATCAGGGTGCCGAGCACGATCGCCGCGATGGCGCCGCCGAACGACAGCCCGGGCACCAGGTACGTCCCGGCGAGCAGGACCAGCAGGCCAACCCCGAGGTCCGCCCAGAGCACGAAGACGTCCAGGAAGCCCAGCACCCGATGGTGGCTGGGGACCGGCTCGATCCCCAGCTGGGCGGCCGCAAGGTCGCCCTGGGGCCGGTCCGGGCCGAGGGCGCTCGACGCGGGTGTCGACACTTCGGCCATCAGAACGCCACGTATCCCTTCGCGTCCAGGACGACGGGCCCCGACCCGTCGAGGAAGGTCACCTCACCGGGGCGCCCGCCGTCCAGGACGCGCCCGACGACCGTCAGGCCGCCGTGATCGGCGAGAGCCTCGGTCAACGCGTCGAGCCGGGCCGGGTCCACGGCGTAGAGCAGCTCGTAGTCCTCGCCGCCGGTTGCGGCGAGCTGGAGGGCCCGATCCCGCCCGAACGTCCGCACAGCCGTCTCGAACAGCGGCGCCGCGGCCAAGTCCACCTCGACGGACATCCCGCTCGCCTTCGCGATGTGGGCCGCCTCGCTCGCGAGCCCGTCGCTGATGTCGATGGCGCAGCGGACGTCCGCTGCGGCGAGGGCCTGGCCGGCGGCAAGGCGGGGCGTCGGGCGGTGCAGCGCGTCGAGCAGGGGCTGCAGGTCAACATCGTCACGCGCGCGCCCATCGATGAGCGCGGCGAGCCCTGCCGCGGCGCCGCCGAGGCGCCCAGTGACGGCGAGCAGGTCGCCCGGCCGCGCCGCGTCGCGCCGCAGCAGGTGGTCGGGCTCCGCCACCCCGACCAGCGCCACGTTGACCACGAGGGGCCCCGGCGACCGGACCGTGTCCCCGCCCACGACCGAGGTGCCCGTCCGGGTGGCGATCGCCTGGATTCCCCGGGCGATCCCGATCGCCTGTTCCCGGCGCTCGGGACTCACCCCGATCGAGAGGAGCGCCCGGCCGGGCCTGGCTCCCATCGCGGCGAGGTCCGAGAGGTTGACGGCCAGCGCCTTCCAGCCCACGTCCTCTGGGCTCGCCCAGTCGAGGCGGAAGTGGATGCCCTCGACCAGCATGTCGGTGGTCCCGACCGAGACCAGGCCGGCCGGGGTTGTCCAGGTGGCGGCGTCATCGCCAATGCCCAGTCCATCCGCTGGCTGGGCGAACAGCGCCGCCAGCTCGCCGATCAGCTCGAACTCGCCCGCGTCGGCGGCGCGCCGCGTCCCGGCGCCGACTCGAGGCCGCGTCATCGGCCGCCGCCCGAGCTTGTCGAAACGCCGGCGCCGGCTCGCGCACCGGTCCTGGCCCGTGCCGCCGTGACCGCATCGAGCAGTCCCCTTGCTGCCGCCCCGGGATCGTCGGCCATGGTGATCGCGCTGATCACGGCCACGACGTCCGCCCCTGCGAGGATCGCCTCGCCCGCGCTCGTCACCGTGATCCCGCCGATCGCCACGATCGGCGCCGACGTCGCTCCCCGAGCGGCACCCAGTAGCGCCAGGCCGGTGTCGGTCGCGTCCGCCTTCGAGCCCGTGGGAAAGATGGCCCCGACGCCCAGGCCGTCGGCCTCGGCGGCATCCGCCGCGGCGAGCTGGCGGGCATCGGTGATCGAGAGCCCGATGAGCGCATCGGGACCAAGCAGCGAGCGCGCCACGGCCACCGGCAGGTCCTCCTGGCCGACGTGGACGCCATCGGCGCCGATGGCGATCGCGAGGTCGACCCGGTCGTTAACCACCAGCAGCGCACCGTGCTCGAGCGTCAGCGCCCGCAGCGCTTGGCCTATCTCGAGGGCCCGCCGGGCAGTCCCCTCCTTCTCGCGCAGCTGGACGATCCGGACGCCCGCCTGGAGCGCGGCTCGCGCGACCTCAACCGACGACCGGCCGCCCGACAAAGCCTCCTCGGTCACCAAGTACACGCCGGCGTCGCGGAGGAACGCCCGGCGGCTGGCGAGCAGATGCGTGGGTCCCGTGCGCACGGTCACGCCGCGACGGCCCCCAGCTCGGCGCGCGCCCGTGACCGGATCGCGTCCGCGTCGAGCAGGTACACCGCGTCCATCAGGTTCTGGCGGAACGTTCCCGGCCCGGCGCTCTGCCGGGCCGCGATTTCGCCCGCGATCCCGAATGCGATCATCGCAGTTGCGGCGGCGACGAAGGAGTCATCGACAACGGCGCGGAACGAGGCGACGACGGCCGTCGCCATGCAGCCCGAGCCGGTGATGGCCCCCATCAGCGGGTGCCCGTTGGAGATGCTCGCTGTTCGGGTGGCGTCGGCCACGTGGTCAACGGCGCCGCTCACGACCGCCGCGCCACCGGTTCGGCCGGCCACCGCCCGCGCGGCCCCCGCCGGGTCATCGGCCGTCACGGAGTCCACGCCGCGGATCGCTGCCGCCAGCCCCGCCATCGACGAGAGCTCGGCAGCGTTGCCCCGCACCACGTCGACGCGGACCGCGCCCAGGATCTCCTCGACCGCGTCGGTCCGTAGCCGGGTGGCGCCCACCCCCACCGGGTCGAGCACGACGGGCACGCCGCTCGCGTTCGCCTGGCGGCCGGCCGCCACCATCGCCTCGACCCAGGCGGGCTCGAGCGTGCCGATGTTGAGCACCAGCGCGCCCGCGTAGCGGACCATCTCCTCCACTTCGCCCAGTGCGTGCGCCATGACCGGCGAGGCGCCGATGTGGAGCGTTACGTTGGCCGTGTCGTTCATCACCACGTAGTTGGTGATCTGGTGGATGAGCGGCCGCCGGGCGCGGATCTCGGCCAGGGCAGCGACGGTCGCCTCGGTCAGGTCGAGGTCAGGCATGCCGGTACCTCCAGAGGTGGTTCACAGGTCCGTGGCCGGCGCCAAGCGGCTCGGCGTGTTCGATTGCCCCATGCAGGTAGGCCTTCGCGGCTTGAGCGGCGGCGAGCGGATCGAGTCCCCTGGCCAGCCCCGCGGCGATCGCGGCCGAGAACGTGCAGCCGGTCCCGTGCGTGCGCGCTGTGACCAGTCGGGGCGCTGAGAGCACGTGGAACTCGGCGCCGTCGAAGACGATGTCGTCTGCGCGGTCACCCTGGAGGTGTCCGCCCTTGACGATGACGAAGCGCGGGCCGAGGTCGCGGATGCGGCGCGCCGCCTCCCGCGCACTGGTGGCGTCGTCGACCCCGATGCCGGCGAGCACGCTCGCCTCGGGCGCATTGGGCGTGACCACGAGAGCCATTGGCAGCAGCGTCTGCCGGAGGGCGCTCACGGCGTCCTCGCGCAGCAGCCGGGCGCCGCTCTTGGCCACCATCACGGGGTCCACCACCAGCGGCAGCGGCGCCTGGGCGCGGAGCCGGTCGGCAACCGCCTCGATGATCGCCGCGCTCGACAGCATCCCGGTCTTGGCCGCGTCCGCGCCGATGTCGTCGAGGACTGCGTCAATCTGCGCCGCTACGACCTCGGGGGGCACCTCGTGGACCGCCCGCACCTCGACGGTGTTCTGGGCGGTGATGGCGGTGATCACCGAGGCGCCGTAGACGCCCAGCGCCGCGAACGTCTTGAGGTCCGCCTGGATGCCGGCGCCACCACCCGAATCGGATCCGGCGATGGTCAGCGCACGCGGGCGCTGTCGACCCGCGGTCGTGGGCTGTCGTTTGGGATCGGGCGCGGGCCCGCCGACGCTCGGGGCCGTCTCGCTCACGTCTTGGCCATCTCCAGCAGTGCGGTTCCGGAGAGGTGCCATGGCGTGTGCTGCCTGCTTCCTTCGCTGGCATGACCCAGATCAGGTGCGGCGGGTCGGTGGCGGAGCCACCCTCTCAGCGCGTTCGGCGCTCCCCGGAGGCGGTGTTCGGTTGTCGGCGCAGTCTACACCCGTCGCCGGGACAGGCGATGCTTCGGCCCCAACCGCCACTTTTCAATCCTTTCGAAGGTCCAGGCCCAGCTGCCGCAGCCCAACAGCCCTCTTCAGTCGTCTCGGCCGCCGATGACCACTGCGGCGACGTCGAGGCCGGCTCCGCGCTTCTCCGGCTCGGTCAGACCGGCGCCCCGAGCGGGAGCGGGAGCCGCGCGAACGCTGGATAAGCCGCCCGTGAGGCGCCCGCGGTTCAATCCTTTCGAAATGTCGCCTCGTCGTCGCTCCGAGCCCATGTCGTCCGCGGCTCAGGCCGCCCTTGTGCGCATGTCGGTCAGCGCCGGCCAGTCGCTGCGGGATGAGCGCCGGCGTCGGGCATGGACACTCCAGGGGACGGCCCACCGCGCTGGCCTCGCCATCGGCGTTGTGCATCGGATCGAGGCCGGCGAGACCGCGAGCCTCGAGTCGTACGCCCGGCTCGGGGTCGCGCTCGGCATGCGGCCGGCGCTGTCCTATGTCGATGAGCGCGGCCGCCCGAGCCGCAGTCTGGGCGACAGCGCGGACTTCGTCCACGCCGCGATGAGCGAGCTCGAGGCGAGGGCGCTGGCGCGACCCGGGCGCACGATATCGATCGACGAGCCCTACCAGCACTACCAGTTCGCCGGCCGCGCCGACCTCCTCGCGTGGGACGGCAGGGACCTGCTCCACATCGAGAACCGGACGCGCTTCCCGAACCTCCAGGACGCCGCCGGCAGCTACAACGCCAAGCGGCAGTACCTCGCGCGGGCGCTCGCCGAGCGAGCCGGCATCGGTCCAACCGGCTGGCGCAGCGTGACCCATGTGATGGCGTGCCTGTGGTCGTCCGAGGTGCTGCACGTGCTCCGGCTGCGCAGCGCCACATTCGCCGCGCTCTGCCCCCACAGTCCCGAAGGGCTCCAAGCGTGGCTCGCCGGCGCGGCGCCCGAGCCGGGCGTCACGAGCTCGCTCGTCGTCCTCGACCCGCTCGTGGCGTTCGGGTCGCGCAGGCGAACGGTCGCCGCCCTCGCCGACGTCCCCCGGCTCGACCCGCGGTACCGCGGCTACGCGGAGGCGGCCGAGGCCCTCCGACGCGACATGGGCCGAGCACGCTGAGGAGGGCGCCCGGACGGCACGCAGCCAGCAGCGCAGGCCGCGGCTCGAGACCGTGCGGGGGCGGGGCTGAGGAGGGCGCCCGGACGGCACGCAGCCAGCGGCCCCCGCCCTGGTGCGCGCCGATGGCCATCTGCGAGGTGAACCCGCTGCCGCACTCAGCCCGTCGTGACGTCGAACAGGCGACCGATCCCCCACGTGAGCGCCATTGCGGCCGACCCGCCGATCACGTTGCGCAGGATCGGGCGGGTCATCGTCGAGCCGCTGATCAGAGCGCTGACCCATCCGGTGAGGAACAGGCCGGCCAGGCCCACGGCCACCGTCACCGGGATCCGGAGCTCGACGGGCGCCAGGAGCATGGACGCCAGCGGAAGGATGAACCCGGCGGTGAACGACACCGCGGAGGCGATCGCGGCATGCCAGGGCGTGGTCAGCTCGTCCTGGTGGACGCCGAACTCGGCCCGCAAGTGGGCGGCCAGCGGGTTGTGCTCGGTCAGCTCCTGCACCACCGCCCGCGCCGTGCCGTCGGACAGGCCCTGGCCGCGGTAGACCCCGACCAGCTCCTCGAACTCCTCCTCGGGCGTGTGCGAGAGGTCGTGGCGCTCCTTGGCGATTAGCGCCTCCTCGGTGTCGCGCTGGCTGGACACCGACACGTACTCGCCCATCGCCATGGCCGTCGCGCCCGCGAGCAGACCCGCCACGCCGGCCAGCATGATGGCCGCGAGGTTGGCGGGGTTCACCGCCGCCACGCCGATCGTGATGCCCGCCCCGGAGACCACGCCGTCGTTGGCTCCCAGGACGGCGGCCCTCAGCCAGTTCAGCTTGGCCCCCAGGCCGCCGAACCCGACGGTCTCGCCGGGCGCGCCGGGCACCCCGGCAACGTTGCTCGCCATGCTGCTCAACTCCCCGCGACGCCGGCCGCTACCTGACTTCGAATCCAGGTGACGACCGCGGCCAGCACTTCGGCATGCTCAGGCTCGTGGTGGCATTCGTGCCGCAGACCCGGCCATACCCGGCGCGTCACGTTGCCTTTCAGAGCCAGCACGTCGGCCGACCGCAGCGGAACGATCGGATCGTCCGAACCTTGGAGAAGATACGTTGGAACAGGCATCGACGCGACCCCGGGCAAGAGCGACTGGAGCCGATCCTGCTCAGCGAACGCCTCGGCGCCGAAGCGGACGGTCGAGCTTCCGATGCACAGCGGGTCGGCATCCGCCTTCGCCCGCACCGACGGGTCGCGAGACAGGCCGTCGTTGGCGAGCCCGTTGGCGAGGCGCATCCGCGGCACGATGCCGGTGAGGATCGCGGCGAGCTTCTTCTTCCAGGCGGGCTGCACGGAATCGATCGCGGGCCCCGAGAGGACCAGCAGGTCTGGCATCGGCCGACCAGTTCCCGGCAGGACGTAGCCCGCGGCGATCAGGCCGCCGAGCGAGTGGGCGTACATCACGAGCGGCAGCCCGGGGCGCTCCGCGCGCGTCGCCTCGACCCGATTGGCGAGGTCGTCGTGGAGCTGGGCCCAGGTGTCCACGTAGGCACGGAAGCCCGACGACCCGCCGAATCCGCGGTGGTCATAGGCGTAGACGTCGATGCCGGCCTCGGTCAGCGCGGCGCCCACCGTCTCGTAGCGGCCCGCATGCTCGCCCAGACCGTGGACGATCAGGGCGACGGCCCAGGGATCCCCGACCGGCGTCCAGTGGAGCGTGCGGAGGGTCGTGGCGTCGGCCATCCTGGCGATCCCCTCGGCCGGGACCAGCGGTTCTGCCGTCGAAGTCGCCCATGTCATGGCTGTCTCCTGCCGTCGCCGGCCCCCAACCCCAGACGGTACGCCCTCGGGGCGGCGGGATGCCGGTCGCCCGCGCGAGGCCCTGAGGGTGCCGCGACCGGACGACGCGCACGCAAGCGGGGCCGAGCGCGCCGAAGGGTGCGGCCACGATGCGCGCGTGAGGGGCCCAGCGCACGTCCTGTGCGCGGGCGACCTGCTCGAGAACGGCGCGGCCCCTACTTCGGCGACGGCTTCCCGCTCGACTGGCGCGCCACGGCGCGGGCGAATCCTCGCGATGACGTACCCGCCGCGCCAGGGCTACCCAGCGACCCGCACGACCCAGCGGCCCCGCGCCTCGCCCGCGTGGATCGCGTCGAGCGCCGACTCGAGCGTGTCGAGCGCCACCTCGGTGATCCCGTCCGCCACGCCTCGCGGCAGGAGGTCGCTGGCCAGCCGCCCCCAGAGCGCGCGGCGCCGGTCGATCGCCATGTTGGCCGAGTCCATCCCCAGCAGCGCGCAGCCGCGGAGGATGAACGGAAACACCGTGGTGGCGAGCTCGGCGCCCGACGCGTTGCCCGATGACGCGACGGCGGCGCCGATGCGCAGGGTCCGCAGGACGTACGGGAGCGTCGCCGCGCCGACGGTGTCCACGGCCCCGGCCCAGCGCTCGCGCTCGAGGGGGCGTCCCGGCGCGGTCACCTCGTCACGGGTGAGGAAGCCCGCCGCGCCCAGGTCGCGCAGGCGGCCGTGCTCGTCGGCCTTGCCCGTCGCCGCCCAGACCTCGTGGCCCCGGGACGCGAGGATCGCGACCGCGGCCGAGCCCACGCCGCCGGACGCGCCGGTCACCAGCACCGGTCCGTCACCGGGCCGCAGGCCACGCTCCTCGAGGGCCACCACGCTCATCGCCGCGGTGAACCCGGCCGTGCCGATCTCCATCGCCTCGCGCGGTGACAGGGCCCTAGGCAGCGCCACCGTCCAGGCGGACGGGACGCGCGCCAGCTCCCCGAACCCCCCGTGACGCGCCACGCCGATGTCGTACCCGTGGGCGAGCGCGGCACTGCCAACCGGGAACGCCGGGTCGTCGGAGGCGACCACGGTGCCCGCAAGGTCGATGCCCGGGATCAGCGGGTGGGTGCGCGCCACCTTGCCGTCCTCGCGCGCTGCGAGGCCGTCCTTGTAGTTCACGCTCGACCAGGTGACGCGGACCGTCACCTCACCCGGGGGCAGCTCGCGCGTGGCGACGTCCCGCACGCCGCGGCTGAACCCGGCGTCCTTGGGCTTGTCAACGACAAAGGCGCGGAACGAGGCGGGCAGGTTCGACATGGGCCGATCATAGGCGCGCGTGCGCATGACGGGACGGCCCGCCGGGACGGCCCGACGGGACGGCCCGCCGCGGCTCGGGGCCAGCTCTCGGCCGGTTCACAGCATCCTCACAGGAACGTGACGTCAAGATGGGCGGATGCAGCCCGCCCCCGGCAACGCGCACGTCCTGGTCGTTGACGACGAGCCGGCGATCACCGACCTGCTCGCGACCGCCCTTCGCTACATGGGCTACCGGGTCACGACGGCGGCCAGCGGCTTCGCGGCGCTCGACGCCGCCACCACCGCCGCCCCGGATCTGGTCGTCCTCGACGTGATGCTCCCCGACATCGACGGCTTCGAGGTGTGCCGCAGGCTGCGCGCCGCCCGCGACTTTGTCCCGGTCATCTTCCTCTCCGCGCGCGACACGGAGGACGACCGCATCGCCGGCTTCATCCGGGGCGGAGACGACTACGTCACCAAGCCGTTCAGCCTCGAGGAGCTGACCCTGCGGATCGGCGCGCTCCTGCGCCGCGCTCGGGCCGGCAAGGGCCAGGGCGAGGACGCGCCGCGCCTGCGCTATCGCGACCTCGAGATGGACGAGGACCGCCACCAGGTCTGGCGGGCCGGCCGCGAGGTGGAGCTCTCCCCCACCGAGTTCCGGCTGCTCCGCTTCTTCCTCCTCAACCCCGAGCGCGTCCTCTCGAAGCAGCAGATCCTCGACCACGTCTGGCAGTACGACTTCAACGGCGAGGACAACGTCGTCGAGACCTACGTCAGCTACCTGCGGCGCAAGGTGGACGATGTCGAGCCGCGCCTGCTCCGCACCGTCCGGGGCTTCGGTTATGTTCTCCGCGCCGACGGCACGGCCACTGCGCCCGCGTGACGCCATGAAATCGTGACACCGGCGAGGGTGCTCCGATGAGCCTCCGGCTCCGTCTCGTGGCGAGCCTCGGCGCCGTCCTCACGGTCGCGCTGGTCGTCGCCGGCGTGCTGCTGGTCAGCCTGGTCCGGATCGGCCTCGTGGGTCGGATCGACCGCGAGCTGGCGTCCATCGCGAACTCGCCGGCGCCGATGCAGCGGATCATGGGCCTCGAGACCTCGGACAGCTCCGGCGGCCGCAGCCTCGCGGTCATCCGCTACAGCCGCAACGGGATGGTCACGCTCAGCCTGCCCTCAGGCTTCACCGACAGTCCCGACCCGCTGCCGGCCATCCCCGACTACCCCGGCGGCGTGCCCGCGTCCGCCATCGGCCGCGTCATGGAGGTGCCCTCGGTTGACGGTTCGATGGGCTACCGGGTGCTGCTGGCAAACGGACGGCTGGGGACGGTGATCGCGCTGGCGGCGCCAATGTCAGGGGTGGACGCCACGCTCGCCACGCTCGTCCGGCTGCTGCTGCTCATCGGCGTGGCGGCCATCGCAGCGGTGCTCGCGGTGTCGTGGCTCATCGTCCGCCGGGGGCTCCTTCCGGTGGAGCGCGTGGCCGACGCGGCGGGCCGGATCGCCGCGGGCGACCTGACTCACCGGACGGGCGTGCCCCACGACGGATCGGAGGTCGGCCGGCTCGGCGCCGCCTTCGACGGCATGGTGGACCAGCTCCAGGCCGCGTTCGCGCAGCAGCAGGACGCGCTGGCCGCGAAGCAGGAGAGCGAGGCTCGGCTCCGGCGGTTCGTCGCGGACGCGTCGCACGAGCTCCGCACACCGGTGACCGCCATCCGCGGGTACGCCGAGCTCCACCGCGCCGGCGGGCTCGCGGAACCCGCGGCGCTTGAGGCCGCGATGGGCCGGATCGAGGGCGAGGCCCGGCGCATGGGCCT
Organism: Chloroflexota bacterium; assembly: GCA_021802825.1. Classification (GTDB taxonomy): domain Bacteria; phylum Chloroflexota; class Limnocylindria; order Limnocylindrales; family CSP1-4; genus CAIXZV01. Next base: position 18,102 of record JAJZRG010000032.1, read on the forward strand.
GCTGGTGGACGACCTGCTGCTGCTGGCGCGGCTCGATCAGGGCCGCCCGTTGCGCCGCGACATCGTGGATCTTTCGCGCTTGTGCGTGGACGCGGTGGCGGACTTGCGGGCCGCCGCGCCCTCGCACCCCGTGGCGGCGGCTGTGGAGACCGGGGTTCGGGTAGTCGGCGATGACGACCGGCTGCGCCAGGTGGTGGGCAACCTCCTCGCCAACGTGCGCCTGCACACGCCCGCCGACACGCCGGTCGAGGTGGTGCTGCGCGACTCCCGCGCCGCCGACGGCGCTGGCTGGGCGGAGCTGCGCGTCGTGGACCACGGTCCTGGGATCGCGCCTGAGCACGCGGGCCGCGTGTTCGACCGCTTCTATCGGGCCGATGCCGGCCGCTCGCGCGAGACTGGCGGCTCGGGCCTGGGGCTCTCGATCGTGGCGTCCATCGTGGCGGCGCACGGCGGTCGGCTGTGGCACGAGGCGACGCCGGGCGGTGGGGCGACGTTCTGCGCGCTCCTGCCGCTGGCGGTGCTCCCGGCCGCGGCCGAACCCGCGGTGGCGGGGTCCCCGCTCACAGCGGATTCACAGCCGGGCCCCGGCCAGTCCTGAGGTCGCTCGGCGAGGCTTGGGCCATCCACTTCGGCGCGACCTCGCGCCATCCCTCGCGGAGGCGAACATGAAACTCAGCAAGACCGTCGTCCTACCCCTCGCCACTGCGGCGCTCGTCATCCTCGGGACCGGGGCTGTCCTCGCCTCGACGAGTACCGTTGCACCGCCGGCCAGCGGCGCTGTCGTCCCGGCCGCGGAGTCCGCGCCACCGGCACCGGCCGCGTCGCCGGCGCCTGTCGCGCCGTACCTGAAGTCCGTGCTCGACCCGCTCGTCACCAAGGGCACGATCAACGCCGCGCAGGAGCAGGCGATCATCGACGCCTGGGTCGCGAAGCGGGCGGAAACGCAGGCGGAGCTGAAGCAGCTGCGCGCGTTCCTCGCCGACGGCGTGCTCACCGCCGACGAGCTGGCGCAGCTCCCCGCTGACAGCCCGCTCCAGCAGCTCAAGCCGCTCATGAAGAACGGCCAGCTGACGGTCGCGGACATCCGGGCGCTCGGCCGGGGCATCCTGCGCGAGCTCCGCCTCGGCGGCGCCGGCCGGTTCGGCCCAGGGATGCGTGGGAACGGCCTGGGCATCGGACCGGGCGGGATGCCCGGCTTCGGCGGCGTCCCCGCCCCGTCCTCGAGCCCGGCTGCCGGCGGCTGATCGCCACCTCGCCTGGCACGGTTTCGCACCCGACTTTTCGAACCTACCGAACACGTTTGGTGCGGAACGGGTTGTCGGCGGGACCGACGGCGCAAAGGCAATCTCCTCAACGACGTGTGCGGCCTCGCTGGGAAGTCCGCACACGTCGCTCCGCGTATCCTGCGGCGCCGGGCGGCCGTCCTTGTTCGCTGTATCCGAAATTGCGTCGTGCAGCGAGGGGGCCGCGGCTCACCCACGCACATGCAGCGGCCCGGTCCGTCGCGGGCCGGGTCTGCGGCAGGTCCCGACGGCGCCGGGCGGCGCGCCGAGCGCCAACCGCCAACCATTGCATTTCGGTTGCGCCCCGCCCTGGGGACTTGACGAAAGCCCCGCCGGTCCCCCATCCTCCGCAGCCTGATGGCTCACACGACTGTGTCCTGGCTGATGTGCATGCGTGGGCGGCCCCGTCGTTCGGAGACGGGCGCCGAGGTCCGCGCGCGCTGACGCAAGGCAGCGAGTGACAGCGGGGATCTCGGAGCCGAGGTCCCGGGGCCGCGAACCACGAGGGTTCGCGGCTCTTTCGTTCTCCGGCCACAACGACGGGTAGCCGCCGAGCCCGACCCCCCGAGGGGCCCCTCGACGAACCCACTCACGCCAACGACGACGACCACCCGGAGAACCGACCCGATGAGCAGCTTCGACCCCAACGCCCTCGGCAGCCTGCGACCCGAGACCCAGGCCATCCACGCCGGCCAGGCCCCGGACCCGACCACCAAGGCGCGCGCCGTCCCCCTCTACGCGACCACCAGCTACGTCTTCGACGACGCGGCGCACGCGGCGCGCCTGTTCGGGCTCCAGGAGTTCGGCAACATCTACACGCGGATCATGAACCCGACCACGGGCGTGTTCGAGGAGCGGGTGGCCGCGCTCGAGGGCGGCGTCGGGGCGCTCGCGCTGGCCTCGGGCCAGGCCGCCGAGACCCTGACGATCCTCAACCTCGCCCGCGCAGGCCAGAACATCGTGGCGTCGTCGAGCCTCTACGGCGGCACCTACAACCTGTTCCACTACACGCTCGCGAAGGTCGGCATCGATGTGCGCTTCGTGGACGGGTCGGACGCGGCCAACTACGCCGCGGTCAGCGACGAGAACACGCGCGCCTGGTACTGCGAGACGATCGGCAACCCGCGCCTCGACGTGGCCGACCTCGACGCGGTCAGCGCCGCCGCCCACAGGCTCGGCGTGCCGCTCATCGTGGACAACACGTTCGCGCCGCTCCTCGCCCGCCCGTTCGACCACGGCGCGGACATCGTGGTCCACTCGGCCACCAAGTGGATCGGCGGCCACGGCACGGTCATCGGCGGCGTCGTCGTGGACTCCGGCAAGTTCGACTGGGCCGCCAGCCCGCGGTTCCACGAGGACTTCGTCGCGCCCGACCCGTCGTATCACGGCGTGAGCTACACCGAGGCCTTCGGCTCGCTCGCGTTCATCCTCAAGCTCCGTGTGGTCGGCCTGCGCGACCTGGGCGCGGCGATCTCGCCCTGGAACGCGTGGCAGTTCATCCAGGGCCTCGAGACCCTCCCGCTGCGCATCCAGCGCCACAGCGAGAACGCCCTCAGGGTCGCCCAGTGGCTCCAGGACCGCCCCGAGGTCGAGTGGGTCAACTACCCGGGCCTCGGCTCGCACCCGACCAACGCGGTCGCCAAGCGGATCCTGACCGGCGGCTTCGGCGGCATGATCACGTTCGGCATCAAGGGCGGCGTCGAGGCGGGCCGCAAGCTGATCGATAGCGTCAAGCTGTTCAGCCTGCTGGCCAACGTCGGCGACGCGAAGAGCCTGATCATCCACCCCGCCAGCACCACCCACCAGCAGCTGAGCGCGGACGAGCAGCTGGCCAGCGGCGTGACCGAGGACCTGATCCGGCTCTCGATCGGCATCGAGCACGTGGACGACATCCTCGCCGACCTCGACCAGGCGCTGCGCGCCGCGACCGCATCCCCGGCCCAGCCGACGCCCGCCGGCGCCTGAGGCCAGCGCCATGTCGTCGGACGCGACTCGTCGCCCGGAGGGCTCCGGCTCTCCGGGCGACTCCTTCGACCTCCCCAGCGATGCCGCCGGCATCGAGGGGCTCGCCGCCGCCGGTCGCGCGCCGGCCGGCAGCCCCCAGCCGGCGGCTGCCACTGTCTCCCCCGCAGGGCCTGCCTTCGGCTCCGGGCGGGTCGAGTCGGTCCCGATCGGGCGCCTGGCCCTCGAATCGGGTGCCTCGCTGCCGGTCACCGTCGCCTACCGCCACGACGGGCCCGGGCCCGACGCCCCGCAGATCCTCGTGATCCACGCGCTCACCGGGTCCGCCGACGCCGCCGGAGACTGGTGGGAGCCGGTCATCGGGCCGGGCCGCGCCCTCGACACGAACCGCGTCGGCGTGCTGTGCGCGAACCTGCTCGGCGGGCGCTACGGCACGACCGGCCCGACGTCGATCGATCCCGCGACTGGCCTCCCGTACGGCGCCGCCTTCCCGCAGCCCACGGCGCGCGACCAGGCGGCCCTCACCTGGGCCCTCGCCGACCAGCTCGGGATCGAGGGGTTCTCTCTCGTCGCCGGTGGCTCGCTGGGCGGCATGGTGGCCCAGGAGGTCGCGCTCGCCCGGCCCTCGGCCGTCGGCCACGTCACCGTGCTCGGAGCGCCGGCCGCGATGGGCGCCATGGCGATCGGCTGGAACCACATCCAGCTCGAGCTCATCGACGCGCTCGGCGAACGGGGGCTGGCGATCGCGCGCCAGCTCGCGATGACCACCTACCGCTCCGAGTCAGACTTCGACGGGCGGTTCGGCCGCCGGGTCGAGGCCGACGGGCGGTTCTCGGTGTCCTCCTACCTCGACTACCAGGGACAGAAGATCCTCGGCCGCTTCGACCCCGAGACCTACCGCGTGCTGGTCCGCGTCATGGACAGCCACGACGTGGGGCGCGGGCGGGGCGGGGTCCGGGTAGCGTTCCGTGCCCTCGCGGCGGCGGGGACAGGGCTGACCGGGATCGGCATCGAGGGCGACATCCTGTTCGGCCCCGAGCAGGTCCGCTCGCTGGTTCGCGAGGCGGGGGCCGCCGGCGTGGACGCGCTGTACCGCGAGATCAGCTCGTCGAAGGGCCACGATGCGTTCCTGATCGAGTGGGAGCAGCTGACAGCGCTCCTCGAGGAGGACCTGGCCGACGGGCTGGCGCGCTCGCGGCGATGGGTGGCGGCGACGGCGTAGCGCGACGGCCATCGCCCCGCTCGCGCGTCACAGCTTGCGGTCTTGTCAGGCCATCTCAATCTGGCTATTCTGGCCCAGATGAAGACTGCGACTATCACCGAGGCGAAGAACGGGCTGTCCGCCCTGATCGACCGCGTCAAGGCCGGCGAGTCGGTGATCATCACGGACCGCGGCGTGCCGGTGGCGGTCCTGGCGCCTGCCCCGGGGCGGGTCGACCTCGAGGACCGCCTTGCCAGTCTCGAGCGGCGGGGGCTGATTCGGCGCGGCGCGGGCGGACCGGCATTGGCCGAGATCCTCCGCCGCCGGCCCGTGCCCACGCCTGGCACGGATGCCCTGGCTCTGGTGCGCGAAGACCGAGATGCGCGGTGGTGAGGTTCTGGGACACCTCCGCCATCGTGCCGCTGCTGGTTGAGCAGCTAGCCAGCAACGCAGTGCAACAGGCGTACGTGATCGATCCCCGGTTGGCGGTCTGGTGGGGCACCGGCCTCGAGTGCCGGTCGATGGCGGCGCGGCTCGAGCGCGAGGGGCGCCTCGACGCAGCGGGCACGACCACTGCGCTCGCCACGATCATCGACCTGGAGTCGGCCTGGATCGAGGTGCCCGCAACCGAAGCCGTCCGGTCGACCGCCGCCCGCCTCCTGCGCACGCACCCGCTGCGCACCGGAGACGCTCTTCAGCTCGCAGCCGCGATCGTCGCCGCTGACGGCGACCCGCGCACGCTCCCCTTCGTCACGCTGGACGACCGCCTGGCGCTGGCCGCCGACCGGGAGGGGTTCCCGGTTCTCGTGCCGGCCGCGGAGGGCTGAGTCGGCCGCGTCAGCTAGGGCCCACCACCCCACCCCGGGGTTTCGGCGGGGCGCGATCCTGCGGTATCATCGGCGCTCCGCTGGCGCGTGGCTCAACGGTAGAGCACCTGACTCTGGATCAGGGGGTTATAGGTTCGAATCCTATCGCGCCAGCCAACACACAACGGAGGCGGCCGAGGGCCAGCTCGCCGCTTGCCCTTGGGCTCCCCACGTCATTGCCGGGTCTCGGTTGCGCAAGGTCGCGCGGGCTGCCGGGATCGAGCCCGCGAGCCACAGGGCGGCGACGACGTACGGCAGGTTCGGCTACGAGGCGAGCAGGCCGACCAGGAGCCGCGTCAGGTCGGACGCCCCGAACGGCTTGGCCAGGAAGGCGTCGGCACCCGTCGCCCGCGCCAGGGCTCGATCCGCCTCGAGCACGCTCGCGCTGACGATCACGATCGTCGCCCGCTCGGCATGGGGGTGCGCGCGCAGCTCGCCGACGAGGTCGAGCCCGCTGCCGTCCGGCAGTCGGACGTCGACGAGGACGATGTCGAGCGGGTACGTCGCGAGGACTGAGCGCGCCTCGCCGATGGTCGACGCCTCGTGAAGGGTCGACGTCTCGAGCTCCGGACGGCCTGACCGGTCGAGAATCGCGCGGACCAGGGCACGGTTGGCCGGCTCGTCCTCGACCAACAGGATCCGCGGGCCCTTCTCGTGCACCGTCACGCCGCGCCGCTGGCACGGACGAGCCAGGCGCGCAGGCCCTCCTGTGCATCCGGGCCCTTCCACACGATCCCGAGGACCTTGCCGTTGAGGCGCCGCTTGTCGGACGGGGACAGGTCGTGCCCGGTCAGGATGATGATCGGGATCTGCGCTGTCGCCGGATCGGACTTCAGGGCGCCGACGACCCCGAACCCGTCGAGCTCGGGCATGACGAGGTCACAGATGACGAGATCGGGTCGCTCGGCCCTGGCCAGCTCGACGCCGGTCGCGCCGCCTGTCGCCCGCAGGACGTCGAACCCCACCGGACGCAGGGCCTCCTCGAGCGCGTCGAGGGCTGCCGGGTCGTCGTCGACGGCCAGGATGCGGACGGCGCGCGATCGCACGACGGTCGTCAGCGCCAGCCGCCCGAGGCTCGCCAGGAGGGCGTCGCGATCGATCGGCTTGACGAGGTAGTCCACGGCGCCGAGCGCGAGTCCGACATCCTTCTCGTCGACGACGGTCACGATGACGACGGGGATCTCGCGCAGCAGCGGGTCGGCCTTGAGCCGACGCAGGACTTCCCATCCGTCGATCCCGGGCAGGAGGACGTCGAGCAGGATCGCCACCGGTGCTGCCTCCCGTGCCATGAGCAGCGCGGCCTCGCCGTCCGCCGCCACCCGGACGACATACCCCGCGGGCTCGAGGTACTCCCGCAGCAGGCGGACGGCGCTCGGGTCATCCTCGACCACCAGCACGCTGCCCCGACGGTCACCGGCGCTCGCGCTCGTCAGTGCGGTGACGGGCTCGGCCGAGGCAAGGGTCTCGGCTCCGGCCGGCGGCTGTGGCTCGGCCGCTGGCAGGACCGCCGTGAACCGACTGCCCACACCGGGGGTCGACTCGAGCTCGATCCGCCCGCCATGGGCCTCGAGGAGGCGGCGCGTGAGCGCAAGCCCGAGCCCCGTTCCCTCGGAACGCTGGGCGCCGCGGCCAACCTGCCGAAACTCCTCGAACACGGCGGCCTGGTCCCCTGGGGCGATCCCGACCCCGCTGTCGACGACCGAGAGGTGGACCTCGTCGCGGACGCGGGATCCCTCGACCGCGATCCGTCCCCCGTCGGGCGTGAACTTGATGGCGTTCGAGAGCAGGTTGTAGACGACCTGGCGGAGGCGGCCGCGGTCCGCGCTCACCCACAGCCCGGGCTGGATCGCGAGGTCGATCGTGTGCCCCTTCCGGTCGGCCAGCGGGCGCAGCCCGGCCACGGACTCCGCGACCGCCGGCAGGACCTCGAGCGGCTCGCGGTCGAGGTCGAGCCGGCCGGCCTCGACCTTCGAGAGGTCCAGCACGTCGTTGACGAGCTCGACGAGGTGGCTCCCGCCGCGCTGGATGTGCGCGACCCACTCGAGCGGCACGAGGACGTTGCCGTCCCGGCCGACCTCCTCGCGCCGCATCAGGTCGCTGAACCCGATGATCGCGTTGAGCGGGGTGCGCAGCTCGTGGCTCATGCTCGCGAGGAAGTCGCTCTTCGCCTGGCTCGCCGCGCGGAGCGCCTCGACCGTCTGGCCGAGTTCGAGCGCCAGGCGCTCCTGGGTCGCGAGCGCGGTGCGGTGATCGACGAGGCCTGCCGCCTGCTGCCCGAGCGCGACGAGCAGGAGCCGGTCCTCCTCGGCGAACAGACTGCGGTGCGTGCTCAACAGGACCAGCGTCGGCGCATCGGCGGCCGGGCCGATCCGGATCACCTGCGCGAACCGTGCGCCGATGGCCCGCACAGCCTCGAGCACGCCGTCTCCGGCGGTCGCGCCGAGCTGATCCAGCGCGACCTCTCCGTCCGGGCGGTCGGTCCACCAAGGGCCGACCTGCAGGTCGGCGACGGCCGGGTCGAGGCCGGCGGCGACGGCGACATGGCGCTCGCCGGCCGAGGATCCGGCGACGACGACGAGCGCGCCCCCGGCCGCGGTCGCCGCCTGCGCGATGTCGAGGAAGCCCCGCCAGATGTCCGCGGGGGCGGCGCCCGAGAGCGCGAGCAGCTCGCGCAACCCGCGATAGGCGGTCGGCGCCTGCCAGGCGCGGCGGAGCACCCCGGGCGGGAGGAAGGTGACGAGGTAGGCCACGGCGGCCAGGAGCGCCGCGCCCCGGGCGACGTCAGGCGCCAGCCGCGCGGCCGCGCCGCCGGCGCTCCCCGCCCCCAGCGCGAGGATCGCGAAGGCGAACAGGCCCGTCGCGGCGGCCGCCAGCCAGAGGCGGATGGCGCCCGCCCCCGCACGCCGCCGCGCCGCGGCGGCCAGGTACGCCGCCGCGGCCGCCTCGCTGACGACGAAGACCGCCACCGCGGCGAGAGCGACAACCACGGGTGGCGGCGAGCCGAGGACCACCAGGGGCACGGTCGCGGCCAGCCAGCCGACGGTCGCGCCGGCAAGCACCGCGCGCGGGACGGGGTGGATCTCGGCGGCGAGCCGGAGTGTGAACGTCGGCTGGCCGAGGAGCAGCACCAGGGCGATCGCGTGGAGCACGGGCGACGCAGGACCTGCGACCAGGGTGATCAGCTGGAGCCCGAACAGCGCGCCCATCGCACTGAACACGAGCACCACGTCGCGGCTCAGGGGATCCCGCCGCAGCCACCACGCCCGGAGCGCCCACACGAAGATGAGCCCGAACAGCGACTCCAGCACGACCGTCGTGACGTCCACGGGCGGGCTCGGGCACGCCCTCAGGAGGCGCGCAGCCCCTTCGCGCCGGCCGGGTCCACCCTGTGCAGGTGCTGGGCGAGCAGGGCGAACGGCCCGACCGGGGTTGGCTCGGCGAGGACCGCCCCGTCCACCGCGAGCTCGTCGACGAACACGAGCGCCAGGCCCGGATCGAACTGGGTCCCGGCGCCGCGGCGGATCTCCTCGAGCGCCTGGGTCAGCGTCAGCGCCCGGCGGTACGGGCGGTGGTGGGTCATCGCGTCGAACGCGTCCACGATCCCCACGATCCGCGCCCCGAGCGACGTCGCCTCGCCCCGCAGCCCGTCGGGGTACCCTCCCCCGTCCCAGCGCTCGTGGTGGTGCCGGATGATCGGGCCGAACGCGGCGAACGACTCGAGCGGCGCGCAGATCCGGGCGCCGATCTCCGGGTGGCGCCGGACCAGGAGCCACTCCTCGTCCGAGAGCGGCCCCGGCTTGGTCAGCACGCCGTCTGGGACGCCGATCTTGCCGACGTCGTGGAGGAGGGCCCCGTACGTCACCGCGTCGAGGTCGGCCGTCGGCAGGCCGAGGCGCGACCCGAGGCGCGCCGCGGTGAGGGCGAGCCGCTCGCAGTGGCGCTCGGTCTGGGCGTCCTTGGCGGCGACCGCGTTGGCGAGCGCGGTCACGACGGCGTGCGCCGCCTCCATGCCGACGAGAGCGCGCCGGAGGCGGAGGGCGCTCCGGATCCGGGCGATCAGCTCGGCCTGCGCGAACGGCTTGGCGATGAAGTCGTCGGCCCCGGCGTCGAGTCCCGTGACGACGTCCTGTACGGCCGTCCGCCCGGTCAGCAGCAGGATCGGAAGCGTCGCGTGCCGCGGGTCGAGGCGGAGCTGGCGGGTCAGCTCATACCCGTCGACGCCTGGCAGCCCGACGTCGAGGAGGATGAGGTCGGGCGGTGCCGTCGCAACGGCGGCCAGACCCGCCTCGCCGTCGGCGACGGCGTGGACGCGGTAGCCCTCGGCGCGGAGCAGGTGGACCAGGAGCGCCCGGTTCGACGGGTCGTCCTCGACCACCAGGACGGTCGGGGGCGGCGGGGGCATGGCCTTCCGGCCATCGCGCGTGCCGCTCCTCATGCTCACCGTCTCCCCAGAAGGGCGCGACCCAGGGACGTGGGCCTTCGGCCATTCAAGCATGCGCATCTGTCGGCGCGCAACTCCCCCAGAATGCCTAGGACCCGCGGTCGCACCGTCGGCCGCGCGCCGGACGGCGAGCTGCCGACCCGTCCCTCGGCCTAGGCGAGCCGCTGGCCATTCCGGTCATCAGGGTTCCGGAGCCGACGGCCCTTCTCGTCCTCGGCTCAGTTCCCGACCGCTCCGCACATTCACCGGGGCTTCACAAACGCCTCCGTAGGCTGCCGACAGGCTTGGGCAACCGTCCGGGCAGCATAGGAGAACAAGATGAAGATCGATCGTCGTCGAAGGCTCGCAGCCCTGAGCCTGGCCGGGTCGCTCGCCCTGATGGGCGTCGGCGTCAGCGTCGTGTCGGCCGCCGAACCCGGCGGGACCGGCATCGAGTCCATCGCGCCTGAGACCGGAACGACCGGTGTCGAGGCCGACGGCCCCGGCGGTCACGCCGATGCCCCGGGCGTGGATGTGAACCACGACTTCCAGGGCGAGGAGTAGATCCACCCACCGGGCACCGGCCTGTCACGCCGGCCGGTGCCCGACCGAGGCTCTCGATGCACGACACCACCTTCGGCGTCGCCAGCGCGCGTTCCACACGGCTCGGCTGGCTGTCGGGTGCCGCGGCCGCTCTCGCGATCATCCTGGCGTCCTGCGCCGGCCCCGGCCTGCCTGTCGCCACCGGCGCGGGCTCCGCGTCCATGCGATCGGCTCCCCCACCCTCGTCGACCGCGACGGCACCCAGTGTGGTGCCCGTCGGCATAGGTTCGCCCGCCCCCCGTGGCACCGCCTCCACCGCGCCGGGCAGCCCGGCAGCCCCCGCGCCGACCCCGGGCAGCGCGTTCACGTTGCTGAGGATGGCCACGGCGGCCGATCCTGCCCTGCCGGCCCCGGACGTGCGAACGTTCGTGTCCAGCTTCCCGCCCAAGGCACCGGCGATGTACGTCGTGTTCGCCCTTCGGCCTGGCCTGACCGGCACCGTGGTGTGCACGGTCACCGCCAACGGCGTGCAGACTGCCGGACCGATCACGCTCACCTATGGCCCGACGAACAGCTGGGGCGATTTCAGGATCACCTCGCGGGGAACGTTCGTCGTGGGCAGCTACCGCGCGACGCTGACACTAGGCCCCACGCGAGAGGTCGCGACGGTCGACTTCACGGTGCAGTAGCCGGCTACCCGGGTCGGCAGCGCCCGGGGTGCCGACCGCCGTCAGGCTTGGGCAGGAAGTCGTCGGCCCCCGCCTCGAGACCGCGAACGACCGCGCACGCGGTGAGACATCATCGTCCAGCGCCGCTCATGAGCAGGCTGTGCGCGAGCGAGCTGGCGGCGCGAGATGCTGTTCACGGAATAGGTGGCCAGTTGAAGGACGACCCATTGACACCTGTCATGATGGCGGCGACATGAGACGTGGAGCCGTGGCCGGAACGTACCGTGCGGCGCCGCTCGCGGCGCCGCATCGAGCTCCCGGTTGTAGCGCATCGGGTGAGGGCAGCCTTAAGGCATGAGCCACCGGTGACCCACCCTCGACTCGACTCGCGCCGGAGCCGGACGACTGCCTCGCCCGATCAGCCGCGGCATCCGGGATACCCGGCGCGGCCGCGGCTCGTTCCACTCGGCTACCTGGCAATCGGTCTCGTGTGGCTCCTGGGGGCCTCGCTCATCCTGCCGGCGCTGGTTGGCGAGGCGGGCCCCCAGGAGATCGCGGCAGCACTTGGCGACCTCGCGCTCTTCGCCGCGGGCGTCGCCATCGCAGCCGCCTACGAGCGTCGCTATCGGTCGGCCATTCGGCGGGCCTTCGACGAGCGCGAGGCGAGCGAGCGCCGGTTCCGGGCCATCTTCGAATCGTCCCCGGCGCTCATCGTCGTCGTCGATGCGGCGGGGATCATCCTGGAGGTCAACGAGCGCGTCCAGGCGATGCTCGGATACGAGCCCGCCGAGCTGGTCGGCCAGCCGGTCGAGGCGATCGTGCCGGACGAGTCGGCGGACCGCCACGTCGACCTCCGCCGGGCGTTGGGCGACCATCCCGCCGATCGGCCCCTCGGCGGCGGCCGCCATCTCGCCGTCCGCCGCAAGGACGGCGCCAGCGTGGCGGCCGAGGTTGCCCTGAGCACGATCGAGCTCGACGGGGCGCTGTCCTACGTGGCCACGGTCCTCGACATCTCCGAGCGTGAGCGGGCGGCCGAGGAGCTCAGGCGGCGGGAGGAGAGCTTCCGCGGGCTGTTCGAGAGCAACCCGCTGCCGATGTGGGTCTTCGACCCGGAGACGCTCGCGTTCATGGCCGTCAACGACGCGGCGGTGGCCAAGTACGGCTACTCGCGCGAGGACTTCCTCGGGATGCGGATCAGCGACATCCGGCCCACCGAGGATGTTGAACGCCTCCTCGCCGAGGTCCGAACGCCGGACGAGGGCATGCGGCCGGCCGGCCGGTGGCGCCATCGGCTCAAGGACGGCGAGCTCATCGACGTCGACATCGATACCCACACCCTGACGTTCGACGGCCGCCCGGCTCGGCTCGTGGTCGCGCGCGACGTGACCCGCGAGACGCGGGCACTCGCCGAGCTCCAGAACAGCGAGGAGCGCTTCCGCCAGGTCGCCGAAGGGATCGGGGAGTGCTTCTGGCTGCGCGACCTGCCGGGCGGTGAGCTCGTGTACGTCAGCCCGGCGTACGAGGTCATCTGGGGCAGGCCCCGCTCCGCCATCACGGCGGCGAGCCCGCTCCTCGAGCATGTCCATCCGGACGACGCGGCGCGCGTGGGGGAGACAGTGGGCGACCTCGATCGTGTCGTCTGGGAGCGGCCGCTCGAGCATCGCATCGTTCGTCCCGACGGTTCGACGGCCTGGGTCCGCAGCTGGCGGTTCCCCATCGCCGATCAGGCCGGCGTCATCCGCAGACTCGCTGGCGTGGCGCAGGACGTGACGGCCGAGAAGACGCTCGCCGATCGCCTGCGGCAGGTGGAGAAGATGGAGGCGATCGGGCAGCTCACGGCCGGGATCGCGCACGACTTCAACAACGTCCTGACGGCGATCCGGGGCTACGCCGAGCTGGCCAGCGACGCCACCCCGGCCGGCGATCCGCGCGCCAGCGACCTCGCCGAGATCCAGTCGGCCGCAGACCGGGCCACGGGCCTCATTGACAAGCTGCTCGCCTTCACCCGCCAGCAGGTGCTCCAGCCGCGCGTCATCGACCTTGACGCGTTCCTCGTCGCGCTCTCGCCACTCATCCAGCGGCTGGTCGGCGCCGACATCACGCTCGACGTGGTGGGCACCGACGGCCTCGGGCGGGTCAGAGCCGACCCGGTGCAGATCGAGCAGATCGTGCTGAACCTGGCGTCCAACGCCCGCGACGCCATGCCGGGGGGCGGCAGGCTGACGATCGAGACCGCGAACGTGACGCTCGACGCGGAGTACGTCACGCAGCACCCGTACGTCCTACCGGGTCGCTACGTGGCGCTGACGGTGGCCGACACCGGGGTGGGCATGGATCCTGCCACGGCCAGCCGGGCCTTCGAGCCGTTCTTCACCACCAAGGGGCCGGGCAAGGGCACCGGCCTGGGCCTCGCCACGGTCTACGGGGTCGTCAGGCAGTCGGGCGGCCATCTCGAGATCTACAGCGAACCGAGGCTCGGGACCACGATCAAGATCTACCTGCCCCGGGTGGACGCGGCTGTCGAGCTGGCCGCGGAACCCGTCGCGCCGCCGAGGGACATCCACGGGTCGGAGACGATCCTCGTCGTCGACGACGAGCCGGCGATCCGAGCGCTCGCCGTCCGCGCTTTGAGTGACCTTGGATACCGCGTCCTGGCGGCCGGCAGCGGCCGGGATGCGATCCGCCTTGCGAGTGCCGCTGCAGGCGAGATCCACCTCCTGGTCACCGACGTCGTCATGCCGGAGATGGGCGGCCACGAGCTGGCGGACCGTCTCCGCGAGCTGCGTCCCGAACTGGCCGTCCTCTACGTCTCGGGCTACACCGAGAACGGAGTCGCGAGACACGGGATCATGGCCCGTGACATGGCCTTCCTGCCCAAGCCGTTCACGATCGAGGCTCTGGGCCGCAAGGTCCGCGAGGTCCTCGACCGAGCCTGACCCATCCCCGTGGCCTTCGGCCGCTGTCGGCGTTTCAGGGGCCGCTGCGGACAATCGGGGCCGGCCACGGATGCCGCCCGTGAGCCCCCCGGGATGCGCGGCATCGACCTGTCGCGGGCGAGCCGCGGGTCAGACAACGCCGACCAACCGCGCGATCAGGCCGCCGGCCGCGAGCGCGATCGCGATCGTGCCTGCGCTCATGAGCAGGGCGGTGCGCCTCCCCAGCTCGGCTGTCAGCGTCGCGAGCGTCGCGACACACGGGAACGACACCGCCGTCACCACCGCGTACACGAAGAGCTGGCCCGGGCTCATGAACGAGCCGATGCTCGCAGCGCCCTGCCCCAGCTCCACGATCGCGAACGTCGCGAGCAGCTGCAGGGCGAGCTCCTTGCGCAGGAACGCGAACACGAGCGCGAGCCCGGCCACCGACGGCAGGCCCAGCCAGCCGACCGTGACCGGGTCGAGGACCGGGGTCAGCCGCCAGATGAGGCCGGTCTCGTAGAGGAAGCCGAGCACGATCGACCCGGCGACCATGAGCGGTGCCGCTGCCCGGACAAACGACTCGAATCGCCACCAGGCCTTCCTGACGACGTGGCCGAGCACGGGCCTCCGGATGGGGGCGAGCTCCAGCACGACGGGCGACTGCCGCCCCGGGACCATCCGGTTGGCGAGCATGCCGCCCGCGAGCGTGAGGCAGGCGATGACGCCGAAGGCGGCCAGGGCTGGCCCCACGCCCGCGAACGGCACGAGGGCGCCGGAGACGACCGCGATCCGGGCGGAGCAGGGCGTCATCGTGATGAGGAACGAGGCGAGCACGCGCTCCCGCCGGGAGCCGAGCAGGCGGGTGCCGTAGATGGCGGGGACGTTGCAGCCCGTGGCGGCGAGGATGGGGATCGACACCCGGCCCGACACCCCGAGCGTCCCCAGGACGCGGTCCGTGAGGACGGCGACGCTCGTGAGGTACCCGGAGTCCTCGAGGAACGCGAGCAGCACGTAGAACGTGAGGATGTACGGGATCCCCACCGCGAGCATCGAGAGGACGCCGTCGTCGAGGCCCCAGAGCAGCGCGCGGCCCGCGGTCGCGTCGGGCACGACCGCGCCGACCGCAGCCCTGATCACGGGCGACGCGGTCGCCTGCCAGGCGGTGGTGAGGAGCCCGGACAGCACCGATCCCGCCGCCATCATCGCGAGCAGGATCGCGAGCGTGGTCCCGAAGAACAGGGGGATCCCCGGCCACGGCGCGACGCTCCACCGGCCGAAGCGGTCCGCGAGCGACAGGCGGTCCGCCGAACCAGCTGAGCGCGAGACGACCTGGTCCGCCCACCGTCGCCCGATCTCCCACCTCGCGGACTCCACGGAGGCCGCGAGGTCCAGGGTCGCCGCGCCCCGCGCGGAGAGGGCTCCCTCGCCGACGAGGTCTCCCAGCCGCCCAGCCGCGCTGGCCGCGCCGAGCGACCGGCTCGAGCCGATCTCGAGCGCGCGTCGCCTGATGGCCGCCTCGACGGGCAGTGCGTAGACCGGGGCAGGTGCCGTCGAGCGCGGGGAGGACGCGCCGGCCCTCACCGCTTCGACGCGGCCGGCAAGGCGGACGGCGTCGCGGAGCGCCTCGGCCACCCCGAGCCCTGACCTGCCCGACGTTCGGTGGACCGGACCGACGAGGAGCTGGGCCAGGCGCCCGGTGTCGAGGCTGACGCCCCGGCCCTCGGCCTCGTCGGCGAGGTTGGCGGCGAGGACGACCGGGAGGCCGAGGTCGCGACAGGCGAGGGCGAGCGGAAGGTGCCGCGCGAGATCCCCAGCGTCGGCGACGACGATGATGGCGTCGGGACGCGCCTCAAGCAGGAGAGACCAGAACGGCGTCTCCTCCCCGACCGGCGTCGAGAGCGAGACCGTCCCGGGCAGGTCGACGAGGTCGGCCTCGCACCCGTCGACGCGGACCCGGCGGCGGTCGATCGCGATCGTCGTTCCGGGCGCGTTCGACGCCTCGGCGTACCTGCCGGTGGCCCGCGCGAACAGCGTGGACTTGCCGACGTTCGGCCGGCCGACGAGGGCGACCGTGGGGACCCGGCTGTCCGTGCCCGCCCCACGAGTCCCCGTGGGGCCGGGGTCCGGCGCAGCCGGGTGGCACCCCGCGCCCGTTAGCGCCGTGCTCACGCCCGGGCCCCGCCGTCCGGGCCGGCCGCGTCGTCCAATGCGACGGCGCGAACGATGAGCAGTCGGGCGACATCGCGTCCCAGCGCCACCCGCGCACGACCCATGGCCACGACGATCGGGCCGCCCAGGGGGAGCCGCCGCTCGGGGGTCAGGAGGGCTCCGGCGACGATCCCCTCCGCCGCGAGCTGGCCCGCGAGAGCGTGGCCGCGGCCGTCCGCGTCGCCCGGCCGCAGGCAGACGACGACGGCCGTCTGGCCGATGCGGGCGCGATCCAGCCGGACCTCGCTCACGAGGCGCCCGACGCGGGTGGCGCGTCGACCGGCACGACCTGGATGGTCGCCGCCACCTCCCTGCCCACCGCGATCCTGCCGCCCGGGCCATCGAGCTCGAGGAGGCTGCGATGGGGCCCGATGGAGGCGACGCCCACCGTCGACCCCACGGCGAGCCCTCCCCGGCGGAGGTAGTCGAGCACCTCGAACGACTCGTCGTCGAAGGCGACGATGCGGACCGACTCCCCGATCGCCACGTCGGCCAGCGCGCGGCCGTCCCGGTAGAAGGGCGCCTCCGCCGACCGGGGGATCGGCTGGCCCTGCGGGCACGTCTCCGGGTAGCCGAGGTACGCGTCGAGCGCGTCGACCACCTCGGGTGAGGTCGCGTGCTCGAGGAGGCACGCCCAGTCGGTTGCGCGGACCGGGTCGAGCCCGAGCCGGTCGACGAGGAACCTCTCCCACAGGCGCTCCCGCCGGATGACCTCCTGCGCGGCCTCGCGCCCGGCCGTCGTGAGCCGGAAGCCGTGCCGCGCCTCGTGCGCCACGAGCCCATCGCGCGCCAGGCGCCGGAGCATCTCGTTCGCGGCGACGGGCGTCAGTTCCAGCCGTTGCGCGAGGAGGGCGGCGGCGACCGGTCGCGACGCGCCCCCGAGCACGGCCAGCGACTTGAGGTACATCTCGACGGCCTCGCTGTGGCCGGCCGGTCGCATCGTCGTCGAGGTCCTCCCGCTGCCGAATGGGTGCTGCCCGAGAGCCAACTGATGGCTAGCCATAGTCTCGAATGCAGGGTGTGCCTGTGGACATCCCCATAGGTCGGCAATCGGGGGTCCGATCGGCCCGGGCGCGGTGGAATATGGCCGGCGGGCCGAGCGGCTACAGGCGCCCAACAGGGACCATTGCAGCATGGGCGCGTTGAGGGCGGGCGCGTTGAGGGCGGGCGCGTTGAGGGCGGAGGCATCAGCGGACGGCAACTGCGGACGGCCGGTCGGGCGGCGCCGGTCCGATCCCCCGCCGATCTGGCCGCCTGACGGGCACTCGGCCCCCGGGCGGGGCCTACCCCTGTGCCGAGGCTCCGGCTCGAGCCAGGGACGCCGACACTGACGGCGGCCAGCCGGGCGCAGGCATCGGTCGTCCCAGCAGGTACCCCTGGCCCAACATCACTCCGAGGCGCTGCAGCGTCGCGGCCTCCGCCTCGGTCTCGACGCCCTCGCCAATCAGTTCGCAACCGATCTCGGCGGCGAAGTGGACGAGGCCCGCGATCAGCGCCTGGCGGGCCGGGTCGGCGTCGAGCTCGTGCACCCAGCTGATGTCGAGCTTCACGAAGGCCGGACGGAGGGCGAGGATGTGGCGCAGGCTCGCATACCCCGAACCCGCATCGTCGACCGCGACCCGAACCCGTGGGCCGAACCCCGCCAGCGCCGTGCGCACGGCAGCATAGTCCTCGATCGCATCGTGCTCAGTGATCTCGATGACGATCTCGCGCCCGCTGCCCTCGAGCAGCGCTGGGAAGTCGGGCGTCGAGAGCACCAACGCCGGGGAGACGTTCAGCGCGAGGAAGGCGTCCTCGTCGAGGGCGCGCGCCGCCACCAGGGCAGCGGTGAGCGTCGCCCGTTCGAGTGGGCTGCCAAGGCCGAGTCGGCGAGCCTCAGCGAACCGGATGTCCGGCTGGACCCCGTCTGCGAAGCGCGTGAGGGACTCGAAGCCGACGATCGTGCCGCTTCCAAGGATCACGATCGGCTGGAAGTGCGGGGTGAACGCAGCCGCGTCGATGATCGACTGCATCCTCGACCGCTCCTCCCGGTCCCCCACCCCGGCCTCGAGACCCGGCCGCAGCACGGCCGCTGCGAGATCTGCGAACTCCAGGAACAGCGGCATGCGGCGCGCCAGCACCCGCATGTCTCGCGGGTCGGATGCATCTCGAAGTCCCACGAGGCCGAACCGCCCGTCCGGCCCCTCGAGCGGGAGCACGAGAATACCGCTCGTCGTGATGGCCGGGTCGGTCTCTCGCGCGTGGGCATACGGACCCCTCGAGATCAGCCTGCGGAACTCGCCTGCGAGTGCCCTGTCGATCGGGTGACCGGGCCGCAGGCGCCCGAGCCAGCGGCCCGCCACCCCGAGGGGCACAAGTCGGCCGTCAGGGTCATCGACGATGATGGCGAGCCCTTTGAGCCCGAGCGCCGACACCGCGGCCTCAGCCAGCTGGGTTGCCGTCTGTTCGGGTGGGGAGCCGTCCCCGATGCTGCGGAGCGCGACCGTCAGCGCACGGCGTTGCGCCGCCTCGGCCGCGAAGGCCGTCTCCCACGCGCGATGACTCCGGAGTTGGGCCGCAACCCGCGCCAGGAGCTCGTCGAGGGAGACGGGCTTGGGTAGGTAGTCGTCGGCACCGGCGTCGAGACCCTCGATCCGGTCGCCAAGACTCGCCCGGGCGGTGACGAGGATGACCGGCAGGGTCCGAGTGGCCGGGTTCGCTCGGATGGCGGCGATGACGCCCTGGCCATCGAGCCGGGGCATCGTGCTGTCGAGCAGCACGAGGGCGACCTCGGCTCGATCCAGGACCTTGAGCGCCTCGACCCCGTCGGCGGCCTCGAGCGTCGGGTAGCCAGCGGATTGGAGGACGCGCGTGAAGAGCGCCCGAATGGCCGGCTCGTCGTCGACGACGAGGATGGGCGGCCCCGAAGCGTCCACCGACTGAGCGCGCTGGCTGGTCATGCCGGACGGTCGAGGGCGGCCCGGACGGCCGCGGCGAGCTCGCCGGCGCTGAACGGGTTCTCGAGGCAGGCGGCTCCCTCGTCCGGGACGCCGTGGTGGATCACGGAGTTCTCGGTGACTCCGGAGACGTGGAGGACGCCGAGAACCGGCCGGACTGCCTCCTGCTGCTCGGCGAGCTGGTGGCCTCGGAGCCTGGGCATGACGATGTCGGTGCCGAGCAGGTCGATCTGGCGCTCCCGGGCAGCTGCGAGCTCGAGCGCCTGGGTGCCGCTGCCTGCCTCCAGCACCCGATGGCCCGCCGCGATGGGGGCGCGCACGGCGCAGACGCGGACGGCCGACTCGTCCTCGACGAGCAGGATCGTCTCGCCGTCACCGCCCTGGACGGTCGCTGGGGTCGCGGGAGGCGCCGGGCCGACATCCGCTGCGACGCGTGGGAAGTAGAGTTTGAAGCTCGTACCGTGACCTGGCTCGCTGTACACGTGGATCGATCCGCCCGACGGCCTGACGATCGCGTACACGACCGCCGACCTTCAAGCAGGCCAAGACCACCGTGAAGTTGCCTCCGCCGGTGTCTTTCGTCAACGGTACCTAAGTCCCGACCGATTGGTCCGCGTGTCGGGAGCGACGTCGAGAGGACGCGCATGGCCTCGCGACGGCCAGCGACGGTCGGCCTGCCCTGCTGTCCGTCAGGACCGGCCCTGACGGGCCGGGCTGCCCCTGGTGACTGGCCTGCCCAAGCCCGGCTCGGGTTCACATCTCCACCTCACCGACTCCACATGCGAGGCGGGCATGATGGATGCCATGGATTGGGTCCGCACCGCCGCCGTCGTGTTCTGGACCAGCCTGGCGCTCGCCGGGCTGTGGATGCGCACGAGATCGTCGAGCTCCTGACGCGCAGCGGCTCCTGAAGCGGAATGCCCGGGCCGTCAGCCCCGTTCGAGATGGGTGCCCACGGGAATGGACACCCAGGCCACGGCCCCGCCTCCCGGCCTGTTGCGGGCACCCACGTCGCCGCGCAGCGCGCTGACCGCCTCGGCCACGGTGGCGAGTCCCAGGCCGGACCCGGGCGCGCGGGTTGCGCCGCGCGCGAACGGCTCGAAGAGCAACGCGGGGTCGGCGTGCGCGAAGCCCGGTCCTCGATCCGCAACCTCGACGGTCAGCCTCCGGCCGGCCCCCTCGGCCTCCACGCGGCAGGTCAGGTCAACGGTCCCGCCCGATCCCCCGTGGACGATGGCGTTGCGCACGAGGTTGCCGATGGCGAGCTCGAGCCTGACGCGGTCGGTCGTGACCAGGGACGGCTCTGCCCCGACGCGGATCTCGACGTCGTGCTGGCGCGCGAGCGGCGCCGCCGAGCGCGCGACCCCCTGGGCGAGGTCCGCCACGTCGAACTCCGACCGCGCGATCGCCGTCGCGTCGGATGCCACGGACGCGAGGCTGAGCAGGCTCGAGGACAGCTCCGTGAGCCGGACCGCCTGCCCCTGCGCCGTGTGCACGGCGTCGAGCAGGTCGCGCCGAGAGTTCACTGGGTCGTCGGCGAGGTCGAGCTCGGCGCGCAGCGCCGCGAGCGGCGTCCGCAGCTCGTGGGACGCCATCGCGACGAAGCGTCGCTGGCGCGACACCGACTCGGCGATCCGGTCGAGCATCTCGTTGAGCGTGTCCGCGAGGCGGCCGACCTCGTCTGCCTGGGTGGGGGGCGTGAGACGGTCCGAGAGCGCCCCGGGGCCGATCCGCGCGGCGTCGTCCGCGAGCCGTCGGAGCGGGGCGAGTGCCCGCCCTGAGAGCCACCAGCCCGCGAGGAGCGACAGGGCGCCGGCCGCGGCAGCCGCCGTCAGGGTGTAGCCCTCGAGCGAGCGGAGCGTGCCGTCGATGGGGGCGAGGTCCGCGCCCACGACGATCGACGTGCCATCCGCCGCCGCGCTCACGCGGACGAGGTACCGGCGGCCCCCCAGCGCCATGTCCCCGGCGGTCGCCGTCAGGCCGGCCGGCGCATTCGCGGTGGCGTCGACGAGGACTCCCGACGGCGTCATGAGCGCGACGAACAGCGACCGGCCCGATGCGTCGGCCTCCTGGAGCCCAACCTGGCCGTTGTTCTCGAGGGACGTCGCCACGGCGTCGGCCTTCGCGGCGAGCTCGGCGGCGAGGCCGGCGCGCAGCGCACCCGCCATCTGCCACCACACCACCGCGCCGACGACGGCCACGGTCACTGCGACCCCGCCGGCGTACGCGAGCGCCAGTCGCTGGCGGATGGTCACCCGGCGGGCGCCCGGGGTGGGCTGGGCGGGCGGAGGGCGTACCCCGCTCCCCGCACGGTCACCAGGCGCGGCCTGAGCGGCCCCTCCCCGATCGCCCTGCGGAGCGCGTTCACGTAGACGTCCACGATCCGCGGGTCGCCCTCGAAGGCCCAGTCCCAGAGGGCGTCGAGGATCGCTGACCGGCTCAGGACCTGGTCGGCGCGGGTCGCGAACAGCGCCAGCAGCGCGAACTGGCGAGCCGTCAGCTCAAGCGCGCGCCCGTCGATGGTGGCGCGCTGCGCGCCCAGGTCCACCTCGAGCGACCCCACCGCGTGTCGGACCGGGCGCGGCACTGGCCCCCGCCGCCCGAGCGCGCGGACCCGGGCGAGCAGCTCCTCGAAGGCGAACGGCTTGACCAGGTAGTCGTCCGCGCCGACGTCGAGGCCGTGGACGCGGTCGTCGACGGCGTCGCGCGCCGTCAGCAGGAGGACCGGCGTGGGGATCCCGGCCGT
>JAJZRG010000005.1 GCA_021802825.1 Chloroflexota bacterium
GCCCCGCGCGCATCAGGCAGACGGAGCTGCCGCCCACCCGGCCAGGCCGCGGGCCCTCATGATGCGTGCCGGGCATCGACGCGCCGGCCGCACACCTAGATCGATGCGTGCCACGCATTGGGGCCACGGGACCCGTCGTCACCCCGCGGGCATCGTCCCGCAGCCCCGCGTGCGGGGGCGGCGGACCGTCGGGCAAGGCCGCGGGGATGCGCCGCCAACAATGGGGGTTCCGCCGCGCGATACTGGGCGCGATGCGACGCGTGGCCGGGGAGGCGCTTGTCGGCGCCTCCCGAGACGAGGTCTGGCAGCTCCTCGACGATCTCGAGGGCATGCCCCGCTGGCTGCCCGGCGTCCGGGACGTCGCCTCGTCGGGCCCCACGCGCGCCGGAACGCGGTACCGCATTCGGACGAGTCTCCTGGGCGTGGTCCGGATGCGCGACTGGGAGGTCGTCGAGCACCGTCCGCCCCATCGGCAGGTCCGTGTCGCCAGCGAAGGATCGCTCGAGCGGCGGCTGGTGCTGACCCTCGACACGCGCGGCTCGGGCACCCGGCTCCACGCCGAGATCGACTTCCGCTCAGCGCTCCCGTTCCCGATACGAGTGGCCCACGAGGCGGCGACGGCGGCGTGGTCGGCTGGCACGGCGCAGGCCCTCGTGAGCGCCGTCAAGCGGGCCTTCGAGGGCCGACCGCGCTAGCGGCCAGCGCCAGGACGGGCGGCCCGAGCGCGCCCCCCGGCACCCGGACGAGCAAGAACGGACCGCCTAAGAGGACCGGCCAGGAACTCCGCCGCCGCCCGACATCCGCCGGATGGGGCGGGCCGCGGGCCGCGAGCGGAGTCCCCCGATCTCACGCGCGGGCACCGATGGGGCATGGGTGATGCTTGGGCACAGCCGTCCTGGCCCGGCTTCCTTCCGGCCGCTGGCACCGTCGCCCTGCTTGCCGTGACGACCCGCTGCGCCCGTCCGCCCGGACACGCGCCCGCCCGGATCGCGCGCTCGGGTTACCCTTGCGGCGATGCCCGTCAAGGACCCGCGCCGTCACCTGCCCATCCATGGAACCCGCAATGTCCGCGACGTCGGGGGCTACCCGACGGCCGACGGCCGGCGCACCCGCTGGCGCACGCTGCTGCGCTCGGACGAGCTCACGAAGCTGCCGACCCACGCCATCGACGAGCTGTGCGACATCGGGCTCCGCCAGGTGATCGACCTGCGCTGGCCCAACGAGCTCGAGCTCTCGCCGAGCGTGTTCGCCGCCCACCCGGACGTCCGCTACCGCCACATCGCGCTGCTGGTGGACGATCCCACGCCGCACAGCGGCCTGGCCGGCATGTATCGCCACGTGCTCGACGAGCGGCTCCCTCAGCTGGTCGAGGTGGTCCGCGTGCTGCTCGAGCCCGACGGCCTGCCCGCGGTCATCGGCTGCGCGGCCGGCAAGGACCGGACCGGGATCACGATCGCCGTGCTCCTGTCCCTCGCGGGCGTCGCCGATGACATCGTCATCGCGGACTACGCGCTCTCGGCCGGCTACTTCGCGATGCCCAACGCGACGATCCCGCCCGGTGACTGGCGCCACCAGCCCCTGGTCGTCGACAGCCCGCCGGAGTTCATGGCCTCGGCGATGGACCACCTGCACGCCGCCCACGGTGGCGCGCGCGCGCTGCTGCGGTCCGGGGGACTCGGCGATGCCGAGCTCGACGCGCTCGTGGAGCTGCTGATCGAGCCCGCTCGCTGAGGTGGGCAAGATCGGCGCGTCGGTCGCGCTCCCCTACCCGCCGGAGCTCGTCTTCCGGGTCGCCACACGGGTCGAGGACCTGCCGCGCTGGATGCCGGAGGTGGTCAGCGCCGAGCTGCTCGACGCCACGCTGGCCGTGGGCAGCCGGGCCCGGCTGCGGCTCTCGTCGGCCGCCGCAGGGGCCGAGGTCGTGGCCCAGATCACCCAGCTCGCCCCGCCGTCACGCCTGGTCATGAACGGGTCCGGTGGGCCGCTCGGCGTGACCGTCTCCGTGGAGCTGCGAGAGACGCCCAAGGGCGGGACCGAGGCAACCGTCGAGGTGGAACTCACGACCCCGCCGTTCCTGGGATTCGTTGCCCGCGAGGCCGAGCGCAAGCTCGACGCGGGCCTGCCGGGCGCGCTGGAGCGGCTTCGGGCGCTGATCGAGGCCGAGCCCGCCTGAGCGCCCGTGCCCGAACCGCTTGCCAGTGGCCGAGGGCGAGCACCGCCGCCTCCGTGGCCGGTGGGCACACGCGGCCGACGGTTCAGGCCCCTCGAGCCGAGGGGAACGACCGGCGGTCCGCGCGATCGCGGAGACCCCGGGCGCCTACCCCGGGTAGCCCGGAACGCAGAGCTCGATCAGCGGGCTGTGCTCCTGCATCACGTCGAGGTCCGTGCGCCTCCAATTGCGGGCGACACCCTCGAGCAGCTGCCGGCGCTCCGCAGGATCGCTGACGACGCGGGCCGTCGCCGGCACATCCGCCGCGAGGCCCTCCTTGAGGTGGAGGGTGACGGCGGGGTTGGCCGCCACGTTGCGCAACCACGCCCGGGTTCGTTCCTGAGACGGGAGGCCGCTGATCACCAGCCGCCCACCGAGGTTATGGAGGAAGATCTCGATCCGCCGAGGCTGGCCGGACTTGCGGCCGGTGGTCGTGAAGTCGATGACCTGGCTGCGGCCAAGGGCCGCGAGGATCCTTGGGTCCATTGGAACGCTCCTGTCTCCCTGCGGGCTCAGGCCCGTCGACGCCGCGCCCGTGCTAGTAGTTGCATGCGCAACGATAGCGCGGAAGGCGCCTCAAGGCAACCGGCAGCGGCCCACACTCGCACCGATGCTCCGGAGCGTTACCGCCACCGCTACGTCACGCCCCTGCGCGAGGGCGGTTCCGTCCCCGCGCCCGACGAGGCGGACGACGACGGGCTGTGCGTGGCCAAGCTGCTTGGCGCCGGGCACGGGTGGAGGGCGCTGGTGGCGGAGCTCCTGGCGGGCAAGCTGGCGCGGCACCTCGGCCTGCCGGTGCCCGACCTCGTGCTCACGGAGCAGGCCGGCGCGCTCACGAAGGCGGAGCCCGACGGCGAAATCCGCAGCCTGTTCGCGAGGTCGGCCGGGACGGGGTTCGGGCTCGGCTTCCTAAGATCCGGCTGACCCTGCCTCAGCGCGCCTCGCCGCCCTCCGCGGCCACGTCGCCGGCGTCCGTCGCGCGCCCAGGCGCTGCGAGCGCGGCGGCCGCCCGTCGGGCGCCGCCCCGCCGGTACCGCAACGCGACGAGGATCGTCAGCGCCATCACGCTCAGCGACGCCGCGTTCGTGCCCACGATGACCCAGTTGGGGATCGACACGCCGTAGGCGACCCACAGCACGAACCCGAGGCACAGGAGCCCCAGGTACTGCAGGGAGACGTCATGGGACGAGCGGGTCCGCCGCATGCGCCGGATCTGGAGGACCGGCGAGAAGGCCATCGTCAGCCCAGCGATGGTCGCCCCGACGGCGAGGATGTCGGTCGTGCTCACCGGCGACCGCCCCTGGCCCGGGCGTCAGCTTTGCGCGCCCGCTTGCCAGCCTGGTAGGCGGCGAGCGCCTCGGCCGAGTCGACGTCCGCCAGGGTCGGCTCCGTCGGCGCCTGCGCCTCCCAGCCCTCGAGATGGACGCGGAGTCGCCGGGCCAGCACCCCGATGATGGTGGCCGACTTCTGCTCCCCGATGCCGGGCAGCGCCTTGAGACGGGCGCGCAGCTCGCTGGCGTCCCTCGCCTCGCGCCACACCCGCGACGCGTCGTTGCCGTACTCGCTCGCGATCGCGGCGCACAGCTCCCGGACCCGCCCCGCCATCATGCCCGGGAAACGATGGAGCGCCGGTGGCGTCCGGAAGGCGGTCTCGAGCTCAGTCGGGTCCATCGCGGCGATCGCGGCCGCGTCGAGCGAGCCGGTGCGCCCGAGCAGGTCGAGCGGCCCGGAGAAGGCCTTCTGGACCGTGACCTGCTGATCGAGCGCGAAGCCGATGAGCAGGGCCAGCGGGTTCGACGCGAGCAGGGCGTCGGCCTCTGGATTGCCGGTGAACGGAAGAGCGGTCGCGGGTTCGGGCATGTGGCCATCGTACCCGCCCGTCGCCACGCCGACGGCGCGGCGGGATTCGGTCAGCGGGATTCGGTCTGGGACCGCAACGGCTACCATCGGTCAATGGCCATCCTGGGCATCGACCACCTCGTCATCGCCGTGGCCGATCCCGATGCGGCTGCGACGGGGCTCGAGCAGCCGCTCGGGCTGGCGTTCACGGGCGGCGGGCGGCACGTGACCGCGGGCACCTGGAACCGCCTCGCCTTCCTCGGCGTCTCGTGCGTCGTGTGGCGTCAGGGTCAGCGCGACGCCGAGAGGCGGCCGAGAGCCGCGTGAGACTTCTCACAGACGACCATCGACCCCTCGACCGGACGCTCCAACAGCCGCACAATCGCCGCGATGCGAATCCTGGTGGTCGAAGACGAACCCAAGATGGCGGCGCTGATCAAGCGGGTGCTGGTTGCCGAGCGGCACGTCGTCGACGTGGCGCCGGACGGGGTGTCGGCGGTGGCGCTGGCCGAGACCGGCCCGCACGACGTCATCGTCCTCGACCGTGGCCTGCCCGACGTCGACGGCATGACCGTCATGCGGCTGCTCAAGGCGAAGGGCGTCCCCTCGCCCGTCCTGATGCTCACCGCGCTGGGCACCGTGGACGACCGGGTCGCCGGCCTGAACGCAGGGGCCGACGACTACCTCGCCAAGCCGTTCGCGTTCTCCGAACTGCTGGCCCGGATCCGGGCGCTCGGGCGGCGCCCGGCACCGCTGGCGGACGCCCGGCTGGCCGCCGGCGACATCGTCCTCGACGAGCTGCGCCACGTGGCCCAGGTGGGCGACGAGACGGTTGACCTCTCGGCGCGCGAGTTCGCCCTCCTCGGCTTCTTCATCCGCCACGCCAACCAGGTCGTGACCCGCCAGCAGATCCTGGACCAAGTCTGGGGCGCCGAGCCCGACGTGTACTCCAACGTCGTGGACCTGTACGTGTCGTACCTCCGCCGCAAGCTCGGCGAGCTCGACCGTGCAGACCGACTCAAGACCGTGCGCGGTGTGGGCTACTCCCTCAAGAGCGAGGCCTGACGGCGCGGTGCCCACCGGGACCACCGAGCGCCTGATCCGGCGGACGCGCCGCCGCCTGTTCGCGATGACGATGGGCCTGCTCACGCTGCTGGTCGTGGGCATCGGCGCCGCGACTGCAGTCGTGGCCCTTCGCGCGCTCCACGACGATGTCGACCGGGCAGTCGTCCAGGCGGTGCAGGGTCGAGCCAACACCGCGCGGAACGAGGGCGGCAGCGAGACCGGGACCGGACCCCAGGGCGGCGTGCCTTCCGATGGCGACGCTGGCAGCGACCCCGACCGGCCCACGGGCCTGTCCGACACCTTCGTGCTCGTCCTGAACACCAGCGGCAAGGTCGTGGAGAACCGCTCTAGCTACCCGATGGCGGGGCTGCCCGACGCGGCAGCACTGGCGGCAGCCCGCACGGGTGCCCCGGATCTGCGCACGATCACCGTCGGCGGCGTGGACATCCGCCTCTACACCGTCGCCATCACGCATGATGGCGTGAATCAGGGGTACGTCCAGGGCGGCATCCAGCTCACGCTGCTCGAGCATGAGACCCAAACGCTGATCCTCAGCATCGCCTCGGTGGGGGCGGTCGGGCTGGTGGGCGCGGCGCTGATCACGCTGCTCGTCACGGGGCGCGCGCTGCGCCCCGTGAAGGACGGTTTCGAGACCCAGCGCCGGTTCGTGGCCGACGCCTCCCACGAGCTGCGCACACCCGCGGCCCTCATTCGCGCCAACGCCGAGGTCCTCCAGCGCGAGGGCCTCGTCGTCGAGGACGGGGCGCCGCTGGTGGAGGACATCGTGGCGGAGGCGGACCGGCTGGGCGGGCTCGTGGGCGATTTGCTCCAGCTGGCGGCGTGGGACGAGATGCGCCTGGTGGCGGCGCCCGTCACGCTCGACGCCAGCTCGATCGCCAGGGACACGGTCCGCGGCGCGACGGCCATGGCCGCCGAGCGCGGGGTCCGCCTCACCCACGAGGCTTCGGCGCCCGTCTTCGCCCGCGCCGACCGCGACCGGCTCGTCCAACTGCTGCTCATCCTCGTCGACAACGCGGTGGACCACTCGCCGCGCGACACGACGGTGACGGTCCGGGTGCGGCGATCCGGGCCGTACGCGGTCCTCGAGGTCGAGGACCAGGGGCCCGGCATCCCGAGCACCGAGCAGGAGCGCATCTTCGAGCCGTTCACCCGCCTCCACGGCACCACGCGCCACGGCTCCGGCGGCACCGGGCTCGGCCTGGCGATCGCGCGACGCATCGCCGAGGCGATGCACGGAACCATCAGCGTGTCATCCCCACCCGGCGCCGGGGCCCGCTTCGTCGTCACGCTGCCCGCCGCCGAGTCCGCGGCGCGGACCCTCGACGCCCAGGCCGAGTCGGGCGGCTGACGGCCGCGCAGGCTACTCGCTGGGCGCGCCCCCGGCGACGGCCTGACCCCGCGGCGCGTCGAACAGCTCGACCATGCCCAGCGCCAGCACACAGAGCGTCGTCACGACCCTGAGCGCGCCCGCGCCGAGGAAGAGCGCCGTGGCACTGACGTCGATCAGGACACCTGCGGGCGCCGTGGACATCACCAGCCCCATGACGCGCCACATCCCAGGGCGAGGCCAGATTCCGTAAGCGAGATCACGAGCCACGACAGGGCGACGGCGTTGGAACTGGTCGCCCAGGGCGGAGATCGCCTCGCTCGCCCAGAGCAGGCCGAAGTCGCGAGCGCCGGCGGCATGCCAGAACCGCAGGCCGCGGAGCCGGCCGAAGCGGCCGGTCATCACGGGCGACGGGCCGCGTCGGCGGTGGCGATGCCCACTGACTTCCTCCGTGGTCGGTGTCAGGCCTGCGAGGCCCGCTGCTGGTGGGCGCCGGCCGGGCCCTCGACGGTCTGTCCCAGCCGAACGATCCAGGCGCCGAGCCGGTGGCGGGCGGAGGGACGGCGAGCCGGTTCGAGGCGAGGCCGGTCGGCTCGGAGGAGCCGGGCCTGGTGGTCACGGGCCACCTGGAGCACGAATTCGGTGCTGAACATCACGGGACGTCTCCTTCGGTTACTCGATTGCGATGCGGACGCTGTCTCCGCCGTCATCGACGACGAAGATCGGCCCGGTCAGGCCGGAGTCGAGCGCGCCGCGGACGCGGTCCGCCTGATCGCTCGAGAGGCCCGGGATGCGGTCGATGGCGAACCGTCCCATCGCGAGCGGCAGGCGAAGGTTGACCACGCTGTGGCCGGCCTCGCGCACCTCGATGCGGAGCGATCTCCCGGTCGAGCCGCCGGCGCCGGCATGGGGCGGGCTGGGGGCGTCAGGGCGGAAACCGGGCGAGGCTGCTGACGAGCCTGGCGCCGCGCCGGGCTTCGGCCCCCGGGCACTGTCCAGAGCCTCGAGGATCGGCAACGCCTCCTGGGCCGTCAGGCGGCCCTCCGAGACGAGCCGCAGCACGGTCTCGAGCGGGTCCTCCTCCATGGCTCAGGCCTCCTGGCGGCCGGCGACGCCTTCCAGCGCAGCCAGCCGCTCTGCCGCGGCCTCGACATCGATGTCGCCGCGCTCCAGCTGGCGGAGGATCTCGAGACGTGCTGCCTCGACGTCCTCGTGGCGCAGCGGGGAGACGCGCGCCGTGTCGTGGAGGCTGTCCCAGGCGGGCATGGCGGGCGGCGCCGCGTCGCGACCGCCCGCGTCGGCCCCCGGCGCGACCTCCGTCGCAGGGGCGGCATGGGCCGCAGACGCGGGGTCCGCGGGCGCGGTGACATCGCCCGACGCTGTGCCCTCGCCCGACGCTGTGCCCTCGCCCGACGCTGTGCCCTGCGGGGCCGACCACGAGGCATCGGCAGCGGTCCCGGCAGCGGTTCTGGCAGCGGTCCTGGCTCCCGCGCGGACGGGGCGGCCCCAGGCCATCCCTTCCGCCCATGCCTTGCCCCACTGCGCCCAGTCCTTCGCGGATTCGGCCCAGTCGCGTCCGAAGTCGGCCCACAGGCCCGCCCCCGGCCCGGGCTCGCCGGACGCCCACGCTTCGCCGGCCCGATCGGCCGCGCCCTCGGCGCTCGACCCCGCAGTGCTGCCCGAGCCCGGCTTGAGCGTGACGTTCCCCGACAGCGTGCGCACGGTGACCCGCACCCTGCCCGAGCCCACGACCGCGGTGCGCCGGCCGCGAGAGCCCTCGATGCGGTGCGGCATCGACGCGCGGATGTCACCGGCGACCGACTGGAAGTCGATCGTGACCTCGCTGTCCGTGGCCAGCCGCACGTCGCCGCTCACGGAGGTGAGGGAGTGAGCGGCACCCTCGTCCAGCGCGGCGTCGATCGCCACGTCCCCGCTCGTCGTCACGACGTCGAGGGCGGTGATGCGCGGGGCGCGCAGCTTCACAGATCCCGACACGCTGTGGCAGGTGACGGCCAGGGGTGCCCGGGCGTCCAAGTAGGCGTCGCCCGAGACGGAGTCGATGCTCAGCGGGCCGGCTTCGGCGCCCACGCGGATGGACCCGCTCGCGGTCCGCCAGCGGCTCGGCCCGGCGATGCCCACCGCCTCGATGTCGCCCGACAGCGTGCGGACGCTGATGCGGACGCTGCGCGGGACCTCGATGTCGAGGTCGGGCACGTGGCCGCTCCGGACCGTCAGGGGCCCGAGGCGGAGCGACCCGACCGGCCCGTCCGTGACGCGGATCCAGCCGTCGCCCGACTGGATCTCCAGGTCGCGCTCGAGGTCGTGGTCCGTGCGGCCGCGGATCACGACGCGGTCGCCGTCGGTCGTGCGCAGGTGCAGCCGATTCGACCCCAGCCGAAGGTCGAGCTCCCCGCCAGGGGCAAGGGGCAGCTCGCGCATGGTCGGGTCGAGCGTCGTGCGGGTCTCCTTCATCGTGCGTCCCTCCCGAGCGCCCGGATGGCCTCGGCGGCCTGCTCGGCGCTCAGCTCTCGGCGGGCGAGGCGCTCCAGGACCTCGCGCCGTGCCGTGGTGGTTTCTTCGGGCGTTGTTGCCGCGGCTGCGGCGGAGGGCGCCGGCGCGTCGGCCTCGTCGCGCGGGCCGAAGCCCAGCGCCCGGACGAGGCTCTCGACGCGCGCTCGCACCGTCGGGTAGCTGATCCCCAGCTCCCGCTCCATGTCCCGCAGGTTGCCGCGACTGCGGAGGAAGCTCTCCAGGACCTGCGTCTGCTCGCGGGTCAGGCGACCGAAGCGCCCGACGCTGAACTCGCCCTCGATGGTCGTGCCGCACTCCCCGCAGCGGAGACGGGTCACAGCCAGCTCGTGGGCGCACACAGGACAGGTTGCGATCACGTCGTGCGCCACTTGGTCCTCGCTGTTGCTAATCTTGATATGCGTATTGATAAAGTGCGATTGTGTTTCTGTCAAGTCGTGATTCGTTTCTACGAGTTCTGCGTCTGTACTGAGTCGCGGGGGACTCACTTTGGCGCTCGCCAAGCGGGCCCCCCCGCCCGGGGGGCAACTCCTGCGCGTGGGTCACGCTCGCCGGCTCCCGTGCCGAGTCTGGCGTGACTCGCGGGCGAACGAGCCGACGGCGGTGCGGTTCGGCTCCCGGCGCGCGAGTCGTGCAGGACTCAGATCCCCGGGCGTTGAACACGCGCCACTGCTGAGCGGTGGGGTTCGCAGGGTCGGCCACGCTCGCCGGCTCCCGTGCCGAGTCTGGCGTGACTCGCGGACGAACGCGCGGGCCCCGGCCACCGGGCCGCCGCGTCCCTTCGGCCGCACCGCCAGCACGACCGTGGCAGCATGGGGCCGTGACCGACGGCCAACTCGCACCCGCTACCGCCGAGCCCGAAGACGCCCGAGCACACGCATCAACCGTGTCGGGACGCGCCATCGCCATCGTCATCGTGGTGGCGGTGGTCGTCGCCGCGGTCGTCGGTCGGGCGTGGCTCGACATCGGCGCCACGCGCCCCCTGCCTGGCACGCCCCTGGCGATCCAGACCGACGCCCCCGCCCCAACGGGCGCCGCCTGCCCCCAGACGGCCATCGGGCCCGCCCGGCTGGCCATCAGCGACGCGTCGCTGGTGCTCCTGCGCGCGACCGACGGGGCGGAGATCGCGGTGGCCTGGCCCGCCGGCTACACGGGCCGCCTCGACCAGGGCCACGGCGCGCTGTTCGACCCGACGGGTTATCTCGTCGCCCGGACCGGCGAGACCATCCAGGATCGCTTCTTCGGCGCGACCTCAGCCGACGGCGCGTTCCACGTCTGCCGCGTGGCGCGGGACTGACGCGCCGGCTTCGGAGAGGATCCATCCGGACGGCAACGAAACGGGCGGGGCCGGCATTGCTGCCGAGCCCCGCCCGCTCTGAATGGCCCCGGGCTGAGGAGGAGGCGTCAGCCCGAGCGCCAGTTGCCGATGGTCGTGCCCAGCCTGCCGATCACGGACCGGTAGTACCGACTCGGCGCGTAGGGGTCCATGAGGGCCGCCGCACCGGGGGTCCGCGTCGAGGTGAACGCGATCTTGTATCTGATCGTCCTGTTGGGGTCCGTCCAGAACAGCTGGGCCATCGTCATCGACGCCGAGCCTCGGAACAGCCCTCGCAGGGCGAAGGACACGCTGGTGATACCGGACGCGAAGACGGCCTTGGCGCCGCCGCGCAGGAAACCGGCCCCGTAGTTGTCCACGCGTCGGATGGCGGTGGCCTTGGTGGGATTCGCCGCCCCCCACTCCGAGTCACCTGACGCGTAGCACAGGCGGTTGAGGATCACCACCGCGTTGGCCGCGAGGTGGAGCGAGGCCATGTACGCCTCGCCGTAGTACCGGGTGTTGGCGTTGCCCTGGTTCAGGGCGGCGTTGAGCCCCATGCCGTCCATCCGCGCCGTGGAGAACGGGTAGTAGGGGCTGGGCCAGCCGTTGCCATGGCCGAGGTAGATCAGGACCTTGGCCCCGCGCGCGGCCGAGGACACCCGCGACCACGTCGCGTTGGGGGAGTAGAGCCGGACCACGGTGGCGCCATACGAGGCGGCTTGGGTCGCGAGGAGATTGGCGTTGTAGCGGTAGTTGGCGGTGCTCGAACCGGTCGGTCCGACGACGATCACGACCTTGTAGGCCGCGGCGCGGACCCCGGGAGCGACGGCCGTGAGGGCGCCGAACCCCACGAGTGCGGCGAGAACTGCGGTCAAAAGCGGCCCCAGCCTCCTGAAGGGCGCCCCTTGGGCGCCAGGACCGTCCTGGGGCAACCGTCTTGCCTCCCCTCTGCCGGAACGCCGCGCATGGTTCGCGGCGACGGTGGGACTGGTGCCGTCGGGGGCCGATCGAGGCGGGGTCCGGGCCGAGACCGACGACGCGTCTTCTGTTGGGTGCTCTGGTGGTTGGGAACGCCCGCGTGGGGGAAGTATGCCACCGTGCGCAACGCTTGTCCGCATGGTCGGCCGACCGATTCGCAGCTGGGGATAACGTTTGCATGACGGCACCATGAGGGCTTCGGGCGAGCGGCGAGAGGCGATGGCCGGGCGCGCAGGATCTGATCTGACTAGCCGCGCCGCGCGACGGGGGCGAGGCGGGCCTTCGTCACGGTCAGCAGGTCGGCCGCCGACAGCTCGATCTCCAGGCCCCGGCGCCCAGCCGAGACGTGGATCGTGGGATACGCCGCCGCCGAGGCGTCGACGACCATCGGGAGTGCGCGCCGCGTGCCGAGCGGCGAGATCCCGCCCCGGACGTAGCCCGTGGCGCGCTCCGCCTCGGCCGGGTCCGCGATCATCGCTTTCCGCCCGCCCAGCGCAGCCGCCGCCGCCTTGAGGTCCACCTCCGCGTCAGCCGGGACGACCACCAGCGCCAGCTGTCCGTCGCACGCCACGACGATGGTCTTGAACACGCGGCCGGCCTCGAGCCCGAGCGCGTCGACGGCCTCGAGCGCATAGCCGCGACGGCCGGCCTGGAGCGAAGCACGGTCGTCGTGCGCATATTCATGCACGGTATACGCGATGCCGGCGCGCTTGGCGACGTTGATCGCGCGGGTCCCCTGAGCACTCACGGCCCTATTCTCGGGTATGCTCGGCCTCGTTCGGCGGTTGCCGCCGCCCCGGGGGTCGAGGGCACTGGGCCCTGACACGCGGGCGCCGCGCCGGACGCCGCCCACGCCGGCCGACGCACACGGCCGCAGAGAGGAACGCGACCACTTGCAATTCGAAGAGCTGGGGCTCTCCCCGGATCTCCTCCGGACCGTCGAGGAGGAGGGGTACGAAGTCCCCACGCCCGTCCAGGAACGGGCCATCCCGCTTGTCCTGCAGCGCCGCGACGTCCTCGCCGCGGCCCAGACGGGCACCGGCAAGACAGCCGCCTTCACGCTGCCGATCCTGGACATCCTCCGGCCCCACGCCAACACCTCCTTCTCGCCCGCCCGCCATCCCGTCCGAGCGCTGGTGCTCACCCCCACCCGCGAGCTCGCGATGCAGGTGTCGGAATCGGTCAAGACCTACGGGCGCAAGGTGCCGCTCCGGGCCGCAGTCGTGTACGGCGGCGTGCCGCTGGACCCGCAGATCAAGGAGTTGGCGGCCGGCGTGGAGATCCTCGTGGCGACCCCGGGCCGGCTCCTCGACCTCGTCGGCCAGCGCGCCGCGAACCTCGCGCAGGTCGAGATCCTCGTCCTCGACGAGGCCGACCGCATGCTCGACATGGGCTTCATGCCCGACATCCGGCGGATCCTGGACCTGCTGCTCTCGCGCAAGCAGACGCTGCTCTTCTCGGCGACCTTCTCGGACGACATCAAGCGCCTGGCGGGCTCGATCCTGAACAACCCCGTCACCATCGAGGTGTCTCGCCACGGGACCGCCGCCGAGAACGTGCGCCAGCTCGTCTACCCGGTCGATCGCGATCGCAAGGAGGAGCTGCTGCGCCACCTGATCCTCAAGGGCGACTGGCACCAGGTGCTCGTGTTCACGCGGACGAAGCTGACCGCGTCGCGGCTCGCCTCGTGGCTGGACCGCAACGGCGTGGCCGCCACCGCGATCCACTCCGACCGCGCGCAGTCGGACCGGACGAAGGCCCTCGAGGGGTTCAAGAACGGCGAGATCCGGGTCCTCGTGGCGACGGATGTCGCGGCCCGCGGGCTGGACATCGAGGACCTGCCCCACGTGGTCAACTTCGAGCTGCCGTGGAACCCGGAGGACTACGTGCACCGCGTGGGGCGAACGGGACGCGCGGGCGCGACGGGCGACGCGGTGAGCCTGGTGTGCCTCGACGAGGCGGACCTGCTTCGGGGCGTCCAGCGGCTGCTCCAGATCGCGATCCCCTGGGAGGTCGCCGACGGGTTCACGCCCCGGCGGACCGAGGCGCAGCCCCTGCGCACCCCGCGGGGATCCAGCGGGTCGGCGGGAGGCGGCCGGTCACGGAGCTGCGCCGGGGGCCGACGGGGCTAGCGGTGGTCGCCGGGTCGGCCCGGAGCGCGCGTCTGCGATCGACCCGTGCCGGGAAACGCTCCAGGGGAGTGCTCGGTGAGCCGTCTCTCCGGTGCACCCTCCCCAAGGGTGTTCTGGGACGGAGCCGCTCCGGACACGCCCCTCGGGGTGTTCGGGCATCGCGAGCCGCATAGCACTCCCCCGGCGCGGGCATGAACCGCGAGGGTGGAGCCGTGCCTTGCTGGGCGGGCAACCCTCGGCCGTCGATCGGGCGCGGTCGCCGGTCCGCCCCCCGGTCGGTCGCCTCGCGCGAGCGCTGCGTCAGGACGGCGACGGCGAGGATGACGTGGGGGCCGGGGATGCCGACGGCGAGGCCGAGGCCGCGGGCGAGGCAGACGGGGGCGGGCCGGGCAGCAGGAGCCTGAGCAGCGGCGTGGCGATGCGGGTCGGGTCCACCGTGTTCTGGTTGGTCAGGACGGCGATCGTGACCCCCATGTCCGGGACGTAGCACACGATGTTGCGGAGCCCGATGTAGCGCCCAGAGTGCCCATACGCGGTGTAGCCCAGGATCGACCTCCGCTCGATGCCGAGGCCGTACGGGATCCGCGCGTGGAGCCTCATCGTGCGCGCGATGTCCGCGAGCATCTGGGCCTGCATGTCGGGGTTGAGCACGAGGCCGCCGGCCCACGCGTGCATCCAGCGGGCGACATCCAGCGCTGTGGCGGCGAGCGATCCCGCGCCCCCGGCGGCCGTGACAACCGAGCGGAACGGCATCACGTCCGTCTTCGGCGCCACCAGCCTCACCCGGTATCCCCCGCCCGCCAGCGGGATCAGCGTGTACGCGTTCGTGCCCGTCTCCCTGGGCGCCTCCACGGCCTGGTAGTAGGCAGTGTCGAGGCCCAGCGGGTCGAGCAGGCGCGTCCGCACCTCGTGCGCCAGGGGGTTCCCGGTGATGGCCGAGACCAGCTCGCCCAGAAGCAGGTAGTTCGTGTTCGAGTAGTACCAGCTCGTGCCCGGGACGGCGTGCTTCTTGGGCACGAAGGCCCAGGACTGCATCGCGGTCCAGGTGGCATTCGGATGGGCCTGCAGCGCGGCGTCGATGCCACGGGCCATGAAGAAGTCTGGCAGCCCGCTGGTGTGGTCGAGCAGCATCCGGACGGTGATCCGCGGGTCGAGCCTGAACTTGGGGAGCAGCGGCGCCACCGGCTGGTCCAGCCCCAGCCTCCCCTCCTCCACCAGCTGCAGGACGACCGCGGCCGTGAACGTCTTGGAGATCGAGGCAAGCGCGAAGGCCGTGTCAGGGATCATCGGGGCGGCCGAGGCGATGTCGCGCAGCCCCGACGCACCCACCCACGACTGGCCGTCGTCCCACAGGATCGCCGCCGAGACACCGGGGATCTTGAGCTGGGCGCGGGTCTGATCGAGCGCGCCCTGGAGCTTCGGGGCCAGGAGAGCGGGGTTGGGGCCTGCCGAGGACGTCGGCGATGGTTCGCCGGCCGTGGGTGTCGGCGACGGGGCGGGCGACGAGGCGCCTGAGGCGACCGGCGAGCCCGGCACGACATCGCCAGCCTGGCCGGACGACCCCGAAGCCGCGCCGACAGGTGGGCTGGAGGCCGGCTGTCCGCTGGCCGAGCCGGCCGAGAGCGGGCCCCATGCCTGAGCGGCAAGGGCCGCCAGCACGACGGCGACGACTGCCACGGCAAGCCCGCGGGCAACCGCAGCGCGGCTTCCCCGTGTCTTCGGCATCATGGTGAGACGATAACGCCGAACCGCGCGCCGTCCGCGTGCGAGGTCCAGCGCCTTCCGACCCCACGCGGCGACCCACCTGCACCCAGGCCGGCGCCTTGGCCCCGCACAGCCCAGCCAGGAGTCTCATGCCCGACGATCGAAGCGCCGCCACCCTGCTCCGTGAGGTCGGGCTGCTCGCAGACGGCCCGGCGATGTGGGGCAAGCCCGTCCGGCACAGTGGCCCCGGCGTGTACCTCGTGGAGCTTCCCGCGCCAGCGCCGGCGCTGTCCGTGGACCTCGCGGTGGTGGGCCGGTGGATCGAGCGGGTGCCGGAGCTGCGGCTCGACGGCAAGCGGCCGGGCGGCAAGGAGCTCCAGGCGCGGCTCGGCTCGTTCTGGCTGCCGTCGCAGCCGGTGCTGTTCATCGGCGGCACGTCGGGCTCGGTGTCGGCGCGGATCAACGCGCTCGCCAAGACGCCGCCCGGCGACCGCAAGCCCGCGGGCTCGGGCCTGTGGCTGCACCTCCTGCGCAACGCGGGCGATCTGCGGGTGTGGTGGGCGGCAACCGACGCCCCCGAGGAGTACGAGGACGCCCTGATGGACGCGTTCGCTGCCGGCGTGCCCGCGAGCGAGCGCGCCGCGCTCCACGACGCGTCCGTGGTCCTGCCATGGGCCGTCTGGCGCTCGCCGTCGGGCGCCCGCAAGGCGACCGGGATCTCGAACATGCTCCTGCCGGAGGTCAAGGCGCCCGCGCCGCCGCCCGTCACCCGGATCGTCACGCTGCCCACCGCCGAGGCGGACGGAGCCCGCGACGAGGCGAAGCGCGGCCGCCGACCGGCTCCCGGTCGCGGCGAGGGACGGATCGCTTCGGCAGCGGCGTACGCCGCGCAGGGGTCGCCGCGTCGCGTGGTCGAGCCGGTGTACGTCTCGCCGGAGGGCCTCGGCCGCCTGCAGGCGGAGCACGCGTCGCTCGTGGCCCAGCGTCCTGACGTGGTGAAGCGCATCGCGACCGCCCGCGAGCACGGCGACCTCAAGGAGAACGCCGAGTACCACGCGGCCCGCGAGGAGCAGGGGTTCCTCGAGGGGCGCATCAACGCGCTCGAGGCCAAGCTCAAGGTGGCCGTCGTCTCGGCGCCCACGGAGCGCGGCGCGAAGGTGGAGCTGGGGTCGCGCGTCAAGGTCGAGGTGGATGGCGAGGTGGAGGAGCTGCGCGTCGTGGGCGCCGCCGAGGCGAACATCCGCGAGGGCCGGGTGTCGAGCGTCTCGCCGGTCGGGGCCGCGCTGATGGGGCGCCGCGTGGGCGACCACGTGGAGATCATCACGCCGGGAGGCCGCATCGGGTACCTGGTGCTCGAGATCGACTAGGGTGGCTGGGACCCCTCCCACGCCGAGCCCGGTCGCTGAGTCGTGCTGGGGTCGGCACGCGCAGTGGCGTGCACGGACGCCGACCCGAACCGGGGGTTCGTGGTGCGACCCGTGCGCGCGGGAGGCGCTCCTGACCCTGACGCGACTCAACCAGTGAGGTATCAGCGAATCGGGACGCTAGGGTCGCTGGGGCCCTCTCGCGCCGAGCGGGGTCGCTGAGCCGCTGCGCCGGTGCGCCGACCACCGATGCTCCGCCCCGGGGAGCTTACGCGAGGCTCATCCTCGTAATCGCCGCCCGGAGGCGCTAAGGGCGATCGAAGCCAAGATCCCACGCTTGGTGGGCCCGAGGCGGCGGGGATGTCCTCGCCGAGGCTCCTCCCCGAGGAGATTCGGGGGATGGCGAGCGCCGGCAGGCTAGCCGAGCGCCTCCCGGATCCTCCGAGCCGCGTCAGCAGCCTCGGACTCGGTGACGAGCCACTCGTGGGCGAAGACGCGCTCGATGAGCGCCGCGCCGGTCGGCGACATGCCAGGATGCCGCGGCATCAGATGGAAGTGCAGGTGGTCAAGCGATTCGCCGAAGTCGAACCTGTAGATCCTCGCGGGCGCCAAGACGGTGCGCATGGCGGCCATCAGCCGCTGGGCGACCACCCCGAAGTCGCCGGCCTCCGCAGGTGACAGGTCCGCCACCGCGGTGACGTGCCGCCGCGGCTTGAGGATCACGTAACCACGGGCCATGGGCGGGATGCAGTGGTCCGCAACCCACGTATCGGTTGCGATGATCAGGCCCCCAAGGGGCGCGACGCGGAGGTTGTTGACGTCACACGCCAAGCAGCCCGGCGCGTCGGCCGAGCCTCTGCGATCGGGCCACCATCGCGAGCCGGGGCCGGCGGGGCCGGGGAAGGCGCGACCGGGGCCGGCGAGGCCGACGGGGCCGGGCCCGGAGGTGTCAGCAGGGCCAGTCCCGAGACTGACGGGGGTCGTGGGATCCGGAGTCGTCACGGTTGTCGTCGCGCTCCGGCAATGGCGCCCTGTCCGGCGATCGGCACGGCGTCGCGTGTCGCGCCCTCCGGGATCGCCGCCTCGACCACCGTGCCGTGACCGATGTCCGACACGACCGAGAAGTGGCCGCCAAGACGCTCGGCGCGCGCCCGCATCCCGGCGAGGCCGAAGTGGCCATCGGGCACCGCGTCGGGGTCAAACCCGCCGCCGTCGTCCTCGACCCGGACGCAGGCGCTGTCGCCGCGACGGCCGACCTCGACCCGGACCTGCCGTGCGCCCGCATGCTTGACCACGTTGTGCAGCGCCTCCCGGCCAATCCGGTAGAGCGCCTCCTCGACATCGAGTGAGGGCCGTCGGTCACCGGGGTCTGCGTCAACGACGATCGGCAGCCCGATCCGCGCAGTCAGTCCCGAGGCGTGTGTCCGGAGCGCCAGCGCCAGCCCCTGCTCCTGGAGGTGCCCGGGCCGGAGCTCGAAGATGAGCGCCCGCATCTCCGCGAGCGCGTCCCGCTGGAGCTCGCGGAGCTCGGCGAGTTTGCCCGGCACCTGCGCGGGGTCGCGCGCCATGAGCAGCTCGATGCTCCGCGACTGGAGGGTCATCGAGAACAGCGACTGCGTGACCGAGTCGTGGAGCTCGCGGGCGAGGTGCGCACGCTCCTCGGACGCCGCCAGCTCGGCGGTCTGGCGTCGCAGGTCGCCCTCCAGACGCTCCAGCTCCCCGATGTCGCGCACTGTCCCGTGTGCGCCGATGAACTCGCCCTCCGCGTTGAGCACGCCGATGCCGGTGATCTCGATCAGGCGCTCGGAATCCTCGGGGGTGCGGATGCGGAACTTGTTGCGGTGGGGCACGCCCGGGTATTGGCGCAGCCAGTCGAAGCGCGCGACCCAGTCGTGGACCTCGGGCTCCACTGCGAGCTCCTGCATCGTCCGGCCGATCATCTGCTCGGCGTCCCAGCCCACCACCGGCTTGGCGCGATCGGAGACGTAGGTCAGGCGCCCCTCGGCATCGGTGACCCAGACGAGATCCGGCGAGGACTGCACGAGGAAGCGGTACCGCGCCTCCGACTCGCGAAGCTCGCGCTCCAGCCGCTCCTGGTCGCTCACGTCGCGCGCGGAGCCGTGGACGCCGTCGAACCTGCCGCCGCGCAGCACGCCGGCCGCAGCCACCTCGACCGGCTTCGCGCCGCCCCACTTCGTCCGGAGGTCGAGCCTCGTGATCAGGGTCTTGCCGGGATTGTCCGCCATCCACTGGAATCGCCGGCCCAGGGGACTGAGGTCGCTGTGCTCGACGAGCATCTCGCGGAAGTTGCGCCCGACGGTCTCCTCCGGGCTCCAGCCGAGCACGTCCTCCACCGACTCGGACACGAACGTGAAGTCGCCCACGCTGTTGCAGGTGAAGATCAGGTCGGGCAGGCTCTCCACGAGGCTTTGGTAGCGGGTCTCCGACTCCTCCGCCCGCGCGACGAGTTCCGATGCCGCGAGCGCGAGCGCCGCGTGGTCGGCGAGCGACGCCAGGAGCGCGGTCTCGTCCGGACCGTAGGCGCCCGGGAGCGGCGACAGGACGGCGAGCGTGCCGAACACGTCGGCCTCCCCGATCAGGGGCGCCACCGCCCAGCTCCGGACCGGCCCCGGCCCCTCGCCGACGACCGTACGGCGCTCGCTGACGGCCGTGCTCGCTGCGCCGGCCCCGGCCTCGGCGCGCCACGCCTCGAGCGTCACGAGATCGAGGC
The DNA here is from genome assembly GCA_021802825.1 of Chloroflexota bacterium. Lineage (GTDB taxonomy): Bacteria > Chloroflexota > Limnocylindria > Limnocylindrales > CSP1-4 > CAIXZV01. The sequence goes on from JAJZRG010000005.1 coordinate 19,218, forward strand.
CCACCGAGCGCCCCCGCCCGCTCACACGCCTCGCCGGGCTGCGCGGCTCGATCACGGCGCCGATGGGCGCGAGGAGCCGCGCGGCCTCCGCCGCGACGTCGTCGAGGACGCTCTCCGGGTCCCGCACGGTCATCGCCCGGCGCGCCAGGTCGCGCAGCGCGCGCTCCTCGTCGGCACGCCGCACGAGCGCCTCGCGACTGCGGCCCAGCTCCTCGATCAGCCGCACCCGGACCAGCGCCACGGACGCCTGCCCGGCGATCGTCTCGAGGAGCGCCGCCGTGGCCTCGTCGAACGCATTGGGGAGGGTGGACCAGACCGTCAGCGCGCCGAACGGCCCGTCGTCGCCAAGGAGCGGCACCGCTGCCGCGCTGCGGATCCCCGACGAGCGCACGAAGGCGTCGTGTTCGGGGCGGTGAGCGAACGTCTGGTCGACGAGGTAGTCGGACGTGATGACCGGCCGGCGGCTGAGCACGGCCCTCCCCGACAGCCCGACGTCGAGGGCGTCATCTGCACCCTCGTGCCGGCGCTCGCCGAGAAGGAGCGACGGGTCCGACGCGTAGACGCCCACTAGGGACGAGCCGGCCCGGTCGAGGGTGTCCAGGCGGCCGCCGGCCGCGCCGGTCAGCCGAGTCGCTTCCTCGACCACAAACCCGATCAGCGACCTTGGATCGCGCTCGCCCGAGATCCGCGTGCCCAGCTGGCGCAGGGCGCGCTCGACCTCGGCTTGGCGGTTCGTCACCAGCCGCGCGTCATCGAGCTCTGCGATCAGCCGGGCGTTGGCGATCGCGAGGGCGGCGTGGTCGGCCAGCGCCCGGACCAGCGCGATCTGCTGCGCCCCAAAGGCGTCGGGCCGGCGGTCGTACACGCCGAGCGCGCCGAAGACCTCGTCGCCGGCCACGAGCGGCGCCACGACGAAGGACCGAAGGCCGGTCTCATGGGCAAACGAGTCGGTCTGCTGGGTGTGCTCGAACTGGGGGTCGCTCAGGTAGTCGTCGGTGACCTCCACCTCGCGTTCGGCCACCGCCTTGCCGAACATCCCATCGCCAACGCGCAGCCGGATCGTCCGCATCCAGTGGTCCTGGGCCAAGCGCACCATGCTTGCCTCGGCGGCGAAGCGCAGGGCGTCGCCGTCCTCGGCCAGCAGGTACACGAGAGCGCCGTCCGCGGCCAGAAGGCGGACTGCCTCGGCCGTCGCAGCGCGCAGGAGGAGCTGCGTCGTCGCCTGATGCCCAGGCGGCGCGACGGGGCTGACCTGAACGTCGATCTGGTCCACCCGGGGAGTCTAGACCCCCGACCCGCGCGCCGGCCCTCCACACGGGCGTCCTGTCGGCTGGCTCACGAGCGCACCGCCGGTGTCCTGCACCGGCCCGCGATGGCTGGTGACGGCAGGTCAGCCCTCCCGCTGCACCTCGGCCCAGCGAAAGCACGCCAGCTCATGGTCGTTGACGAGGCCCGCGGACTGCATCAGCGCGTAGCAGATCATGGGGCCGACGAAACCGAAGCCGCGCTGGCGCAGGTCCCTGCTCATCGCCTTCGAGACATCGGTCTTGGCCGGGATGTCACCCGTCGAGCCGGGCCGGTTCACGATCGGCGAGCCGCCCACGAACGACCAGAGGTGGTCCACGAGGGTGATTCCCGCCTCCCGGAGTGCCAGCACGCCGCGCGCGTTGTCCACGGCTGCCGCCACCTTGGCCCGATTGCGCACGATGCCGACGTCGGCGAGCAGCCGGTCGATGTCCGCGGGTCCGAAGCGGGCGACGGCGTCCGGGTCGAAGCCGGCGAAGGCACGCCGATAGCCGTCGCGCTTGTGCAAGATCGTGGACCACGAGAGGCCTGCCTGCGCGCCCTCGAGGATGAGGAGCTCGAAGAGGTGGCGCTCGTCTCTGACGGGGACGCCCCACTCCAAGTCGTGGTAGGCGCGGTAGAGCTCGTCAGGCTGGTCCCCCCACGCGCATCGGGGACGGGGGTCGGGGTCGGTCATGTGCCGATGGTACGGCTCGGAGCGAGCCTCGGCGCTCCTATCATCAGGGACGCGAAGGTCGAGCGACGCGAGGGCGAGCACCGGTCCGTAGGCCTTGCGCAGGCCGCGGGTGTCGATCGCCGGGTCATTCACCGGGCCATTCCCCAACGCCATGCGATTCCGCGGGGCGCCGTGTCGGCCGGGCGGGGCAGACGAGGCCCGGGCGCCCGCGAAACCTCGGGAGGGCCGCGGCGGGACGTTTCCAGCTACCCTGCTGGTGCACCGCAGAGCTCGCCGTGACACAAAGGAAGGTTCCCATGGATCCGACGGCCGGACCGTCCATCCGCGACTGGTGGCCCAACCAACTCAACCTCGCCGCCCTGAAGCAGCAATGCCCCCTGGCGGACCCCATGGGCAGCGGATTCCGCTACCGGGACCAGTTCCGGACCCTTGACCTCGAGGCCCTGAAGCGCGACATCATCGAAACCCTGACCACCTCGCAGGACTGGTGGCCGGCCGACTTCGGCCACTATGGCCCGCTCATCATCCGGATGGCGTGGCACGCTGCCGGCACCTACCGCGTCAACGACGGCCGCGGTGGCGCCTCGCGCGGCACCCAGCGCTTCGCGCCCCTCAACAGCTGGCCCGACAACGCCAACCTCGACAAGGCGCGTCGTCTCCTGTGGCCGGTCAAGCAGAAGTACGGCCGTGCCGTCTCCTGGGCCGACCTCATGGTCTTCGCCGGCAACTGCGCGCTCGAGTCGATGGGCTTCAAGACGTTCGGGTTCGGAGGCGGCCGCGAGGACGCGTGGGAGCCCGAGGACATCGACTGGGGCCCCGAGGACACCTGGCTCGGCGACAAGCGCTACAGCGGCGACCGAGACCTCGCGAACCCGCTCGCGGCCGTGCAGATGGGCCTGATCTACGTGAACCCGGAAGGCCCGAACGGCAACCCCGACCCGGTGGAGGCGGCCAGGGACATCCGCGAGACGTTCGCGCGGATGGCGATGAACGATGAGGAGACCGTGGCCCTGATCGCCGGCGGGCACACGTTCGGCAAGACGCATGGGGCGGGTCCGGCGACGCACGTCGGCGCTGAGCCCGAGGCGGCCCCCATCGAGGCGCAGGGCCTCGGCTGGATCAGCAGCTACGGCTCGGGCAAGGGCGGCGACACGATCACGAGCGGCATCGAGGTCACCTGGACCACAACGCCGACCCGGTGGAGCAACAACTTCTTCGAGAACCTGTTCGGCTTCGAGTACAAGCTCATCAAGAGCCCTGCCGGCGCCTACGAGTGGATGGCCGAGGGCGGTGAGGGCACCGTCCCGGACGCCCACGACCCCGCCAAGCGCCACGCCCCCACGATGCTGACCACCGACCTCTCGCTGCGGTTCGACCCCGCCTACGAGAAGATCTCCCGGCGGTTCTACGAGCACCCCGACGAGTTCGCCGACGCCTTCGCGCGCGCGTGGTTCAAGCTGACCCACCGTGACATGGGGCCCGTCTCACGCTATCTCGGGCCGCTCGTGCCGGCCGAGCCGCTGATCTGGCAGGACCCCGTCCCCCCCGTGGACCACGAGCTTGTCGATGCCGCCGACATCGCCGCGCTCAAGGCCGCGATTCTCGGGTCTGGCCTGTCGGTGGCGCAGCTCGTGTCCACCGCCTGGGCGTCGGCAGCCACCTTCCGCGGCACCGATCGGCGTGGCGGAGCCAACGGGGCGAGGATCCGGCTCGCCCCGCAGAAGGACTGGGAGGTCAACAGCCCGACCGAGCTCGCCGCCGTGCTCGCGGCGCTGGGGCGCGTCCAGACTGACTTCAACGGCGCGCAGGCCGGCGGCAAGCGGATCTCGCTCGCCGACCTCATCGTCCTGGGCGGCTGTGCGGCCGTGGAGCAGGCCGCTCGGGATGCCGGGGTTGAGATCGAGGTCCCATTCGCACCGGGCAGGACGGACGCCTCGGCCGAGCAGACCGACATCGAGTCCTTCGCCGTCCTGGAGCCCAAGGCCGACGGGTTCCGCAACTACGTAGCTGCAGGCCAGACTGCCCCGGCCGAGAAACTGCTCGTCGAACGAGCAGCGTTCCTGACCTTGACCGGACCCGAGATGACCGTCCTCGTCGGCGGACTGCGGGTCCTGGGAGCCAACCACGGCGGTTCAGCCCATGGCGTGCTCACCGACCGCCCGGGCGCCCTCACCAACGACTTCTTCGTCAACCTGCTCGACATGGGCACCACCTGGTCGGCGACGTCCGAGGCTGCGGACCTGTTCGAGGGGCGCAGTCGCGCTACCAATGAGCTGCGGTGGACAGGCAGCCGGGCGGACCTGGTCTTCGGGTCCAACTCGATCCTGCGGGCGTATGCGGAGGTCTACGCCTGCGACGACGCGCACCCGATGTTCGTGCGCGACTTCGTGGCGACCTGGGACAAGGTGATGCGCCTGGACCGCTTCGACCTCGTGTGACCGTGGGCGATGTCCCGGGTTGCGCGGGCGTGCGCGGATAAAGCTCGCGCTGCCGGCGCACCTCGATGCCCCCGGGCCGCCCGGGGGCATCGTCATGTCCGGACCGGCGCCCCGAACGGGAGCCACGGGATGCCGCCCATGAGGTCGGACCAGAACGGGATTTCGCGCTCGCCGGACGCGCCGCGCCCGGGAGCGACCAGCGCGGACCCGTCGCTCGCCGGACCCGTCGCGCGGGTGACGCCCGCCCCCGAGCCGCCCGCGGGCGTCCCATGGCGCCGCTCCCCGAGGCCCAGCTCGCGCAGCAGCACGCCGGCTACGTCGGGCGCGATCACCGTGACGTCCGCGCCGTGCACCGCGATGACCGGCCCGTCGCCGTGCCCGGGCAGCGCCACGAGGTATCGCTGCCCGGCGAACGGGATCAGCCGAGGCGCAGCCGAGGCCAGGGCGCGCACGAGGTGCACCCGCTCGCGCGCGTCGTCGGGTCGGTCGCCCCACGCGGGGTGCCAGCGTCCGATGGCCACGCCCCGCAGGATCCCCTCCATCGGTGCCTCGAACGCGCCGAGCAGCGGTGTCGTGGGGCCGGTCCAGTCCGGGAACAGCCGCTCCTCCACGCGCACGAGGCGTCCGTGGCGCACGGCCAGCGCCGCGAGCGGCGGGTCAGGCGTGTGGAGCGTGGACAGGAACCTCCGGTACGCCAGGGGCAGGTGGACGCCGAACATCGCCTCGACGATGTCGAGGTCAGACTGGCTCATCCCGCCCCGCCAGCGGGTGCCCGGCTGCCATGCGGGCTCGCCCAGCCCGGCGGTCGCGGCGTCGCAGCTGCCCGTGTTCGCCCAGCGGGACTCGGTCGTCCGGCGCAGCCAGTCAAGGAAGGTGGGCTCGGCCGGGGCAGCGTCGGCGAAGGTGGGGAGAGCCATGGCACCAAGGTTCGCGGGCGAGGGGCCGCAGGAAAGCCCCTGATTCGGCGATAGAAGGGCTATTCGCCGTGACAGGCGGGGCGGATTAGCCCAACAGCGCCGTGGATGCCGCGGGTCGGCGGGTGGCCGCCTCAGCCGTTGGCGCCCCGGGCTCGGCGAGCCAGCACGCGGCCTGCTGCCCCCCGCCGACATCGAACAGGGGCGGCTCCTCCACCCGGCAGCGGTCGAAGGCCACGGGGCAGCGCGGGTGGAACCGGCAGCCCGACGGCACGTGCGCGGCATCCGGCGTCTCGCCGGACAGGATGACCCGGGTGGACGAGACGCCGGGCTCCGGCGGATCGGGCGACGGGCTCACCGAGACCAGCGCCTGCGTGTAGGGGTTCCGGGGCGCCCGGATCACCGTTTCCGCCGGCCCGATCTCCATGATCCGCCCGAGGTACATCACCGCGATTCGGTCCGCCAGCACCCAGGCCAGCGAGAGATCGTGGGTGATGAACAGGTAGGTCAGGCCCCGCTCGCGGCGCAGGTCGAGCATCAGGCGCAGGAGCTCGGTCCGGATCGAGACGTCGAGCATCGAGACCGGCTCGTCGGCGACGATCACCTCCGGGTCCATCACGAGCGCGCCGGCGATCACGACGCGCTGCCGCTGGCCGCCTGAGAGCTCGTGGGGGTAGCGGGCCGCGTAGTCCGCCGCGGGGCGCAGGCCCGCCGCCTCGAGCGCGGCGTGGACGCGGTCGCGCCGCTCAGCGCGCGAGCGGCCGATCCCGTGGACCTCGAGTGGCTCCGCGACGAACTCGCCGATCGTGTGCTTCGGGTTCAGCGTCTCGTACGGGTCCTGGAAGATGAGCTGCACCTTGCGGCGGTACGCGCGCAGGGGCCGCGTCCCCCACAGCGCCGACACGTCCTGGCCCTCGAACAGCACGCGGCCCTTGGTCTGGCGCGTGAGCTTGACCACGACCCGGCCGGTCGTCGTCTTGCCGGATCCGGACTCGCCGACCAGGGCCAGGATCTCGCCCTTCCGGATCGAGAGGTCGATGCCGTCCACGGCCCGGACGACACCTCGGCTGCGGCGGAGCAGGGCGTCGAGCACGCTGCCCCGGATCGGGAAGTGGACCTGGAGTCCCTCGACGCGCAGGAGGTCGTCGCTGATGGGACTCACGACACGCCCCCCGCCAGCGCGCGCGGCGCCCCCGCCGCCCTCCCGGGCGTGCCGGGCAGCGATCCCGGCGTCCCGGGCGGGAACAGGTGGCAGGCCACGCGCACCCCGTCCGCGAAGCGGACCTCGGGCGGCACCTCGGTCGTGCACTGCGGCATCGCCTCGCTACAGCGGGGCGCGAACCGGCAGCCGGGGGGCGGCGTGCGGAGGTCCGGTGGCTGGCCTGGGATGATGCCCAGGGTGCGCCGGTCGGCACGGATGTTGGGGAACGACGACAGCAGCTTGGCGGTGTACGGGTGCCGCGGCGCGGTGAACACCCGCCGGACAGGGCCCTCCTCGGCGACCCTGCCCGCATACATGACCATCGTCCGGTCGCACGTCTCGGCGATCACGGACAGGTCGTGGGTGATGAGGATCAGCGACAGCCCGAGGTCGCGGCGGAGCTGCTCGAGGAGCTTGAGGATCTGCGCCTGGACCATGACGTCGAGCGCCGTGGTGGGCTCGTCGCCGATCACGATGGCCGGGTCGCAGGCGAGCGCCATCGCGATCATCGCCCGCTGGCGCATGCCGCCCGACAGCTCGTGCGGGTAGGCGGTGGCCCGCTGGCGCGGGATGCCGACCAGCTCAAGCAGCTCGCCCGCGCGCTTCCGCGACGCCTCGCGCGCCTGGCCGAGGCGCACCTCGATGGGCTCTGCGATCTGCTCCCCGATCCGCCTCACTGGGTTGAGGGCGTTCATGGCCCCCTGGAACACGATCGAGATCTCGCGCCACCGGTAGCGGGCGAGCTGCCGTTCCGTCTTGGGCACGAGGTCGATGCCGAACAGCTTGACGCTCCCGGCGCTGATCCGGCCGTTGCCCGGCAGCAGCTGCACGAGCGACAGCGCGGTGGTCGTCTTGCCGCAGCCGGACTCGCCGGCGATCCCGAGAGCCTCGCCGTCGTCAAGCCCGAAGCTCACGCCGTCGACGGCCTTCACGCTGGGCCCGCCCGGCATCCGGAACCGGACGGACAGGTCCTCGACGGCGAGCAGGGGCGCGCCTGGCACGGCCTGCTTGGGCAGCGGCCATTGCCGACGGCCGCTTATGCCGGTCGTCATCGCCGTCCCCCAGACTTGGGGTTGAGCACGTCGTCGAGCGCGTTGCCCACGAGCGTGAAGGACAGGACCACGAGCACCACACACACCGCCGGCGGCGCGATGTACCACCACGCGCCGAGACCTGGCGCCCCGGCTGCCTGGGCTGCGTTGAGGATCTGCCCCCACGACGGGGCCGACGGGTCGCCGAGGCCGATGAACGCGAGGGTCGTCTCGGTGAACACTGCACCCGCGAACGTGAGGACCGCCTGGGCGACGATGAGGTTGACGACGTTGGGCAGGATGTGGCGCCACATGATGTGGCCGGGGCCAGCGCCGATGACCCGCGCCCGGTCCACGAACATCCTCTCCTTGAGCGACAGGACCTGCGAGCGGATCACGCGGGCCGTGGTCGCCCAGCTCGTCAGGCCGATCACCACGACGATCACCAGCAGCGTCGAGCGGATGCCGAACAGCTCCGCGTCGGCGCCGATGACGTCGAGCATGACCGGCGCCAGGATCAGCGCCAGGACGACCGTCGGCAGGACCAGGAAGAAGTCCGAGATTCGCATCAGGATCGCGTCGACCGCGCCGCCCACGAACCCGGACACGATCCCCACCACGGCGCCGACGACGATCGTGATGACCGTGGCCATGAGCCCGATCGTCATCGAGATCCGGGCGGCGTGGACCGTAAGGTTGAGCATGCTCCGGCCCAGCTCGTCGGTGCCGAACAGATTGGCGAAGTCGGGCGGCGCGAGGGGCTGGCCCGTGGCGGTCGTCACGTCCTCGAGCGGGCCGACGAACAGGTCCGGCAGCGCGGCGATGACGACGAACACGAGCAGGATCGCGAACCCGACGAGCCCGTCGCCCCTCGCGAGGAAGCGGGCCGCGCCACCGCCCGCCCTGCGGAGCGTTCCGGCACCGGCCGACGCACCGGCTGTCGCTCCCGCGACCCCGGGCAGGCTCACGCGCGGACCCGCGGGTCGAGGAGGCCGTACACGAGGTCGGCGATGAGGTTGGCGACCACGACCGAGATCGCGAGCAGCAGGAAGATGCCCTGGAGCAGCGGGTAGTCGCGGGCGTCGAGGGCCTCCACCGTCAGCGTCCCGATACCCGGCCAGTTGAACACGATCTCGAGCGTGATGGCGCCCGCGATCACGTAGCCGAAGCTGATGGCGATCCAGGTGACCATGGGCAGGAGCGCGTTCGGGAAGGCGTGCGTCCAGAGGATGCGCCGGTCCCGCAGGCCCTTCGCCCTGGCCGTGGTGATGTAGTCCTCGGCCCGCGTCTCGATGATCGACGAGCGCATGAGGATCGAGTAACCGCCGATCAGTCCGAGGGACACCGCGGTCAGCGGCAGGATGAGGTGCGCGCCGACGTCGCCCAGCGTGGTGAGCAGGTCCGACGGCGCGCCGGGGGTGGACATGCCCGAGGTCGGCAGCAGGTGCAGGGCCGTCGCGAACAGCATGATCAGCGGCATGCCGATCACGAAGTACGGCATCGCGTACAGGACCAGGCTGATCCCGTTGCCGAGCCGATCCACCGGGCTGCCGCGGCGCCAGCCGGAGACGGCGCCGAGCGCGAGGCCGAGGACCATCGCGATCAGCTCGCCCAGGCCGAGGAGCAGCACCGTCGGCCACAGCGCCCCGCCGATCACCTCGGTGACCGGCTGGGCCCGGTACTTGTAGGAGTAGCCGAGGTCACCGGTGACGGTGGCCCCGACGTAGCTGACAAGCTGATCCGGGAAGAGGGGCTTGTCGAGTCCCCACTTCTCGCGGAGCGCCGCCTGCTGCGCCTGGGTCATGTTCGGGTTCTTCGTGGCGCGGTCGGGCGAGCCAGGCATCATCCGGAACAGGATGAACATGAGCAGCACGGTCGCCACGATCGTGAAGACCGCGAAGGCCAGCTTGTTGACGACGTAGCGCGAGCTCACGCGGCTGGGCCCACGCGCTCGCGCTCCGTCATCGTCTGGGGATCTACGCTACTCGTCGTCGCCAGCCGCGCCGCGCCGACGCATGAGCACCAGCGCCACGACGACCACGACCACCACAGCGAGCACCAAGACGAGCAGCAGCGGCGCGTTCGAGGTGCTGGAGGCGGGCGTGCCGGTGTCGCCGCTGGCGGCAGGCGTGGCAGGCGCGGGCGTGGAGGCGCTCGCGGATCCGCCTGGCGCGGCCGAGGCGGACGCACCGGCCGATGCGGAGGGGGCGGCCGGGGTCGGTGACGGCGTCGCGGTCGCGGCCGTCAGGAGCGTGTAGTCGAGCGGACCGTAGGTGAAGAACGGCGTGCCGGTTGCCGGCATGTTCTGCCAGCCCCCGAACTTGTCGTTCCGGTAGACGTCGAGCGCGTTCTCGTAGTAGAGGACGTCATACGGGGCGTCCGCGTAGATGAGGTTCTGGATCTGGGCGAGAGTCGCCTTGCGTGCATCGCCCGACTGGGTCAGCTGCAGGGCGTACAGCTGGTCGAACGTCGGGTTGCAATACTGGCTGTCGGACGAGCTGCCGATCGCGTCGCACTTGAAGATCTGGAGCAGCGCGTTCGGGTCCGGGTTGCCCACCCAGCCCCACAGCTCGATGTCGTACTTGGCCTGCCCGCCGCCCTCGGGCGGCAGGACCATGTTGCCCAGGGTGCTGCTGTCGAAGCTCTGCGCCTGAACGCCGATGCCCAGCTGGCCGTACCACGACTTCACGAACTGGGCGACCTTCGGATAGTTGTCGTCCGAGTTCGGGTAGTCGAGCCGCAGGTTGATGGGCTTGCCTTCCTTGTCGAGACGGTGCCCGCTCGAGTCGAGGTGGTAGCCGGCGGCCTCGAGCTTTTGCTTCGCGAGCTCGATGTCGAATGTGCGCGGGTTGGTCGGGTCCACGTGCCAATCGCCGAGCGCCGGCGGGACGACGGTCGAGCCCTTGTCGCCGAAGCCGCCCAGCACCCGGTCAACGAGCGCCTGCTTGTCGATCGCGTAGCCGAGGGCGTCGCGGAAGGCGACGTCCTGGAGCGCCTTGGTCGAAGCGCCGCCACCCTTGATGGGCTTGCTGTAGGTGTTGAAGGCGAGCTGCGACCAGCCGTTCAGCTTGCCCGCGACGGTCGTGTACGCCGGGTCGCTCTGGAGCTGCTTGAACTGGTCGGCGTTGACCCCGCGGGCGTAGTCCAGCTCGCCCCGCTTGAGCGCCTGGACCATCGTGTCGGAGTTCTTGAAGAACTGGAGGACGACCTCGTCCTCGTACCCCTTGTTGCCCCAGTAGTTCGGGTTGCGCACGAAGCGCGCGTACTGGCCCGTCTTCCACTCGGCGAGGGTGTACGGGCCGGTGCCCACGAGCGGGCCGTCGAACTTCTCGTCAGCCATGGCCTTGTAGCCGATCTTTCCGTAGATGTGCTGCGGCAGGATCGGGATGTAGACCTGGAAGACGCGGTCGGACTGGTCCGTGGTGTAGGCGACGAAAGTGGAGGCGTCCGGGCACTCGATCTTGGTCACCCCGGCGTCCTTGACGTTGGGGTCGAGATAGCCCGCGCCGACGTTCTTGCCGTCCTTGATCGCGGCCATCGCGAGGCCCCAGGAGTAGCAGACGTCCGCGGAGGTCGCGGGCGTCCCATCGGACCACTGCATTCCGCTCCGGATGTGGAACGTCACGCGGTCCGAAGTCCGCGTCCAGGTGTCCGCGAAGCCGGGGGCGGGATGGGCGTCCTTGTCGAACTCCGTCAGCAGGTTGTAGGTGAGCTGGAACGCCTCATAGCCGACCACGAGGATGGTGTTGAACGGGTTGGTGGAATCGAGGTCCTGCGTGGTGCCGACCCGCAGGACCACCGGGTCCGCGGCGGCGGCGGGCGCAGCAGCTGGGAGCAGCGTGGCTCCAGCGAACACCAGCGCGGCCATGACCTGGGCTGCGCGGGCGCGGATAGTTGTGGGCATCAGGTCTCCTCCTACCTTGCGCCTCGGACGCGTTGCCCGGAGTGTTGCACAGCGCGACGGCGCGCGGACAGCCCTGCGCACCAGGCGCGGCAGGAGAGGGTTTCACGAAGCGCGGGTTGGCCCCGCGGATGACGTGCGCCGCCCGTCGTGGAAGGCCACGGGGGCCGCTGGGCACGGTCTGCCCGCGGGCCTCCCCGGCCGTGTCGCCCGGGAGCTGCGTCGTCACGTCCCGGCCTGCTCGAGCTGGTAGCGCTGGACCGCAGCGATGGTCATGAGGTCGTGGATTTCGCCCCGCCCGATCGCTGTCCGGATCTCGTCGAGCGTGGCCCACCTCACCTCGAGCGCCTCGGTGGCGTCCGGCGACGGCTCGCCCGGGCGCAGTCCCGTCGCGAGGTACATCTCACCCCGCTCGTCGGTGACCGAATTCGACGTCGTGAAGCTGAACAGGTAGCGCCACGACTCCGCCTCGTAGCCGGTCTCCTCGAGGAGCTCGCGGCGGGCACCCGCCTCCATCGTCTCGCCCTCGTCCACACCGCCCTCAGGGATCTCCCAGCTGTACTGGTCGAGCGTGTAGCGATGCTGCCCGACGAGCAGGATCCGCCCGTCGTCGCCCAGCGCGATCACCCCCACGGCACGAGTCCGGAAGTGGACAACACCGTAGATGCCTGGGCTGCCGTCCGGCCGGTCCACCTCGTCATGGAAGACCTCGAGCCAGGCGTTCTCGTACGCCGTGCGCCGCGTCCGGCGGTGCCACGGACCGACCGAGACCGGCGGGGGCGGGTCGGCTTCGTCGGCCCGGCGGGTGGTGCTCACCCGGCTGTTGTAACCGTCGGGGCGGGGGTTGGCAAGCGGGCTGTCAGGCGACGGGAAGGCGGATGTCCAATGGGCGAACAGCGCGACCAGGCGACAGCCGACCCCACGCCGGCACGGCCGGCGTGGGGTCGGCGTGTGAGCGTGCCAACTGGCCACGAGTGCACACCGCACGATCCGGAGCCGCACCGTCGCGAGGTGAGCGCCGGGGCGCCAATCGCGGACCGGCAGGCGCTACGATGCGGCCATGGCCAACCTCGTTCTCACGCTCATCGGCCCCGACCACCCTGGCATCGTGGACGCCGTGTCGGATGTGGTCTCCACCCACGGCGGCAACTGGCTGGAGAGCCGCATGGCGCAGCTCGCCGGGAAGTTCGCGGGCGTGCTGTGCATCGAGGTCGCCGAGGATCGCGTCGCGTCCCTCGAGTCGGCGCTCAAGGGCCTCGAGTCGAGCGGCCTGCATCTGGTGGTCGAGCGGAGCGAGCCCATCGCCCCGCGCCGGCTGCGGCCCATTGAGATCGAGCTGGTCGGGCAGGACCGGCTGGGCCTGGTCCGAGAGATCGCCAACGTCCTTGCGGCACAGGGGATCAACGTCGAGGAGCTCTCGACCGACCGGCGCACGGCGGCGATGTCGGGTACCGCGATGTTCGAGGCGCACATTCGCGCCAGCGTCCCCGAGGACGTGGACGTCGTCGCCGTCCGGCAGCGCCTGGAGCGGCTCGCGGCCGACCTGATGGCCGACGTCAGGCTGATCGAGGCGCTCGGCCCCTCGCACTGACCACCGGTTCGGCGCCCACGCGCAGGCCGCCACGGCCGCGGTCGCGCAAGTCACGGTGGACGCTGTCCGGCGCCCGCGCAACTCACGGTGGAGTCGCCAGCGGGCTCCCCGTGCGTGGACCAGGCGCGAGGCCCGGGTTTCGTGGCTCGGCCACGCTCGCGGGATCGCCATTCGACCCATCGTTGAGTCACGTGCCGCGCCGGACCCACTCCGGCGCCGATAGACTCGGGCCGTGACGTCAGACCCGGAGACCACGCCCGCGGACCCTGCCACGCACGACCACGAGGTTCGCTGGGACGTCCGGATCCCGGTCCGCGACGGCCTGGAGATGGCCGCCAACCTCTGGCTGCCGCGTCCCGGTCCGGGGGCGCCGCACGAGACCTTCCCCGCCATCCTCGAGATGATCCCGTACGGCAAGGACAGCTGGCGGCGCAATGGCGACACAGGCCGCGGCGAGTGGTTCGCGGCGAGGGGATTCGCGTTCTGCCGGCTGGACGTGCGCGGCACCGGCGGCTCGCCGGGGATCGCCCGAGACGAGTACGAAGACGAGCAGACGCAGGACGGCTACGACGCGGTCGAGTGGCTTGCGGCGCAGCCGTGGTGCAACGGCAGCATCGGCATGTGGGGCATCAGCTGGGGCGGCTTCACGGCCATCCAGGTCGCCAAGCTTCGGCCGCCGCACCTGCGCGCGATCCTGCCGATGTACGCCACCGACGACCGCTACCTCGATGACGTGCACTTCCGCGGTGGCTGCATCACGGCCAGCGAGAAGAGCCAGTACGCCGTGAGCCAGCTGGGCATGAACGCGATGCCGCCGCTGCCCGCGGTCCGGGGGCCGGGCTGGTCTCACGAGCCGTGGCGCGAGCAGTGGCTGGCGCGGCTCGAGCAGACGCCGCCATGGCTGATGGCGTGGCTCCGCGAGCAGACCGATGGGCCGTACTGGCGACGCGGCTCCCTTGCGCCCGACTACGACGCCATCGACTGCGCCGTGTTCGCCATCGCCGGCTGGTGCGATTCCTACGTGGACCCGGCCTTCCGCATGCAGGAGCGGTGCTCGAGCGCGCGGATGCGGACCCTGGTGGGCAACTGGGGCCACTCGTTCCCCGACGACGCCTTCCCGGGGCCGAACATCAACTGGCTCCATGAGGCCGTGCGGTTCTTCGGGACGCACCTCCGAGCGGAGGCGACCGGCTGGGACGACGACCCGGCCCTGACCTGGTTCGAGCATGCGTGGGCGACGCCGGAGGCGTTCCCCGTCGCCTGGCCTGGTCGGTGGCGGGCCGCTGCGGCCGTGCCGGTGCCGGGAGTCGAGGCGTGGTCGCTTCGGCTGGGGGCGGGGACGCTGGTCGAAGCCGACGGAGCCGAAGCCGACGAGGCCGACGAAGCCGACGAGGCCGACGAAGCCGAAGCGACCGGCGCCGAAGCCGACGCGCTCCCCCACCGGGCCACCGTGGGCACCGCCGGACCGCTCTCGTGGGGCGCTGGCAGCCCGCCCAATGGCCTCGCGCGGGACCTCCGCCCCGACGAGGCTCGCGGCCTGACATACACGTCGGCGCCACTGGAGCGCCCCGTCTCGGTCATCGGCGCCCCGCTGGCCCATCTCCACCTCTCAGCCACGGTGCCCGTGGCGACCTGCGCGGTCCGCCTGTCCGAGGTGGCTCCCGATGGGACCTCGGCGCTCGTGGCGCAGGGCGTCCTCAACCTCACGCACCGCCGCTCCGACACCGACCCCGAGCCGCTCGTGCCCGGTCAGGTCGAGGCTGTCGCGGTCCCGCTGCGCGCCATCGGCTACCGCTTCTCCCCCGGCCACCGGATTCGGCTGACGGTCCACACGGCGCTCTGGCCGATCCTCTGGCCGTCGCCGCTCGCGGGCGAGCTCCGCGTCCATCGCGGCTCGGCCATGCCGTCTCGGCTCGTCCTGCCCGTCCTGCCCGATGCCGCCCCGACGCTCGAGCCCCCCTCCTTCGACACCTCGCCGGCCGGGCTCCGCGAGGTCGGGGGCGGCGAGGAGGGGCCGTCGGTGTGGGAGATCGCCGAGGACGTGCTCCGCGGCGAGGTCCGGGTCACCATCGCGGAGGGCGGCGCCAGCCTGCTCGAGGACGGCTCGCGGGTGTACAGCTCGGAGCGGCTGGTTTTGCTGGCCTCGGATCCCGACCCTGCCCGCGCCCAACTCGACGCCGAGGTGGTCTACGCCTGGACCGGCCCGGACTTCGACGCCGACATCCGGGCCCAAGGCTGGATCGTCTCGGACGAGGCCGCGTTCGACGTCAGGGTGGACCTCGACGTGCGGCTCGACGGCGTGCCCTTCTTCGCGCGAAGCTGGTCGGAGCGTATCCCCCGCCGACTCGCCTGACGGGCGAGGTCGCGCGGCATCTGGCCCCAACGTTGGGCGGTGCACCACGGCCGCGAAAGCGCGCCCCTCGCCCCAGCCGCGGCCGACGGCTAGACTTCGGGCATGGCAGACGTCCTCGAGCCCGCTCGCGCCAAGACCGCGATCCCGCGCAACCCCGGGCGGCACGACCTGGGCATGTCCGCGACGCTGCTGTTCCCCAACCGCGAGATCGTCGAGAAGTACTACGTGCCGCTCGTCTACACGGCGTGCCGGACGTGCTACTCCGAGCTCGAGCCGCAGGAGATCTTCCGGCGGGCGGTCGAGGGCGAGGTCAACCCGGCCGCCATGCAGCGGCTGATGACCAACGTGATCGAGTCCGGCCACGGCTCCACCATCGAGCACATCGTGTTCACGTTCGCGATCAGCGGCGTGTCGCGGACCCTGTCGCACCAGCTCGTCCGGCACCGCGCCGGCGTCGCCTTCGACCAGCAGAGCCAGCGGTACGTCAAGTTCAAGGGCGCGGCCACGATGCTCCCGGCGACGATCGCGGAGGGCGACCCCGAGCTGCGCGAGCGCTTCGAGGAGCAGGTGGACGGCGCGCTCGAGCTCTACGGCGAGCTGGTCGATGCCGGCGTGCCCGGCGAGGACGCGCGGTTCGTGTTCCCCAACGCCACCCGGACGAATCTGGTGATGACCACGAACCTGCGGGCGCTGATCCACATGAGCGGCCTGCGCTTGTGCACCATGGCCCAGTGGGAGATCCGCCGGCTGTTCCAACTGATCCGCCACGAGGTGTTCACGGTGTCGCCGTTCCTGGGCTCGTTCCTCGCGCCCAAGTGCGTCCCGCTGGGCTACTGCGACGAGTTCAACAACCGGGACGGGCACTGCCCCATCCGGCCGCACAAGGATGCGGTGCTGGGCGCCTGGGCCGAGAAGCGGGCCGCGGCGAAGGCCGCCGGGCGCGACCTGCCCACCGCGTAGCCGAACCTCCGCGGAACGAAGCCGGGCGCGTGCGGGGTCGACGCGGAAAGCGAGACGTCAGAGCTCGGCGATGAACCTGCGCAGGACCCTCGCGAGCCGGGGGCCGGCTTCGAGGCCAGCGGCGAGGACGTCCTCGTGCGTGAGCGCAACCCCGGTGTAGCCCGCCCCGGCGTTGGTCACCAGCGACACGCCGCACACCTCGAGGCCGACCCATCGGGCGGCGACCGCCTCGAGGACGGTTGACATGCCCACCGCGTCGGCCCCCAGGATGCGGGCCATGCGGACCTCGGCCGGGGTCTCGTAGTTGGGGCCGATGAAGCCCGCGTAGACGCCGTCCTCGAGGGCCACGCCCTCCTCGATCGCCGCGACATGGAGGCGCTCCCGCAGGCGCGGCGACCAGGCGTCGGTCAGGTCCGGGAACCGCTCGCCCAGCTCGTCGGCGTTGGCGCCCATGAGCGACGAGCGACCGGTGAGGTTGATGTGGTCCGTGACGGCCATGAGCGTCCCCGGGCCGAACAGCGGGTTGGCGCCACCCGCGGCGTTGGTCAGGATCACGATCTTGGCGCCCAGTTGGTGGAACAGCAGCACGGGCTGGACGACAAGGCCCGGCGCGTTGCCCTCGTAGAGGTGGAACCGGCCCTGGAGCACCGCGACCGGCACGCCGTCGATCGTGCCCAGGATGAGCCGGCCCGCGTGCCCGGGCGCCGTGGCCGCGGGCCAGCCGGGCAGCTCCTCGAACGGGATCGCGACCGGCTGCTCCAGGGCGTCGGCCAGGTCGCCGAGCCCGGACCCGAGGATCATGCCGACGCGCGGGACGAGGTCGGTCCGGGCGCGGACGGCGGCGACCAGGGCGGCGAGGCGCGCGGGCTGGTCGGCCGGGGGGATGGGTCGGGCGCGGTCGATCGGATCGTGGTTCGGGGTGCTCATCGGAGCCTGAGTCTATCGGGCGCGGCGGGCGCCGAGGAACGGCGATGCGCCCAACGCCGATGCGCCGGTTCGCGGATCCGAGGGCTGGTGCGGAGGCGGGCCTTCGCCGCATTCAGGCCCTTGGGATTGCGGCCTTAAGCTTCGACGCCCGAAAGGAGTACTGACACCGGGATGCCAGTCACGTCCTTCCGGGCGCCCGAGGCGGCTGGCCCTTGCGAGCTGCCCACCGTCGGCAACGAAGCCTCCGAAGATCAGACCGTCCGGCGGCCCTGCCCTTGATGTCATCTCGGACCGAGCCCCTGTGGGTCCTTGCCTTGATGCGATCGCGGCGCCAACGGCGTCGGAGCGGTCTTGAGGCGATCGCCTCCGCTCCTCCGTGGCCCCCGGTGACCTTGAGGTGATCTCAGTCGCCGAGCTGGGACGGTCTTGAGGCGATCGCCTCCGTCCCTGGCCTCCGGTGGTTCCCTTCGGGCAAGATCCACTCTAGGGCTTGGCCCGGCAGCCTCCAACAGGGTTGTCCACGAGTTTCGGCGCAACGCTCCTGCAACCATCCACGAGTTTCCCACCGGTGTGGACGAGTTGTGGACGGAATCGGTCCAACCAGCCGTTGTCGCAACAGGATGCCTGCGTCTCAAGCCAACCCGCCTGCGCAGGAAGCCCGCGGCCCGCCGGCCGCTACCCGCCCAGCGAGTGCATCTCCATCTTCGGCAGGTTGCGGGTCGCCGCGCTCCGAAGCTCCGAGTACCGGTCGGTCCGGGTGCTCCACAGCCCTGCAATCAGCGCCGCCAGCTCGTCATCGGACGCACCCGCCCGCATCGGCCCTTTGAGGTCGGTGCCGGACACCGCGAACAGGCAGGTGTAGAGCGAACCGTCGGCCGACAGGCGCGCGCGCGTGCAGTCGCCGCAGAACGGCCGCGTCACCGACGCGATCACCCCAACCTCGCCACCGCCGTCGCGATAGCGGTAGCGCCCGGCAACCTCGCCGCGGTAGCCGGCCTGGACCGGCTCGAGCGGCATCTCGGCGTCGACCATGGCCAGCACCTCGCCCGCCGCCACGACGTCGTCCAGGCGCCAGTCGTTGGTGTGGCCCACGTCCATGTACTCGATGAAGCGCAGGATCAGCCCTTCCGATCGCGCCCAGCGCGCGAGCGGCAGCACCGACGCCTCGTTCATGCCCCGTCGGACCACGGTGTTGATCTTGATCGGCACCAGCCCCGCGGACCGCGCCGCCGCGATCCCGTCAAGCACGCGCGCCACTGGGAAGTCCACGCCGTTCATCCGCCCGGCCACGTCGTCGTCCAGCGAATCGAGCGACACGGTCACCCGCTGCAGACCGGCCTCGGCCAGCGGTCCCGCCAGCGCCCGCAGCGCCGACCCGTTGGTCGTCAGCGTGATGTCCACCGGCCCGCCGTCGATGGCGCGCAACGCGGCCAGGTAGCGCACCAGCACCGGCAGGTCCCGCCGGGCGAGCGGCTCGCCACCCGTGATCCGCAGCTTGTGGACGCCGAGGCCCACGAAGACCGCCGCCAGTCGCGCGATCTCCTCGAACGAGAGGACCAGCTCGCGGGGCAGGAAGGCGAAGTCGCGCCCGAAGACCTCGGCCGGCATGCAGTACGGGCAGCGGAAGTTGCAGCGGTCGGTGACCGAGATCCGCAGGTCGCGCAGCGCGCGCCCGCGCGTGTCGCCGATGCCCGGACGACCGTCGAAAGGGGAGCTCGGGGCGAGCAGCGACTCCGCCGGGACGAAGGCGGCGCGGGGCGCCAGAGAGGCACCGGCGGCGGCGCGCTCATCGAGCGACTCCGGCGGGCTGGACAGGACGCGGGGGTGCACCTGCCCATGGTAAGCCGAGAAGCCGCCCATGCCTCGGACGCGTGCTGTCCGGCCACGGCAAGAGCGTACCGCGAGCGCGGGACGCCTCGGGAGCGGGGCGGTACCACCGGGATGGACCACCGGTACCTCTAGCCGCTGCCCCCGATCACGGCCCCCGCCTATGGTGCGTGGAGGCCCCGGAGTTTTGCAGAGGAACCAACCCATGGCGAGCACCGACACCCGATCTGGCTTCCGGCTCCCGTGGAGCGCAGACCGGTCGCAGGACGAACCCGCTGTCGAGGACGCGGGCGACGACGCCCCCGAGCCCCCTGCCGCTCCCGACAAGCCCCGTCTCGCCTGGCCGGAGACGGACTTCGCGCCGAGGGCGGGCCACCCTCCCGCCCAGCCGCTGCCTGCTGAGGCCACCGCACCTGCCGCCCAAGGGGCGCCGAGCGCGGTCGCGGAGCCGCCCGCCGCGCCACCCCGAAGGCCCACCAAGCTCATGGCCGACCTCACGGCCGCGATCCGTGCGACGACCGAGGCCACGCGCGACCAGCGGCTCGGACAGCTTGAGGCCGAGGAGGCGAGCACCGTCGAGATGATCCGGGCCCTGAGCGCCGAGGGCGCGGTCGCCCTGCGACGCCGCTCTGACGAGGACGTCGCCGCGATCCGCGACTGGGCAAAGGCCGAGATCGCGCGCATCAAGGAGGAGTCCGAGGGCCGGATCGGCCAGCGCAAGCACCGTCTCGAGCAGGAGATCGCTGACCACGCCGCTGCGATCGAGGACCGCGTCTCGCAAGTCCACAGCACGATCGAGGGGTACCGGCAGGCGCTCGACGCCTACTTCGAGCACCTCCAGAACGAGGAGGACCCGGCGCGCCTCGCCACGCTCGCCGAGGCGATGCCGGACCCGCCGGCGCTCGACGGTCTGGCCAACCTCGACGGCCTCACGATCGCCGGGGCGGCTGCCCGCCAGGCCCAGGCCGCGGAGGCGGAGTCTGAGGCTGGGGGCGCCCTCGAGCCCGAAGCCGAGGACGACGGGACCATGACCGAAGGGGGCGGCGAGATCGTGGTCACGGCCGACCGCATCGCGAACGCACTCGGCGAGCTCGGCGATGGCGCGCCGCTCGGCGTGGCCGACGGTGAAGCCGACGATGCGGCCGAGGACAAGGTCGAAGCCGAGCTCCAGGGCGAGCCGCAGCGCCACGTCGAAGGCGAGACTGGGCCCGAGAGCGAGACCGCCGGCGTCCCCCACTGGGGCGCCGGCGAGACGCCCGAGGGCTTCCCCGAGCCGACCCAGGGCGACCCGGTCGATCGCGGCGCCATCATGGCTGCGCTCGAGGCCGCCGCGGAGGCGGTCGTCGCCGCGGAGGCCGCCGCCGAGTCCGCCGAGACGGCCGAGGCCGCCGCGGACGTCGCAGAGACCGCCGCCGAACTGCTCTCCGTCCGTGCCGGGCAGCAGGAGGACGCCGATCCCGAGGCACAGGCCGCGCTGTCGGCACGCGTTGACGCCGGCGGGTTCGATACCGAGTCGTACCAGAACCGCCTTGCGAGCCTGCTGCCGGGCCATGCCGAGGCGAGCGCCGGTGGCGAGCCCCGCACGAGCCAGGTCGTGGTGACCGGGCTCGTCTCGGTCGCGTCGATCGCCTCGTTCAAGCGCCATCTCGGCCGCCTCGCGGGCGTGACGGGAGTCGCGGTGGCCTCCGGGCCCGACGGCGAGTTCATCTTCAGCGTTGTCCATCGTCCGGACGTCTCGTTCCGCGACGCCATCCCGACCATGCCGGGCTTTGCCGCGCGGGTCGTAGCCACCGGCGACGGGGTGGTCTCCGTGACCGCCCACGACCCGGAGGCCGAGAGCTGAGACCCCCATGTCCTCGATGCCCGACCGCCCTGCTGTTGCCATCCTCCTGCCGCCCGCCGAGCGGACCCCCGTCGTTGACGAGCTCCGCAAGGCGGGGTACGACCCGCTGACGATCGCCGACTCCACGGAGCTCGGCGACCTCCTTGCCACCCGGCTCGACATCGTCGTGGGCGTGGTGGACGTGGAGGGCGATCCCGCCGATGCCAGCCGGGCGTGGGAGCTCCTGCACGGCGGTCGGGTCGTCCCCGCGCTGCTCGTGGTGAACCCAGCCACGCTGGAGCGTCTCGACGACGAAGCGGGCCACGAGACCGACGAGTACCTCACGCGCCCCTACACGGCTGAATCGATCCGCTGGCGGGTCGAGGCCATGGTGATCCGGTCCGCGGCCGCTGACGACACCAGTGGCAGCGAGATCGTCACGGACTTCGAGGGCGGCGACTGGGGCCGCCGCGGCCAGCTGGTGGCCGTGTTCAACCCAAAGGGCGGCGTCGGCAAGACCACGATCGCCGTCAACCTGGCGGCCGCGCTCGTCAGCAGGGGCAAGCGCGTCCTGATCGTGGACGCCGACACGGTGACCGGGCACATCCCGACATCGCTTGGGATGGACGGTGTCCCAACCGTCGTCGACATGTGGCGCGACGAGCTGGACGGCGGGCCTGCCCTCTCCTTCGACGAGCAGGCCTCGGCCCATCCGTCGGGCCTCAAGGTGCTGCCCCTCTCGTCGAGCCCGATCCATACCGAGCTCCTCGACCCCGACCGGGTCGCGCGCGCGCTCGTCCAGGCTCGCCGCGCCGCCGACGTAGTGATCGTGGACCTGCACCCCTCGTACAGCCCGCTCAATCGCGCCGTCTTCGACATGGCCGACCGGATCATCGTCCCGGTGACCCCTGATCTCGCCGCAATCCGAGCCGCGATCAAGCTGGTCGAGGTGGCCGAGGATCTTGGCCTGCGCAATCGGCTGTCGCTAGTCGTGAACAGGGCGGCGAGCGGGGTGGCCCTCAGCGACCTGGAGCGGACCATCGGCCTGCCGGTGTTCGGTCAGATCCGATCGGGCGGCATGCTCGTGGTCCGCACCCTCAACGAGGGCCGGCCGCTGGTCGAGATCGCGCCCCGCGAGAAGATCACCCAGGAGTTCCTCAGCCTCGCCGACGCCGTACTGGGCGTGCAGCCGGTGGCTGAGCCCGGCAAGTCGGGGCTTCGGTTCTTCGGTCGCCCGATCGCGGTCCGCGCCTAGGAAAGCCGTCCGCGCCTAGGGAGACGGCCCTCCGCCCTACCCGCGTTCGCCTGCGGGCGACCGGGGCGCGCTCGGCCGGGGCTGGCCCGTTCGCTCGTCCGCCTGCTTGACGCCGCGCAGGTAGAACCGGTTGACGAGGATCACCTCCGAGGCCTCGTCGCTGACCAGCTGGTCACCCAGATGCGCCACCGCGTCCACGACCGGCACGAACATCTCGGTCGAGCGGTCGAGCAGGCGGTCTGGCTCGGACCCGGGGTGCAGGAACACGGTCCCGACCACCTGGAAGGGCGGCACCTCGAGCCCCACGACGTACGGCACCTTGTGCATCTTGAGCGCGGCCCGCTCGGTCTCGGACAGCGGCGGCAGGCTGTCCTCGCCCGCCGTGACCAGGATCAGGTCGTAGGGGTCGACGCTCTTGAGCCCCGGCGCCGGGTCCAGCTGGGCGCCAGCCTCGGGCGGCCCCCACGACACGTCGGCGATGGCGATCGCCTCGCGCCTGTTGAGGGCGTCCGACAGCCGCCCGTTGATCTCCATCCGCCCGCGGAGCCGCCAGTCCTCGGTGATCGCCGTGAACGGCACCCCGCGCGGCACGCCCCGGTGGAGCGGGTCGAGGGCGGCGGGCGCCTCGGGGGCAGTGGCCGACGTGGCCGGTTTGCGCTTCAAAAACCCGAACGGCACGGGGTCAGTCCTCAGTCTTGGCGGAGCTGGCGCGGATGGCGCTGACGCAGTCCGGGCTGGCCTGGTCGGGCAGGGCGGTCGTGGCGTTGGCCTGACGAGCGAACGCCGGGACCCAGCGGGAACGATGGGCTCTCGACGACGAGGACCTCGACCTCCGGTCCGTCGGAACCTCGGACACGTCGCTCACGGCATCCTCCGACTGCAGTGTGGGTGGCCGCCATTCTACGCGGGCGGCCATCCCTGACGGCCTTCGGCCGCGACGGCTGTCCGTCAGGGCAGGACGGTCGGGCCTCGCGCAGCTCCCGTGCAGCCCGGTGCCGGTTCGCGCGGGTCAGTCGCTGTCGACCGAGAGCTCATCCTGCGTTGGACCGGCGGCGGGTTCGATCGTCGGCTGGCCCGAGGGAGCGAGCACCACCCGCTGCGGCCGCGGGATCTCGATCCCGTTGGCCGCGAAAGCGGACAGGAGTCGCTTGCGGAGCTCGCCGCCAGCCGCCCACTTCTCCGACGCCCGCACGAGGCCCAGGATCTTGATCGTCACCCCGTACTCCCCCAGCGCCTCAATCCGCTCGACGTGGGGGGCCTCGAGCACGCGTCGGTGCCACACGGGGTCGCTCGCCATCTCCCGCCCAACCTGATCGATCACCAGCGTCGCCTTCTCGAGGTCGGTCCCGTAGGTCACCGTGACGTCCTGGTTGATCCGCGCCCACGTCCGCGTCCGGTTCGACGCCACGGTGACCTGGCCATTGGGCACCGTGTGGACGACGCCGTCGAGGTCGCGCAGCGTGGTGCGACGCAGGCTGAAGTCCTCGACCGTGCCCGTGGTGTTGGCGATGGTCACCACGTCACCCTTGCTGTACTGGTTCTCGAGCAGGATGAGGGCGCCGTTGAAGTAGTCCTTCACCAGGCTCTGGGCGCCAAAGCCCACGGCGATCCCGACGATGCCCAGGCCCGCGATCGCCGGGCCGATGTCGAGGTTGAGCTCGCCCAGGATCATCACGACCGCGACGACCACCACGAACGCGCGGATCGCGGTGGTCAGCAGCGTGTCGAGCGTGTCCATCCGCTTCTTGACTTCGAGCGCGGACAGCTCTTGGGCGGTCCCCTCGGTGGTCTCGCGGTCGAGGGCCGCCTTGACGAGGCCGTGGACCACCCGGCGCGAGCCCCAGATCAGGACGAGCGCGATGACGGCGATCAGCGCGATCGGCAGGATCACATCGCGGCCGACGTTCCACAGCCAGGCCTGCACCTCGGGCGGGATCTTCATACGCGAAGCCTAGCGTGGGATCGAGGGGCGGCTCAACACTTCCCGCAGGGCGTTCCCGACCTGCCCACCGGGCGCCGGCGTGCGGGGTGCGTCACGTCGACGGAATCCGAGCGACTTGCCTGCGTCTTGATGCTGCCCGGCCCTGGTCAAAGGAGCAAGCGCGGTGCGAGAGCGAAGGCCACATACTGGCATGGTGCCTATCCAGCTCCCGGTCCTGTCGTTCCCGTCCAAGGCCGCGTTCGAGCTGTGGCTGGCCGGCAACCACCAGGCCGCGCCCGGCCTGTGGCTGAAGATCGCCAAGAAGGAGTCCGGGCACACCACCGTGGATTACGCCCAGGCGCTGGAGGTGGCGCTGTGCTACGGCTGGATCGACGGCCAGAAGGACAAGCTCGACGAGGAGTACTGGCTGCAGCGGTTCACCCCCCGCGGGCCGCGCAGCAAGTGGTCGAAGATCAACCGGGACAAGGCCGAGGCGCTGGTGGCCAGCGGCGCGATGCGGTCGGCCGGTCAGGCGCAGATCGATGCGGCGCGCGCGGACGGCCGGTGGGACGCGGCGTACGCGGGGGCGAAGTCGGCCACGGTACCCGAGGACCTGGCCGCCGCCCTCGCCGCGAACCCGGCCGCGCGCGCCTTCTTCGGTACCCTGGACAGCCGCAACCGGTACGCCATCCTGTACCGGGTGCAGGACGCCAGGAAGCCGGACACCCGGGCCCGCCGCGTGGCCGGGTACGTGGAGATGCTGGCCGAGGGCAGGAAGATCTACCCCTGAGCGTTGGGCAGGGCGAGCACCCGCCCACCATTGGCTCGACTTGGCGCGCGGCGTGCCCCACACCACACGTGGGAACCGCGATCCAGGGGCACCGGCCGATCGGACGCCCGGGCTCAGAGCCCGAAACGTCATCGACCGGACGCCTGAGCGCCCGGCCGTGACGGACATGTGCGGCGGCTCGGTCCCGGGCGGACGAGCCGGGTTCAGGCTGGGGTGGCGCCGAGGCGGACGGAGACGGCTGCGGCCGCCTCTCGGGCTGCCTGGGCGAGCTCGGGGATGCGGCCTGGCGTGACGCGGTAGGCGGGGCCCCAGACGTCGACAGCCGCGACGACCTGGCCACGCGCGTCGTGGACGGGTGCGGCGACGGCGTTGAGCGAGGGGTCGAACTCCCCGAAGGCAGTCGCGAAGCCACGGCGCCGAACCCGGGCGAGCTCCTCGAGGAGCGGCTCGAGCTGGGTGATCGTGCGATCCGTGCACTGGTCCAGGCCGCGCCTGACCAGGCGGACGACGTCGCGCTCGGCCATGGACGACATGAGCACCTTGCCCGCCGCCACCGAGTGGAGCGGGGCGCCCCGACCGGTCCAGTCGCCCACGGCGACCAGGTTGGGGCCGTCGGCCTGCGCGACGGTCATCAAGCGACCCTCGTGCAGCACGCCGAGGCCGGTCGTCTCGCGCGTCGCCCGGGCGAGCCGGTCGAGCTCGGGCATAGCAATGGAGCGCAGGTCGAGCGTGGACTCGGCCCGCTCTGCGAGGCGGATGACCACAAGTCCCAGGCGGTACTTGCCCGACTCCTCGTCCTGCTCCACCAGGCCCCGCTTCTGCAGCGTCGCCAGCAGTCTGGACGCGGTTGACTTGTGGAGGCCCAGCCGGCGTGACAGTTCGGTCACGCCTGCCTCGCCACTGCTCTCCCCGAGGGCGAGCAACAGGGCCGCCGCGCGGTCGACTGACCGGACGGCGTTCCCGTCGAGCGTCATGCGAGCGTCTCCTCCTTGGTGCTTAGGCCGCGAGTCCGAGGTCGCGGCGTCAGTGGGACGATGGGCTCTTGCCCCAGGTCGCATCGTCCTGGTGCGGGAGCTCCCGGCGTTGCGCCCTCAGCTCGAGGGCGCGGTCGAGTGACTCTCCGAAGATGGTCACCACCTTGTCCACGATGTCGCCCTGTGCGTGGGCCTCGCACATGAACCAAGGCTCGCGGCTGTCGGGCTCGGGCATCGCGCCCCGGGCGTGCATGCCCACCGCCACGGCGTCGTAGAGCTCGTGGTCCGTGTTGGCCCAGTCGCGGTATTCGGTCGCCACAGTGTCGGTGAACATGACGCTGAACATCGCGGGATGGCCGGTGAAGTGGAACGGCAGGCCCTTCGCGTCGATCTTCTCCTTGAGCCCGGCCTGCACGCGCAGGCCCGTGGCGTGGATCGTCTCGAGCGCGTCGGTGTCGCGCAGGATCTGGAGCGTCTTGCGGGCGGCAGCCGCGGCGATGCGGTTGCCCGCGTACGTGCCGCCGTGGCTCACCTTGTCGGGCAGGACGCTCATGACCTCCTCGCGGCCGCCGAACGCCGCGGCCGGGTAGCCGTTGCCCATCGCCTTGGCGTAGGTGGCGATGTCCGGTGTGATGCCGAAGAACTCGGCGGCGCCGCCGCGCGCGAAGCGGAAGCCCGTCTTGACCTCATCGAAGATCAGCAGGATCCCGAACTCCTCAGTCAGCGCGCGCATCGCCTTGTGGAAGCCCGGCTGGGGCAGGATCCCGGCGGCGTTGCCCAGGACCGGCTCGACGATCACCGCCGCGATGTCCCTGCCCTGGCGCTCGAACAGCGCGCGGAGCCGGTCGATGTTGTTGTAGCGGGCAGGGATGATCGTGCTGGCAATCTCCTCGGGGATGCCCCGGCCCCACGCCAGACCGACGGGGTTGTCCTCGTCGCCCAGGTCGGCCACGTTGTTCGGCGCGACGCTGATCAGCGCGTAGTCGTGGACGCCGTGGTACTGGCCCTCGAACTTCACGATCTTGGTGCGGCCGGTGTAGGCGCGCGCCACGCGCATGGCGTGCATCGTGGCCTCGGTGCCTGACACAGTCATCCGGGCCTTGCCGACCCAGGGGTTGAGCTCCTTGACCAGCTCCAGCGCCTCGACCTCGTCCTCGCTGGTCAGCGAGAACGACACGCCCCGACGCATGCGCTCATTGACGTAGTCGTCCACACGGTCGTCGCCGTGGCCGAGGATCACCGGACCGTAGCCCATGCGCAGGTCGATGTACTCGTTGCCGTCGATGTCCCAGACGCGTCCGCCCTTCCCGCGATCGACGTAGATCGTGTCCTCGCCCCAGGCGCGGAAGTTCGAGTCGGTGCCGCCGGGCATCGTCTTGCACGCGCGGCGGTACATCTCGAGCTGCCGCGATCGGGCGAGCGTGGGGGTTGGGCGGGTCGTGGGCTGGGCAGCCATACATGCCTCCGTGGTGTCGACCCCGGGGGCCGAAGGGCCCGCGCCGGCTGGGAACGCGCGCAGCGCTCGGGGTCCCGTCCACCCCCGCCTCGGCGCATGGCGTTGCGGGGGGTGCAACGGGTGGCCGTGATCCTGCCATAGCGGATTGGTTGCCGTCAACACGAATATCGTCACCGCATGGCATCACGGCCACGGATATCGCACGTATTCAACATGAACAGGGCGGGATCCGAGGTATCGGGAAGTCGTGATGGCGTCCTCCCAAACGCCTCCGCCGAACCTGCCGGCCGGTCCTGTTGGCGGGCAACGGGCGACCCGGGACCGATTCACCGGCCTGCGCGCAGACGCCATGTGGTGGACGTCGCCGTCGTCGGCGGCGGGTTCTCCGGCCTCTGGTCCGCCATCGCCCTGCTCGACACGGACCCCACTCTGCGCGTCGCGGTGGCCGAGTCGATCCGCGTGGGCGGGGCGCCAGCGGCCGAAGCGGCGGCTTGTGCCCGACGTCGCTCACGCGCGGACGCGCGAGACGCCGGCATGCCTGCCGCCCGTCCTACCCGCCCCAGTTGAGTCGCCTCAGACTCGAATCGGAGGGGCCAGCGCACGGCCCACCGCCGCCGGCCCCGCCCCGCCCCGGGGCCCGCCCGGGCCCACGCCCCAGTTGAGTCGCCTCAGACTCGAATCGGAGGGGCCAGCGCACGGCCCACCGCCGCCGGCCCGGGGACCGGCCGGGGCCCACCCGGGCCCGCCCCAGTTGAGTCGCCTCAGACTCGAATCGGAGGGGCCAGCGCACGGCCCACCGCCGCCGGCCCGGGGACCGGCCGGCGGTCGCGCTCGCCAGAGCCGCGAACCAGTCTGCGGTGACTCAGGGGGCGGGCGCGGCGCGGGGCGGGGAGGCTCGTTGGCGGCGCGGGGCGGGGAGGCTCGTTGGCGGCGCAGTCACGGTTCGGGCCGTCGCGGCGCAGGGCGGCAGGGCGCGGCGTGGGGCGGCGCGCAGCGGGCGCGTGGTGCCCCGCGACGGAGCCAACGGCGCCGGACGGCGCCGCAGCGGAGCGGCGCCGTCCGGCGCGTCCCGCGCGCTACGCCCTCGACGGGACCCAGCCCGGCAGCTCGGCGGCCAGGGTCGCCAGGGGCAGCGACCCGTGCCCGATGACCTCGTCGTGGAAGGCGCGCAAGTCGAACGCGCTGCCGTCGCGGGCCTCGAGCTCGTGGCGCAGCCGCCGAATCTCGCGCATCCCGATCATGTAGCACAGCGCCTGGCCGGGCCAGCAGATGTAGCGGTCGGTCTCGATGAGGGCGTCCGTCTCGGACAGGCCGGTCTTGAGCAGCCAGTCGATCGACTGCTGGCGCGACCAGCCGAGGCCGTGCATTCCCGAGTCCACGATCAGCCGTGACGCCCGCCACGCCTGCGCGTCGAGCATGCCCATCCGCTCGCCGGCGTTGCGGTACAGACCCAGCTCGTCGGCCAGGCGCTCGGCGTAGAGGCCCCATCCCTCGACGTACGCGCCGCCGACGATCCGCGACCCAAGCCGCCGGAACACGTTGAGGTTGGGGTGCTCCATCTCGAGCGAGATCTGGAAGTGGTGCCCCGGGACGGCCTCATGGAAGGTCGTCGAGGCCAGCTTCGAGAAGGTGCGGCTCGGCAGGTCGTAGGTGTTGACGTAGTAGATGCCGTCGCGCGAGCCGTCGGTGGCGGGCGGGAAGTAGTAGGCGAAGGCGACATCCTTCTCCTTGAACTCCTCGACCGGGCGGACCTCGCAGGATGCGGCGGGAATCCGGCCGAACACCTTGGGCGCCACCGCCATCGCCCGGCCGATGTCCTCGGTGGCGCGGGCAACGAGCTCCTCCCGGGTGGACGCGCGGTTGGCCGGGTCGGCCGCGAGCGCGGCGCGGTAGCCCGCCACGTCGTCGCCGAAGCCCTCGGCGCGCGCGATCTCGAGGCGCTCCGCGTCGATGGCCGCGAGCTCGTCGAGGCCGATCTGGTGGACGTCGCGGGGGTCGAGCTCGAGGGTGGTCCAGGCGCGGATCACGTGGCGGTAGAGCGCCTCGCCGTTCGGCGCCGACCGCAGGCCGGGCTCCGCGCGGGACGCCCCGAGGTAGGCGCCCGAGAGCGCCTCGAGGTACCGGCGGTCGGCCGGGTAGACGACGTCGCGGACGACGTCGCGGACGCGCTCGCGATCGGCCTCGGACGCCACCTGCGCCATCGACGGGATGATGGCCTGCTCGATGGGCATCGCGAGCAGGCGCTTGAGCTGGTCCATCGTCCGCTCGACCACGATGCGCGCCGCCGTTCGGCCCGATGCGCGCCCCTGGTCGAGGATCGCGATGTAGGCGTCCATGAACCCGCCGTAGGCCTCGAGCCGAGCGAGGAACTTCTCGAGCCGCTCAGGGGTGTCGGCGGGCTGGAACTGGGCGGTCTGGGCGAGTATCGTCTGGGGGCCCGACATGTGATCGACCGCCGTCAGCTCGTGGAAGCCGAGCGCGGCCTCGCGCTCTGCCAGCTCCGCCGCGATCCGCAGCATGTCGCGCGTGATCCGGTCCTCGACGCCCAGCCCGTCGGCGGGGATGGCAAGGGCCTCGTCGGCTGCCCGGCGCGCGATGGCGAGCCGCGCCGCGCGGCCCGCGGGGCCGGGGTCGTCGAGACGGTCGTCATAGCGGCTGTCGCCGTACATCGTCGCGGTCAGCGGGCTCAGCCGGAGGTACTCCTCCCAGAAGCGGGCGGCGATCTCGTCGATGGCGGTGGGCTCGGTCACGTTCGGGCACCCTGCGCTGCAGTCGATGGACGAGGGCGCCCGGGGCGGGCGCCGGATTGCCGCTAGCGTACGGGGAGCGTCCTGATCGCGCGACGCGGGCCGCCGGTGGTCTCGCCCCGGTCGGGCCGCCGCGCGTCCGGCCCGCTCCCCTACCCCTTGAACAGCGAGAGCTGGTCGCCCGTGCGCTCGATGTCCGGGTCGAGGCCCAGCAGCGGCTCCATGTCGGAGAGGGCGACCTGGTCGCGGGCCATCCAGTCGCGCAGGTGATCGGCCTTCACCAGGTGCCACGCACCTGCCTCGAGCTCGGCGCGCAGGAGCGGCGACCGCTCCAGCTTGTAGCGGACGAGCTCGACGCGCTCGGGGAGCACGACACAGAAGCGGACGATGCGCTCGTCTGCGGCCATGCGGGCGTGGCGGCGCAGGACGGTGTCGCCCAGCATGGCGGTCCACTCCACCTCCCAGAGGAAGGCCATCCGGCCGCGCACGTACCAGATGACATCCACGTCATGGAGGTCCTCCGCCCGCACGCGGCCCAGGTACGGCGGGCCTGCGGCCTCCCGGCTGTCGAGCCGGTCTCCTAGAGGCACGCGCCCGATGCGTCGGCCCTGCTGGCGGCCGCCGATCCAGCACGAGAACCCCAGCCGGTGGCCGAGGTCCACGATCCCCCCGATCAGCTCCGCGTGCTCGTGGCTGCGCTTGGCGAGGTCGTCGGCGGTGAGCAGCCGGTCAGGCGTGCTCGCGATGCTGCGGTAGCTCTCGAGGCAGGCGCGCACGAGCCCCTCGTCTGGCAGGTCGGGGCCCGTGAACAGCCCGCCGACCCGCTCGAGGAACGCCCCCTCGGATATCGGGCCTGCGGCCGACAGCAGGCTGAACACCGCCCACTCAACGCGGTCCGAGAGCGGCACGGCCGCCGCGTCGAGGTCGGGGCGCTGCCCGAGCCACCACCGCTCGTCCTCGAGCCGCACGAGCCGGCGGCCATCGGTCTGGGCCAGGACGTCTCGGACGAGCCCCAGGAGCCGCTCAACATGGTCGGGTTCCGGAAGCGGGCGGGCGTCGGGCGCGTCGCGCGTCCCGGTCCCTGCGTCCTCATTTTCAGGCTCGGGCGGCACGGGCGGGCGGACGAGCCGGCGCAGGTGCCCGGCACGGTCGAGCCCGACCAGGATCTCGCCCAGCAGCCCGCCGAAGCTGACCGGCTCGCCGCGCATCTTGAGCACATCCACGGCCGCGTCCACCACCGCCCGCGCCGCCTCCTCGGCCGAGAATGGGCCACTCGACGGGGCCGGGCGCTCCGCGGGCGCGAACAGCCGGTCCGAGCCGCCGTCGGAGCGGTCGGCGCCATCGACACGGCCGAGACGGTCCGCGCGCTCCGTGCGGGGGCTCACGCCACCCCCAGCCAGCGGCTCCAGCGCCACGTTGGCGCGCGTCCGCGGCCCGCCCGCCGCCACGCCGGACCCGGGCGGCGAGAACTCGACCGTACCGGCGATGTCGCTGCCCGGCTCGGGCACGCGCGCGGAGACCAGCCGGTACCCAGCCGTGACGCCGCCGAGCGCCGTCGCAACGAGCGATTCGGCACCCTCCGCCTCGAGCAACAGGATGGTGCGCGCGTCGCGGGCCAGCGCCGGCGCGATGCCGCGGAGCGAGCGGGTGATCGCCGCCGCCTGCCACGACCACGACGGGCGGTAGGCGGGGCCGAACAGCGCCTCCAAGGGCAGCGAGGCGGCTGCGTCGCGACCCAGCGCCCACGCCGTGCCGTGGTACGCCCACGCCAGCCGCTCTGCGCCCGGTCGCTGCGGGACCATGCCCAGCACGAGCCGGACACGCGGCCGGATCCCCGTCCCGGCGAGGTGCTCCATCTCGATCCCGATCGAGCCGAGGCCGCTCGGCGTGTCCTGGCGCAGGACGGCCGTGGCCGCACCCTCGTCGAGGCTCCGCAGGTCCTCGCCCAGACGTGCCGGCACGGGGCCCCACGCGGCACCCTCCAGCCGCTGCACGAAGCCGCGGACCGTCCGGATCCCGTCCTCGAACGCGACCCACGGGTTGCGCTCCCGCCAGGTGCTCCCCGACGGTGCCTTCACATGGCCGCCGGTGATCCGCAGCGTCGCCACGCGCCCGTTCGAGATCGCGAGCCGACTCGAGGGCGCCACGGCCTGGAGCATCGCCAAGCGCAGGGCCGACTCGATGGATCGCGCGCGCAGGTCGCCTTCGACCCGCTCGAGGATCGCGGCCAGCGAGGCCAGCTGGCGCGGCGTGTGGAGGTCAAGCAGCTCGTCGGCAAGCGCGTCGCCGCCATCGAGCGTCGGGAAGCGGTCGCGGAGCATCGGGCGCGCGTTGTCGTCGTCGGTGTCAAGGGCGCGGGCGAGGTCCGCGGCGTCGAGCGGCGCTTGGCGGTTCTCGCCGCCACCGAGCTGGTCTCGGCAGACGGGGCAGCGGTAGTGCTTGCGCGTCGGGCGGGGCCCGGCCGGGCGGCCCTGCTCGTCGGTGCCCTCGGCGGTCCACGTGACCTCATCGAGGATGACCGGGCGGTCGCACGTGGCGCACCGGCTCGCGAACCGGTTGGTGACCCAGGCCTTGAGGCTGGTCTCGCGGCGGGCGGACGCTGCGAGTGACTGGACGGCCGCGTCGAGGTGACGCAGGTCCGGCGGACGCAGGACGACCTCGGCGAGGAGCCGGTCGAGCGCCGTGGCCTCAATGCTCAGGGCCTTGCGCTGGTGGTCGATGGCGGCGCGCGCCACCCAGCCGCCGCGCCCGAACGGGTCGAGCACGATGTCGCCGGGGGCCGACGCAGCCTCCAGCCGCGCGGCGATCAGCGCGGGGGGCGGCGGCGGAGACAGGCGCTCCCAGGCCGGGAGCGAGAAGCCGGGTTCCGCGCGCAGGAGGAGGGATCGACCCGCCATCACCGGATTGTCGCAGACGGGCCCGGCCCGGTCACCCGGCCAAACCGCCGTATGCCTCGGCCACGGTCAGCCCGGGGTTCGGCCGTCCGGTCTACGGCTCCTCGAGCTCGTCTGTCTCCTCGACGAACGCCTCGTCCGTGGTCTCCTCGGGCGGCAGCACGCGGTCGAGGTTCTCGATCTCCTCGTCTTCGATGTCGTCCTCGAGGTCGTCCTCGAGCTCCTCGTCCTCGCGGAGCAGCGTGCCCTTGGTGTACGGGCGCAGGTCCGAGGACTTGGCAGCGGTCGGGAAGCTGACCTTGCCGTAGTTGCGCGGATCCTGGAAGACCTCGCGGATGATCAGGCGGACGTCCTTGTCGCCGAGGCTGGTGACGCCGGCGAGGTACTGGTTGCCGTCGGCCATGAGCTTGAGCAGCCGGGCCGCCACGCGGGGTTCCACGACGCCGATGCGGACGCCGTTGCTGTTCGCGATCAGGCGGTTGCCCTCGGGGACGAGCTCGACCGCGTCACCCGGGTTCACCTGCGCGAGCTCGGCCGAGCGGGCGAGGTTAGTGAGGTGCGCGAAGCCCGTCTTGCCGGTCTCCTCGACGAAGATGCTCACCGGGGCCTTGCTGCCGCTCCTGGCGGGGACGGTCTTCTCGCCCGCCTCGACGAGGAGCACCTTGAGCCGCTCGATGTTGCGCTCCGCAATGCGGTTGGTGGGGTCGAGTTGGAGCGCCCGGACGTAGTGGTCGCGTGCGTCACCGAGCTCGCCCATCTCCCAGAGCGCCTTGGCGACGCGGTTCTCGGCTTCGGAATCGGGGCCCAGCTCCAGCAGGCGGCGGTTGGTCTCGACGGCGTCGGTCCAGCGCGCCTCGGTGGCCTGCCGGATCGCCTGCTCTGCGAGCTGGCGCTTGAGGCGCGTCTGGCCAGCGGGCGTCTGGGCAGCGCTGTCGATCTCGGGGAACGTCACGGGTGCGGTCGTCCTTTCGGGTCCTGAGAGCCGCGTCGGTGGCCGGCGCGCCGAAGACGGGCACACCAGGACATCGCGGGTCGCGGGCATGCGTTTCTAGCACCCGTCGCGCCGCGCGTCAAACGCGAGCGGCGCTTCGCACCGCTACGAGGGCACCCAAGCGTTCCAAGTCACCACGAGGACCGCGAGCCCGGCCAGCAGCAGCATCTCGACCGCGAAGCGCCGCTCCCGGCGGCGCGTCGGCGCGGCCGCGTGCTGCGCATCCCACAGGTAGAACACCAGCGTCAGGATGGCCGGCCCGACGAGCCGCGGCAGGTCGATCGCCCGGATGAGCCCCGCCGAGACCGCCGTCACGAGCGCGTAGGTCAGCGCCGAGCGGGCGACCCCGAGCGACGCGCCGAACCGCAGCGCGGAGATCCGCCAGCCAATCGCCAACGCCACAACGGCGTCGCCCAGCGCGAGCACCCCGAGCCAACTCTGGGTCATCGTGCTCGCGCCGGCGACGGGCGAGCCAGCGGGCTCGGGCATCCCGCCGGGGACGAGCGCCGCAACCCCGATGAAGGCCACGAACGCCGTGCCAACCGCGGCGACCAGCGCCTGCGAGCACTCCCCCTCCGATGCGCCGATCGCCTGGACCGCGATCCGGGCCTCGAGCTCGACGATCCGGTCGAGGACGGCCGCGAACGCCACGATCGCGACCAGGAGCCACGGCCCCGCGGGGACCAGGTGGATCGCGGCGGCCGCGGCGCCGGTCAGGACGGCCGGCAGCAGCAACGCCGCGTACGGGCGCGGCGGCGCGCCGGCCACCCTCAGCACGCCGAGCCCGGCGAGCAGGACCGTGACGGGCAGCAGGCCCGCGAGCACGAACGCGGCGTCGGGCTGCACGAACACGCACAGGCCAACCAGCAGCGTCGCCGCGAGCACGAGCTCGCGACGCGCGACCGCCGGCGTCGGTTCGAGGGCATGCATTCGGCGCGATGGTACGGGACCCGCGGGGCCCCGATTCGCCCTACACGCGCAACGGGATTCGCCCTACACGCGCGACGGCTTGGCGGCGACCCAGGCCAGGAGGTCCTCGAGAGACCTCGTGTTGACCGCGTGGCGTGGCTCGACCCACGCGCGCCGCGCCTGGTCCACGCCCCAGCGCAGGAAGTCGAGCTCCTCGATCCGGTGCGCGTCGGAGTCGATCGCCAGCAGACAGCCCGCCTCGACCGCCCGGCGAGCCCGCTCCGCCGACAGGTCCAGCCGTGGCGGCGAGGCGTTCACCTCGAGCGCCGTGCCCGTCTCGGCGGCGGCGGCGTAGACAGCGTCCCAGTCGAGGTCGAGCTCGTCCCGGCCGCCGATCATCCGCCCCGACGGGTGGGCGATCACGTCAACGTGGGGGCTGCGGATGGCGGTCAGCGTCCGGCGCGTCAGCTCCTCGCGCGTCTGCCGCCGGGCGACGTGGACCGACGCCACCACGAGGTCGAAACGGGCGAGGAGCTCGTCGGGGTAGTCCAGCGTGGCGTCGGCGCGCACCTCGAGCTCACAGCCGTGGAGCAGTCGGAAGCCGGGGACCGCGCCCGGCGGGGTTGCCCCGGCGGCGTCCTCGGAGGCGAAGCGGGCGTTGAGCTCCGCGATGATCCCCCGCTGCTGCTCGACACGCTCGGGCTCGAGCCCCCTCGCGATGCCCAGGCTCTGCGTGTGGTCGGTCAGCACCTGGTAAGCGCGGCCGCGACGACGGGCCGCCTCCGCCATGACCTCGATGCTCTGGGTGCCGTCGCTCCAGTCGGAGTGCGAGTGGAGGTCGCCGCGGAGGTCGCCGAGGGTGATCAGCGACGGCAGCCGGCGCTCCCGGGCGGCCTGGATCTCGCCGCGGTCCTCGCGCAGCTCGGGCGGCACGTACGCCAGGCCCAGGAACGCGTACACCGCAGCCTCGTCGGGGAACGTGCGCAGCTCGGCCGCGTCCCCGGCCAAGGGCTCGCCGTCGAGCCCCAGCCGCAGGAACCCCTTCTCCGACAGGCTCCAGCCCATGTCCCGCGCGATCCCCCGCAGCGCCACGTTGTGCGCCGCGGAGCCCGTGAAGTGGAGGAGGTACGTGCCCGCCTCGCCCGGCGGCATGACCATCAGGTCCACCTGCGTCCCGCCCGCGAGCACGGCCGCGGCCTTGGCGTGCCCCGCGCCCAGGACCCGGTCGATCGCCGGGAGCGAGGTGAACCGTGCGACCACGGCGTCCGCGTCGTCGGTCTCAACCAGCAGGTCCAGGTCGCCGACGCTGTCGCGCCGCCGCCGGAGCGAGCCCGCCTGCACGATCCGCCGGACGCCGGGCGCGTCGGCCAGCTGGGCCACCAGCCCGTCCGAGATGGCCTGCGCACGGTCGAGGTGCATCCGCTCGGAGCGGGCAGCGAGCCCGGCGATCCCCTCGAGGATCCGCTGCTCGGTGCTGGCCGAGACGCCCTTGAGACCGCGCAGCTGCCCCGCCTCGGCGGCTGCGCGCAGGCCTGCCACGTCCACGACGCCCAGGCCCTTCCACACCAGCGCCACCGTCTTGGGGCCGACGCCCGGGATCCGCAGCAGCTCCACCAGGGTCGCGGGCATCTCGGCCCGCAGCCGCTCGTGGAAGGCCATCCGCCCGGTGGTGGCGAGCTCGACGATCTTGTCCCCGATCGCGGCGCCCACGCCCGGGATCGGCCGGCGATCGCCCTTGGCATAGGCCTCGGCCACGGCGAATGGCGCCCGTTCGACCGCGTCGGCCGCGCGGTGGTAGGCGACGGTCTTGAACACGACCTCGCCCCGGACCTCGAGCAGGTCGCCGATCTCGTGGAAGACCCGCCCGAGCTCGGCGTTCGACGGCAGGCCGGAGGCGGCTTGCGTGGGCGGCTGGCGCGTGGCGTCGTCGGACACGGGGACCATGGTAGGACGGAGCGCGCAACAGCCTGGGGGGTTGCCTCAGGCCGCGACGACGCGATCCCGGCCGGCGCGCTTGGCGCGATACAGGGCGCGGTCGGCCTCGTCGATCACCTCGTCGAGCTCCATCTCGGGCCGGTGGGCCACGGCGACGCCCACCGACACCGACACCTTCGCCACCCCGAGACGCCGCAGGTCGAGCTCGGCGACCGCGCGCCGGACGCGTTCCCCCACCTCGACCGCCACGCGCGGCCCCGGGTTCCGGAGCAGCACGACGAACTCCTCACCGCCGAACCTCGCCGGCACGTCGCCCTCGCGCACGGCGCCCGCGATCGCCTGCGCCACCTCGCGCAGCACGTGGTCGCCGACGGCATGGCCGTAGGTGTCGTTGAGCAGCTTGAAGCGGTCGATGTCCACCATCAGCACGCCGACGCGGTCGTCGGCCCGCCGCCGACGCGCCAGGAGGCCCAGGTACTCGTCGAAGTAGCGGCGGTTGGGCAGGCCCGTCAGCGCGTCGGTCGAGGCACGGGCCTCGGCGTCGCGGAGCGTGTAGAGCCGCGACAGCGCCGCGGACGTCTCGGTCGCCGCCGCGGCCAGCAGTCGGCGGGCGCGGGGCGTCCAGGGCTCCCTGGTGCGCCGCGAGAGCACGATGGCCCCCTCCACGCGGCCGTCAACGCGCAGCGGCGCGGCGACCACGTTCCGGAGCCCGTACTCGTCGCGCAGCCGGTCCGCGATCCGGTCGGCGATCCGCTGCTCGGCGCCGAGGCGGATCGGTGCAGCGTGGCCCGTCCCTGTTGCCAGGCGGACAGACGGTAGCGGTGCGCGCTCGGCAAGGGGCGCGGCCCGGGACGGCTCGCCACCCTCCACGCCGGCCGCCGCGAGCACTGGGTGTGGCAGGGCGAGGCCCAACGTGACCATCTCCGGGTCGCCGTCGAGGTCGGGCTCGATCGGCACGGCGGCATACCGGCGACCCTGCGCGGCGAGGATCGAGACCTCGGCGGCAGCGTCCTCGACGGCCGGGTCGTCCAGGGTCGAGAGGGGCAGGTACGTCCGTGACGCGGGTGCCCCGGCATGTGTGGGCGACAGCACGGCCTCCAGGTGCCGTGACTCGGGCCGCCGCCGCACGACGCTCACGTGGTCCGCTCCGGTGCCAGCGCCCAGCTCTTCAACGATCGCGGCCACGATCGCGTCGGGCGAGACGGATCGCGACAGCCCTCGCAGGATCCGCGCGAAGCTCTCGGCCTCGGTCTCCCGGGCGCCCTCCGCCAAGGCGGCGTCGTCGTTGTGGCGGGCGATGACAAGGCCTGCCAGGAGGAGCATCACGATGACGACGAGGTCGACCGGCTGTGGGGCCAGGAAGAGGCGGACGAGCTCGACGGCGGCGATAGCTGCGAGCAGCGAGGGGGCGGGTCGCCGGGACAGGGCCCGCAGGAACCTGCGCAGCCCACCCGTTGTATCGAGCTCTCCCCGTTCGCCCACCTTGGAAAGCAAGGATGGGGCCGCCTGTGGGTTGCCGCAAGCGCTCCCGGTGGTACCCATGGTGATGGGGCCACAGTACTTTCGTACTGGGTCAAACCACTCCCGACCCGCCCCCATCGCCAACGAGCGCCTGCAGCGGGGCGATGCCGGGCCGCCCGGAGAGCGCATGGATCGCCGGCTCCGCCAGCACGTCCGCGATCCGCCTGCCGAGCAGCCCGACGCGCACGGTGCTGCCACCCTCGGCCTTCGCCGCATAGAGCCCCGCGTCGGCCGCCGCGATGAGCTCGGTCGCAGTCTTCCCGCCCGCCGGGTAGGTGGCGATCCCGATCGACGTGCCCACCGGGAGCAGCGTCCGGCCGTCGGTGCTGAAGGGATGGTCCTGGAAGGCCGCCAGGACGCGTTCGGCCGCAGCTGCGGCGTCGTGCGCCGTGGTCTCCGGGAGGATGAGGGCGAACTCGTCGCCACCGTATCTGGCCGCCACATCCGACGCCCGCAGCGTGGCTCGGATGGTCTCGGCCACGTAGACGAGGACCCGGTCGCCGAAGACGTGACCCAGGGTGTCGTTGACGAGCTTGAAGTCGTCGAGGTCGAGCATGACGACCGACACTGGCCGGCGCATCCGGACCGCCCGCACGACCTCCTCGGACAGCCGCTCGTGGAGGTAGCGGTGGTTGAAGAACCCGGTGAGCGGGTCCCGGTCGGCCAGGTTTCGGGCCGCCTCGTAGACGCGCGCGTTCTCGAGAGCCATCGCGCCCTCGTGGGCCATCGTGCGCGCCAGGGTGATGCGCCCGGGCTCATCGGTTGGGCGGCCCGACGACGTGATCTCGGCGATGCCGATCGCCTCGCCCTTGGCGACCAGGGGCAGCATGATGAGCCCGCCCTTCCCCTCGCGCCGCAGCTGGGCCACCTCGGCCTGGTCGGCGTCCGGGTCGTCGACGTCCACCATGGCGATGACGCCCTCGGTCAGGACTCGGGCCGTGAGGGGATAGTCGGCAAGCGAGTAGAAATCGTCGAAGGATGGCCGGCACTCCAGCGGGTAGCCGCCGAGGGTCCGGAGCCGGTTCCCGGCGCGGTCCCAGTCGCTGATCTGCACGTGTTCGGCGCCCATTGCCTGGGCGAGGTGCCCGGCCATCAGTGCGGCGACGTCCTTGGGGTCGAGCGAGCGGGACAGCCCCGAGCTCATGTCCAGCAGCTGGCGCAGCTCCGCGGCAAGGCGCCGGGTCTCCGCCAGGTGCGCAGCCCCGGCAAAGGCGGTGGCGGCCTGGTCGGCGAGGATCATCAGGAGGCGCAGGTCGTCGTCGTTGAAGGCGTGCAGGCCCAGCTTGGACAGCGTGATCACGCCCAGCAGCCGATCGTCGTGGCGCATCGGGACCACGAGCATCGACTCGTCCACGTCGTCGGTTCCCGGGATGGTCATCCCGCGCGGGTCCCGGCGCGCGTCGTCCACGCGCAGCGGCGTGCCGTTGCGGGCGACCCATCCGGTGAACCCCGCGCCGACCGTCGTGCGCAGGATCTCGACGTCCACCTTCTCGTAGGCACCGAAGCGGCCCTCGAAGGCCACCGGAACCAGGTCCTCGCCGTCGAGCAGGTACGCGCGGGCGTTGTGGTACGGGATGACGCGCCGGATCTCCTCGACGACCGCGAGGCCCACGTCGCCGGGCTCGACCCCCACGCTCATCCGCCGCGCGGCCTGGCCGAGCACCTGCAGCTGCGCCTCGAGGTGCGACTCCTTCCCGCGGGCGTGGCCGATCAGCGAGCCTGTCGTGAGCAGCGTGCCGCCGATGGTGAGGTCCAGCACCACGGCGATCTCGCCCGGGTTCTCCGGCCCACCCGTGATGAACCACGCGACGAGGCCGAGGATGAGCGTGACCACGCCGCCCACCAGCGCCAGCGCGTGGATGCGCGGCTGGTTGAGCCGCACCTGGCGGGCGGCCATGGCGAGCGCTGGGGAGCGAGCGGGGCGCTTCACCTGCGGATCGTGCCACTGCCCGTGGCGTGGCGGCACCAACCGAAGGTACCGGTCGAGTTGCCGCGGTCGGCGGGTCAGCGGGGTTCGCTCTCCCGCTGGCACGACAGCACGACCGACCAGGGTCAGGGCGCGATCACGTTCCCTCGGACGCTACCTAGACCGAGGTCGGGCGAGTCGTCGACGCACTGCCTAGGCGATCCGCCGCTAGGCCCCGTGATAGCCGAACGCTGCGGACTCGGGACGCGCCAGCCAGTCCGAGAGTGTCCCCGCCGCCGCGTCCTTGGCAGATGTCTGCGCGTCGCCCGGCACCACGGGCCACGAGATCGCCAGCATCGGGTCGTTCCAGCGGATCCCTGCCTCGCAGGCCGCGTTGTACGTCGCGGTGCAGAAGTACTCGACTTCTGTAACGTCGGACAACGCGCAGAAGCCGCGCGCAAACGTGGCTGGCGCCCAGAACAGGAGCGGCTCGTCGGCGGATCCCTCCACCGCGACGTGCTGCCCCAGCGTCGGCGAGCCGGGTCGGATGTCCACGGCGACCATGAACGCCCGCCCGCTCACGACCCGCATGAGCTTGCCCTGCGGCGGGTCCCACTGGAAGTGCAGCCCGCGGATGACGCCCCGGGAGGAGCGCGACTGGTTGACCTGGGCGAACCGGGCCGGCAGGCCCAGCGGCTCGAATGTGTCAGTGCGCAGGATCTCGGCGAACCAGCCGCGCTCGTCGGGGAACAGCCGCGGCCGGACGATGAGGACCTCGGGGATGGACGTGGGCTCGACAGTGAACGGCACGGCTACATCATCACCAGGCCGCCATCCACAGCGAGCACCTGGCCCGTGATGTAGGCGGCCTCGTCGGATGCGAGGAACGCCACGGCGTTGGCGATCTCCTCGGTGGTCCCGAAGCGACCCAGCGGCGTGCGGGCCGTGATCTCGTCCTTGAGCGCGTCGGGAAGGTCCTGGGTGAGCTCTGTGAGCACGAAGCCCGGCGCGACGGCATTGACGGTAATCCCGCGCGACGCGAGTTCGCGGGCCGCGGCCTTGGTGAGGCCGATCAGCCCGGCTTTGGCGGACGAGTAGTTCGCCTGACCCGTCTGGCCGGCCTGGCCCGAGACGCTGGTGATGTTGATGATCCGCCCGCCGCGCGCCTTGAGCATCGGCCGGGTGACCGCCTTGAGCGCGTAGAAGGCACCGAACAGGTTGGTCTCGAGCACCTCGGACCACTCGTCGGGGGCCATCCGCATGATCAGGTTGTCGCGGGTGATCCCGGCGTTGTTGACCAGGATGTCGATCTTCCCGAACTCGCCGAGGACCTGCTTCACGAGTGCGTCGGCACCCTCGGCCGAGCGCGCGTCGGCCTGGATCGCGAGCGCGCGGCGGCCCTTCGCCTGGACGTCGCCGGCGGTCGCCTGGGCCGCGGCCGCGTTGCCCTTGTAGCTGAATGCCACGTCGGCGCCCTGGGTCGCGAGGCGGAGCACGATCGCCCGGCCGATGCCCCGGGATCCGCCCGTCACGAGCGCGGTCCTGCCGGTCAGGTCGATCATTGGGGTGGGTCCTCCTCGGGCTGGGTGGGCGTCGTGTCGGCCAGGGTGGCGGCTGCCGCGGTCGGTGGGTCGGTGGAGCTGGCGGTGCCCGCGCCGCGGGTCGACGCGTCAGCGCACCGATTGTGCCGGATGCGCCGGCTCGCCCGGGGCGACGTCGGAGAGGTCGAGGGCCACGGGCAGCGGCCGCGCCAAGATCTCAGCGAGGGCGGGCGGGATCGGGTCCACCGAATCCCAGTCCACGGGCTGGCGGACGTGGATGTCCTCGGGGCTCACCGACGCCTCCCCGATCGGGCCGCGCGCCGGGTCCGCGGTCCACTCGAGGGCGACGGCGCCTGACGTGAACCCGGCTCCGAACGCGATGAACACCAGCTTGTCGCCGGGCTTGACGCGCCCGGAGTTGACGGCCTCCGCGAGGGCGATCGGCACCGAGGCCGCCGAGGTGTTGCCGTAGCGATCCACGTTGACGAAGAAGCGGTCCATCGGTAGGTCGAGCCCCTTGGCCACGGCCTCGATGATCCGGATGTTCGCCTGGTGCGGGATGATCAGGTCCACGTCGCCCGGGGTCCAGCCCGCCTTGGCCACGGCCGCGAGGCCCGTCGAGGCGAGCGTCCGGGTGGCGAAGCGGTACGTTTCCTTGCCCTCCATCCGGATCTTGTGCTGGCCCTGGCTGATCGTCTCGAACGACGACGGGGCCTTCGAGCCCCCGGCCGGCAGCCAGATCATGTAGGCGCCCTGGGGGTCGGTGGTGAGCTCGATGCCGACGGGCGCCGTGGGCTCGTCGCTCCCGGACAACACCACAGCGCCCGCGCCGTCGCCGAACAGGATGCACGTGCCGCGGTCGCGGTAGTCGAGGAACCGGGTCAGCAGCTCGGTGCCGATGACGAGCACGTGCCGAGCCATGCCCGAGGCGATGTAGGCCGAGGCCGTGGCGTAGCCGTACACGAACCCGGAGCACGCGGCGGCGACGTCGAATGCGGCGGCGCGCGTGTTGCCGATCGCCTCTTTGACCAGAGCCGCCGTCGAGGGCATCCAGTAGTCCGGGCTGAGGGTCGCGACGACGATCACGTCGATGTCGTCGGGGTCGAGCCCGGCCGTGCGGATGGCGCGCAGCCCGGCAACCGCGCCCATCGAGGCGCTCGTCTCATGGGCAGCGGCGACCCGGCGCTCGCGGATGCCGGTGCGGCTGACGATCCACTCGTCCGAGGTGTCGACCATGCGCTCGAGGTCGGCGTTGGTGAGCACCTGTGCTGGTGCATAGCGGCCCCAGCCGGTGATGCGGACCGAGCGGGGGGACGCGACGGGGGTCATGCGGGCTCAACCTCGATCAGCGGTGACTTGGCCTTCACGAGCTGGCCGTTGTCGGCGCAGATGCGCACCACCTTGCCGGCAAG
This sequence comes from Chloroflexota bacterium, assembly GCA_021802825.1. Classification (GTDB taxonomy): domain Bacteria; phylum Chloroflexota; class Limnocylindria; order Limnocylindrales; family CSP1-4; genus CAIXZV01. The sequence continues at coordinate 62,416 of JAJZRG010000005.1, forward strand.
GTCGCTCTTGATCTCGTTGAACAGCTTCATCGCCTCGATCAGGCCGATGATCTGGCCCACCGAGACGTGGTCGCCGACGGACACGTACGGCGTGGCGCCCGGCGACGGGGCGCCGTAGAAGATTCCGGTGAGCGGCGCCTTGACAGACGGCCGGACCGGGGGCGCGACCGGCGATGCCACCGGGGGGCTCGTCAGGGCGACTGGCGAGCCCGCCGCCGTGCCGCCATCCGCGGGCGCCACAAGCCCAGGCGCCGCCACGACCCGCTCGACCGCGGCCGGCGAGCGGACAATGATCGTGGTCTCGCCGGCGCTCACCTCGAGCTCGGCGAGCTCGTTCCGCTCCAGGATGGCCGCCAGGCGGTCCACGAGGCTCAGCAGCGCGGCGTCGCCGGCATCGCTCGGGGCGGGCGCGCCCGGCGCCTCGCCCTGGCTCGACATCAGGTCGCCGTCGCGGGGCCGCGAGCGGCCGCCCGCCGTGGACGTCGAGGGGGCCGGCCGGGACGGGTCGCCGGGGCCGACGGGGACCGCGTCGGCGAGGCGCCCCTTGCGGTCCTCGCCGTCCGTGGTCTTGGCGGGGGCGGGATCGGCGTGGGGCGGCGCGCCGGGGTCGGTGCCACCCGGGAGGGCGCGCTCGTCGCTCATGCGTCCCACCTTCGGAAGACCAGCGCCGTGTTCTGGCCACCGAACCCGAACGAGTTCGACAATGCCACGCGCGGGTCCCGCTTCGTTGCCACCTTGGGCGTGAGGTCCATGCCCGCCGCCGCCTCGTCCGGGTCGTCGAGGTTGATGGTGGGCGGCACGATCCCCGTCCGGAGCGTCAGGATAGTGACGATCGCCTCCACGGCTCCCGCCGCGCCCAGGGTGTGGCCGAGCATCGACTTGTTGGCGGTCACCGACACGTTCCGGGCATGGTCGCCCAGGATCGTGCGGATCGCCGCCAGCTCCGCCTTGTCGCCCTCCGCCGTGGACGTGGCGTGGGCGTTGACGTGGTCCACCTCGGACGGGTCGAGGCCCGCCTTGTCGAGCGCCCGTCGCGCGGCCCGGACCGCGCCGATGCCGCCCGGCGCCGGCAGCGTGATGTGCGAGGCGTCCGCTGTGGCCCCGTAGCCGACGAGCTCCGCGAGCGGGGCGGCGCCGCGCGCCTGAGCATGCTCGAGCGCCTCGAGTACCAGCACGCCGCACCCCTCGCCCACCACGAAGCCGTCGCGCGCTCTGTCGAACGGGCGCGACGCAGCGGCCGGGTCGTCATTGCGCGTGGACAGCGCCTTCATCGACGCGAAGCCGCCGATCGTCGCCTCGTGGATCCCCGCCTCGACGCCGCCCGCGAGCATGACGTCCGCGTCGCCGCGCCGAATGGTCTCCCACGCCTCGCCCACCGCATGGCCGCCCGTGGCGCAGGCCGACACGGTGGAGAAGTTGGGGCCGATGGCGCCAGTCGCGATCGCGACCTGCCCGGCGCCCACGTTGCCGATGCCCATGGGGATGAAGAACGGCGAGATCCGGTCGGGGCCGCGCTGGCCCATGAGCAGCACGTTGTCGAACAGCGTCTGCACGCCGCCCATGCCCGAGCCCAGGATGACGCCCGTGCGGGCTGCGAGGTCGCCCTCGAACCGCTCGGGCAGGCCGGCGTCGCAGACCGCCTGGTGGGCGGTCCACAGCGCGAACTGGATGTAGCGGTCGGTGCGGCGGATCTCCTTGCGGTCGAGGACCGAGGAGGGGTCGAACCCCTTCGCCTCGGCCGCGAACCGGACGCTGAGGCGCGACGGGTCGAACGCCTGGACCGGCGCCACGCCGGAGCGGCCGGCGACGAGCCCGTCCCAGGTCGTGGGCACGTCGTTGCCGAGGGCGGTGATGGCGCCCATCCCCGTCACCACCACGCGCCGGGGCCGCTCGGGCCAGCTCCAGCTCATCGGACCAGCTTCCCCGTGCGCACGGTGGCTGCCCGGTACACATCCCCCGGCAGCCCGCGCGCCGAGATGGCGCTGGCAACCGACAGCGCGTCGAACGGTGTCCGGCGGATCACCACGTCCACCTCGCCGTTGGCGATCGTCGCCATCGCCCAGCTCGCGGTCGGGTCGCCGTCGAACACGTAGCCGCACGACCCGTCGTTGACGATGACCTTCCAGCCGAGGTCGCGGACCTCGGGGATGTGCGTGTGGCCCACGCAGATGACCCGGGCGTCGGTGCCGGCGGCGCGCTCGTAGATCACCGACGCGTCGAGCGCCTGGTCGAAGCCGCGGGTCTGGGACCCCGGCGACGCGTGGACCAGCAGCACCAGCGTGTCGTCGGCGGTGCGCATCCGGCGCTCGGACGGGAGGCGCCGCAGCCAGTCCAGCTGGCCGTCGCCCAGCTCGTCGTGCGCCCACTCGGCGGCGGCGGTGATCACCTCGGGCACGCCGTCCTGGTACTGCGGATAGGCGGCGCCGTAGTCGAAGTCGCCCACCGCGATGTCGGTGTTGCCGGACACGATCAGCGCCCCCTCCGACTCGAGCAGGCGCAGCGCGTCCACGCAGCCGTTGGGGTCGGGGCCGTTGAGGACGAGGTCACCGGCGACCAGCACGGCGTCGGGCTTCTCGCGGCGGATCTCTGCGGCGACCGTCTCGAGGGCGGCGAGGTTGCCGTGGATGTCCGAGAGGACGGCGATGCGGGTCATCGGGGAGCTCCAGGGCCCTGCGAGGGCGGCACAGCGCATGGCGGGGACGAGCACGCGAGCGAGCGCACTTGAGCGCGCGTGAGCGAGCGCGCGGAGGCGACAACGTGGCAATGGGCCGTCATCGGAGGGCCCCCGCCGGCGGGATGACGAACGAGAGCAGGCCCTCGCAGGCCACCTCGCCGTTCACGCTCGCGACCGCACGGCCCTTGCCGAACCGGCTGCCCAGCCTGTCCATCATGACCTCGAGGCGGAGCGTGTCGCCGGGCACCACGATGCGCTTGAAGCGGACCTCGTCGATCCCGGCGAACAGCCCCATCCGATCGCCGAAGCCGGGCTGCTTGGCCACGTAGACCGCCATCGTCTGGGCGAGCGCCTCCACCTGGAGCACGCCGGGCATCACCGGCAGGCCCGGGAAGTGGCCCTGGAAGAACCACTCCGTGGCGGTGACGGCCTTGATGCCCACGATCCGCTTGGCGTCCGGGTCGTACTCCACGATTCGGTCCACCAGCAGGAACGGCCACCGGTGCGGGATCAGCGATTCGATCTCGCGCGTGGTGTGGACGGTCCCGGGCGTGGCCGGGACGGCGGCAGACGGGGTGGCTTGGTCGGTCACGGGCGGCTCCTGACGGGGTCGTCGGCAGCGTAGGCGACGGCGAGCGCCGCATGCTGGCGGGTGTGTGCAGGGCTGCACGCGCGGGCGGGCCGCGGCGCATGGGACGGGACGGGCATCAGGCTCGCTCGGCGGCCGCGAGGAAGGCAGCCGCGCCCACGCGGTCGAGCAGGTTGGTGGTGAAGCGGCCAGCGAGGAAGGGCTCCGATTCGAGCAGCGCGCGGTGGATCGCAACGTTGGTGATCACGCCCTCGACCACGAGTTCCGCGAGGGCGGCCTTGCCGCGGGCGATCGCCGCCTCGCGCGTCTGCCCCCACACGATCAGCTTTCCGAGCAGGGAGTCGTAGTACGGCGGGACGTCGTAGCCGCTGTAGGCGTGGCTGTCGAAGCGGACGCCGGGGCCTCCCGGGATGTTCAGCCGCTCGATCGTCCCAGCGCCGGGCCGGAACTCCTGGGCCGGGTCCTCGGCGTTGATCCGGAACTCGATCGCGTGGCCGTCCTGGCGCACGTCCTCCTGGATGAACCCGAGCGGCTCGCCGGCGGCGATGCGGATCTGGGTGGCGACGAGGTCGATGCCGGTGAGCATCTCGGTCACCGGGTGCTCCACCTGGATCCGGCAGTTGATCTCGATGAAGTAGGCGTTGCCCTCGCCGTCGACGAGGAACTCGAGCGTGCCGACGTTCTCGTATCCTGCGGCCACCACGGCCTTCACCGCGCGCTCGGCCAGCTCTCGGCGACCGGCCTGCGTCATCGCGGGCGACGGCGACTCCTCGAGGATCTTCTGGTGCCGGCGCTGGATGGAGCAGTCGCGCTCCCAGAGGTGCACGCCGTGGCCGAAGCGGTCCACCGCCACCTGGACCTCGACGTGGCGGTTGTCCTCCAGCCAGCGCTCGAGGTACAGGGAGTCGTCGCCGAACGCGGCTCGGGCCTCGGAGCGGCAGATGGGCAGCACGGCCGCCAGCTCACGCGCGGAGCGGACCATGCGCATGCCCTTGCCGCCGCCGCCGGCCGAGGGCTTGACGAGGACGGGATAGCCGACCCGTCCGGCCTCCTCGAGCGCCTGCGCCTCGTCGCCGAGGAGCCCCGAGCCGGGGATGGTCGGCAGGCCGTGGGCGGCGAGGAGGCGGCGGACCTCCTCCTTGGACGAGAACCGCTCCAGCACGGGCGCCGACGGGCCGATGAACGTGAGGCCGTGGGCGCGCACCGCCTCCGCGAACGCGTCATCCTCGGACAGGAAGCCGTAGCCCGGGTGGATGGCGTCGCAGCCGGTCACCATCGCGGCGGAGATGACCGCTGGCGCCGAGAGGTACGAGCGGCGGGCGTCAGCGGGGCCGATGCAGATGGCCTCGTCCGCAAGAAGGACCGGCAGGGAGGCGCGGTCCGCCTCGGAGTACGCGATGACCGCCTCGATGCCGAGTGTGCGGCAGGCGCGCAGGATGCGGAGGGCGATCTCGCCGCGGTTGGCGATGAGGATCCGGCTGACCATGCTCAGCCCTCCGCCGCCCCATCGGCGCCCGCCGCATTGGCATCCGGCTCGGGGTCGGCCTCGACGAGCGCGATCTCCTCGCCGTACTCCACCCCGTCGCCCGGCTGGGGGTAGACCTCGACCACGGTGCCGTCGATCGGGGCCACCACGTCGAGCGCGATGCCCAGCAGGTCGACGCTCGCGATCCGGTCGCCGGCCCGCACGCGCGTTCCCGGGGCGAGGCCCGGCTTGAACATGCCCACGGTTGGCGAGAGGGCGGGCTCTTGGCGCGGGCCGTCGGCTGCGGCCTCGTCGGTGACCGGCGGCGCGGGGAGCGAGGCGCCGGGCGGGGCGACGATGGGAAGCGACGCCCGGTGCGGGCGCTCGCGGCGGGGGCCGGCGCCGGCCGGGCGGCGGACGCGAATGTGCCAGTCACCCTCGCGGATCTCCACCTCGCCGAGGTTTGCGGTGGCGAGCTTCACGACGAGCGCGGGCACGAGCGCGTCGGCGAGGCGGGCGATGCCGGCGTGGTCTGCGACGCGTTGGGCGGCGTTGCGGTCCCCGGGGTGGGGCTGGTCAGGCATCGGCTAGACGTCCTCGCGGGCGGGTGGCTCGTCGCGCCGGCCCACCTGAAGCGGCGCGGGAATGGCCCGCGAACCGGCCTCGAAAAGACCGCGAAGGCGGTCGGCGAAACCAGTGCGGGGCGGGGCGATGGGCGCAGGCGCCTCGGTGACGACCTCGGTGTATGCGCCGAGCGAACGGTACCGCCGGTAGCGCTGCTCGACCAGCAGGTCGACGGGGATCGCCGCCAGGCGGTCCAGCTCCCGCACGATCGCGGCCTTCAGGCGCCTGCCGGTTTCCTCGTGGTCGAGGTGCGCGCCGCCCTCGGGCTCGGGGACCACGTGGTCGATGACGCCCAGCGCCAGCTGCTCGTTCGCCGTCATCCGCATCGCGAGCGCGGCCGTCGCCGCCTCGTCCACGGTCCGCCACAGGATGCTCGCGCAGCCCTCGGGCGTGATGACCGAGTACACGGCGTTCTCGAGTGCCAGGACCACGTCGCCCACTGCGATCGCCAGGGCGCCACCCGAGCCGCCCTCGCCCGTGATGACCGCGACGATCGGCGTCCGCAGGCGGGTCATCAGCCCCACGGACCGGGCGATCGCCTCGGCAATGCCGCGCTCCTCGGATTCGGCGCCCGGATGGGCGCCCGGGACGTCCACGAAGGTGACGACCGGGAGGCTGCACCGCTCGGCGAGCTCCATGACGCGCATCGCCTTGCGATAGCCCTCGGGATGCGGCATCCCGAAGTTGCGCCGCACGTTTTCCTCCGTGTCAGCGCCCTTCTGCTGCCCGACCACGGCGACCCGGTGCCCATCGATCCGGGCAAAGCCTGCGACGATCGCGCCGTCGTCACCGAACAGCCGATCGCCGTGGAGCTCGACGACCTCGTCGGCCATGATGCCGAGCAGCTCGAGCGTCCGCGGTCGGCGGAGGTTGCGGGCCAGCTGGACTCGCGCCCAGACCTCGGCCTTGCGGTCGACCGGCGTCGACTCGACGGTAGGCTCCGACGGAGCCTCGGCCGGCGGCTGGGCCTCGCGGCGACCCAGGATGCGGTCAACCACGCGCGGGCTCCGGCTGGCCGGGAACGAGGTAGCGGAGCAGCAGGGCGAGCTCGCGGCGGAGGTCCACTCGGGCGACGATGCGGTCCACGAAGCCGTGGCGCAACAGGAACTCCGCGCGCTGGAACCCCGGCGGCAGCTCCTGGCCTATGGTGCCGGCGCCCACTCTGGCCCCCGCGAAGCCGATCAGCGCGTTGGGTTCCGCGAGGTTGACGTCGCCCATGGCCGCGAAGCTGGCGAACACGCCGCCCGTGGTGGGGTCGCTCATCACGGACACGTACGGGACATGGGCGGCGCGCAGGCGCTCCAGGGCCGCCATCGTCTTCGCCAGCTGCATGAGCGCGATCGTCCCCTCCTGCATCCGCGCCCCACCCGAGGCCGAGACGATGATCAGCGGCACCCGCGAGGCCAGCGCGCCCTCGGCGGCCCGGGCCACCTTCTCGCCCACGACGGCGCCCATCGACCCGCCCATGAACCCGAAATCCATGACCAGGATCGCCACGCGCTGCTCCTCGATGCGCCCGAAGCCCCAGACCGCGGCGTCGCGCATCCCGGTGGCCAGCTGGGCCGCGGCGAGGCGGTCGGGGTAGGTCTTCTGGTCCACAAAGCCGAGCATGTCCTGCGCGGCGAGGCCTGGATCCCGCTCCTCGAACGAGCCCGGGTCCAGCAGGAGCCCGAGCCGCAGCGCGGACGAGAGCCGGAAGTGGTGGCCGCAGGACGGGCAGACGTGGAGCGTCTTCTCGAGCGCCTTGTTGAACAGCTGCTCCGAGCACGACGGGCAGCGCGTCCAGAGCTTGTCGGGGACGGCCTCGCGACGGGATCGAAAGCCCGGGAACTTCACCGGCATCAGCCCGTCCCTCCGGGCACGCCGGCGGCGAGGTCCGCGATGCGGCGGGCGTGGGCGGCTCGCGCGGCGCGGCCCATGCGGGCCCCGCTCGGGCGGGAGGCACGCCACGCGACCCAGGCGACACCGACGAGCGAGATGGCGGCGGAGGTGATCGCCCCGCCCACCAGGAGCGGCCGCGCCGGCGAGCGGACGCTCCTGGTGCGATCGACGGCGGCCTCGTCGGACGGGTCGAGCCGGCCCGCCAGGACGGCGACAAGCAGCGGGTCCGTGCTCGGCGAGGCGGTGGCGACGGGGAACGGGACGACGTCGGTGGAGGGGCCGGCGCTGGCCACGGACCCCCGCGACTGGCCCGCGGCAAGGTCGGCCAGCTGGGCGGCCAGCCGCTCCTCGAAGCGGAACGACGGGTGGGCGCGGAGGAGCGTCGCCCGCAGGACAGCCGCGCCGTGGCGCACGGCCGGATCGATCGCGCGGGCACCGGCGAGGTCTTCGGCGTCGGGCGCAGGCGCGCCGTCAGCGGTCCTCCTGGCTGCCGAGTCCGCCGCGCGCTCCGCCTGCGCGAGCAACCCGTCGAGGTACTGGTCTGTGGCCAGCGCGTCCCCCGTGACACCACCCTCCGCGGGTGCCCGCATCAGCCTCACCGGCGCGACCCGCGGTCGTGGCCCAGTTCGTGCGCGACGCTGCCCAGCGCGCGGTGGATCAGCACCCGGACGGCGCCCTCGGAGCGGCCCAGGATGCCCGCGATCTCGGCCGTGCTCATCTCGTCCACGAACCGCAGCAGGAGTGCCCGCCGACGGTCGTCCGGGAGGTCGCCGACCGCTCGCAGGACGGTGGCGGCCTCGTCCCGGGTCACGGCGTCGCCCTCGAGGTCCACGCCGTCCGCGATGGTCAGCCCGGCGCCCAGCACCGCGTCGAGCGAGGAGGCTGGCCGGCGCCGGCGCGAGCGCCGCTCGTTGGCGACGACGTTGCGCGCGATGCGGAACAGCCAGACGCGGAACGTGCTCGCGTCGGGGCCGTCCTCGGGCCGGGCGAGCTCGCGGAAGCGAGTCAGACCCGCCAGCGCGCGGAGGAAGGTCCGCTCCGTGGCGTCCTCGGCCGCGTGGTGGTCGGCGAGCTCGTAGAGGGCGTAGCTGTACACCTGGGCGAGGTACTTCCGGTAGAGCGCGTCGAACTTGGCGGGGTCCCGGCGCGCCGCCTCGACGAGCGGCCGGTCACGGTCGAGCGCGACGACGACGCGCTCCGCCGCCGGCTCGGCTGTTCCAAACCCCAGTCGGGCCATCTCGTTACACCCCCACGGCGAGCCGCACGCGGACGACCTCGCCCGCGTGGACCAGATGCGCGTCGCCGCTGCCGAGCGGGGTCACCGCGAGGGCCCCGCTGCTCGCGTCTACGCCGTCGACCGTCGCGTCCTCGTCGGCGCGCCCGCCGTGACCCTCCAGCCGGACCACGCGCCCGGTCAGGGCCTGCCGTGCCGTCCAGGTCGCGATGTCGAAGAACCCGGCGCGCAGCGCATCGAGCCGGGCCTCGAGATAGCCCAGGAACGCCGTGAGCAGCGCCTCGCGATCGATCGGCCGCCCGGCGGAGGCTTCGCGCAGGCTGGTCATCGTCGCGGCCAGCTCCGGCGGGAAGTCGGCGGCCGCCCAATCCGCGTTAATGCCGATGCCGACGACCGCACGGGGATCGGCCGTGCCCAGGCCGTCGGTCTCGCCCAGGACGCCGGCGAGCTTGCGCAGTTCGAGCGGCGCGGCCAGTCGGGCGGCGGCCTCGTGGGCAGACATGACGCCGGTCAGCAGCGCGTGCGGTCCGGCCAGCTCCACCACGAGGTCGTTGGGCCACTTGAGCCGGATCGCGCCCTCGGGCAGCCCGGCGACCTCCTCGGCGGCATCGCACATCGCCAGGGAGACCGCCGCGGCCAGTCGCCACGCGCGGTCCGGCGGCAGCCAGGTGGGGCGGAAGCCGCACGACAGCATCAGCGAGGCGCCGGGTGGCGACACCCAGGCTCGACCGGCGCGGCCACGACCAGCCGTCTGCTCGCGCGCAACCGCGACGGCGACCTCAGGCGTGCCATCGGCCATCCAGCGGCGGACGACGTCGTTCGTGGACCCGATTGCGTCGAACCGCTCGAGTCTGCTGAACGCGGAGGTGGTCGGCTCGGACCCCGTCACCGGGTCAGCCGGCCGCGGCCGCCTCGACGGCCTCGGGCTGCTCCAGCGCGAACGCAGCATGGAGGGCGCGGACCGCCTGCTCGACGCGATCCTCGGCGATGATCGTGGTGATGCGAATCTCGGAGGTGGAGATCATCTCGATGTTGATCCCCTCGTCCGCGAGCGTCCCGAACATCCGAGCCGCGTAGCCCGGGGCGTTCTGGATGCCAGCGCCCACGATCGACACCTTGGCCACCGAGCTGTCGGTGGTCATGTCGGCGAAGCCCAGGTCCCGGACGAGCGGCTCGAGGATGCGCTTGGCCTTGGCGAGCTCGACCCGCGGGATGGTGAACGAGATGTCCGTCGACCCGCCGTGGCCCACGTTCTGGACGATCATGTCCACGATGACGCCGGCGTCGGCCAGCGGCCCGAAGACATGGTTGGCCACACCGGGCCGGTCGGGCACGCCGACGAGCGTGATCTTGGCGACGTTGCGGTCGTGGGCGAGACCCCGGACCTTGTTCCGCTGCTCCACGAGCGGGTCCTCCTTGATGAGCGTGCCGGGGGCGTCCTCGAACGAGCTGAGGACCTCGATGACGACGTCGTTGACCCAGCCCAGCTCCACGGCGCGCACCTGCATCACCTGGGCGCCCTGGTGGGCGAGCTCCATCATCTCCTCGTAGCCGATGACTCGCAGCTGGCGGGCGTCGGGGGTGATGCGCGGGTCCGCGGTGTAGATGCCCTTGACGTCGGTGAAGATCTGGCAGCGGTCGGCGCGCAGCTGGGCGGCGAGCGCGACGGCGGTGGTGTCTGAGCCGCCCCGCCCGAGCGTGGTGATCTCGGCCGCGTGGACGTCGCTCGCGGTGGCAGTGGCCTCGAGCGCGGCCACGCCCTTCGTGCTCATGCCCTGGAAGCCGGCAACGATCACGACCTTGCCCGCTGCGATCTCCGCGTTGACGCGTCGTGGGTCGATGCCGGCGATGCGCGCCTTGCCGTACCTGCCGTCCGTGGTGATGCCCGCCTGCGGGCCAGTCAGGCTGATGGCGGCGACCCCGAGCGAGTGGAGGGCCATCGAGACCAGCGTGGCACTCTGGTGCTCACCCGTGGCGAGGAGCACGTCCAGCTCGCGAGGGTCTGGCTCATCGGTGATGGCGGCGGCGAGGGCAAGGAGCTCGTCGGTCGTGTCGCCCATGGCGGACACGATGACGATGAGGTTCGATCCCGCTGCGCGCTCGCGCGCGATCCGCCTGGCGACGCGCTTGATGCGCTCGGCGCCCGCGACCGACGAGCCGCCGAACTTCATGACGACGAGAGGGGTGGACATGGCCGGGCAATTCTAGCGGGCAGATGCGGTGATCTCGCCGTTACGGTTCGGTTGCGGCGGATTCGGCGTCGGATACCGCCAGATGTTCTTCCTGCGGCCGCCTGGCCGCCTGCCCGGCCTCGCCGCGCCAGGACTCGCGCCTTCGACCGGCCTCGCCGCGCCGGGACTCGCGCGTGCGGCGGCACTGCCGGCCCGCATCCCGCGCCTCGCCGGGGGATTCCGCCATGTGCCCGCAACGCGGTCCTTCCGTCGCGGGTTTCCGCCAACGGCCCGCGTGGCGGGCCGCTGCGCCAACTCCCTCGCCACTCGCCCCCACATGCCCGTGCTGCGGGCCTTGTCCAAGAGGTCCTCGGATACGGCCCGCACTGCGGTCAGGTGACGGAATCCGACGCCACCCTTCTGCGTGGGCCGGTGCCGGCGGCGCGGACGCGGTGCCGTCCGCCGCCCGTACGGCCCGTCGTGCGGTCATGTGCAAGAAACCAGACGCCCGCGACTCCCGGCGCGGTGGGGTGCTCCAGCCAATGGCGGACATCCCACGTGCCCGCGGGGAGCACGGCATCCACGAGCCCAGCGAAACGGGCGAGCCGTCGGCGGTTCGTCGTTGTGTCGCCCAGGACGAGGATCCGTGCGACAGATCCAGGCTCCCAGCCGCGCTCGTGCGCGATCGCGGGCGCGAGCCGAACCTTGCGGTCGAGCCCGGCCAGCATCGCCTGCATATCCGGCGTGACCGACTTCACCTCGAACACGGCCAGTGCCCGCGTCGGCGGATGCCAGGCCAGAATGTCGATCGACCCCCGCTCTCCGTACCGCGAGAACGTGACCTCGACGGCGACCTCCCAGCCGTACGCCCGGAGACGACCCACCACGGCTTCCACGAGCCGTGCGTGCCCCTCGTCCAGCAGCCGGTCGAGCGCCTCGCCCTGGTAGCGCAGGAGGACATCGAGCGTTCCGCCTACCGCCGACACCACCCGATCGATGACACCGACGGCAATGGCGCGACTCTCGCCGCCTTCGATCCTGGCCACGACCGACCGCGACACCCTGGCCGCGGCCGCCAGGTCCGCCTGTCGCCAGCCACGGCGGTGCCGCAGGGCGCGGACGGCCCGGCCGACTCGATCGAGATCCATGGCGCGAGGATGGCGTGCGCGCCTTATGCCGCAGTTATGCCGGCAGATCCCGGCACGCCGGCAGGCGGCGGAGCGCCCGATTCGGCGTCCTGCGCCACAATCGGCGAACCCGCGCCACGCGCCCCGACCCGGAGCCGGAGACCTGCCATGTGCTTCGACCACGACTCGCGCCCGCCCATCGTCCCCGACCCGTCGGGGATGCGCGACGCGCAGGGGGTGCAGCTGGAGGCCGCCGACGGCAACCGCTTCGCCGCCTACGAGGCCCTCGCCGCGCATCCCACGGGAGCTGGGGTCGTGATCCTCCCCGACGTCCGCGGCCTGCGCACGTACTACAGGGAGCTCGCCGAGCGCTTCGCGGAGCGCGGGGTGGACGCGATCGCGATCGACTACTTCGGCCGCACCGGGGGCATCGGTGACCGCGGGCCGGACTTCGAGTACATGCCGCACGCCGCTGCCACGACGTACGCGGGCCTGGCGGCCGACATCCACGCCGCAGCCAGGCGCCTCCGGCAGGACTCGAGCATTGATCGCCTCTACACCACCGGCTTCTGCTTCGGCGGCCGACTCGCCTTCCTCACCGCCGGCATGGCGGATCTCGACCTCGCGGGCGTGATCGGGTTCTACGGGTGGCCGACCGGTCAGGCCCGCAACGACACGCCTGCCCCCGCCGACGTCGCCTCGAGTTTCACCTGCCCGGTCCTGGGCATCTTCGGCGGCGCGGACGAGGGCATCTCGGCCGATGCCGTCGCCACGTTCGAGCGAGCGCTGACCGAAGCCGGGATCGAGCACTGCCTCACCACGTACGATGGGGCTCCGCACTCCTTCTTCGACCGCAAGGCCGCGGAGTTCGCCGACGCGAGCGATCGCGCGTGGGCGGAGACACTGGGCTTCATGGGGGTCGCGAGATGAGGACCGCGACATGAGCTTCCTGCGACGCATGTTCGGGGGCGGTGCCGACGAGGCCGAGGGGACGGCCCGAGCGCCGCTGGACTCGGCCGAGGCCGCCGCCGAGGAGGCCGAGCACGAGCGCGCGCTGCTGCGCGAGGAGGCGGTCCGCCTTTCCGACGAGCTGCTGGCGCGCCAGATGCGCTACGCCGACCGCTCGTGGACCCCTCCGGCCCAGGGCGCCTCCCGCCGCGCGGGCGACACACAGCACCCGGACAACACAGAGCCCGACGAGTAGGAGGCCGATGGTGCGCCTGGTCCGAATCCTGGTCAGGCTGCTGGTCGCGTTCACGGTCGCGGTCACCGCCCTGTCAATGGTGTCGGCCATCGTGGCCCTCGCCAAGCGCGGCCGGTTCCCCGACGACACGGAGCCGGATGACGACGAGCTCGACCTGACCACGATCCTGCGCGGCCGCAAGTTCCGGTCCGAGGCGAAGGCGTTCCGCGGCGGGCGGCTCATCTCCTGGCAGGGCGGCGCTGACATCGACCTCCGCGGGGCGACGCTGGACCCCTCCGGCGCGCACCTCGACGTCTGGACCGTCTTCGGCGGGATGCAGCTGCGCGTGCCCGAGGACTGGCGCGTCCGGATGCGGGGCGTCGCCATCTTCGGCGGGGCGGGGTCGATGGCGCCGCAGCCCGAGGACGGCGACCCGGGCCCGGTGCTCACCATCCGCTACCGGACGCTCTTCGGCGGGTTCGGCGTGACAGCCGAGCCAGACGACGAGGTGCTGACCGTGTAGCGAACGGCCGGCCGTGACGAGCGGGCGATCCGGGAGCCGCCGTCGCGCTAGGCTGAGGGTCCACACCATCAAGGAGGGGCCATGAAGGAACGGCTCATCGGCGAGGACCAGCTTCTGGTCACGGCCGACACCACGCTCGGCGACGCACTCTGGGACTGGGTGGCAGCCGACGCCTCGCGGCGCGCGGCCGACGGCTGGCGGATCGCCAATATCGGCGGCATCGGCACCCAGATGGGGATGCAGCAACCCCAGATGGGCTACGGCGCCCCATCCTACGCGGTGGCGCTCTCCCTCTGGATCCTGTACCGCCGGTGAGCGACAGCTCGCCTGCCTTGTCGGACCAGCCCGCCGATCCCACGCCTCCCGCCAGCGATCGCGTCCGCCTCCGCCGCAAGCCGATGCGCGGCCGGTACGACCGCGCGACGATCGACGCGATCATCGACGCCTCGGTCATCGGGACGGTGGCCTTCGTCCAGGACGGCCAGCCGTACGCGATCCCGACCAACGTCTGGCGCCAGGGCGACCGCGTCTACTGGCACGGATCGGCGGGCAGCCGCCTGGTCCGAGTGTCGGACGCGAGCCCGGTCTGCGTGACGCTCTACCACCTCGACGGACTGGTGCTGGCCCGCTCTGCCACCAACCACTCGGTCAACTTCCGCTCGGTCGTGATCCTCGGTACGGCGCACCTGGTCAGCGAGCCCGCGCACATCGAGCACGCGCTCGAGAGCCTGATCGAGGCGCTCTACCCCGGCCGCTGGGCCCAGCTCCGGCCCATGACCCAGAAGGAGCGCAGGGAGACCGGCGTGATGTACGTTGACCTCACCGAGGCGTCGGCGAAGCTCCGCGACGAGGGCGCCCACGACGACCCGGGCGACGAGACGTGGCCCGTGTGGGCCGGGGTGGTCCCGGTCACGCTGGTCCGCGGGGAGCCTGAGCCCGACGATTTCGTCGAGCCCGGGACGGCAACGCCCGCGGTGCGCCTCCCCTAGCTCCGGTTGCGGCAGTCTGGCTGCCCGATCGGGTCTCATCCGAGTCAAACCGCGGCTCGCCGAGCGTGGACGACCGCGTCGGGCGTCGCCGCGGGCGTCGATCGAGTCGCGTCCGCGGCGCCCGAGCGTGGGTAGGGCGCCAAGGGCGGGCTCGCGGCGTGACGCACGCGCGCCATTCGCGGATTCGCCTCTGCCCCGCCTGCGGCGCGCCGCGCACTCGGCCCTGCCCCGCCGGCGGCGCGCCGCAGGCTTGAGTCGCGTCAGACTCGAACCGCGGCGACTCACTCGGTTCTCGCCACCCACTCGGCCCTCGCCGCCAGCGCGCCGCGCACTCGCCCTCGCCGCCGCCGGCGGCGCGCGGCAGGCTTGAGTCGCGTCAGACTCGAACCGCCACGCTCCCATCACGGGAGACGGTCCCAAGTCGGGGTTCGCCGGGTGGGTCGCGCTCACCGGGCGGGGATTCGAGTCTGCGATGACTCAGCGGCGGCGGGCCTTCAGAGGGCGGGTCTGGGAGGCAGGTCGGGGCAACCCCGCGCCCGCCCCGCGCCAGCCCCGCTCCAGCCCGACGCCCCGCGCCCCTGGGTCGATCAGCTGGATCAGCCGGGTCGATCAGCTGGATCAGCCGGGTCGATCAGCTGGATCAGCCTGACCGCTGGATCAGCCTGACCGCTGGATCAGCCTGACCGCGAGCATCGGCCGACCTGGGTGTCAGGCGCCCTCGACGAGCTCCGGTCCCCGGTTGCGCGGCCCCACGATCCGCGTCTGGCCTGACAGCCCCGCGCCGTCGGCCGCATCTCGCAGCGCCGCCTCGACCGGTGCCGCGTCCGCGTCGGGCGCAACGAACGCCAGCACCGTGGAACCCGCGCCCGAGAGGAACGCGCCCAGCGCGCCGGCCGCCCGCGCGGCGCCCGTCAGGCGCGGCAGCTGCGGGTAGGCCACCGAGCGGTACGGCTCGTGGATGCGGTCAACAGTGAGATCGGCGAGGAGGTCCCAGCGCCCGGACGCGATCCCCGCCACGCCGATCGCGATGCGGCTCATGTTGGACACCGCGTCGCGCAGCGGCACCTCGGCCGGGAGGACCCGGCGCATGTCGGCGGTGGACAGCCGGCGGTCGGGGATGAACAGCACGGCACGAAGCCCCTCGGGCGCGTCGAACCGCACCGCCTCCACGCGCGGGCCCAGGTGGGCCGACACGACGAAGCCGCCCATGAGCGCCGCCGACGCGTTGTCCGGGTGGCCCTCGATGCCGGCGGCCAGGCGCAGCATGGCCGGCATCGCCAGCGTTCCGCCACCCAGCACGTTTCCGGCCCACACGCCACCCACGGCGGCCGCGGCAGACGACCCCAGCCCGCGCGACAGCGGGATGCGGTTGTGCGCCGAGATGCGCCAGCCGATCTCCGGCGGCCGCGGCCCGAGCTGCGCCTCGATGGCCGCCTCGAGCCCCATCACGAAGCGGTCGGACCGCTCGCCGCGGAGCTCGCCGGCGCCCTCGCCGGTGGTCGCGAGCTCGACCAACCCGTCGCCTGCGACGGCCTCGACCTCGACCCGGTTGCACAGCTCCAGCGCCAAGCCCAGGCAGTCGTACCCGGCACCTAGGTTGGCGGTGGAGGCAGGCACGTCAACGACCAACCGCCGGCCCAGGACCGGCGACCAGTCGCCGTGGGTCTGCCAGTGGCCTGCGACCGGGGTGCGGGCCATGTCGGTCAGTCCCCGACCGGATAGCAGGCACCCGACGGCGCGGCGACGCACTCGCCGTCCACGGGGCGGACTGGGACGTCGGCGCCGCCCTCCGCCCGGACCGCGCCGCCCCACGTCGAGCCCAGCCCCCGGGCGATCGACACGAGGTCCGAGAGCACGGCGGCTCCAGCGGCCGCCCCACCAGCTCCGGGCCCCTCGAACGCGACCCGCCCGACCGGCTCCGCGTCCACCTCGACCCGATTGAGCACGCCGTTGCAGCGGCCGAACGGCGACCCGGCCGGGACCGCTGTGGGGACGACCGAGGCCTCGATGGCGCAGTCCTCGGCGAGCCGGGTCGTCGCGATCAGGCGCAGCGTCCTGCCCTCGGCGCCGAGGGCCGCCACGTCTTCGGCGGTGACACCCGTGATGCCGGGGGTGCCGGGCTTGCCGCTGGTGGACCCCGCGCAGTTCGACACAGCCTCGGGCGGGATCCAGAGGCCGAAGGCGAGACGGGCGAGGATGACGAGCTTGTTGACCGCGTCGAGCCCCTCAACGTCGGCGGTCGGGTCGGCTTCCGCATAGCCCTTGGCCTGGGCCTCGCGCAGCACGTCCGCGTAGTCGCGCCCGTCGCGCGCCATCGCGGTCAGCATGTAGTTCGTCGTGCCGTTGAGGATGCCGCGGACCCGGGCGATGCGATTCGCGGCCAGGTCCTGGGCGATGGGCCCGAGGAGTGGGATCCCGCCCCCGACCGCCGCTTCGAAGCGCAGGACCGAGCCGGTCTCGCGCGTGAGCGCCTCGAGCTCAGGGCCGTGGTGGGCGATCACATGCTTGTTCGCGGTCACCACGTGGCGGCCCGCCGCGAGCGCGGCCCTGACCAGCGAGTGCGCCGGCTCGTCGCCGCCCATCGTCTCCACGATGACGTCCACGTCGTCGCGGCCGACCAGCGCGAAGGCGTCGTCGGTCAGCAGCTCGGCCGGGATGCCGTTGGCGATCGCGCGCTCGGTGAACTTCTCGGCGATGCCGGCGAGGACGAGCGGCCTGCCGTCCGACGGGGCGAGACGGGGCGACCGCTCGAGGAACGAACGCACGACCTCTCGACCGACGGTGCCGGCGCCGATGACGCCGACGCGCAGGGGCAGGATGCTCAACGGGGATCTCCGAAGGTTTGGGCGACGCAGGGATGGTAGCGAACGAGAGGCGCCCTCCGCGACCGGAGCCCACTCTTCGTTTGGACCGCGCTGCCGGGTTCGGCAGGTCCGCGCTCCCCGGGGCGCCGAGCCGGCGGGTCCCCGGGACCGGTTTCGGCCGACGCGCTAGGAGCGCGCTCCCCCGGCACCGAGCCGGCCGATCTCCCCGACGATGGCCGGGTTCTCGAGTGAGGAGAGGTCGCCCGGGTCGAGCCCGAGCCAGGCCGACCGCGCAACGCGACGCATGACCTTGCCGGATCGGGTCTTGGGCAGGGCGGAGACGACCTCGACCCGCTCGGGCCTGAGGGTCTTGCCCAGGCTGAAGGTGACACCGTCGGCGATCTCGCGCAGCAGGTCGGGGCCAGCCTGCACGCCGGGCCGCAGCACGCACAGGACGACGATCACCTCGCCCTTGACCGGGTCGGGCACGCCGATGGCAGCCGCCTCGATGACGGCCTTGTGGATCGACGCGGCGCTCTCCACCTCGGCCGGCCCGACCCGCTTGCCGGCGACCTTGAGCGTGTCGTCGGAGCGGCCGTGGATGTACCAGTAGCCGTCGTCGTCGATCTCGGCCCAGTCCCCGTGCAGCCAGACGCCCGGCAGCCGCTCCCAGTAGCTCGCGAGGTAGCGGTCGCGATCATGCCAGAACCCACGCGTCATGCCCGGCCACGGCGCGCGGATCGCCAGCTCGCCGAAGACGCCGCGGACGGGCGTGCCGTCGGGCGCCACGACGTCGGCGGCCATGCCGATGCACGGGCCGCTGAACGAGGTGGGCTTGATGGGCGTGAGCAGGTTGCAGCCCAGGATCCCACCGCTGACCTCGGTGCCGCCGCTGTAGTTGATGATCGGGCACCTCCCGCCGCCGATCTCACGGAAGTACCACCACCAGGGCTCCGGGTTCCAGGGCTCGCCCGTGGATCCCAGGACGCGCAGCGAGCCGAGGTCGTGGCCCCGGACGGGCTCCTCGCCGTGGGCCATCAGCGCCCGCACCAGGGTCGGCGAGATGCCGAGGTGGCTGACGCGGTGGCGCTCGACGATCGCCCACATGCGATCCGGCCCCGGGTAGTCAGGCGCGCCCTCGTAGAGGACCAGGCGCGCGCCGAGGAGCAGGGCGCCGGAGATGGCCCACGGGCCCATCATCCAGCCGAGGTCCGTGTACCAGAACAGGGTGTCGCCAGGCCCGAGGTCGAAGTTGTGGGCCAGGTCTTGCGCGCCCTTGATCGGGAAGCCGCCATGGACGTGGACCGCTGCCTTCGGCCGCCCCGTGGTACCCGAGGTGTAGATGAGCATGTAGGGCGTCTCGGGGTCGGTGTGCGCGCCCCGCGTGGACGCGTCGGCCTCGTCCGCCACCGAATCCAGCGCCTCGTCCCACCAGCGGTCGCGTTCCGGGTCCCACGGGGCCTCGCCCGCACGTTCGCCAAGCCGCCGGACGACGATGACGCGCCGGACGCTCGGGGCGTCTGCGAGTGCTGCGTCGGCGACCTCCTTGAGGCCCACGGGCTTGCCGCGCCGCAGGAAGCCGTCGGCCGTGATGAGGACGCTCGCCTCGCAGTCCGCGAGGCGGCTGGCGACGGCTGGCGCGCCGTAGCCCGAGAAGATCGGCGTGTAGATCGCCCGAAGCCAGCCGAGCGCGAGAACGGCGACCACCGTCTCGACCAGCATCGGCAGCAGGATGCCCACTCGATCGCCCTCGCCGACGCCCTGGCGCGCGAGCATCGCCGCCGCGGCCTCGACCGCCTGGAGCAGCTCTGCGTTCGTCAGCTGGCGGACCTCCCCATCCTCGCCCTCCCAGACGAGCGCGACGCTGCCGGGGTCCGACGCCGCCCGCGGGCCGAGCGCGGCCGACGCGTAGTTGAACCGCCCGCCACCCCACCAGCGGGCGAACTCGGGTCCGCCGCTCGTGTCCAGCACGGTGGTCGGGCGCCGGTCCCACGCAAGCCCCAGGTCATCCGCGGCGGCGCCCCAGAACCACGCGGGGTCGGCCACGGCGTGCCGCTGCAGGGCGTGGAGGGAGGGCTCGCGTGCCACGCGCAGGAACCTCGCGAGGCGGCTCGTCGCCCGCTGCTCCGCGGTGGGCCGCCAGGCGGCGCTGGGGACGTCGCGGCCGAAGACGCGCTCGTCGTCGCTCCGCCTCGCCATCACCAGACGCCTCGGGTGGGCGCCGCGAAACCGTCATGCGAGAGCGTCGTGGCGCGACCGCCGGCTTGCGCGACCAGCATCGGCATGCCCCCATTGTCGTCGGGACGCGCCAGCCGTCCACCCACCCTCGCTATCGCCTCGCTATCTCCTCCCGCAGGCGCTTACGGAATCGCCTGGGGAGGCGCCGTGCACGCGGGAGGCCATCCGCTCACCGTAATCTCCCCCCGGAGCAGCTTGGGGGGCCAATCGCCGCGTAGGCTTTTCCGGGGGGAGAGAGCGGGGTCGCGGCCGCCGCCGGGAGCACAATCGCGTCATGGACCCGTTCGACCTCAACCGCTTCGTCGAAGCCCAGCGGGGCGGCTACAACGGCATCCTGCGCGAACTCCGGGCCGCCCGCAAGACGAACCACTGGATGTGGTTCGTGTTCCCGCAGGTCGCCGGCCTCGGGCAGACCTCGACGTCGCAGCACTACGCCATCCGCTCGCTCGACGAGGCGCGCGCCTATCTCGCCCACCCGATCCTCGGCCCTCGCCTACGCGAGTGCGCCGACGCGGTTCTGGCGGCACCCCGCGACGCCACGGCCGAGTCCATCTTCGGCGGCATCGACGCGAAGAAGCTCCGGTCATCGATGACGCTGTTCCTGCGCGCCGTGCCACAGGAGCCCCGCTGGCAGCAGGTCCTCGACCGCTTCTACGGGGGCGTCGCAGACAGCCGAACGGACCAGATCCTGGGACTTGCGCAACGCTGGGTCGGATAAGCCCGGGCGGGCGGCGCGAGCCTGGTCGCCCGTCCCGTCGAGTGAACAGGCGAGAGCAGCGTCGCCGCCGGTCTCGCGCCCTCCGTTACACTCCGGGCCAATGACCACCGAACTGCTCCCCTCCCCGGCCCCTGTCCAGGCGCCCAAGCCGCGCCCCCGGATCTTCTCGGGCATCCAGCCGTCCGGGATCGTCCACCTGGGCAACGACCTCGGCGCCATCCGCAACTACGTGATGCTCCAGTGGGAGTACGAGGCGATCTACTGCATCGTCGACTACCACGCCCTCACGAGCACCCACGACCCGGCCGTGATGCGCCAGCGGACACGCGAGATGGCCGCCAGCCTGCTGGCGCTGGGCCTGGACCCTGAACGCTGCACGCTGTTCGTCCAGAGCCACCGGCCCGAGCACACCGAGCTGATGTGGCTGTTCGCCACGGTGACGCCGGTGAGCTGGCTGGAGAGGACGCCGACGTACAAGGAGAAGAAGCACAACCAGCCCGAGGACATCAACCACGGGCTGCTGACGTACCCGGTCCTGCAGGCGGCCGACATCGCGATCTACAAGGCCGGTCTCGTGCCGGTGGGCAAGGACCAGGCGGCGCACCTGGAGCTCTCGCGGGAGATCGTCCGCGCGTTCAACAACAGGTACGGCGAGACGTTCCCGGAGGCAGAGGCGGTCTACACCGAGGCGCCCGTGGTGCTGGGCACCGACGGCGTCCGGAAGATGAGCAAGTCGCTCGGGAACACGATCGAGATCCTCGCCTCGCCCGACGAGATCCGCAAGCAGGTCATGTCGATGGTGACCGACACGAAGCGGATCCTGCGCACGGACCCGGGGCGTCCCGAGGTGTGCAACGTGTGCCAGATGCACCGCTTCTTCGGCGACGACTGGGAGGAGATCCAGGACGGCGAGCGCACGGCGCGGACCGGCTGTGTGGACACCAAGAAGCTGCTCGCCGCGCGGATCATCGAGCACTACGCCCCGGCCCGGGAGCGCTACACGGAGCTGATGGCGCACCCCGCCCAGATCGACGGCATCCTCGAGGCGGGCGCGGAGCGCATCAAGCCCCTCGCCCAGGCCACGATGGACGAGGTCCGCACCAAGATGGGCCTGCGCTAGGCGCCAACCCCGGTCACGCCCCGGTCACGCCGCCGTCAGCGCCGAAAGGAGCCCTTCATGCTGCCGGTCAGCGGGGCGAGGCCGGGATCCACGAGCGACGCCTCGGCTGGCACCCGCGCACGGCCGAAGGTGACGGCAGAGCCGGGGCCATCCGCCCTTTGCCGCCGCCCGATGTCGAAGTGCTGCCGCAACGAACTGCCAGCCGAAGCGCTGAGCGCAGCGTGAGCCAGCCGTCGTAGGCTGTGACCATGCCTGTTGAGCTCTCCGAGCGGCAGCGCCGCCTCCTGGACGCGGCCCTGGTCCTCGCCGTCGTGGCGCTGGGCTTCGTGGTGCTGAGCGACGTGGCTGGTGTGCTCACGTTCTTCAGCGACGTCCTGCTGCTGTTCTTCCTCGCCTGGCTGCTCGCGTTCGCGATCCTCCCGCTGATCAACCTCGTCAAGCGCCTGGTGCCCGGGCTGCCGGACCTGGCCGCAGTCCTCCTGGTGTACCTGGTCGTGGTCGGGCTGCTCCTCGCCCTCGTGATCCAGGTCTCGAGCGTTTTGGCGTCGTCGATCGGCGCGCTGCCCAAGGACCAGCCCCTCTACGACCAGTTCGTGAAGCTGCTGGCCGATGTGCAGGGGCGCCTGGTCGGAGTCGGCTTCAAGGTGGACCTCGTGGGCCAGGCGCCCGCCATCTGGGAGACCCTCAACCAATGGGCTGTCCAGCTCGTCGGGCCGCTCCAGCAGGTCGCCGTGGCCAGCATCGGCGTGCTGGGGAACGTCCTGATCCTCACGATCCTCTCGGTGTACCTGGTCATCGACCGGGAGGAGGCCCTCGCGTTCGTCTACCGGCTCGTCCCACCCGGGAGGACGCACACCGCGCGTCTCGTCCAGACCAGCGTCGCCCGGTCCTTCGGCGGGTTCCTGCGCACGCAGCTCGTGATGGGCCTCGTGTTCGGCGTGCTGGCGGCGATCGTCAACGCGGTGTTCGGCCTGCCGTACAGCAGCGTGACGTCGGTGGCGGCCGGGGTCCTGCACGCCATCCCGTTCTTCGGTCCGTTCATCTCGTGGCTGCCGCCGGTCGCCGTGGCGCTCCTGTCAACCCAGTTCCCGACGCCGGTGATCGTCCTGGCGGTGATGGGCGTCGGCTGGTTCGCGACCATGAACATCCTCCAGCCGCGGCTCATGGCCGGGGCGGTCGGGATCCACCCGATCGTGGTCCTGGGCTCGGTCGTGGTCGGGTCGAAGCTGGCCGGCATCCCGGGCGCCATCTTCGGCATCCCGATCGCCGCGGTGCTCTCGGCGTTCTTCTTCCACTGGTTTGAGCGGTCGCGCGAGGGCGGGACCGTCGCCGATCGCGCCACCAAACGGCTCGAGGCCCGCGAGGGACGGCCGGTCCGCCGGCCGCAGGAGCCAGTCCCCGGCCTGGACGAGGACGTGGACGAGGTGCGCCGGCGCCGTGACGAGGACGAGGAGCCCGTCGCGCCCGAGGACGATCCGGTCATCGCGGCTGCTGCCGGCGTCGCCGCCAACGCCGCGCAGGCCGCCACCGCCACGCAGCCGGAATCGAACCGCTGAGGACGGCCCGATGACGGTCAACACCAACGCCGCCCGATGAGCCCTGACAACCCCGGCCGGCCCGAGATGGCCCGGGAGCGCGCCCGGAGCGAGCGCCGCGACCTGGACAAGGAGCGCGGCGAGCCGCTCGCCGGCGCCCGCGGCGGCAAGCGCCCGCTCAGGCGCATGGGCAAGCCGCTCGACGCCTGGACGACCCGGCCGCGGATCCTGGTCACCAACGACGACGGGATCGAGTCGCACGGGATCGTCGCCCTCAAGCGCGCCCTCGAGGCACTGGGCGAGGTCATCGTGGTCGCGCCCGACTCCAACCAGTCGGCCGTGGGGCACCAGAAGACGCTGTCGCGCCCGCTCCGGGTGCGGGAGCGGACGATGCCCGACGGCTCCACGGGCTACGCGATCGACGGCTCGCCCACGGATGCGGTGAGCCTGGGCCTGCTCGGCTTCTTCGACGAGAAGTTCGACCTGGTGGCGTCGGGCATCAACTACGGCGCCAACCTGGGAGACGACCTGACGTACTCGGGCACGGTGTCGGCGGCGATGGAGGCGATCATCAACTCGACGCCCGCCTTCGCGATCTCGCAGGAGTACTCCGAGGAGGTGGACTTCACCCTCGCCGGCATCGCCGCCGCGATCGTGGCCCGCAACATCCTCGAGCACGGCCTGCGCCGCGGCGAGCTGCTCAACGTCAACGTGCCCGCCGTGAGCGTCGAGGAGTGCGGCGGGATCGAGGTCACCCGCCTCGGCCGGCGCGTCTACCAGGACCAGCTGATCGGGCGGGTGGACCCGCGCGGGCTCCCCTACTACTGGATCGGCGGGCCGCCGCCATCGGGGATCGCGCTGCCGGGGACCGACTTCGACGCCATCGTCAACCGACGCGTCTCGGTCACCCCTGTGCACCTTGACCTGACGGGGCGGCGCCTGCTGCGCGAGCTGCCGAAGTGGGACTGGGCGCTCGAGGCGTCGCCGAAGCAGCCGACGCCCGAGGACAGCGAGGCGCTTCGCCCCACGCCGCTCGAGCGCGAGCGGTTCGCCGAGGAGACGAAGCTCGAGCGGCGGTAGGCAGCTACCGGCGGCGCCTCTTGCGGTCCGCCAGCACCTCGCGAGCCGCGTTCCGTCCGGGCGCCCCGGTGACGCCGCCCCCCGGGTGTGCGCCCGAGCCCGCGAGGTACAGCCCGCTCACGGGCATCCGGTAGCGCGCCCAGCCGAGGAGTGGCCGCCACAGCCAGAACGAGTCGAGCGCCGGCTCCGCGTGCATCGGGTGGCCGCCGGTGAGCCCGAACTCGCGCTCGAGGTCGGCGGGCGTGAGCACCTGGCGCGTGGTGACGCGCGAGGAGATCCCGGGCGCCACGCCCTCGAGCGAGCGGAGCACCGCGTCGCCAACCGCGTCGCGCTGCGCGTCCCAGTCGCCCGCCGACAGCCCCGACGGCATCCACTGGGCGATCACGCTCATCACGTGCGTGCCCTCGGGCGCGCCCGCCACGAGCGACGGGTCCACCAGCGACGGGATCGTCGCCTCGAGCACGGGCTGCTCGGCGAAGCGCCCGTACTTCGACGCGTCGAAGGCGTGCTCCATCGCGTCGATCGAGCTCGTCCCGACCTGGATCCGGCCGCGCAGGAGCCGCACGTCGCCGCCCGCCGCGGGGAACTCGGGCAGCCCGTCGAGCACGAGGTTGACCTTCGCCGAGACCGCCGGCGTGCGGATGTTCCCGGCCCGCCAGCGCATGTGCGGCCCCACGGCGACGGGATCGACGAGGGAGGTCAGCAGGCGCTTGGGGTCGATGCCGGACACCACGGCCGGGGCCGCGATCTCCTCGCCGGTGTCGAGCACGACGCCCGTGACCGCCCCGTCCGACGTCGCCACGGACGCCACCCGGGCTCCCGTCCGGATCTCCGCGCCGGCGATGCGGGCGGCCCACGCCAGCGCCTCGGAGACGGCCGACGGCCCGCCCTTCGCGAACACCGTCTCGCCCACCCCGCCGCTGTCCGTGCCGGCGGCGTCGGCAAGCAGGACCGACGTGGAGCCGGCCGACCAGGGCCCCATCGCCGTGTGGCGGACGCCACGCCAGGCGGTGGTCGCGCGGATCGCCTCGGTCACGAACGACTCGGCCACGAAGTCGGCGACCGCCATCGCGAGGACCCGCAGGATCGTCCGCCCGTCCTCGCGACCCATGCCCCGGAAGGCGCGGGCCAGCCGCAGGCCCATCAGCGCGTCGCCGGCGCGGGGCCCCCCGATGTCGGGCGGCGTCTGCTCGCCGATGTCCCCGAGGAACTTGGACAGCGAACGGACCCGCCGGTCGAACTCGACGAAGGCGGTCGCGTCGTCGTCGGACCACGCGCGCAGTGACTCCACGCTCCTGCCCAGGTCGGCCCACAGGGTCACGGCGCGGCCGTCCGGCTGGGGGGCGAAGACGCGGACCTCGGGCGACACGAGCGCCATCCCGTGGCCGCCCAGGTCGAGCTCGCGGGCCACCGCCGGGCGCAGCCGGCCCACCGTGTGGGCGAGCGTCGGCACCCGGACGCCGGGCGCGATCTCCTCGGTCACGGCCGCGCCGCCAACCCGGTCGCGGGCCTCGAGGACCAGGACCCGCTGCCCGACGCGGGCGAGGTACGCAGCGGCGGTCAGCCCGTTGTGGCCGCCGCCGATGACGATGATGTCATAGGTTCCCCAGGCGGGGGCCGGCGAGGTCGAAGTCGAGGTCGTCGTCAAAGTCGTGGTCATGTCAGGCCACCTTCCGGCCGCGGTGCTTGAGGACCTCGAGCGCGGCCAGCCGCCCGTTGGCGCCCATCAGGCCGCCGCCGGGATGGGTGGACGAGCCCGAAAGGTACAGGTTCTGCACGGGTGTCGTGAACCGCGCGTAGCCGGGCACGGGCCGGTTGAAGAACAGCTGCTCGAGTGACAGCTCGCCCTGGAAGATGTTCCCCTCGGTCAGGCCCATCGTGCGCTCGATGTCGAGCGGGGTCAGGACCTGGCGGCCGATGATGATGTCCCGGATGTTGGGCGCGAACTCCGCGATCCGGTTGATGACCGCGTCGCCAAACGCCTCGCGCTGGTCGTCCCAGGTGCCCAGCTCGGGGGCCAGCTTGTAGGGCGCGTACTGGACGAAGCACGAGATCACGTGCTTGCCCGGCGGCGCCATCTGGGGGTCCACCAGCGTCGGGATGATCATGTCAACGTACGGGCGCTGGCTGAACCGGCCGTACTTCGCGTCGTCGTACGCCTGCTCCATCTCGGTGGTGTCGGGGCTGAACGAGATCGCGCCGCGGAGGTGCTCGCCCTCACCCGGGAGGGACGTGAAGTCCGGCAGCCGGTCGACGGCCAGGTTGACCTTCCCCGAGCTCCCGCGGAACTTGAAGCGGCGGACCTCCTGCTCGAACTGGGGGTCGAGCGAGCCGGGCTCGAGGAGGTCGAGGAAGGTGACCTTCGCGTCGGCGGAGCTGAGCACGACGCTCGCCTCGATCTCCTCGCCGCTCTCGAGCGCGACGCCAGTGGCGCGGCCGTGCTTGACCACGATCCTCGCGACCGGCGCCTCGGTGCGGATCTCGGTGCCCAGCGCCTGCGCGGCGCGGGCGATCGCGTACGACACGCCGCCGGTGCCGCCCTTGGGGATGCCCCAGGCGCGGAAGGCGCCGTCGATCTCGCCCATGTAGTGGTGGAGCAGCACATAGGCCGTTCCCGGCGAGCGGATGCCCTGGTAGGTGCCGATGATCCCCGACGCCGACATCGTCGCCTTGAGCGGCTCGGTCTCGAACCACTGGTCGAGGAAGTCCTTGGCCGACATCGTCATCAGCTGGACGAACACCGCCTGTTGGCGCTCGGGCAGTTGCGCGAAGCGGCGGGCGAGGCTCGCGATCGGGAGCAGGGGCCGCGGGTCGTTCTCGGTGGGGTCGCCCGGGACGATGCCCAGGATGGGCTTGATGAAGCGGGCCATCTCCACCATGAGCTGGCCGTACTCCTCGTACGCCTCGGCGTCGCTCTTCGACCACCGGCGCAACTCGCGGACCGTGCGCCCGTGGTCGTTGACGCGCCACAGGTAGTCGCCCCCGGGCGGCGTCCTGTCGATGCCCTTGCGCAGCGGGGTGAACGTGCCGTCGAGGGGCAGGATGTCGAGGCCGTAACGGGGCAGGTTGAGGTCGCGGATGATCTCGGGCCGCAGCAGGCTCACGACGTAGCTCGCGACCGAGAAGCGGAACCCCGGGATGATCTCCTCGGTGACGGCCGCGCCGCCCAGGACGTGCCGCCGCTCGAGGACGAGCGTCTTGAGGCCGGCCCTGGCCAGGTAGGCCGCGGACACGAGCCCGTTGTGCCCGCCGCCGATGATGACCGCGTCGTAGCGCTGGGGCACCCCACCCTCCGTTCGGGACGCGCGGCCTCGCGGCCGCTATTCAGCCTGCATGGAATTGATGCAGTCTAGCCGAGGATGGCCGGGGCGTCGGGCCCGGGATCGCGGAGCGGGCCGGCGCTCCCGGCACGAGTTGCGCGCGGCACGACTCGCATCAGAGTTGGATCGGACTGCGGCACGCTCAGGTCGAGCGCAGAGTCGCCGTTTCGCCCCCGGGCCACGTTCCAAGACGGCCGAATCAACCCCGCCGTGAATAGGACGCTGGCGACGATGGACGTCTACCACCCGCCTCATGGAGAAAGCGTCCCGATACGATGGCCTGGCGGCGCGGTACGACGCCTTCGTCAACTCGACCGACCTCACAACGGTTGAGCTCGACTCGCTGGGGCGGCTGCTGGGCGAGGGGCCGGGCCGGTGCCTCGACCTCGGGTGCGGTACGGGCATCGCTTTCGCCACCCTGAATCGCCTTCACTGGTCGATCGTGGGCGTTGACCTCTCGGCGGACCAGCCCGCCGTGGCCGGCGAGCGTGCCGAGCCAGTTGGGGCCGAGCTGCATCAGGCCGATGCCGCGCACCTGCCGCTCGCCGCCGACTCGTTCGACGCCGTCGTGTCGCTCGCGACGCACACCGACTTTGAGGATGCCGCCGCCGCTTTCGCCGAATCCGCCCGCGTCCTCCGTCCGGGCGCCGCTTCGTCTATGTCGGCATCCACCCCTGCTTCGCAAGCCCCAAGGTCGAGCGCCGAACCGACGAGCCGCACCTCCTCCATCCTGGCTATTGGCGACGCGGTTGGTGGCATGAGGCGCCCGGATTCCGCTACGGCCGAAATGGCGTCCGCGGGGGCGTCGGCGTGAACCACCTGCCGCTGGCCGATTTCCTCAACGCGATTCTCGACGCAGGCCTCCGACTCGAACACGTCGAGGAGCCCGGGGACGAGGACTACCCCTTGCTGCTGGGGCTCCGCGCCGTCCGCTGAGCCAACCGAGCTGCGGCCTACCAGCCCTCGCGCAGCGTCCGAGCCAGAGCCTCGACGACCAGGTCCGCGCTGCGCCGGTCGATGCACAGCGGCGGCTTCACCTTGAGCACGTTGTTGCCGTCAGCGGTGGGCTGGACGATCACGCCCAGCTCCAGCATCCGCTCGCAGATCGCGAGCGCCTCCGCGCCGGCCGGCTCGAGGGTCGCCCTGTCACGGACCAGCTCCACCCCCAGGTACAGCCCCATCCCGTGGACCGCACCGACGATCTCGGGGTGGGCGGCAGCCACCTGCTCGAGCCCCGCCCTGAGGTGCGCCCCGACGTCCCTGGCGTTCTCGCGCAGCCCCTCGCGATCGATCGTCTCGAGCACCGCGAGGCCCGCCGCGCACGCCACCGGCGAGCCGCCGACGGACGAGAAGAACGATCCCTCGGCCGCGAACGCGTCGGCGATCGCCCGCGTCGTCACGACCGCGCCGACGGCCATGCCGTTCCCCGCCGCCTTGGCAACGGTCACGATGTCCGGCACGACGCCCTGCTGCTCGAACGCCCACTGGTAGGAGCCGAGGCGAGAGTAGCCGGTCTGGACCTCGTCCGCGATCGCGAGGCCGCCCGCGCCTCGGATCGCTGCATACGCCTCGCGCAAGTACCCGTCGGGCAGGACGACGCCGCCCGCGTTGCCATAGAGGGGCTCGGCGATGAAGGCGGACGGGCGCCGGCCGGCCGCGCCCAGGCGAGCGACCGTGGCCCGCACGTCATCGGCGTACCGGGTGCCCGCGTCGGGCCCGCGATGGAGCCCGCGGAATGTGTTCGGCGGCTCCACCGGGTGCACCCAGCCCGGCCGCGTCCCCAGCGCCCGCGGGTTGTCGAGGGCCGAGGTGCTGATCGCGTCGGTCGCGCTCGTCCAGCCGTGGTAGGCGCCGCGGACGCAGAGCACGTCGTGGGCGCCCGTGGCCGTTCGCGCGAGCCGGAGCGCGAGCTCGTTCGCCTCGGAGCCCGTGTTGACGAGGAAGACCGTGTCCAGCGGGGCCGGGAAGCGAGCGGCGAGCGCCTCCGCGAACTCGACGATGACGCCGTAGAGGAACCGCGAGTTGGTGTTCAGCCGACGCAGCCGGCGTGCGACCGCCTCCTCGACCGCGGGGTGGCTGTGGCCGAGCACGGCGACGTTGTTGACGATGTCGACGTAGGCCCGGCCACGGGTGTCGACGAGGTGGTGGCGCCAGCCGCGCTCGATCGTGGGCGGGACGTCGAAGTAGTGGACCTGGACGCCGGCGAGCACGCGGTCGCGGCGGCCGAGCAGCCGGCGCGGGTCGTCCGGCGGGGCCGCAGCCGAGCCGTGCCGCAGGCCGGCGAACTCGGACGGGTCGGGGCAGAGCGCCAGCCAGGCGCCCTCGAGCGACGGCACCGCGCGACGGGGCGCGTCGAGCCCCGGCACGGTGACCAGTTGCACGTGCACGTGGGGCGGGAGGCCGTCGAGGCCCGCAGGCGCGATCTCGCCGATGGGTTCGCCGGCGGCGAGCTCCGCCCCGTCCGCCGCGCTCGGGGAGATCCCCTCGAGCCGGAGGTCGGCGCCCTCGAAGCCGATGACCACCCCGTCGGGAACCAGCCGAACCCTTCCGGCGGCCGGCGCCCGGACCGGGGTCCCCGGCGCGCCGAAGCAGTCCACGCCCAGGTGGACGCTGGGCGCCTCGTCGATCGCATCCGGGACCGCGTCCACGAGCCTGCCCTCGCCCCAGCGCCCCAGGGCCGGCCCCGAGGCTCCGCCGAGAAGCCGCGCGACCGCCGACAGATCGCCGGTCGCCGACGCCGCCAGCGCGTCGCTCGTCGTCGAGAGGTCCAGCACCACGACGTTCGCCGGCAGCTCGACGGGCGCGACCGGAGGCCGCGTGGGGATCGGCACCCGCCTCGCGGGCCCCAGCCCTGCCGCCGCGCGCAGCACCTCCGTCGCCAGCACCGGGGGCACGCCGGCCACGACCTCGAGCGCCGCCCACTCCTCATCGCGCACCGAGGCGACGTAGCTGTTCTCCGGCTCGAGCGCCGCCTGCTGGTCCCCGCTCACCGCGACGGCCGCCGCCCTGGCCACCACCATCGGCCAGACCGCCTCGAGTTCCGCCTCCTCGAGCGGGAGCAGCGGGAGGAAGCCCGTTGCCACCTCGCGTGCGGTCCGGAGCGGCCGGTCCAGGTCGCGCAGCACGTCCGCCGCGATCGTGACAGCCAGCTCCGCGGCCAGCCAGGTCCGCGACAGGTCCCCGAAATCGATCAGCCCGACGGGCATCGGGCGGCCAGCCGCGTCGCGGCGGGTGACCGTGTTCACGTCGGTCACGTCCTGATGGACGGTTCGGATCCGCTGCGCCGCGGACAGGGAGGTCAGCGCCTGGGCGGCACGGGTCGCGGCCCCCTCGGCTGCGAGCCGCCGGGCCGGGGAGCTGGCGAACGGCGCCAGGGCCTCAACGACGCTGCGGGCATGGCGGATGTCCCACTGCAGAGCGCGGTCGAGCGCCGGGTGGTCGAAGCCGTCGAGCGCGATCGCGATCCGCGCGGCCATCGCGCCGTGTGCGCGGAGGACCGCTGGTGCGAGGTAGCCGGCGCGATCGAGCGGCTCCCCGTCGATCCAGGTCACCAGGCGCAGGTCGTGCGCCGCCCCGGAGGTCGTCGTCGCCCGCACGATCAGAGATCCGTCGGGAGCGGGCTGCGGCACCGGGACCTCGAACGGCAGGCCCATCGCCGCCACCCGGAGCATCGCGGCGTTCTCCGCCTCGAGCGCCGGCCGCCCGAGCCCCTCACGCGCCACCTTGAGCACGAACCGCGCCCCGCCTCGCGTCTCGACCAGGTAGTTGCGGTCCTGGTGGCTGCCGAGCTCCCGCAGCTTCCCGTCCACGCCGAACGCCTCGCGCAGGAGGGTCGCCGCCTCGACGGCGTCCACGTCTGGCCGCCGGTGCTCGTGGCCGAGAAACGGGTTCGCACTCGTCATGCGCCCAATCCTCGCAGGTGCGTGGCACGGCGCGGGCGCTCGTACCCCCCAGCCGGGCCACGGGCGCTAGCATCGTGGGGCGCGGCCATCGGCGGCGCCGAGATGTGCGGCACGCCGCCCGGCCTGCCCCGTGGCGACACGCACCGCTGCCAATCGTGATCCGGAGGCCCGATGCCGCTCCCCGACCCGCATCTGTTCGATGCCAAGGCGGCCGACTGGGACAGCCCGGTGCACGTCGAGCGGGCCATCGCCATCGCGCGCTCGATCCGGTCCGCCGTTCCGGTCACGGGTGCCACCCGAGTCATCGAGGTGGGCGCGGGGACGGGCCTGCTCGGCAGGGCGCTGGCGCCCCACGTCGGCTCGGTCCTGATCACGGACCCGTCCACCGGGATGCTCCGCGCCGCGGACGAGGCACTGACGGCCAACGGCATCGCCAACGCCCGGACGCGCCGTTTCGACCTCGAGGCCGACCCGGTGCCGGGGGAGCGCTTCGATCTCGCCGTCAGCCTGATGGCCCTGCACCACGTGCTCGACACGGATGCCGCGCTGGCGCGCCTCGCCGCGATGCTGGAACCTGGCGGCTGGCTTGCGGTGGCGGATCTCGATGCGGAGGACGGCTCCTTCCACGTCGACCCCGAGGAGCGGGCGATCGTGCTGCCCGGTCACGACCGAGATCAGCTCGGGGCGCGAGCGGTGGCGGCAGGCTTCGTCGACGTCACGTTCTCCGACGTCTGGCAGATCCCGAAGAACGACCGGGTCTACCAGGTGTTCCTGCTCGTGGCACGCCGACCGTAGCCCCCCGCGCTCGCTCCGGCCTGCCCGCGGGCATCCAGCCTGCATAGTTCTCATGCATACTGCCCGGGTCATCATCCCAGGAGGTCCCCCGTGAGCGTCGGCACCCCGTTCCATCCCCGTGCCGCGGCCCTGAATCGCAAGATGCAGTGGCGCGAGTGGTCCGGCTACTGGGCGTCCTCGGTCTACGCCGACTTCCACGACATCGAGTACAACGCGATCCGCGAGGCCGCGGCCGTCATCGACGTCAGCCCCCTGTACAAGTACCGGCTGACCGGCCCGGATGCGCTGCGGCTCACGGACCGGGTCATCACCCGCGACGCGACCAAGCTCGCAGTCGGGCAGGTGTACTACACGCCGTGGTGCGATGAGCACGGCAAGGTCATCGACGACGGGACCGTGCACCGGGTGGGCGAGCAGGAGATCCGCTGGACGGCCGCCGACCCGCAGTACCGCTGGCTGACCCTCAACGCCGCAGGGCTCGACGTGACCGTCGAGGACGTCTCCGAGTCGGTCGCGACGCTTGCCCTGCAGGGGCCCTTCAGCCGCGCTGTGCTCGAGGCGGCAACGGGCGAGAGCTTCGCCGACCTTCGCTACTTCCGGCGCCGCGCCAGCCAGGTCGGCGGCGTGGCCATCGACGTGAGCCGGACGGGCTACACCGGCGACCTGGGCTACGAGCTGTGGATCCCCGCCGAGGCGGC
Source organism: Chloroflexota bacterium (assembly GCA_021802825.1). Lineage (GTDB taxonomy): Bacteria > Chloroflexota > Limnocylindria > Limnocylindrales > CSP1-4 > CAIXZV01. Next base: position 95,086 of record JAJZRG010000005.1, read on the forward strand.
GTCAGAGGTCTGGGACCGGCTGTTCGAGGTCGGCAAGGCGTACGCCATCCGGCCCGCCGGGATGCTCGCGCTCGACGTCGTGCGCCTTGAGGCGGGTCTGGTCCTGCTCGAGGTGGACTACACGTCGGCGCGCCACGCCATGAACCCGGAGCAGAACTACAGCCCGGCCGAGATCGGCCTCGGGCGACTCGTCAACCTGGACAAAGCCGACTTCGTGGGCAAGCGCGCGCTCGCCGCGGAGGCCGCCGCAGGCGGTCCAGCCCGACGCCTCGTCGGCCTCCAGCTCGACTGGCACGACATCGAGGCCCTGTTCGATGCCCAGGGCCTGCCGCCCGCCGTCTCGCCCACCGTGGACCGCTCGCCGGTGCCGGTGTTCGCCGGCGGCAGCCAGGTCGGCAAGGCGACCTCGCACGGCTGGAGCCCCATCCTCAAGCAGGCGATCGCACTCGCCTCGGTCCCGGCGCGCTTCGAGCGGACCGGGACGCGCCTCGCGGTCGAGTGGACCGTCGAGGGGCGCCGCGGCAGGGTTGGAGCGACGGTGGTGGGGCTGCCGTTCCTCGACCTCGAGCGCAAGCGCGCGTGATGGGCTCCGACGCGCCCGGAGGGCCCGGCCCCGACGCCTCCGGTCCGGACCCCTGGGCCGCGTTCGACGCGCTGGTCGCCGAGCGCCTGCCGGCGTGGACCAAGGAGCTGATCGAGTACCTCTCCATCCCCTCGGAGGGCGGGGACGCGGCGTCGCTGGCCGATGCCGCCGCGTGGACCGCCGGCCGCCTCGAGCGCGCCGGCGCATCGGTCGAAGTCATCGCTCTCGACGGCGTCCCGCCGCTGGTCGTGGGCGAGCTGGGCGAGGGGCAGCGCACCATCAACGCCGTTCAGCACTACGACGTCCAGCCGGCCGAGCCGTTCGAGCTGTGGACGACGCCGCCGTATGCGCCCCATGTCCGCGACGGGCGCGTGTGGGCGCGCGGCGCCACCGACAACAAGGGTGAGTTCCTGCCCCGCCTGTGGGCGCTCGAGGCCTATCGGGAGGCCATCGGCCCTCTCCCCTGCCGGGTCCGGTTCCTCGTGGAGGGCCAGGAGGAGACCGGCTCGGGCGCACTCGACGACCTCCTCGACCGGGCACCGCGGCTGCGCGAGGCCGACGCGGCGCTGATCGAGGGCGGCGGGCTCGACCTGAACGGGCGCCCGAGCGTCGTCGGTGGCGGCAAGGGCATCGTCGTGTTCGAGCTCTACGCCAGGACGATGGCCCACGACGCGCACTCGAGCCTGTCGGTGCTGCTCCCCAACGCCGGCCACCGGCTGGTCGGCGCGCTCGCGACGTTCTGGGATGCGGGCGGCCGGCCGGCGATCGCGGGGCTCGACGCCGGCAAGCGGCCGCCGACTGCGGCACAGCTCGCGGTGATCGCGGCCCAGGACCAGCAGGACCTCGCCGACATTCGCGCCGACTGGGCCGTGGACCGCTTCATCGGCGGGCTCGACGGGGTGGCCGCGATGGAGGCGCTGACGTTCCAGACGACCCTCAACCTCCAGGGCCTGTGGGCCGGCCACACCGAGCCGACGCCCAAGACTGTGACCCCGGCCGAGGCGCACGCCCGGCTCGACGTGCGGATCGTCCCGGACCAGGAGCCCGACGAGGTGCTCGCGGCCGTCCGCCGACACCTCGACGCCCAAGGGTTCGCCGACATCGAGGTCCGCAAGCGCGAGGGCGAGCCAGCCTGGTGGACGGGCCCCGACCACGTCGTCGTGACGACCGCAGCAGCCGTGTCCTCGGAGGTGGCCGGGCTGGAGACCACGCTCGGGGTGTCGATGGCCGGGACCGTCCCGATGGCGCAGGTCTGCGCCCGCCACCGCGTCCCGTGCACGACGCTGGGCGCCGGCCGCGCGGACTGCCGAGCGCACGCGCCCGACGAGAACATCCGGCTCGACGATCTGGCGGCCGCGGCGAGGATGATGGGCCGCTTCGTCGCCACCTTCGCGCGCCTGCCCGAGGTCCCGCGAGTCCCCTGACCCGCCTGCGGCCCGCCCGCGACGTGACTTCCGGGCCAGCTGCCGCCCTCGCCCGGTGGCCGGGCTGGCGTCCCGTCCCGGAAGCCGCCCGCCGGTTGCCGCCCGGGACCCCCGCCGCGCGCCGGCGGCCGAGTCGTGCCGGGGTCGCCGCGCGCAGTGGCGTGCGCGGGCGCCGGCCCGACCCGGGGGTTCGCGGCGCGGCCCGTGCGTGCGGAGGGCGCTCCCGACCCTGACGCGACTCAGCCGGCGAGGGGCCGGCGAATCGGGGCGCTACGGTCGCACGATCCTGTCGCCGCTCAGCGGTGCGCGCTTCGCGGAGGTGCGATCCGACGGTGCAGGCGCTCCCCGCTGGTCAGCTACCCGCCGACGCGCGCCAGCGCCGTGCCGAGCGAGACCGTCGTCGCCTGGTCGAGCCCCGAGGTCACCATGAGCCAGCTCGGCGAGCTGCCCCGGGCCACCACGATCGCGTAGCCGCCGGCATCGGTCGCCACGAGCGTCCCGCTCATCGCGCCGAACGACGCCTGGCCGGCATCGCTTCCCGACGGGACGCAGCCGCTACCGTCGGCGCAGAAGGCGCCCTCAGAGAGGGTCAGGCCGGCGCCACCCGGGCCCTTGTAGCTGATGACGAGCTTGCCGCCGTTCGCCAGCCGGTACGACCCGCCCGAGACCGTCCAGCCCTTCGGCAGCACCGCGCAGTAGACGTCCCAGCTCACCGACTCGGCGATGCCGGGCCAGAACGACGCGTTGTCGCCCTCAGGCTGGCAGGCGATGGCGGCGGCGCTGACGGACGGCGAGACTGACGGCGAGCCGCTGCCAGTCGGGGCCTCACCGGAGGCGTCGGGCGTGGGCGTGACGTCGTTGCTCGCCGCTGCCGTGTCCGAGGCCGTCGGCGTGGTAGGCGTCCTGGTGCCTGACGGCGCCTTGGACCCGCCGGTCGCGTTCGCAGATGCGGCATGCGGGACACTCGGACTCGCGCCTGCCGTTGACCCCAACCCGCTCGAGGGCGTGGTCGAGCCGCAGGCGGCTACCGTCAGCGCCACGAGGAACAGGGCGGCGGGGGCGCGTCTCATCACGTCAAGCGTACCCGGCCCGGGCGCGCCGCGTGGCGCCTTCCCAGAAGGCGATCGCCTATCCGTCAACCACCGCCCGCCAGCCGAACCAGCGCCGGTGCCACGCCGAACACCTCCCCGATGCGCTCGTCGGTCAGCACCTCCGCCGGCGTCCCGTCCCCGACGAGGCGCCCGTGGTCAAGCAGCACCAGGCGCGGGAAGAAGTGCGACGCCAGCGCGAGGTCGTGCAGGACGGCCACGAGCGTGGTGCCGTCGCGCTCGTTGAGGTCGCGCATGAGCTCCATCGCCTCCACCTGGTGCCGCAGGTCCAGGTGCACGGTGGGCTCGTCGAGGAGCAGCGTGGGTGCCGCCTGTGCCACCGCGAGAGCGAGCAGCACCAGCTGCCGCTCGCCCAGCGAGAGCTCCCGCGCATCGCGCCCCAACAGGTGCCCCAGCCCCACGCGGTCGATCGCCGCCGCGACGGCGGCGCGATCCGCGGGCCGGGCGCCCCGCAGCGCGTCCTCGTGCGGCAAGCGCCCGAGCGCCACCACCTCCTCGACCCGCATCGAGAACGGCAGCGCGGTCTGCTGCGGGACGACGGCCAGGCGGCGGGCGACGGCGGTGCGGTCCATCGATGTCACGGGAACGCCGCCCAGCTCCACGCGCCCGGCATTCGCCCCGAGCACGCCGGCCACCACACGCAGCAGCGTGGACTTGCCGGCCCCGTTGGGCCCGATCAGCGCGACGCGCTCGCCGGGCTCCACCGTGAGCGAGACGTCGCGCAGGATGGGGCGGCCCCGCGCCTCGACCGTGACGCCGTCGAGCCAGATCGCCGGGCGGGTCACAGCTCGTACCCCGTCCGTGCCCGCCGCAGCAGCGCGAGGAAGAACGGCGCGCCGATGAGCGCGGTCACCACGCCCACCGGGATGTCGCCGAACACGCGGGCCGCGAGGTCGGAGTAGACGAGCAGGTTGGCGCCCCACAGCGCCGAGATCGGGATGACCGCCCGCGCGTTCGGCCCCGTGAGCAGCCGGACGATGTGGGGGACGACCAGGCCCACGAAGCCGATCAGCCCGCTGACGGTGACGGCGGCCGCGGTCACCAGCGAGGCGAGGCCCAGCAGCAGCGGCCGCTCGCGCTCCACGTTGACCCCCAGGTGGGCGGCCGCCTGTTCGCCGAGGAGCAGCCCGTTGAGCGTGCGGGCGCGGCTCCCGATCAGGATCGACCCGACCAGCACGACGGGCACGGCCCCGGCCAGGCGCTCCCAGGACGCCTGCTCGAAGCTGCCCAGGATGTAGTTGAAGATCTCGCGCAGCGCCGCGCCGGAGAGGTACATGGCCATGGTCAGGCCCGCCGCGAGGAGCGATGCCACGGCGTAGCCCGTGAGCAGCAGGCCGGTCAGCGGCGCGAGACCCGTGACGCGCGCCAGCCGGTAGACGACGGTGATCGAGACCACCGCGCCCACGAACGCGAGGACGTTGGCGAGGCCGAAGCCGAGGAACAGCGCGTGGATCGGGAGGAGCAGGCCGATGGCCGCGCCGAGCGCCGCGCCGGACGCCGTCCCCAGCACGTACGGGTCGGCAAGCGGGTTGCGCAGCAGGCCCTGGAAGGTCGCGCCCGCCACTGCGAGCCCGGCGCCCACGGTCATCGCGAGCAGCACGCGCGGGACCCTGAGCTCCCAGACGATCGCCGCGGTTGAGGGGTCCGCAGTGGACAGGTGCGTGCCGAGCAGCTTGTCGGCGACGATCGTGATCGTGTCGCCGTACGGGACCGGCACGCTGCCGAACGCCACACCAAGCAGCGCGCCGAGGACGGCCACGACGACCCCGCCGATGACCAGCCAGAACCGGCGCCCGCGGCCGCGGGCGGCAGCCCGGAGCCGAGCCCCGGTGTCGCCCGCGGTCACGGCGCCCGACGTCACGGGACGGCGGGGACCGGCGATTCCTGGGGAATGGTGAGCTCCGGGTGGATCGCCGCCGCCAGCAGCTGGAGGCCCAGGAACAGGCGCGGGCCGGGGCGCGAGATCATCGTGTCGTCGATGGGCGCCACGGCGTGGTTCTTGACGGCGGTCAGGGTGGACCAGCCGGGCCGCTTCACGGCATCGGCAACCTTGCTGAAGTCGGCCAGCAGCACGATCTGCGGGTCCGCCTTGAGCAGTTTCTCGGCGGAGATGTCCCACTTGGTGGTGGAGCCCGTCGTGATCGGCGTGCCGCCGGCGTCGGTGATCATCTCGGCCAGGAACGAGCCGTCGGCCGGGGCGTAGCCCTCGCCGATCTCGTAGTAGACCCTGGGCGCCGGGGCGCTCGCGACAGCGGCCTTGACGGCGTCGAAGGCGGCCTGCATCTGAGTGGTGATGGCGGTGGCAGAGTCGGCCTTGCCCACAGCCTTGCCGATCAGGTTGATGTCGCTCATCACGCCGGCGACGTTCGGCGCGTAGACGACCAGCACCGGGATGCCCAGGCTGCGAAGCTTGGCCACGGTGTCGGCGGGGGTCCCGTAGTTGCCGCCAGCGATGACGAGGTCGGCCTTGGCGGCCACGATCTTCTCGACGTCCACGGCGACGGCTCCGTTGTCGAACTTCTCGACGTCGGGCACGGCACTCGCCTGCGGCGGGTAGAGCGTGAGGTCCTGCGCCTTGCCGACGATCTCGTCGCCCACGCCCAGCGCGAACAGCGTCTCGGTCACCGCGGGCATCAGGGACACGATCCTGGCCGGCTGGGCCGCGAGGGTGACCTGGGTGCCCTCGTCGTCGGTGAGGGTCTGCGGGAAGGCTGCGACGGGCGAGGCCGTGGGGGCCGGCGTCGGCGAGTCGGTGGGCGTGACAGACGCCGAGATGGACGGGACGGCGGTCGGGACGCTCGACGGCAGGGGGGTCGTCGGGACGAGGGTCGGGGTGGCGGCCGGGGCGGCCGAGCAGGCGCCGAGCAGAACGGCAAGGCCCAGGGTGGCGACCAGATGACGAGCGCGGGAAATCGGGCGAAGGGCGTCCACGGACAACTCCGGAAAGGCGGTGGGGGAAAAGACGGACCCCCGGGCTTCGGGGTGAAGCCGGGGGTCAGACGCGATGTCGCACAGGTACGCCTGACCTTTCTCTCGAAGGCTCGAGCGGCACGCTGCGTCGGCGACCGGACTTCCGCCCCGAGGGGCGGTCACCGTAGCGGGACTGTGCCGGATTCGCACCGGCTTCGCGACCGTAGCGCGTCGGATCTGCAGGGGCTCGTGGCCCCGATGACTCGCGCAGGGTAGCACCACGGACGCGTCACGAGCGGCCGATAGCGGCATAAGCGCCCGATAAGTGCCTGTCGCGATGATCCGGGCACCGCCTCCTCCCGCCAGCAAGCACTCCCGCCGGAGGAGGGGCTCGATGGAGCTCGCTCGACGGACCCGATGGATCGCCTACTCCCTGCCGGTCGCGCTGGCGGCCGTCGCGGCACTGGCCAGACCGGCACCGCCCGGCGCCCTCGCGGCCGCGGGCGCCATGCCGGAGCGAGGGTGCGCCCTCGCTGGCGAGGCGAACGCCCGCGGAACCTTGGACGGCGCCCCGGCCTGGTACCGGCTGGAGCCGCTGCTCGACGGGACGGGGACGCTCGTGGGCCGGCAGCTCACTGCGGGACGCGGCACGGCGCGCTGGACGGCACAGCTGTCGCCCGAATCGTTCGCCTCGGGCCCCGTGGGCGGGCGCGTGCTGGTGGGCGACGATGACGGGCGCCGATCACGCCTCCGCGTGCTGGACACCGTTCGCGGCTGCTGGTCCGTGGTCGGCACCGAGGCGGGCGTGATCCGCAGCGCGCTCCTCACCAGCGACGCCGCCGGCGTGTACGAACACCGGGTGGACCGCGCCACCCGGCGCGACCTCGGGGTGTTCCTCCGCGAGATCCGCGGGTCCGGCGCGCCCCGCCAGGTGGCCGCTGGGCTGGAGGCGGACGCGGTCCACGGGCCCACCTTCTCCACAACGCTGCTGCTGGGTGATGACGGGCAGCTCGCAGTGAGCTCCTGCGGGGAGCGGGCGTGCCGGACGCGCGTGGTGAACCCCGCGACCGGCGCCGCCTCTCCGATCCGAGAGACGGGCCCCGCGGCCGGAGTTGTCGGCGCCCAGCTTGTTGCCCCCGAGCCGTGCGAGGGGCTCCCCTGCCCGATGCAGGTCATCGATGTCGCGTCAGGCGGCGCCACATCGCTCGGCCCGGTGATGGGCCCGGCCGTGCTGGCCCCGGACGGCTCCGGCGCTGTGGTCCTCCCAGCCGAGAACGGCCTGCGCGTCGCCCGCCCGGATGACCCGGCCCGCTCCGCAGCGGTGCCCGGAACGCGGGACCTCGCCCCGATCGCCCGGACGTCCACGAGCGAGACGGGCTTCGAAGGCCCCGCAGGTCTCGTGGCCGTCGGCCCGGGCGGCAGTGCCGCCGACCCGTCGCTCGTCCGCCTGCTCAACCCCGCCACGCTCCAGCTCACCGCCGGCGAGGTGCTCCCGTGACGGCTCAGTCCATCGTCCGCCGGCTCGCCGCCGGCCTCATCACCGTCGGCATCCTGGCATCCGCCGCTGGGACAGCGCTCGCCGCCACCCCCGACCCCACCCTCCCGCCTGCCTGGCCGATCGACACGGCCCTCACGTACCGCTGGACCGCCAACGCGGTGCCGCCGTCGGCCATCAAGACGGCGGTCAACGCGGCGGCCGCGGACTCGAACGCGAGCCGCCGATCCCGAGCCCCCTCGTATGCGTACAGCAGCACGGCCGCCAACGGCGTGTCCTACGGCACCGCCAACCCCTGCGGTGTCAACGGGCTCGCCTGCTTCAGTCGCGATCCCGTGAACCGCTACTGGCACCTGTGGTTCCGCGAGAACGGCCACCGCTACGACTGGGGAACCCTCCTCTGGTGCGAGATGTCGGGCAGTCCCAACGGCTGCTACCGAGCCGAGACCATCACCCTCGACGAGCTCGGGCACGTGGCCGGGCTCGACCACCACGACAACCTGCCCGATGACAGCGACTACGCGGACGCGGTCGTCCAGACCTACAGCCACGCGCGTCCCTTCGTGGGCTGGAACGCGAGCGCGTTCGGGCGCTGCGACGTGGCGACGCTCCAGCAGGTCTACGACGTCGCCTCCTGGACCACGCTCTACTCCACCTGCCTCGACATCCCGACGACCCTCGCCATCTCCGCCTCGACCACGGCGGTCGTCAGCGGCGGCTCGGTGACCTTCACGGCCACGCTGCGCAGCGCAGGGACCGGAAGGCTCGTCGGCAACCCGATGACAGGACGCGTCGTGGTCCTCCAGTTCCGGTCGGGCACCACCTGGCTCGACCTCGTCACGATTCCCGGCACGACCACGGCCGGCACGTACAGGGTCAGCTATCGGCCGGTGTATGCGCAGGAGTACCGCGCCATCTTCCGGAAGCCCGCAAGCGAAGGGGTGCGCACCTCGGTGTCGCCCGGGGTCACGGTCAGAATCACCTGCAGCCCGATCAAGTGCCCGCTCGCGGCGAGCGGGGGCAAGCAGCCATGAGAGGGGTTCACGTGGTGCGCAGGTTCGCACTCACTTCGCAGCTGGGCGCGGCACTCGCCGCGCTCGTCCTGGTGGCGGGCTGCACGGGCGGGGCGTCTCCCTCGGCCGCCAGCCCTGTCTCGCCCGCGGTCCCGACCGTCTCGGCGGCGCCTGCGAGCGGCCCGCCGACGGCCGCGCCCACCCCCAGCGACGTCGCGCCGCCGGACGCGACGCCCACGCCCGCGCCGGCCTCCCCGGCCCCGTCCCCCGCGGACGTGGCCACGCCCGGTCCCATCCCGGCCAAGCCGCCGCTCGCAACCCTCCGTGGACTCTCGGGCAGCGCCTCCGCACGCGGCCAGCTCGGGTCGTACACCTGGGGACGGGGCGGGTCCGATGCACCCTGGATCGTGGGCAAGGTGCTGGGGTCGGCTGCTGTCGGTGCCGCACTCGACTTGTCCCTGGAGGGCACCGTCCCCATCCGCTGGACGGCGGCGTGGGCAGCGGTGTCGGGCGGGATGGCGGGCAGTCCGTCCCTCGGCGCCTCGGGCAGCGGCCAGGCGGAGGTCGCGGCCCCCGCAAAGGCTGGCGACTGGTCCCTCCGGGTCACGGCAACCTTCGGGCCAGGCCACAACGCCACCTACTTCTGGCGCCTGAGCGTCACCAATTAGCCCTTGGGCAAGGACCTCCGGACATGCCGCGCCGCCGGCGCGACAGAAGCGCGACCGGCGGCGGGAGCGAACCGAGACACGCGGGCCGGCCCTCCGGCCCGCTCAGGTCAGGCGATGGCAGCAGCCCCGGTCGCGTTGAAGATCGAGGTCTGCGCCTCTTCGGGCAGCATCACGCCCATGATCTTCTGAAGGGCGAGGAGGTGAACACAGGAGCCCCAGCTCTCAAAGTAGTGGCAGGTGCAATGCCACGAGCCGGCATCGAGGCTGACGTGATGGGTGTCGTTGTCGCCACGAAACGTCAGGGCGATCCGCTCGATGGAGATCCGGTCCAGCTCCCGAGCGTAGCGATTCGCCTTCTCGACCTTGCCGATGAGAGAGGAGTGCATCGCCGCAGTACCTCCAGTCGCCCCGCGCGGGGCGTCCACGAGGGCCGCCGTCCGGCCGGGTCCGCGGGGCCGGTGATGACGGTCGCAGGGGAAGCCTACACCCGTCGGCGCCAGGCGACACCCACCCGGAATCGGACCTGATCGCGGAGACCGTGCGGCCCGTGCGGAGGGTCGCCTGCGGCCCGCGGGAGGACCCCTTGCGGCCCGCGCTCCGCGTCGGTTTCGGGCTTGGGCCACGCTCGACGAGCGCTGATCCGACCCCGTGGCAAGTCGAGGATCGCGCGGGCGCCGGCTAGGGGAGCTCGCCCGCCTCAGCCGCGGCGCAGCGGTCAAGGAGCTCCTGGAGGGATGCCCGCGCCTCGGCGGCGTCGCGGAGCAGCGCCGAGGCGGTCTCGGGACGGAACGGGCCGGGTGGCGCGTCGCGGACGACGACTCGACCGTCGAGTCGCTCCACGAGGAGGTCCCCCGCTGTGGCCTCAGCCTCGGCGCCCGCCTCGACCACGCCGCCCTCGATCCCCCCGGCGCCCAGCACCTCGAGCAGCGCGGGCCAGGTCCCGACGTCGGTCCAGCCCACGTCCATCGCGGCCATGACGACAGAGCCAGCCGCGGCAGCAGGCTCCATGACCGCGTAGTCGATCGATCGGCTGGGCAGGGTTGCGTAGCCAGCGGCGAGGTCACCCGCGAGGCCCCGTCGGACGCCGTCGAGCACCTCAGGCGCGTGGCGACCGAGCGCCTGGAGGATCGCGCGACGGCGCCACAGGAACATCCCCGCGTTCCAGGCGACGCCGGGCATGGCGCCCAGCTCGCGGGCGCGCGCCGGGTTCGGCTTCTCCTCGAAGGCCGCGAGCGGGTAGGCGCGGAGGCCGTCCACCAGCTCGGCCCGGGCGACGTCCGGCAGCAGGTAGCCGTAGTCCGTGGCGGGGCGCGTGACCTGGACCCCGAGGGTGACCAGCGGCGACGCGACGCCGAACCGCCCGGTGGCGAGACCCTCGGCGGCCGTCCGCAGGACGGCTCGGAAGCGGCCCTCGCGGGCGGGGTCGATGCGGTGGTCGGCGGGCAGGATGGCCATGACGGCGTCCGGGTCGCGGCAGGTCTCAAGCACTGCGAGGGCGATCGCCGCGGCGGTGTTGCGACCCTCAGGCTCGACGATCAGCCGCGCCTCGGGCACCTGCGCCGCCACGAGCGGGGCCCAGGCCGCTGACACCACGACCGCCACCTCCACCGGGCCGCCCATCTCGGCGCCCCGGAGCCGGGTCACTGTTCGCTGGAGCAGCGTCTCGCCGCCGGGCAGCAGCGGCAGGAATGGCTTCGGGCGAGCCGCGGTGCTGAGGGGGCGCAGTCGGGTACCGCCCCCGCCGGCCATGATCACGACGTCCATTCAGCTCATTCTACGGGCGGGGTGGACGGGCTCACCCCCGCGGGCCGCGCCATCAGGCGTCAACCAGCAGCGCGCCGATACCTGGCCCAGTTCAAGCAGCGCTGATCCGCTGGGCGCCGAGACCCTCATGGCGCCGTCGCGATGGCCGGCCTGAAGCTGCAGCGCGCGCTCGGCGGCAGCCTCCAGATCGCGCTCGTCAACGCGATCCTGGCCGCGGTGTTCGGGACGGTGGCCGCCCTCGGGTCCCAGTGCGTCGGCAGGCGCACCCGGATGTCCTGTGCGGCAATCGTCGCGCGGCGGCCGCTGCTATCCCAGCGTGGCAGGCGGCTATCCCGCCACGAGGTCGGGCAGCCCGGCGTCGGGCAGCCCGGCGTCCGCCGCGAGGGCGGCGGCCCGGTCGGTTCGCTCCCACGGCAGGTCGAGGTCGGTCCGGCCAAAGTGGCCGTAGGCCGCCGTCTGGCGGTAGATCGGGCGGAGCAGGTCGAGGTCGCGGATGATCGCGCCCGGCCGGAGGTCGAAGTGGCGGTTGATGAGCCCCTCGATCGTCTCGTCGGAGACCGTGCCGGTGCCGAACGTCTCGATCGAGAGCGAGATGGGCTTCGCGATGCCGATGCCGTAGGCGACCTCGACCTCGAACCGGTCCGCGAGCCCGGCCGCCACGACGTTCTTGGCCACCCAGCGCGCAGCGTACGCCGCCGAGCGGTCAACCTTGGAGGGATCCTTGCCCGAGAACGCGCCGCCGCCGTGGCGGGCCATGCCGCCGTACGAGTCCACGATGATCTTGCGACCGGTGAGTCCAGCGTCGCCCATGGGCCCGCCGATCACGAACCGGCCCGTCGGGTTGACGTGCATGACCGGGTCCTCGCGGCGCAGCTCGGCCGGGATCGTCGGCAGGATGACCTGCTCGATGACATCGTTCGAGATCCGCTGGTGGCTCGTGTCAGGGTCGTGCTGGGTGGACACGACGACCGTCCGCACCGCGACCGGCCTGCCGTGCGCGTACTCGACGGTGACCTGCGTCTTGCCGTCAGGCCGGAGGTACGGGATCGAGCGATCCTTCCGGACCTCGGCGAGGCGGCGCGCCATGCGGTGGGCCAGCGCGATGGGCAGCGGCATGAGCTCCGGCGTCTCGCGGCACGCAAACCCGAACATCATCCCCTGGTCGCCGGCGCCCTGCTCGTCCATGCTCGCCCGGTCCACGCCCTGCGCGATGTCCGGCGACTGCGCCTTGACGCTGACCATCGTGCCGCACGTCTCGTAGTCGAAGCCGTAGTCCGCGCGGGTGTAGCCGATGTCGCGGACGGTCTCGCGGACCACGTCCTGGAACTCGACGTAGCCGTCGCAGGTGATCTCGCCGAAAACGAGCACGAGTCCCGTCGTGGTGGCGGTCTCGCAGGCGACTCGGGCGTGGGGATCGATCCGCAGGATGCTGTCGAGGATGGCGTCCGAGATCTGGTCGCACATCTTGTCCGGGTGGCCCTCGGTCACCGATTCGGACGTGAACAGGTACTGCGCGGCGTCAACGATGCTCATGGGACTCCCGGGGTGGGCGCGTCAGGGCTTGTCCTCGGAGCGTAGCAGAGGGCCCGTCGCGACGGGGCGACCCCATCCCGGGGGAGCAGGTCGCTGCTGGCTCATGTCGTGCGCTGATGCCTCGGGGGCGGACTCGGGCCGGAAGGACACCGCGCAGCTGCCGCGGCCGAAATCGGGGCGCCGGCAGGTCAAGCGGCCCGACGCTCGTCTGCGGCTCCGCCGCGTCACGGCGGACGACCGAGCCGCGAGGGAGCGGGCTGCCGGAGCGATCGGAATCGGGGGTAAGCGCCAGCGAAGGTTGAGCCGATACGCTGTCATTGCGATGATGGAGTCTGACCATTATTCTGACCACATGGCGAGAACTGTGACCGCGACCGAGGCGAAGGCGCACATCCTGGCCCTCCTCGACGAGGTGGAGGCCGGCGAGGAGGTGGAGATCACCCGCCACGGCCGGCTGGTGGCACGGCTCGTGCCCGCGCGCGGCGGCGCGGCGCTCAAGGGCAAGTACCGCGGCATCCTCGAGATTCACGCGTCCGAGGACGAGCTCTTCTCACCCAACCTGGACTGGACGGCTGACGAGGACAACCTCGCGTGACGGTGCTGCTCGACACCCATGCAGCCCTGTGGTGGGCGGCCGTTCCCGAGGCGTTGTCGCCGGCGGCATTGGCGGAGATCGACGCGGCCGACGAGCTGGCCATCAGCGCGATCTCCTGGTGGGAGATCGCCTGGCTCGCGCGGCGGGGCCGGATCACGCTCGGCACACCGCTCGCGAGTTGGATGCTCGAGGTGGGGCGGTCTCTCCGCACGGTGCCGCTGACGCCCGCGATCGCCGCGGCGGCGGCGATGCTCGGCGATGCGTTCCCAAAGGACCCAGGCGATCGGCTGATCTACGCGACCGCCGTCGAGCACGGGTGGCCGCTCGTCTCGAAGGACGCGCGCCTGCGGGCCTACGACGCGGAGGAGACCGTCGTCGTCTGGTAGGGCGGCACCCGAACGGTCAGGCGAGCCCGGGCACCTCGAGGGGCTCGATGCCGTCGGCCGGGGTGAACCCGAAGACGCGGGCCAGGAAGCCGATCTCGGCGCGGTACTGGGCGCGCTTCGTCTCGGCCCAGCGGAATCCATGGCCCTCGCCCTCGAAGCGGAGCGCGACGTACGGCAGGCCGGTGCCCGCGAACACGCGCTCCATCGCGTCGACCTGAGAGGGCGGCACGACCTTGTCGTCGAGGCCCTGCATGATGAGCAGCGGGGCCTGGATCCGGTCGAGCGAGTGGATCGGCGAGCGCTCCCGCCACAGCGCATGGTCGCCGTCCCACGGTCCCACGTGCCACTCGTCATAGCGCGCCTCGAACTTGTGCGAGTCCTCATGGATCAGCTCGAGGTCGGCGATCCCGAACAGGCTGATCCCGGCCGCGAAGACCTCCGGTCGGAACGTGAGGCAGGCGAGTGTGGTATAGCCGCCCGCAGAGCCGCCGCAGACCGCCATCCGAGCGGGGTCCACGTCACCGCGCTCGGCGAGGAAGCGCGCTGCGGCCGTGGTGTCGTCCACGTCGGCCACGCCGAGATTGAGCTTGAGCGCATCGCGGTACGCCTTGCCGTAGCCCGTCGAGCCCCGGTAGTCCACGTCCACGATCGCGATGCCCCGCGACGTGAAGAACGCCCGCTCCAGCGAGAACCCCGATGACGCCGCGCTCGTCGGCCCGCCGTGGACCAGCACGAGCAGCGGGGGCTTCTCGCCGTCGGGGCCGCGGTAGTGGGCGTTGGCGGGCGGGAAGTAGAGCGCGCGAGCCGTCGCTCCGCCACTCGACGGGAAGGCGATCGCCTCAGCCACCGGCAGGACCGCCGGGTCGACGGGCGCCGGGAGCGAGCGGGCGAGGATCCCCGCCGGCTCGCCGCTCCGCGGGTTGAGCCGCAACAGCGCGCTTCCGTCGTGCGGGCCGCTCGCGATGACCGCCGCCGTCTCACCGCTGACGCGCAGGCTCTCAAACTCGGTGAACGGCGTCTCGATCTCGACGACCGCCCCGTCGCGCTCGATCCGGACCAGTCGGTCGCGGCCGTTCGAGCGAGGCGTGGCGAGGATCGCGCCATCAGGTGTGAACGCGTACGAGGACCGGCCGAAGACCCACGCCGGATCCGCGAACTCAGCCTCCATCGGCGCGAGCGGGCGCAGCCGCGTCGCCCCGTCGAGGTCTCCGTCGACCACATACAGGTTCCACCAGCCGGTGTCGTCGAGCACGACGTGAAGCCGCCCGTCAGTCGACCACTCCGGCTGCGCAGCCGACACGCCGTCACCGCCAGCCACGGTCCGTGCCTCGCCCAGCGAGCCGTCGCCGCGCACCGGCGCCACCCGGAGCCGCGACTCGTTCCAGGGCATGAACGGGAAGTCCCACTCCAGCCACGCCAGCCACCGGCCGTCGGGCGAGAAGCGCGGTGCGGCGACGAAGTCGGGTCCCGTGACGAGCACGCGGCCCGCCCCGTCCGACCCGTCGAGCGCGAGCATGACGATCTCGTTGACCACCAGGCGGTGGTCGTCGGGGCGCTCGGCATCGTGCGTCTCGCGGACGGCGACCACCTGCGGCGAGCGAGGGTCCAGCCGCAGGTCGGCGTAGCGCCATGGGCCCTCGGGGGTGATGGGCACGGGCGCTGCCAGGCCCTGCGCGTCCAGGCGGTACAGCCGACCGTCAGCCTGGTTCGAGGCGATCACGACCTCGCTGTCAATCGCGAACGAGCCGCCACCGTACTCGTGCACCCGGTTGCCAACTCGGAACGGCTCAGGCGTGAGCTCCCGGGTCACGCCGTCTGCGGCGTGCCGCAGCAGCGTGCGACGACCGCCCTGCGTCGGTCGGCCCTCCAGCCACAGGACCGCTTCGGGCTCAGGCCACGGCTCGGCCAGCGGCGTGGCGGCGCCCGACACCAGCTCGATGCTGATCGGCGAGTGCCAGCTGCCGTACGGCGCAACCGTGGCGGCAGCGGCCGGCGTCCCCGCCGTACCGGTCACCCTCGCCGTCTCCTCCCAAGTCATCGGCTCAGGTCCCGTGCTGCCAGCTCGACACGTACTCGAGTTGCTCAGGCGTCATCGCGTCGAGCGTGATGCCCATCGCGGCCAGCTTGAGCCGGGCGACCTCGGCATCGATCGCCTCGGGCACCACGTACACCTGCGGCGTGAGCTCGGTGTGGTGCTGAGCCACGTATTCGGCGGACAGCGCCTGATTGGCGAAGCTCATGTCCATGACGGCGGCCGGATGGCCCTCGGCAGCGCCGAGGTTGACCAGGCGGCCCTCCGCGATCAGGTTCAGCCGCTTGCCGCCGATGTCGAACTCCTGCACGTTGTTCCGCACCCCGCGGACGTGGCCCTCGGCCATCTCGCGTAGCGCCGCCAGGTCCAGCTCGGCGTCGAAGTGGCCGGAGTTGGCCATGATCGCGCCGTCCTTCATCGACGCGAAGTGCTCGCGGCGGAAGACGTTCACGTTGCCGGTGGCAGTCACGAACAGGTCGCCCCAGGGCGCCGCCTGACCGACGGTCATCACCTGATACCCGTCCATCAGCGCCTCGAGCGCGCGCGTCGGATCGACCTCGACCACCGCCACGTGGGCGCCGTGCCCCGCCATGCGCGACGCGATCCCCCGGCCCACCCAGCCGTAGCCGGCGATGACCACGTTGCGCCCGGCGATCAGGATGTTGGTGGCGCGCAGGATGCCGTCGATCGTGGACTGGCCGGTGCCGTACCGGTTGTCGAACAGGTGCTTGGTGAGCGCCTCGTTCACCGCCACGACCGGGAAGGCAAGCGCGCCATCAGCCGCCATGGCCCGGAGGCGGATCACGCCCGTCGTCGTCTCCTCAGTGCCGGCCATGACGCCGGGCAGGAGGTCGCGGCGCTCGCTGTGGAGCAGCGAGACGAGGTCGCAGCCGTCGTCCATGGTGAGCTGGGGCATGGTGCCCGCGACGGCCCGCAGGTGGGCGTAGTAGGAGTCGCGGTCCTCGCCACGGCGGGCATAGGTCGAGATGCCGTAGGCCGACACCAGCGCGGCGGCCGTGGGGTCCTGGGTGGACAGCGGGTTGGACGCCGCGAGGTGGACCTCCGCGCCGCCCGCCTTGAGCGTCCGCATCAGGTTCGCCGTCTCGGTGGTGACGTGGAGGCAGGCGCCGATGCGAAGCCCGTCGAGCGGCCGCTCGCGCTCGAAGCGCTCCCGGATCAGGCGCAGCACGGGCATCTCACGCTCGGCCCACTCGATGCGGCGGACGCCCTCGGCAGCGAGCCCGAGGTCGGTCACGTCGTGAGGCGCGAGGCTGGCGGTGTCGGTCATCGGGGCTCCTCGGGGGATCTGTCGGGCGCAGGCCCGGCGCTGGGCGCGCCATCGGCGGCGATTGGGTCGGCGGTGTGCTCGTCGGGAACGGCACGGCTGGGCGCGGCGCTGGAGTTGGCGAGGTGAGCGACGCCATCGGCTGCGTCGGCAGCCGTGGCATCGGGGGCGGCGTCTGCCATCGGCATCATCGGGTGCGCCTGATCGAAGGTGAGCTGGGGCTCGGCCGGGGGCCGCGAGCCGAAGAACCGGCGGAACGGGGCCGGAATCAAGGGCCACGAGGGCGCGGTCCGGCGGATGAGCCGCTCCTCGAAGCGGCAGTGCTCCTCGTAGCCCAGGGCGCGGTAGGCGGCGATGGCCGACGGGTTGTCGCTTCGGACATTGAGAACCACATCGTCGCAGTAGCGCAACAGCTCGGCGGTCACGGCCGAGGTGACGGCCTTCGCGAGGCCGCGGTTCCGGTATTCGACGTGGGTCATGACGTTGCCCACCACACCCATCCGCGCCTCGCGGGAGATCACGTGGGTGCCCGCTGCGGCGACCAGCCTCCCGCCCACGCGAACCCCAAAGTACACCCCCTCCGCCACGGCGCCGGACGGGAGCCAGGCGGCGAAGCCGAGCTGGTAGAGCCGGTTGAGCTCGCCGACCTCGACCGGGAGCAGGCGCTCGACGGGTGCCGGGTACGGCCGGAAGGACGCGCGGTCGACCACCATGCGGAGCATTGCCGGGCCGGGCTCGACGCGGTACGACTGGGCGACGGCGGGGAGCGCGGGGAGGGACACCGAGATGTAGGCGGCGCGGGGCCGGAGGACGTCGCGCAGGATGGCGGCGATCCCGTCGTTGTGGCCCAGCACGAACATCGACTGGGGTGTGGGGCCCGTGTACTCCATGCCCACGGCGACGACACTGTTGCCCGCCGTCGCGAGGGCCCAGCGGGCCCGGCCGAACTCGCGCTCGTCGAGGTCGCAGACGGCGTAGGCGGCGAAGAGGCGGTCGCGCTCGAGGAAGGCGCGGAGGGCGACGCGATCGGTGGTCTGGTGGGCGATGATCCCCCGGCCGGCGGCGACGGCGGTCACTGGGCGTCCTCGGGCTCGTGCCGCGTTCCAGCGTCGAGAGCTGCGGCGCCGGGCTCGCCCCCGGCTGCGGCCGGGGCATGGGCGTCGGCGACAACGCCGCTTCCGGGCTCGCCCCCGGCTTCGGCGGCGGTTTCGTGTTCGGGTCCGGCATCGCCCCCGGTCTGGGCATGGGATTCGGCTGCCTTCGTCGCTTGCTCGGCCCTCTCGGCGGCCCGCGCCGCCTCAGCCGCCCGTGCTCGCTCCTCGCTGAGCTCCCGGAACCCGCGCGCCGCCATGCGCCGCGCTGACGACCGCTCCACGGCCGCTGCCAGCGAGCTCTCCCACGGCGCGCGCAGCACCCCCTCGTCGGTCACGACGGCCGTGACCACGGTCCCCGGGATGATGTCGGTCACCGGGTTGCGGATGTGCTCGCCCTCGGGCGCGATGCACATCCCCCGGACCATGAGCAGCAGGGACGCGGCCGCGTCCTCGATCGTGAGGTCGTCCGCATCGGCCACCGACAGGTCGATCGCGGTAGACGCGACGCAGACCACGAACGGCACGCCGGCGGCGAGCGCGGCGAGCGCGATCGGGTAGGTCCCGACGGGTGCCGCGATGTCCCCGTTGGCCGCGATCCGGTCCGCCGTCACGAGCACCACGTCCACCTCGCCCGCAGCGATGCAGCCGGGCGCCGCGGCGTCGGTCACCAGCGCGTGCGGCACGCCCGCCTGCATCAGCTCCCAGCATGCGATCCGCGCCCCGTTGAGCCAGGGGCGCGACTCGGCGACGAGCGCGTGGATGGGCTGGCCCGCGTGGTGCCGGCTGGTGACCACGCCCAGCGCGGTGCCGAAGACGCCGCTGCCCATCGCGCCGGTGTTGCCCGTCGTGAGCACGTGGAGGACCGACTCCGGGCCGCCCGGGAGCACCGCGCGGACGTGCTCCGCGATCCTCCCGTGGTCCTCTGTGGCCTCGATGATGATCTCCTCGGCCTCGCGCCGGAGCTCCGCGGCGAGCTCCTTGCCGTCGGCGTCGATCGTCATCGCGTCCACGATCGCGAGCATGCGGTCGAGCGCGAGGGCCACCTGCGCCGAGGCGGGCCGGCTGGCGCGGAGCGCGTTGGCGGAGCCGCGGATGGTCGCGCGCCGCGCGAACGGGCGCGAGTCCCAGGCGCGGGCGGCCACGAGGGCGAGCGTCGCGGCGACCAGCTGCGCCTGGACGGCCGCCCCCGTGATGGCTCCCTCCGCCATGGCGTTGATGGCCTCGGCGGCGCCGGTGATCTCGAGCTCCTGGAGGATGTCGGGCAGCTGGCGCTGGTCCCAGGCGAAGACGGCGTCGTCCTCGAACCGGAAGGGCGCCCGGTAGCCGGCGGTGCCGGCGAGGAAGGGGCCCTGCGCGCGGACGGGCGCGGGCGGGGGCACCGACGTGGGTCTGGCGGCCGACTCCGGCTCGCCGATCCCCAGCAGCTCGCGGGCTGACCGCGCGGATTCGGCCTGGAGCGACTGCGCCGTGCCCAGCATCGACCCGACCGAGCTGGCGACGTCACCGGCGAACAGACGGAAGAACCGACGACGGTGCGGGTCGTTGGCGGGGGGCGGGACGGGCTCCTCGGGCATCGGCTTGGCGAAGATGGCCTGGCGCGCCCGCGTCAGTACTTGACGACGCTCGTGACCTTGCGCCCGTCGAGCCGCTCGCGACCGTTGAGGAACTCGAGCTCGACGAGGAACGCCAGGCCCACCACCTCACCCTTGAGCCGCTCGACCAGCTCGATCGTGCCGCGGACTGTGCCGCCCGTGGCCAGCAGGTCGTCCACGATGAGCACCCGCTGACCCGGCTGGATCGCGTCGCGGTGGATCTCGAGCGTGTTCGAGCCGTACTCGAGCGCGTACTCCACGGTGAGGGTGTCCGCCGGCAGCTTGCCCAGCTTTCGCACCGGGACGAGGCCCGTGCCCAGCTCGTACGCCATCGGCGAGGAGAAGATAAAGCCCCGCGACTCCATGCCCACGACCAGGTCCACGTGGTCGTTGCGGTACGGCTCGAGCATCAGCTCGATCGACTCGCGGTAGGCGGCCGGGTCCTTGAGCAGCGTGGTGATGTCGTAGAACAGGATGCCGGGCTTCGGGAAGTCGGGGATCTCGCGGATCTTCGCGCGAAGCGTCTCGGCGGACATGGAGTTGGAGTACCTCCGCAGGGTGGGCGCGGTCGCCGTCGGGCAGCGTCCGGCGCCGGACGGCTAGTCTACCGCAGCCGCCCCCGCGCTCCTGCTGGGCAGCACGTGCCCCAGCCGCCCCGAGGCGAGCCAACCGAGGACCGAGACGACGGCCGTGAGCACGAACGTCGCCGCCAGCGCCCAGCCCAGACCGTCGCCCCCGGCGCGCGTCCCGGCCGCCGTGATCGCACCGCCGGCGCCCACGCCGAGCGCCGTGCCCAGGATGTCCGCCAGCTGGAGCGAGGAGGTGGCTGTCCCCTGCTCGGACGGATGGCTCCGTCGCAACACCACAAGCGTCGCCGCGCTGTACATCGCCCCCATCCCGGCGCCCGCGAGGATCCAGGTGACCGCGAGGATCTCGGGCGCGACGGCCGGCGAGACCGCCGCGACCGACAGCACGGCGCCCAGCGCCAGCATGCCGAAGCCGAGGCGCGTGAACCCCACGACGCCCCACCGGTCGATACGCCGGGCCTGGAGCCAAGTGGCGACGGACCACGCGATCGTGGTCACCGTGAACACCACGCCGGTGAGGGCCGGCGTCGTCCCGCGCCAGGTCTGGAGGAGGAGCGCGAGGAACCCGTCGGACGCGAAGAACCCGAACGTCATGGCCCCGCGCAGGAGCACGGCCGCGGGCACGCCCTCCGCCCCTCGCAGCGTCCCCGGCGGCGTGAGCCGGCGGAACGCGGGCACCAGCAGCACGAGCCCGAGCAGCGTCCCGCCCACGACCACCGGCGGCTCGGGCGCTGTGAGCGCAGCGATCATCAGGCCCGCGCCCAGCAGCGAGAGCAGCGCGAACGGCACCCGACGCGCCATCGCCTCGTGCTCTGGGTCCTCCTCGCCGCGCCTGGCGCCCGGCACCGAGCCCAGCGCGTGGAGCGCCGCGAGCCCGGCGAGCGCGAGCAGCGGCAGCAGCCCCAGGAACACCCAGCGCCAGCCAAGCGTGGCGCCGACGAGCGCCGCGATCGACGGCCCGACCAGCCCCGGCACCACCCAGGCGGCGGACAGCAGGGCGAACATCGGCGGCTGGAGGTGCTGCGGCAGGCGCCGCCCGATGGCGACGTAGCTCGTGGGCGTGAGCGCGCCGCCGCCGCATCCCTGGACGAAGCGGGCCGCGATCAGGATCGGCATCGACGGCGCGACGCCGGCCGCCAGCAGCCCCGCGGCATACAGCAGCAGCCCGACGCCGAATGGCAGCCGGACCGGCACGCGGTCGAGGATCGGGCCGACGAGCGAGATGCCCAGCATGTTGCCCAGGTAGAACGCGGCGTAGATCCAGCCGTACAGCTCCTGGTCGCCGAGCTCGCGGACGACGACGGGCATCACGGTGCCGATGGCGAGCGACTCGGCCGCGATGAGCGTGATCGTCGAGACGAGGCCGGCCGAGAGGCCCCGGTAGCCGGGTGCGAAGAGCTCGCCCGCGCGGGCGGGCGCCGTCGCGGCCTCGGCGGCGGGCGCCGGCGCGGCCTCGGCGGCGGAGGCGCTCACTGGCCCCTCAATACGAGCGGTCGATGGCGGCGCGGGCGAGCTTGAGGGCGATATTGCCGCCGGGGACGATCATGCCGATCGTGTCGGCGCCGATGTCGAACATGGCGTCGCGGCTGATGTGGCCCTTGAGCTGGAGCTTGAGCGAGGTGGCCGTCCTCGTGTCCCCCGTCAGCCCGTCAACCTCGACCACGCCGCGCTTGCCCTTCGCCGGGAGCTCGAACTCGAACGCCCAGATGGGCCGGTAGACGAGCTCGAGGCTGGGCACGCCGAGCTGCTCCTCGAAGATCTGGTCTGCCTGGAGCGGCACCATGAGCTTGGCGAGGAGCTGGCGGACGATGGCCGACGCGCGGTGGTCCGGCGTGACGACCACCGTGCCGTCGGCGCTGAGCGCGGAAGGGTCCGTGACCTCGGTGCTCTGTCCCGACATGAGCGCCGCGCCGTTGGGAATGGCCTGCGCGGTGAGCCCGTCGATCCAGACCTCCTCGCGCAGGTCCTCGGTGCAGTGCTCGAGGACGGGCATCGCGAACGACGCCGGGCTCTTGCCCGACGTGACCACGCCGTAGTCCTCGCCGAGCACGGTCACGCTGCGGACGTCGGGAGCGCTGGCAGGGACGGTGTACGTGCGCGTTCGGTCGTAGTTGTAGTGCGCGGTGCAGACGACGTGCCAGAACGGCTCGATCCGCTGCTGCGTCGCCGCGAGGACCACGTCCTCGGACTTGGGGCGCGACAGCAGCCCGCCGATGCCGCTGCCCAGGGCGCCGGTCTTCTTCTCC
This sequence comes from Chloroflexota bacterium, assembly GCA_021802825.1. Classification (GTDB taxonomy): domain Bacteria; phylum Chloroflexota; class Limnocylindria; order Limnocylindrales; family CSP1-4; genus CAIXZV01. The sequence continues at coordinate 117,402 of JAJZRG010000005.1, forward strand.
TCCGCGCGACGCAGGGCGTCGTCGCGGCCAAGCCGCGGCTCGAGGGCGAGGATGCGCGATTCGCCGAGTGAGATTTCCACGGTTTGGGCCCCGCACGTGAGGAGCGTCTGTCGGACAGGCGCAGGGCTACACGATATCGAGGCGGGCGCGGGCGTGGAGACCGGGAACCGCGAGTTGTTGCCGCGCGGTGCCCGGGTGCCACGTACTTCTCAGCGCGCGACCAGCCGCAGCAGCTCGCCCAGGGCGGCGATCTGCTCGGGGCTCCGGTAGATGTTGTTGTTGAACGTGAAGCCCGTGAAGCCCGCGTCGAGGTAGGGCCGCAGCTCGTTCGCCGCCTGCTCGGGCGTGCCCACGAAGACGTGTGGCCGGCGGTCGGGTGCGACGAGGTCGAGCATCGTCCTGGCGTCCGCCTCGTTGGCGCCCACCAACACGGGCGCCGCCATCGTCCGCTCGATCGTGGATGGGTCGCGCCCGATCTCCTCGGCGTAGCCGCGCAGCAGGCTGGTCTTGCGGTTGAGCGTCTCCATGCCCAGGGGGAACCAGTGCGTGATGTCCGCGTGCTTGGCGGCGATGCGCAGCGTGCGCTGCTCGCCGCCCCCACCCACCAGGATCCGCGGGCCGCCCGGCTGGACCGGGCGCGGCACGTTGATCACGTCCAGGGTGCGGTAGTATGCGCCCTCGAAGCTCGAGCGCTCGTTCTCGAACATGCCCCGGACGATCGTGAGGGCCTCGTCCAGGCGGTCCATCCGCTCCTTGATCGGCGGGAAGTCGAAGCCGAACGCCTCGTGCTCCGCATCGAACCAGGCGGCGCCGAGACCGAGGATCGCGCGCCCGCCCGAGATCACGTCGAGCGTGGTCGCGGTCTTGGCCAGCAGCGCCGGGTTGCGGTAGGTCACGCCGGACACGAGCGTCGAGAGGCGGACGCGCGTCGTCTCGCGCGCGAGCGCCGCCAGCACGGACCAGCCCTCGAGCATCGGCTCGTCCTGCGCGCCGATGCCCGGGATCTGGTTGAGGTGGTCCATCACGCTGACCAGGCTGAAGCCTGCGGCCTCGGCGGCCTTCGCCTGCTCGACGGTCGTGCCGAACAGCTGGGCCGAGGAGGCGTCGGGATGGGTGTACGAGGGGAGGTGAAGGCCGAACCACGGTGTCGTCATGCGTCGATGATGCCGGGGATCCGTTTCCGGCGTCCTCGGAGGGGAGGGCCCTTTCGTTGCACTCGCGCACCGTGGGTGAAACGGCCGGCCCGGCCTGAGTCACCTCCGGCCTGAGTCATCTGAGGATGGAACGCGCTTCAGGGTGATCGCGGACGCGGCGTTCACCGTCCCCTCGTGGTGAGACGGCCAGCCTGAGTCACCTGAGAATGGAACGGCGTGCGGTCACGCTCGGCCGATGGGCGAGATCGGCGGTCTCGGCCGTGGCCCGCCCTCGCGGCACGTGGTTGCGATGCGCGGGTGACTCAGGGCCCTCAGACCAGGCCGCAGCACGGGGAAATTCCGGTCAGAGTCACATCGGCGGCGCCCGAGCGTGGGAGAGCGGCACGTGTCCCACCCCGAGGTTCCGCGTCGCGCACGCAGGAGGTCGAGACAACGACTCAGGCGAGTCGCGACAACACGGCGAACCGCTACCAGGCGTCGCCAGGGCGTCGGCGGCAGGTGATCGGCGAGGCCAGATCGATCGCCGGCGAGGTCGGCGTCAGCAGGACCATGACCCCGTCGTCCTCGTCCGGAGTCCGGGTGAGGCTGCCGTCCGGTTCGCGCACGGAGGTCGGCCCAGCCCACCGGAGCCACCCGAGCCGCTCGTAGAAGGAGGGCTCGCCGGTCGAGAGGGCACCCAGCTCGTAGGCGTCGGCGATGTGGGTGTCGGCGGCGGTCATGAGCCGGGAGGCGATGCCCCGACGCTGGAAGCGCGGCAGTGTCGCCACGGCCTCGACGTAGCCCGCCCGCAGTACTCGTCCGCCCACCTCGAGCACGCGTGGCACCACCGCGGCGTGGCCGATCACGCGCCCATCGACCTCGGCCAGGTAGTGCCGACCGCCGAGCGCGTGGTCCAGGTCGTCGGGCGTGAACTGGCCCTCGGGCCAGCAGGCGTGGCCGAGGTCGAGGATCTGGGCGAGGACGGCCGGGCCAAGCTCGTCGCTGGCCGCCTCGCGGAAGGCCACCTCGCTCACAGCAAGGTTCCCTGGTGGTAGCGGATGCGCCAGCGGCTGCCGTCGAGGACCCAGATCGAGGCGCGCCGGGCCGGGCGCACACCCAAGGTCTCGTAGGTCGCCAGAACGACGCCGTCGGCGAGGACTTGGACCTCGAACCCCCTGATCGCGACCTCCGAGAGCTGAGCCGCGGCGAGCGCGACGAGCATCTCGTCGCGCGTCCATCCGCGGCCACTGGCGCCCGTCTCGCGGAAGGCATCATGCAGCACGCCCGGGTAGCCGCCGGGGAGATCGGCCCCGCGACGCTCGGCGAGGGCGAGCTCGAGGCGAAGCAGGTCCGCGCGAAGCGTGTCGTCGTCGGACGTCGAACCCATCGGACGAGGATAGCCCGAAGCCGACGGACGCCGGCCGTCACCGCCGAATGCGCGATGATGGCGGCATGGAGACGCCGACCGCCACGCCCGACACCGCCCCAGCCCCGGACCGCGACTTCCCGACGCCCGACGCCGCCCTGGCCGCGTCGCCACAGCATGCGGCCGCCCTCCAGCTGATCGTCCGTCGCCCGGAGCGGGATGCCCGCGAGGCTGTCGTCGAGGGGCGGCTCGACCCGGTCGAGGGGCTGGTCGGCGACGACTGGCTCGCCCGCGGCGGCACGTCGCGGCCCGACGGCTCGGCCGACCCGCTCTCGCAGCTGACGATCATGAGCACCCGCGTCTTGGCCGTGATCGAGCCCGACCCCGCCCGGTGGCCGCTCGCCGGCGACCAGCTCTACGCCGACCTCGACCTGTCGGAGGCCAACCTCCCGCCCGGCGCCCGCCTGCGCGTGGGGGAGGCGCTGGTCGAGGTGACCGAGCGGCCGCACACCGGCTGCGCGAAGTTCGCCGCCCGCTTCGGGTTGGACGCCCTGCGCTGGATCAGCACCCCGGTCGGCCGATCGCGCCGGATGCGCGGCATGTACGTGCGGGTGGTCGAGGGCGGTGCCATCCGGCTGGGCGACGAGATCCGCAGGGCCTGACCTTCGGCGTCAGCTGCACGCACCCGAGACCTCCGCGATCCGAACCGCGACGCGCCGGCCGACGAGCCTGGCGGGGACGGGTGCCCGGCCGGGGAGCTGCCCTGTGGCGCGGCGGCCACGCCCGCGGGACGCCGCGATTCAATCCACAGTTGAGTTGCGGGGCAGGGTCGGGTTGCCGGGCTGACCAGCGACCCACCCCGCCGCGGCCCGGACCAGCGTGTCGAGCCCCGGCGGGAAGACCCGCTCGCCCGTCGCGACCAGCTCCTCGATCGCCCACCAGCGGTGCGCCTCGACCGCCCGTGCCTCGCCGTCGCCGTGGCGCCCCGTGCCCACATGCGGCGTCGGCACGCAGCCGGCCACGTACCACTCGTCCTGGACGATGCGCCGCCCGCGGAACAGGAACGACACCTCGGGCCGCTCGCCGATGACAGGACCGAAGGCCGCCTCGCAGATGCCGGTCTCCTCGCGGAGCTCGCGTCGAGCGGCAGCCTCGATCGACTCGAACGGCAGGATGCCGCCGCCCGGCAGGTACCAGTACGGGCTGTCCGGGAGGTCTCCGGTCGAGGTCTGGCGGAACAGCAGCACCCGCCTGTCGGGGTCGAGCAGGACGACGCGGGCGGACCGACGCCGGCGGGGTGGCAGGAGCCGTCGCCAGCTCATGCCGGCCCGTCGCCGATCGAGCCGCCCACCGCTCCCCCGCCCGCCGCCGCCACCAGCCGCGCCACGACCGCCTGCGTCAGCGTCCACGACCGGAGCGGATCGCGCGGCAGACGGATGCGCACCTGGTTCGACGCAAACGTGATGTCCCCCGGCCGCACGCCCGGCAGCGGCGCCGCGCCGCCCGCCGCCCCCGGCGCCAGCAGCTGCATCGCCGTCGCTCGCGACAGCGCCGCCCCGAACCGCACCACCAGCCACCCCTCCTCGCGCGCCACCGACGCGACGCCTGCCGTCTCCGCCGACAGCCGCAGCTCCGCCACCTCGACCAGCCGCAGCACCGGCGCCGGCATCGGCCCGAAGCGGTCGGTCACCTCCTGGCGGAACGCGGCGAGATCGCCCACGGTCCGCGCCCGCGCCAGCCGCCGGTACAGCTCCAGCTTCTGCGCCTCGTCGGGCACGTACGAATCGGGCATGTGCGCGTCGATCGGCAGGTCCACCACCGCCTGCGGGACCTCGCGGACGGGCTCGCGGTGGTCGCGGCGCGCCTTCGCCTCCTCGACGGCCTCCGCCAGCAGGCGCGAGTACAGGTCGAAGCCGACCGAGGCCATGAACCCGCTCTGCTCGCCGCCCAGGATGTTCCCGGCGCCTCGGATCTCGAGATCCGCCAGGGCGATCTGGAACCCTGCGCCCAGCTCGGACGCGTTGAAGATCGCCTGGAGCCGCTTGCGCGCCTCCTCGCTCATGCGCTCGCGCCGCCGGTAGAGCAGGTACGCGTAGGCCCGGCGCGAGGAGCGCCCGACGCGCCCCCGAAGCTGGTAGAGCTGGGCGAGGCCGAGGGTGTCGGCGCGGTCGATGATGATCGTGTTGGCGTTGGGGATGTCGAGCCCGGACTCGATGATCGTCGTGCACACCAGCACGTCGGCGGCGCCGTCGGCGAACGCGAGCATCACCTTCTCGAGGGCGCCCTCGGGCATCTGCCCGTGGCCCACCAGGATCCGCGCCCCGGGCAGGAGCCGGCGGAGCTGGTCGGCCTGCGCCTCGATGGTCTCGACGCGGTTGTGGACGTAGAACACCTGGCCGCCGCGGTCGAGCTCGCGCAGGACGGCGTCGCGGACCAGCCCGGCCGAGGCCTCGGCGACGCGCGTCTGGATCGGCAGGCGGTCCTCGGGTGGCGTCTCGATGACCGAGAGGTCGCGAATCCCGGCGAGCGCGAGGTTGAGCGTCCGCGGGATCGGCGTGGCCGAGAGCGTGAGCACGTCCACCGACGACCGCAGCTGCTTGAGCCGCTCCTTCGCGGCCACGCCGAAGCGCTGCTCCTCGTCCACGACCACGAGGCCCAGATCCCTGAACGCGACATCCTTCGAGAGCAGCCGGTGCGTCCCGATGACGATGTCGACCGTGCCGTTCGCCAGCCCGGCCACGGTCGCCTCCTGCTCGCGGCCCGACACGAACCTCGACAGCAGCCGGACGTTCATCGGGAACGCCCCGAAGCGCTGGGAGAACGTGGTGAAGTGCTGCCCTGCCAGCACGGTCGTGGGGACCAGCACCGCCACCTGCTTGCCGTCCTGCGTCGCCTTGAACGCGGCCCGCAGCGCCACCTCGGTCTTGCCGTAGCCCACGTCGCCCACGACCAGCCGGTCCATCGGGCGGCGGGCCTCCATGTCCACCTTGACCTCGGTGGAGGAGCGGAGCTGGTCGGGCGTCTCCTCGTACGGGAACGATGCCTCCATCTCCATCTGCCAGGGCGAGTCGGGCGAGTAGGCGAACCCCTCGGCGGCCTCGCGCTTGGCGTACAGGGCGAGCAGTTCGTCGGCAAGATCGGTGACGGCCTTGCGGACCTTCTGCTTGGTGCGCAGCCACTCCGTGCCGCCCAAGCGCGAGAGGGTCGGGTTCTCGCCGCCCGAGTAGCGCGAGACGCGGTTGATCTGCTCCACCGGGACGAAGATCCGGTCACCGGCCGCGAAGCTGAGCTCGAGGTAGTCGCGCTCCTCGCCCGAGCCGCCGCGCCGGAGCATCTGCTCGTAGCGCGCGATGCCGTGGTCGATGTGGACGACGAGGTCGCCGGGCGTCAGGCGCTCCAGGATGTCCCGCGGGACGATGCGGCGCATCGCCTTCGGCCTTCGAACCCGGACGGACCCGAACAGCTCCCGGTCCGTGACGACGGCCAGCCCATCCGGCCCGCCGACGAAGCCGCCGTTGAGGCTGCGCTCGACGAGGGCGATGGCGCCGGGCGGCGGCGGGGTTGAGATGCGGTTGACGATCCCGACGGCATGGCCGGCCTCGCCCAGCAGCTCGGCGAGGCGCGGCGCCTGGTCGGACGCGAGGACGACCCGCGCGCCTTCGCCCAGCCAGTGCTCCACGCCGTCCACCAGGCGCTCGGTCCGGCCCGGCGGCAGGACCGGCTCGCGCCAGCCGAACTGGTCGCCGCTGGTGAGGCTCATCGAGGCGTAGGCCATCCCGTCGGCCTCGGGCGCGTCGGACTGCCAGGTGAGCTCGAGGGTGCGCGCGCCGTGGAGCCGGGCCTTCCAGTCGCGCGGCGGGAGGTAAGCACTGGGCCAGTCGCGCGGGAGCTCGCCCTGGTCCACCAGCTCGCGGTGGCGCTCGTCGGCCTGGCGCCACAGGAAGTCGGCGGCGTCGGCGAGGTCACCGGGCTCGTCGAGGACCAGCAGCGTCGCCGGTCCGAGGTGGTCGAGGCCGGTCGCCGGGGCCACCAGCCGCGCCCAGACCTCGGCCGCGTCGCCCGCCTGGAGCGCCCGGCCGGCCAGCGCGCGCTCGGCGCCCTCGGACACGGCCTCGCCGGCGAACCGCGCGAGGTCCAGCGCCAGGCGCTCCGGCAGCCCTTTCGCCAGCTTGCCGAGCCTGGCCCGCAGCTCGTCGCCTCCGCCCTTGGGCAGCAGCAGCTCGGTCGCGGGGAGCAGCGCCACCTCGCGGACCTCGCCGACGCTGCGCTGGTCAGTCGGGTCGAAGGCGCGCATCGAGTCGATCTCGTCGCCGAACAGCTCGATCCGGACCGGCAGCGCAGCCGACGGCGGGAACACGTCGAGGATGCCGCCGCGGCGCGCGAACTCGCCCCGCCCGGCCACCTCGAGCACCGGCGCGTAGCCGAGGTCGAACAGCTCGGCCAGGAGCGCGTCGAGGCCGACGCGCACGCCGGGCCTGAGGGTCCGCATCCGCTCGGGCAGGTCCGCCGGGGCGATGGTCGCCTGGAGGAGTGCCTGCACGCTGGCCACGAGCATCTTGGCCTTGCCGCTCCGCCACGCGGCGAGCGCCGCGACGCGCGCCGCGGTCTCGTCTGGGACCAGCTCCGAGCGCTCGTACGCGAGCGAGCTGCGCGGCTCCAGGACGGCAACCGCCGACACGTCGCCGAGCCAAGCGCCCAGCTCGTCGGCCACGCGGTCGCCGATCTCCGCGTCGCGGGCGACCCAGCAGATGCGGTCGCCGCCATCGGCCAGGGCGAGCGCCGCTGCGAGGTAGGACTTCGCCCCGTGCGGGACGGAAGTCAGGCCGACATGGCGTCCGTGGATGCCGGGTGCCGCGCCGCCGCCCAGCCGCTCGCGAAGGGACGTGAACGAACCGGTCGCGTGGAGCAACCTCGGCAGCGCCGAGAGGTCGGGCGTGCGTCGGCCGGCACCGCGGACGGCGGGAGCCGCCGAGCCGTCGCTCCTGGTTCGGGCGGCCGGCCGGGCCGGGGCGCGGCGCGCCGTCGGGCTCGCCGCATCGGTCGGGCTCGCCGCATCGCCAGCCCGGCGGCGCGCCCGCGCCGCGGGGTCCAGGAGCTCAACCTCGGCCTCAGCAGACGCGCGGTCGAGGTCAAGGTCACGCTCCGTGGCCTCGGCCGCGCCCCGACGCTCGGCCCAGTCGCGCGCGACCTTCTCGGCGAGCTTGCGCTCGCGGGTCGATCGGCCTCGGTAGCGATCGGTCACCGACCGCCGCCACCTTTGTCGCCGGAGCCCGGGCTGCGTCTGCAGCCGCCCGCCCCGGGATCGTCCTCGCCCGTGCCCGAGGTCCCCGGCAGAAGCTTCCGCCAGCCGGTCCTGGTCCGTCGCACGCCCTGGTCATCGGCGGGGCCGCCCACCTCGCCCGGCTTCGGGCCCGGCGTCCCGCCGTCGGCAGTGCCCGCCGGGTTGCACTCGAGGTCGAAGGAGTTGAACCGGTTCGCCGCCTTGGACGTGCCCTCGCGCGTCCAGGCCTCGACGGCCTCGGCGGTCGCGTCGAGCAGGATCGGCAGGCAGGCCCGCTCGTCGGCGGCGAAGCGCGAGAGCACGTGGTCGATGGCGCCGCGCCCGGGCTCGCCGATGCCCACCCGGAGGCGGCTGAACTTCTCGGTGCCGAGCTCTTCGATGATCGAGCGCAGCCCGTTGTGCCCACCGTGGCTGCCGGCCTCGCGGAAGCGCAGCTTGCCGAAGGGGAGGGCGAAGTCGTCGGCCACCACCAGCACGTCCACCAGCGGCACGTGATTGCGCGCCATCAGCTTGCGGACCGCGATCCCGGAGTCGTTCATGAACGTCAGGGGCTTGGCAAGGATCAGGTCCATGCCCTTCCAGCGCAGCTCGAGGACCTCGCTCGCGTCGCGCTGGCGGCCGCGGCCAGCGCGCCCGGCCCGGTCCGCGATGCGGTCCAGCGCCATCCAGCCGATGTTGTGGCGGGTTTCTGAGTACTGGCCGCCCGGATTCCCCAGGCCGACGACGAGCTTCACGATCGGGTGCGAGCCCCCTGTTGTGCTGAGCCAAGCATGGCGAAGGGCCCCGCGAACGCATCCGCCGGGGCTGCGGCGCCATGGTACCGCCGCTCTCGGCGACGGCGTCCGGAGCTCGGTCGAGCGGCCGCCCCACGCGGCGCCGCTCGGTGTGCGCTCACGGGTCGCGGGTCGGGTCGGCGCAAACGTTCCCGCGGGCCTGTTACCGCGCAACCGTTCACGAACCAGTCCGGCGCCATTCACGAACCGTTCCCGCGGAACTGTTCCCGCGCAACCGTTCACGAACGAGGCTCGTGCTCACCGGACTTCGCGCGGGAGACCCGCGCCAGTCACGAAGAAGGCTCGTGTTACAGCGCCTCGATGACCGAATCGCCACCCCTTACGAAGGCAGATCGTGTTCGGCACGAACGGCGGCCAGGGCAGGCGCCGAACACGATCCAGAATCGTGGATGGCATGATCGGCCAGCGACGCGTGCGGGGCGCTAGCCCCATCACGCGGAACCGTCCCGGCGCCGCGTGGTGACGCCCCTGCCAACACGATGTCGGGTCGTACGCGGGAGGCGCCGTAAGCGGGAAGCGTCGTACGCGGGAAGTGGCCAGGCGAGGCGTCCGGGGGCGCTCGAAACCCGCGGGGATCCTTGACCGGGACCCTCGGCCCACTAGGACCCTCGGGCGAGCAGCTCCCGCTCCAAGGCACGCATGGTCGCCTCCTCGACCGGGTCTGCGTGGTCCCACCCGCAGACGTGGAGCGTGCCATGGGTCACGAGCAGGCGGAGCTCGTCGCGGGCGGCCCAGCGCAGGTCGCCGGTCTGGCCGCCGCGGCCCGCCCCGGCCTGGTCCACGGCGCGCTCGACCGACACGATGATGTCGCCGAGGTGGGGTC
>JAJZRG010000090.1 GCA_021802825.1 Chloroflexota bacterium
CTCGCCCACGGCGATGACCTTGCTCATCGGGCGTCGGATGGCGGCCACGAGGTCGGGGACGACCACCGTGTTGCCGGCCAGGTACGCGGAGTAGTCCTCGAATGACGGGTCCTCTGCCCAGACGACGATCCGCTCCATGTCGTTGAGGTGGGGATCGAGGCCGTTGGCGCGGCACCAGAGCACGGCCTCGCGTGCGGCGGCCGCAGCCAGCGGGGCGTGGTGCACCAGCTGCCCGACCCGCCCGCGCGCGGCGGGTGCGACGGCCAGCCCGCGTTGGGGACGCCGAGGCATCGCGCGGATCAAGGCACCCTGGTGGCCAATCAGCGGCGTGGCGAGCCCCAGCAGGCTCGCGAACACCACGGCCGAGCTGGGCATCCTCCCGGTCGCCAGCGACACGTGGACCCCGCGCGCGACGGCCTCGCGGATGGCGGCGCGGGTGCGCGGCCCCACCGCCAAGTCCTCGCCGACGAGCGTGCCGTCGATGTCGAGCACCACCATGCGAATGGGGAACTCGGGCGCGGGCCGCGCGGCGGGGCGGTGATCGGGGATCACTCGACCGCCCCCTGCGTGGAGCCCCCCGCGGCCGCCCGGGCCACCCGCGCCACGCGCGGCAGCCCCGCCAGGTCCGGCTGCACCGAGCAGTGCCAGCCCGGCAGGCGGTTGGCCACCGCCTCGACCACGGTCTCGCCCTGGTCCGCGCCAATCTCGAGGAGCGCCACACCGTCGGCGGCCAGCGCCCCGGGCAGCCGGTCCAGCAGCCGCCGCACGACGTCGAGCCCGTCGGGCCCGCCGTCGAGCGCGCCCCGCGGCTCGAACGCGAGCTCGCGCGCCAGGCCGTCGATCTGTGCCGTCGCCACATAGGGCAGGTTCGCGCACAGCACCTCGTACGGCGGGTCCACGACGGGCGGCAGCAGGTCGGCCTCGACGAACACCGTCCGGTCCGCCAGGCCGTGCCCGACCGCGTTCTCCCGGGCGAGGTCGAGCGCCGCGGCGGAGGCGTCCGTGGCCACGACCATGACCTGCTCGGCCATCCGCCGGGCCCGCAGCGCGGCGAGGAGTGCCAGCGCGATCGCCCCCGACCCCGTCCCGACGTCGGCGACCCGCAGCGCGGGGGCCGAGGGCGAGCGGGGCGCGGCCGTCAGCCGGGCCGAGACCTCGTCGATCGCGGCGTCCACCAGCAGCTCCGTCTCGGGGCGCGGGATGAGCGCCCGGGCGTCGGTGGCGAGGGCGAGGCCGTGGAACTCGCGGAAGCCCCGGATGTAGGCAACGGGCTCGCCCGCCTCTCGCCGCGTCACCGCGGCCTCGTACTGCGCCTTCTGGCCGGGCCCGACCGGCACGTCGGGGTGCGCGATCACGCCGGTCCGGTCGATGCGCAGGACGTGGGCGAGGAGCAGCTCGGCGTCCAGGCGCGGGGAGCACGCCCCGGAGGCCGTCAGGCGCGCGGTCGCGTCGCGGACGAGGGCCGAGACGGTTTCGTCGGCCATGCCCTACTCGACCGACTCCGTCAGCGCGTGCAGCCGGTCGGCCTGGTCGGCCATCTGGAGCGCGTCGATCAGCGGGTCGATCTGCCCCTCGAGCACGGCCGGCACGTTGTGGATGGTGAAGCCGATGCGGTGGTCGGTCACCCGGTTGTCGGGAAAGTTGTAGGTGCGGATCTTCTCCGACCGCTCGCCGCCACCGACCATCAGCTTGCGCTCTGCGCTCTGGGACTCACGTTGCCTGGCGAGCTCGAGGTCGTAGAGACGCGAGCGGAGGACCGACATCGCCTTCGCCTTGTTCTTGTGCTGGCTCTTCTCGTCCTGGATCTCGACGACGAGGCCCGACGGGAGGTGCGTGATCCGCACAGCGGAGTCCGTGGTGTTGACCGACTGCCCGCCCGGGCCGGAGCTGCGCTTGACCTCGATGCGGAGGTCGCGCTCCTCGTCGATCTCGACCTCGATGGCGTCCACCTCGGGCAGGACGATGACGGTGGCGGTGGAGGTGTGGATGCGCCCCGACGATTCGGTGCTGGGCACGCGCTGGACGCGGTGGACGCCGCCCTCGAACTTGAGCCGGCTGTAGGCGCCGTCGCCCGCGACCTCGAGGATCGCCTCCTTGATCCCGCCGATCCCCGTCTCGTTGAGACTCATCAGGTCGGTGGCGAAGCGGTGCTCCTGCGCGTAGCGCGTGTACATGCGCAGGAGCTCGGCCGCGAACAGCGCGGCCTCCTCGCCGCCGGCGCCCGCCCGGATCTCGACGATGACGTTGCGGTCGTCGTTGGGGTCCCGCGGGAGCAGCGCCACCTTGAGGTCGTCGAGCAGCTGCGTCTCGCGGGTTTCGAGCTCGGCCATCTCCTCGCGAGCGAGGGCGCGCATCTCCTCGTCCGCCTCGTCATCGCGCATCTGGCGCGCGCCGTCGAGCTGCGCGCGCACCTCGACCAGCTCGCGGTAGGCGGCCACGACTGGCTCCAGGCGGGAGAGCTCCCGGCCCAGCCTCCGGAGCTGCGAGGGATCGCCCAGCACCTCGGGCGTGCCCAGCTGGCGCGACACGTCGTCGTACTGCGCGGCGAGGTCGGCAAGCTTGGCGTCGAGGCTGAATTCGGGGGACATGGGGTCGTCTCGGGTGGTGTCGGTTCGGGTCGGCTGGCGGGGCGGGCGGTTCGGGTCGGCTGGCGGATCAGGCGTCCGGGGGATCGAGCGGCGCCATCGCGAGCTCGTCGGCCACGGTCGTCGCCGCCGCGCGCGCCTTGGCCGCGGTCTCGCCCGGGGCGGGCATCGGCTCGCGGGGAAGGTCCAGGCCGTCCGTCGGCACCGGCTCGCCATCGGCGCGCAGCGCCTCCTCCACGGCCACGATGGCCACCTCGATCATCTCGTCGGTGGGCTGCTTGGTGGTGATCATCTGGACCAGAATGCCGGGCCACATGATCACGCGCACGATGGGGTTCCCGCGGTGGCGGGCACCGAGGCGGAGCAGCTCGTAGCCGACCGATGCGATGACCGGGATCAGGAGGACCCGGCTGGCGACCGTGACCAGCGGCGTCTGCCTGCCCACAAGCGCGAACCCGAAGATGGACAGGATGATGACCACCACGAGGAACTCGGTGCCGCAGCGCGGGTGGGCGGTCGGGTACTTGCGGATCGCCACGGGGCGAAGCGGGTCGCCATGCTCGAGGGCGTGGATCGTCATGTGCTCGGCGCCGTGGTACTGGAACACGCGGCTGATGTCCCGCGTGCGCGCCAGCAGGGCGAGGTAGCCGAGGAACAGCAGGACCCGGACGAGGCCCTCGAGCGCGTACTTCGCGAGGTCGCCGTGCGAGTCGCCGACGGTGAAGGTCGCCACGGCGAGCGGGAGCAGGAAGAACAGACCGACGCCCAGCACGCCGGTGATGAGGAGCATCACCGCGATGCTGCCCTTGCCCAGCTCGACGCCCTCGTCCTCCACCTGGAGGCTCGCGGAGCGCATCAGCCAGCGCGTGCCCACCACCAGCGTCTCGTACAGGATCACGAGCCCACGCACGAACGGCCAGCGCGACACGCGGCTCCTGTGAAAGCCAGCGTCGAGACGCTCGGCCTCCCACACGATCCGGCCGTCCGGGTGCCGCAGGGCGACGGCGATGGCGTCGCGGCCGCGCATCATCACACCTTCGATGAGCGCCTGGCCGCCGTATGCATAGCGGGGCATCCGCCAAGTCTACCGGCTGGGACGCCCGGCGCCTCTCGGACCCGGCCGCGCCGGCTCGCGTCGCGAGGCCCCCGGCGACGCCCTGCGGCATTCCGCTCCATACTCGGGTTCATGCGACTCGAGCTGACGAAACGCGGCGACTACGCCGTCCGGGCCATGCTCGCGCTGACGCGCGGCGTGGGCAACGGGCTGATCTCGGCGCGCCGCATCTCGGATGCGATGGACATCCCGGTCCGGTTCCTGCCCCAGGTGCTGGCCGACCTCCAGCGTGCCGGCCTCATCGAGGCCGCCCCCGGACGAACCGGCGGCTACCGCCTCACGCGCGATCCGGCCAGCGTGTCGCTGCTCGACGTCATCGAGGCGGTCGAGGGCGACTCACGGCGCCAGTCGTGCGTGCTCCGCGGCGGGCCGTGCGGCGCGGACGGCTTCTGCGATGTGCACGGCGTGTTCTTCAGGGGTCAGGAGGCGCTACGCGGCACCTTCGCGGGCGCGTCGCTCGCCGACCTTGCCCGCCGGCCCAGTCCGACCAACTGACAGCTGCGGGCGCGGGCACCCAATGCCCCTGGCGCAAGCGAGCCGTGGACCCGAGCCTCCGCCCCAGCGCGGCGTCCGCTCCAGCGCGCGTCCGCCTCAGCGTGCCGCACGCACCCCGAGCGCCGACCACGCAAGGCCGGCTGACGCCACGACGGCGACGCCCGCCAGAGCGACGCCTGCCGCCACCAAGGGCGCGAGGGCGAGCGGCCACCCCACCGACGCCATCGCTCCGCCGAGGTTGAGCGCGACCAGCCTGGGCCGGGCCGCGCGCCCCAAGATCACCCGCTGCACCGCGTGCTCAGCAGGCCCGCCCGGACCGATCGACGGCAGCAGGTGCGTCCACGAGGCCACCAGCACCTGCACCACCCAGCCGATCGCCAGCGGCGCCGCCACGAGCTGGGCGCGCCAGGCGTAGTCGTCGCCGACGAGGCCGAGTGCTCGGGCGAGGATGAGCGCCGACGCGATGCCGCCGCCGATGGCGAACCAGACGACGCCCGCGAGCAGGCCCCCGCTGGCCATCAGGTGCCAGCCCGCATCGGTGGTCCAGCGGCCGCGCGCCGCGCGCACGGCCCAGGCCTCGCCCACCAGCGCGGCGATCCCGAGCAGCGTGAGCACCGCGCCCCCGCCGGCGACCGCCGGGACGCCCGTCAGCTCGCCGACGACCACGAGCGGGGAACCGAGCGCCACGCCCAGCACCGCGAGGATGGCCGACCGGCGCGGCACGATTCGCGTCCCAAGCACGGTGGGCAGGAAGTGGAGCAGTGTCGAGAGGATCACCAGCGAAACGAAGCCGATGAGGTTGGTCCAGGCATGGGCGGCGCGGACGTGGACGAGGTCCAGGAGAACGGGCGTCCAGCCCGCCACGACCAGCGTCCCGACGAACCCGCCGACGCCGACGTTCAGGAGCGCGAGGAGGTAGCCCGCAGTTACGATCGGCCGGCGCGCCATGAGCCCGCCGCGCCCCGAGCCGCGGACGCAGGCCGCCGTGGCGGCGATGCCGCCGAGGTACACCATGCCGCCGATCGCCGAGAGCGGCAGACCCAGGGCCAGGCTCGGCGCGAGCCCGTGGGTCGCGACGAGCGCCGCGCCAAGCGCGACCATCACGACCGCCGCCGCGCGCAGCCGAGCCGGGGCGGGATGGCCCGCCGACAGCGCAGCCACGAAGAACGGCATCACGCCCGCGATCGCGGTTGAGGCGCCGCCCGCCAGGGCGAGGTGGAGCGGCAGCCACGCCGTGGTCGGCATGCCCGGGACGCCCGTCGCCAGGGCGGCAGCGGCGCCGGCAGCGGCCACCAGGTAGAGCGCGGCGATCACGACCGAGGCCACCGCGATCCGGCGATCGTCGCCGCGACGCGGGCCAGGGGTGAAGGCGGCGGGACGGGCAGAGCCGGCCGGGCCGAGGGATCCGGGAGTCGCAGGCTGCCCCGGCTGCGGACGGTCCAGGCGGCCCCCGCTAATCATGTCACGTGTCATGGGTCAAACATCTACTAGATTAGTGATAGTTTATCAACGAAGCCGGACGGGCCCCCGCGGGACGAAGCGATGGCCGGCGATCGGGCCCAGGGCCCCAGCCCTGGAGGTCTGATGAAGGGAACATGATGAACCGCAACTACCGCCTCGTGGCCGTATCCGCAGCAATCGCGTTGATGACGGTCGGCTGCTCCTCGGCCGCGGCTGGCCCGCAGTGGAGCTTCGCGCCCAGCGCCGCGCCGGCCCAAGTCGCACCACCCGCCGCATCGTCGGCGGCCGGATCGCCCGCCGCTCCCGTCGCGGCCGCCTCCGCCGCTGCCTCGCCTGCGACCGCTCCGGCTGCATCGGGCGACGCCATGACCATGCCCGGTTCCTCCCCGGCCGCCTCCCCAGGCGCCGCTGCTGCCGCGTACACGGTGCGCGACCCGAAGGCACCGCCGGTCCTGCCCGGCACGGTCCACGACGTCGACCTCCCGATCATCGAGAAGGACATGACGGTCGCCACGGGTGCGGTCGTCCACGTCTGGACGTTCGGGGGCGAGGTGCCCGGACCGGTCATCCGCGTCCACCTCGGCGACACCGTCCGCATCCACCTGACGAACCAGACGCAGATGTCCCACTCCATCGACTTCCACGCCAGCCAGACCGCGATGGACCATCAGATGGTGGAGATCCCGGTAGGCGGCACGTTCACCTACACCTTCCAGGCCGACTACGCGGGCGTCTGGATGTACCACTGCGGCACCGCGCCGGCGCTGCTGCACATCGCCAACGGCATGTTCGGCATGGTTATCGTCGAGCCCAAGGGCGGGCTGTCCAAGGTGGACGACGAGTTCGCCTTCGTCCAGAGCGAGTGGTACCTCGGCAAGCCGGGCCAGACCGTGGACTACGCGAAGGCCAACTCGACCGCGCCGGCGCCCGACTACGTCGTGTTCAACGGCATCGCCAACCAGTACAAGGACAACCCGATCCCGGTGAAGACCGGTGGCCGCGTGCGCGTCTTCGTCCTCGACGCAGGACCCAACGAGGACAGCTCGTTCCACGTGGTCGGCACGATCTTCGACACGGTGGTCAAGGAGGGCATCGTCCTCGCCAAGGGCAACGCGGGCGGCTGGGGGTCGCAGGCCGTCGATCTCTCGCCGGCGCAGGGCGCGATCATCGAGTTCAGCCCGGCCGAGAACGGCATGTACCCGTTCGTGACCCACGCGTTCAACTTCGTCACCCACGGGGCCATCGGCGTGTTCAAGGCGAGCGCCGGCAGCTAGGCCACCTGGGGGCACAGCCCGCTCCGCGCCGGCGACCGCCTATCCCCGGGCGGTCGTCGGCATCTCGTTGTTCGCGACGCCAACCAAGACCTCCTGCAGCGACGCACTCCGCGCGCCGCGACCCGCGGCTCCCTTCGCGACCCAACGATGTGTCACTCGGGGACATGGCGAGCGTGGATCCCGCGCCAAACCCGGGTTTCGTGCCGGTCCCATGCGCGCTTCGGCCGTGGCTGACACATCGTTGGGTCGCGACGCATGTCGCGGCGTATCGCGGGTCCCACGCGCGGGACCGCGTCGCCCCGACTTCACGTCACGTTCGCGGCAGTCAGCGCCTCGATCTCCTCGTTCGAGTACCCGAGCTCGGCGAGGATGTCCGCGGAGTGCTCGCCCAGGAGCGGCGGAGCCGTCCGGATAGCGGCCGGCGTGGCGGCGAGGCGGAACGGGATCCCCGCCTGCCTGATCGTGCCCAGCACCGGGTGCTCCACCTCGACGGTCATTCCCCGGGCCTGCGCCTGGGGCTGGGCGAAGGCCGCCACGACGTCGTTGATCGGCCCGGCAGGGATCTCCGCGGCGTCCATCTCGGCCAGCCAGTGCGCGCTT
>JAJZRG010000033.1 GCA_021802825.1 Chloroflexota bacterium
ACGATGCTAGCGCGGGAGGGGGCGGTGTCCGAGGCGAAGTCGTGGACTGCGCCCCGTCAAGTCGGCTCCAGCGCCTCGAGGACCGCCCCCGCCAGCCGCGCCCGGGACGCGTCGTCGCCCATCACGGTGTCGGTCACGAGCGTCCGGAGGCCCAGCGCCTCGATCTCGGGTGCCAGCTCCGCATCGGCGTCATCGAGCACGAACAGGTCCACCAGGTCCGCGTACAGCCGCGCCACGCCGAGCGCCGACGACTCGTGGCCGAGCGAGGCGAGCATCCGGTCGGCAGGCCCCTTGAGCGCCCGCCCGCCGATGATCGGGCTGACCGCCGCGACCGGCACGCCCCGCCCGCGGGCCGCCGCAAGCCGATCGCGCATCCGCGGCACGGCGAGGATCGGGCCGATCGAGACGAGGGGGTTCGAGGGGCCGATGACGATCGCCGTCGCCTCCTCGAGCGCCGCCGCGACCTCGGGCGTGGGGCGCGCGGCTTCGAGGCCGTCGAACCGGAGCCCTCGGACCTCGGGCTCCTGGCGCCGGTGGACGAAGTACTCCTGGAACTCGAGCCACCCGTCGTCAGTCTCCACGGCCGTCGCCACGGGCGAGTCCGTCATGGGCAGGATCCTCGCGGCGAGCCCCAGCGCGCGCTGTGCCGCGAGGCAGGCCTCGGTGGGGCGGTCTCCCCGTCGCAGCGCCGCGGCGCGCGCGATGTGCAGCGCGAGGTCGCGGTCGCCGAGCGAGAACCAGGTCGGCTCGCCGTACACACCGAGCTGGTTCATGACGGCGTGCGTGTCGCCCTCGATCCCCCAGCCCAACGCCGCCTGCTCGATCCCGGCAAGCGTGTACAGCACGGTGTCGTGGTCGGGCATGACGCGCAGCCCATGCCGATCGCAATCGTCGGCCGTGTTCACGACGACGGTCAGGCGGGCGCCGAGGTGCGCCTGGAGACCCTCGGCAAGCTTCGCCCCGCCGACGCCGCCGGCGAGCGCGACGATCAGGGGCGCGGGCACGTCAGCCCTCCAGGTGGTCGTGGGCGCCGGTGATGCGGATCAGGAACGAGACCCGCGGTTGGCTCCGGAACGCGGCCTCGGTCATTGGGTCGATGGAGCCGCTCTCGCTGTACCGCCGGCCGAGAGCCACGATGTCCTCGCGGGCGCGCTCGGGGTCGTCGATCACCTCGTCCACCACGCCCGTCAGGCCCAGCCAGCGGTACGGGTGCTCGGCGATGGCCAGGGCGACCCGACCGTCGCGGATCAGGTTGCTGCACCAGCGGCGCGGGCGGCGACTGTTGATCAGGATCCTGCCGTCGTCGAGGGGCGCGTACCAGGCCACGGCCTGGCGCGGCCCGCCGTCCTCATCGAGCGTGGCGATCGTGGCGAAGTGGCGCCCGGTGAGGAACGTCTTGTGGGCGGGGATCAGGGTGATGTCATCCATGGGCCGATGGTAGCCCGACTCGGCGACGGCCCGGCCGCGCGGCGGTCCTGCGAGGCGCTGGGGGCGGCGATCAGCCGCCCCGCGACTGACGCCGCTCGCCCTATGGCCTGGCGCTGGCCGGCGCGGTGACCTGCGGACAGCCGTTCCACGACTGCGCGCAGCCGCCCCCGTCCGTCGTGCTGGCGCCGCCCCAGCCGCCGAGCGCAGTCACGACGCCCAGCGCGAGACCGACGACCAGGATCAGGGCCCCGGCAGCTCCGATCGTCCGCAGCTGCTGCGGTGCTGCTGCGATGGGCGACGAACCGGACGTTGGGATCTCGGCCGTGGCGATGGTATCCGGGAGGTCGCTGTGGACGAGGCCGCGGCGAACGGCGTAGACGACAAGCAGGACGACGCCGACGGTGATCGCGACAGCGGCCAGGACGCCGGTGATGGGCCAGTTCATGGGACGTCTCTCCTTGGGGTGGTCCACGTGAGGATCGGGGATCGCCCGGTGGCTCCACCCCAGTCCAACGGCCCCTCGTGGGGGAGCTTCGGCCGGGCCGGTCGGCACCTCGATGCGATGGCGGGGGAGCGGGAGCCCGTTCGCGGAAGGCGTCGGTGGCCGCTCGCCGCCATCAGCCGATCCGTGGCACGATCGGCGCATGCCCATTGCCCAGCGCGTCGACGAGTCCACCGCGAGCCGCCACGCCGCGGACGCCGACTTCGCTCGTGACGTGGCCGAGCGCGCAGGGGCCATCCTGCTCGAGCGGTACGAGCGGGTGGGGGAGGTCTCGTACAAGTCCGCGAAGGACGTGGTCACCGAGGTGGACCACCTCTCGGAGGCGCTGATCCTGGGCTCGATCCGGGAGCGCTTCCCGTCCGACGGCATCCTGGCCGAGGAGTCGGGCGAGCATCGGGGTCGTGGGCCCGGCGCCCGCGCCGCCGCGACAGGGGCCCACCAGACAGACCGCGCAGCGTCGGCCGCGCGGAGCCTCGCGAGCGGTCGATCGTGGATCGTGGACCCGCTCGACGGGACCGTGAACTACGCGAACGGCCTCCCGCTGTTCTGCGTGTCGGTGGCCCTCATCGTGGATGGGCGACCCGCCGTGGGCGTGGTGCACGAGCCGCTTCGGGACGAGACGTTCTGGGCGACGGCGGACGGCCCGGCCATGCTGGGCGATCGTGTGCTGGCCGTCTCGGCCAAGGACAAGAGCACCGACCTCGTGATTCAGCTGGCCCTCGCCGGGCGAGCGGTGGCGTCGCGGGCGCGAGCGGTGCGCAAGGCAGTCCGCGTGACGCGGAATATCGGCTCATCGGCGCTCGCGTTCACGTACGTGGCGGCGGGCCGCTTCGACGCGGCGATCCAGACGGCCGGGATGTCGGCCTGGGACATCGCGGCGGCTGGGCTCATCGCCGAGCGCGCGGGCGCCGTCGTCACGGACGCGGAGGGCGGGTCCTGGTTCGACATCGCACGCGCGACACGAACGTTCGGCTGCCTCGCCGCCCCGCCGGCCCATCACGCCGAGCTGCTCCGCCTGTCGCGCCAGCCCGCGGGTTAGCTGGTCTCGGGCCTCCGTCACCCAGCGACGCCCTGGGTTATCGCCAGCGCGGCGGCCGGTCGGCCAGCTTCGGCAGGCCCCACTCGGCGCAGAACGACGTCCAGTGCTCGCGGTCGGCACCCGGCCACCGGAGCTCCTCGGCATCCTCCTGGGGCAGCGGCACGCCATCGTCGGCCGTCCGCAGCGTGGCCAGATCGCGATACAGCAGCGCGTCGCCGAACTGCTCCCGGAGCGTGGCCGCGAGGAGCACCGCGCCCCGCAGCCCGGGCACGTCCCAATCGGCTGCGCACGGCGGGATCGACTCCAGGTGGCCGTAGCGCGAGATCACCGCCGACGCCGACTTGTCGCCCCACCCGGGCAGGCCGGGGAACCCGTCGGCTGTGTCCCCGACCAGCGCCAGGCGGTCCGGTACCCCCTCGGGTGGCACGCCCCACTTCGCGCGGACGCCGGCGTCGTCGTACACGAGGTTCCGGCGTCGGTCCCAGAGCACCACGCGGTCGTCGCGCACGCACTGCGCCATATCCTTGTCGGGCGTGCAGATCACGATTCGCTCGACGCGCGGGTCCGCTGCGAACCGGTCGGCCGCCGCCGCGATGGCGTCGTCGGCCTCGTACTCGACCATCGGCCAGAGCACGAGGCCCAGTGCGTCGATCGCGTCCTCCGCGATGGGGAACTGGGCGAGCAGCTCCGCCGGCACCCCGGCGTCGGTCTTGTAGTCGGCGTAGAGCTCGTTGCGGAATGACCGGATCACCCGGTCCGTGGCGCAGCCGATATGCGTGGCGCCCTGGTCGCGGAGCAGGAGGCACAGCTGCTCGACCAGCCCCGACACGCCTGACAGCACGACCCCGTCGCGGCCGCGGACCGCCGGGCGCGGCGAGAAGTGCGCCCGGAAGAGCTCGTAGGTGGCGTCAACGAGGTGGATCTGCACGGGACGACCTCGGTTCCCTGCTCGGGCTGGAACGCCACGTCGGTCACGACGGCCCGCGCAGCCTCGATCGGCGCGTCGACCGCCACGAGCATGCGCAGGGTATCGGGCGCGCGTCCTGCCCGAGCACGCGCGACCAGCCGGCGCGAGCAGCCGGTCTGCCTAGAGCACCAAGGGGATCGCGAGGAGGCCAGGGGCGGCACGTCGGGGGCCAAGGGGGCGGCGACGGGTCAGCCCGCCCGGCTGGCGGCGAGGACGACTCCGGCTGCCTTGATCTCAGCCAGCGCCCGCTCACCGTCGCCCGGCCGCACGTCTACCGCTGCCACCGCGTCCGTGAGGACCGTCGCCTGGAAGCCAAGGCGGATGGCGTCGAGCGCCGTCGCGCGGACGCAGTAGTCGGTCGCAAGGCCCACCACCACCACCGACGACACGCCCGACTCGATCAGGAGCGGCTCGAGCGGGGTGGGCACGAGCCTGTCGGGGGACGCGTCGCGCATCGTGAACGCCGAGTAGCCGTCCTCGCCGTGGGACCCCTTGTGGATCATCGGTGCCCCGAGGCGGCAGTCGAGCGCCGGGTAGAGCTCGGCGCCCCACGTGTGGGCGACGCAATGGACCGGCCAGGTGCCGCCGTCAATCGCGAAGTGCGGCGTGTGCGGGGGATGCCAGTCCTGGGTGTAGACGAGCATCGAGCGGCTCTCGCGGGCCAGCGCGATCTCGGTGTTGACAACGGGGACGATCGCCTCGGCGCCCGCCACGTGTAGCGAGCCGCGCGGATCGGCGAAGTCGTTCTGCATGTCGACAATCAGGAGGGCGACGCCCGAGCCGTACCTGCGCATGGCGCTACCGTACCCCGCCTGAGGCCGGCCGTCGCGAGGCCAATGCGCCGGTGCCGCTGCTAGCTCGCCTCATCCACCCCGGGCGCGTCGCCGTCACTCGAGTCCGGATCGATGTCGAGCAGATAGCCGATCCCCTGGAAGGTCCGGATGCGCCCCGCCTCGCCCGGCTTCGCACCCAGCTTCCGGCGGACGCGCGACACCCACACCCGCAGGTACTGGAGGTCGTCGCGATACTCGGGGCCCCAGACCTTGGTCAACAGCTCCGTGTGGAGCACTACCTTGCCGGCGTTCGCCGCCAGGTGCTGGAGCAGCAGCCATTCCGTGCGCGAGAGCGCCACGAGCTCCCCGCCGCGGGTCACGGTCCGCCGCTCGAGGTCGATCTCGACGTCGTCGAACGTGATGACCCCGGCCCCGGGCTGGAGGCCCGCAGACCGCCGGATCACGGCCCGGACGCGCGCCGCGAGCTCGTCGGGGTGGAAGGGCTTGGCGATGTAGTCGTCCGCGCCGAGGTCGAGCCCTTTCGCCTTGTCGGCGGTCGAGCCCTTGGCCGTGAGCAGGATGACCGGGATGGGGCGGCGCTCGCGGAGCCGACGCATCACCTCGATCCCGTCGAGGTCGGGCATGACGATATCGAGGAGCACGATGTCGGGCCGGATCTCTTCGGCGCGTGTGAGCGCCTCGTCGCCACCCCCGGCGCTGACCACGCGGAAGCCCTCACTGGTCAGGGCAATCGACACGAGCTTGGTGATCCTGGGCTCGTCATCGGCGACGAGCACGAGCGGCTGGGTACTCATGCGTCACCTCACAGGCAGACGGGCCTCCCCCAAGAGCCCAATGATGAACGCGTTCGGGCGACGATGCGCGCACACTGTCGGCCGAGGAACGTTGCAGCGGCCAAACACGCGAGCCTGAATCGCCCGCCCAGCGCCTCGCCACGTGCCGACGGCCCTCGCCGCGCGCGCCCCGGCCTCGTTGCGGCCGCGCCCCGGCCTCGCTGCGGCGTGGGTTCTGGATCGGTACTACCCTGTGCACCGCCCAATCCAGCGTGGGAGTCCGTTGCGTCCACGGGAGCCCAGATGTACTTCGACGACTTCAAGCAGCAGTTGCCCGACATCGACGAGGCCGAGACCCGCGAGTGGCTCGAGAGCCTCGACCAGGTGGTCGAACAGGAGGGCGAGTTCCGCGCCCGCTTCCTGATGTACAAGCTGCTCAAGCGCGCCCGGCAGCGTCACGTGGGCCTGCCCAGCCTGTCACAGACGCGCTACATCAACACGATCAGCCCGGAGCAGGAGCCCTACTTCCCTGGCGACGAGGATCTGGAGCGCCGGATCCGGCGCCTGATCCGCTGGAACGCGGTCGCGATGGTCCTGCGCGCCAACACCCGCTTCCCGGGTATCGGCGGCCACCTCTCGACGTACGCCTCGGCGGCCACGCTCTACGAGGTTGGGTTCAACCATTTCTTCCGGGGCAAGGAGCACCCGGGCGGCGGCGACCAGGTGTTCTTCCAGGGGCACGCAGCGCCGGGCATCTACGCCCGGGCGTTCCTTGAGGGGCGCCTCTCGGAGGAGGACCTCGACCGGTTCCGGCGCGAGACGGCCGGCGGCGGCCTGTCAAGCTACCCGCACCCCCGCCTGATGCCCGATTTCTGGGAGTTCCCCACCGTCTCGATGGGCCTCGGCCCGCTGGGCGCGATCTATCAGGCGCGGTTCAACCGCTACCTGCAGAACCGTGGTCTCAAGGACACCAGCCAGCAGCGCGTCTGGGCGTACCTCGGCGACGGCGAGATGGACGAGCCCGAGGCGATCAGCGGCATCTCGCTGGCCGCGCGCGACGGGCTCGACAACCTGACGTTCGTCGTCAATTGCAACCTCCAGCGCCTCGACGGGCCTGTGCGCGGGAACGGAAAGGTCATCCAGGAGCTCGAGGGCCTGTTCCGCGGGGCGGGGTGGAACGTCATCAAGGTCATCTGGGGTCGGGAGTGGGACGAGCTGCTGGCGCGCGACGTGGACGGCGTGCTCGTCGAGAAGATGAACAGCACCGTGGACGGGGAGTACCAGAAGTACTCGACCTCGACCGGGCGCTACGTGCGCGAGCACTTCTTCGGCCCGGACCTGCGTCTCCAGAAGATGGTCGCCCACCTCTCGGACAGCGACATCGAGCACCTGCGCCGGGGCGGCCACGACTACCGGAAGGTCTACTCAGCCTACAAGGCGGCGACCGAGTTCCAGGGTGCGCCCACGGTCATCCTGGCCAAGACCGTCAAGGGCTGGACCCTGGGCAAGGGCATCGAGTCGCGCAACTTCACCCACCAGGCCAAGAAGATGCGCGAGGACGAGCTGCGCGTCTTCCGCGACCGCCTGGAGCTGCCGATTCCCGACGACAAGCTCCACGAGTACCCGTACTTCCACCCGGGCTCCGGCTCCCCTGAGGTCGAGTACATGATCGAGCGCCGGGCGTCGCTCGGCGGCTCTGTGCCCCGTCGCGTCGTCCGCGCCGCCGCCCTGCCCGAGCCCGAGGCCGTCGTGGATGCCGAGTTCTCCGCCGGGAGCAGCACCGAGGTGTCGACCACGATGGTGTTCGCCCGGCTCCTGCGGAACCTGATCCGGGACCCGGAGCTCGGCAAGCGGATCGTGCCCATCATCCCCGACGAGGCGCGCACGTTCGGGCTCGACCCCCTGTTCAAGGAGGTCGGCATCTACGCGGCCCACGGCCAGCGCTACACGCCCGTGGACTCGGACCTGATCCTGTCGTATCGCGAGTCGATTGACGGCCAGGTGCTCGAAGAGGGGATCAACGAGGCAGGCTCGATGGCCTCGCTCCAGGCCGCCGGCACGGCCTACGCCACCCATGGCATGGCGATGATCCCGTTCTACATCTTCTACTCGATGTTCGGCTTCCAGCGGACCGGCGACCAGGCCTGGGCGTTCGGCGACCAGCGCGGGCGCGGCTTCATGATCGGCGCGACCGCCGGCCGGACCACGCTCGCCGGCGAGGGGCTCCAGCACGACGACGGCCACAGCCAGGTGCTCGCGTCCACGGTGCCGGTCGTCCGCGCGTATGACCCTGCGTTTGCCTACGAGCTGGCCACGATCGTCCGAGATGGCATCACCCGCATGTTCCACGACGGCGAGGACGTCTACTACTACGTGACGGTCTACAACGAGAACTACGCGCAGCCGGCCAAGCCCGAGGGCGCCGACCCCGGCATCGTGCGCGGCCTGTACCGCTTCTCGCCGGCGCCTGAGATCGACGGCGGCGCGAAGGCCCAGGTCCGCCTCGTGGGTTCAGGCTCGATCCTGCCGCAGGTCATCGCCGCGCGCGACCTGCTCGCGGAGCGGTTCGGGATTGCCGCGGAGGTGTACTCGGCCACCTCGTTCCAGCAGCTCCGCCACGAGGCACTCGAGGCGGACCGCTGGAACCGGCTCAACCCCGACCAGCCCGAGCGCGTGCCGTATGTGGCGCAGGTGCTGGGGCGTGAGGGCGGGCCCATCGTTGCGGCGACCGACTGGATCCGCACCCTGCCCGACATGGTCGCGCCGTGGATCAAGGCACCTTACCTCACGCTCGGGACCGACGGCTACGGCCGCAGCGACACCCGGGAAGCGCTGCGGCGCCACTTCGACGTGGACCCGCCGTCCATCACCGCCGCAGCGATCTCGGGCCTGGCCCGCTCCGGCTGCTGGGACCCGAAGGCCGCCGCCGAGGCGATCCGGGAGCTGGGCCTCGACCCGGCCTCGAGGGGATCGCTGACCGCTTGATCCGTCGGGCCCGTGAGCCGCGTCGCCGGGCCCGTGAGCCGCGTCGCCGGACCCGTGAGTCGCGTCGGAGGCTCGTGAGTCGCGTCGGACTCGAGTCGCCGCGGCTGCCGCACGGGCCACCCCGCGGAGGCGCCTCCAACGCCGGCGGCCCCGCGTGGGCGGCGCCCGGGCGAGTCTGGCGCGACTCAGGGGCGGCTCAGCGGCGGCTCGGCTGCTCGGCGCAGGGAGGCTCCGGCGCCACCAAGGGCCGCGCCCTCAAGAAGACACGCCGCACGACCCGCGAGGGGAACCGGGTCGTGCGGCGTGGCGCATGCGATTGGGCCCCGTCACAGACCCAACCACTCGAGAAATCTCGCGGCAACCTTAAGGCGTGCTCACCCCAAGAGGTGCTCCAAGGAAGTCCGCGCTCGTTGCAGGAGCATTGCAGCGTCACCTGGTCCTGACGCAGCCTGTCATCGCACCGCAGGCGGTCCTGTCTTGCGATATCAAGTGGACTTGACGACAACGAGTGGGGCGTCGTAGCATCCGGCCGTCGCGCTCCTGCACGGCAGCCTCGCTGCCGTCCAGCGTCCCTCGGCTGGCAGCCTTCCTGCCGTTCTGCGTTCCCCATGGAGCCAATACCTTGGACATCGGGTCCCTCACCTCCGGCCTGCTCACCGGTCTCCGCGAAGGCGTCGAGGCCGCGCTGATCATCTCGATCATCCTCTCCTACCTCGCCCGGACGGGGAATCGCCATGCGTTCGGCCGGATCTGGCTGGGGACCGCGGCTGCCGTGCTGGTCAGCCTGGCGGCGGGTGCGGCCCTGTTCGTCACCGTCGGCGAGCTGCCGTCCCCCTACGAGCAGCTGTTCGAGGCGGCCGCAATGCTGCTCGCCGCCGGCGTCGTCACGTGGATGCTGTTCTGGATGCGCCGCACGTCGGCAGGGATCCGCGACCAGCTCCAGGCCGCGCTGGGGAGGGCGCTCGGGGACGGGACAGCGACGGGTCTCGCCGTGCTTGCCTTCGTCTCGGTCTTCCGCGAGGGGCTCGAGACCGCGCTGTTCTTGGTGGGGCAGGCAGCTTCAGCGCAGGCGGGTGCCGCGGGGGTGCTTGTCGGGGCGGTGGCGGGGCTGCTCATCGCATCCGCGATCGGAGCCGCCATGTACCGCGGTGCGGCACGGATCAACCTCCGGTCGTTCTTCCGCTGGACGGGCATCGCGCTCATCTTCATCGCCGCCGGCCTGATCGCATCCGCGATCCACGAGCTCGTCGAGATCGGCTGGATCGGGGTGGGCACCAACGCGGTGTTCGACCTGTCGGCCGTCCTGCCGCACAAGGCGATCGACGGCGCGCCGACGGGGCTGCCGCTGCTCGTGGGACAGCTGCTCCGCGCCCTCCTCGGCTACAACTCGCAGCCCGAGTTCGCGATGCTGGTCGCGTGGGTCGCCTACGTGGGGATCGTCCTCACGATGTACCTGCGGCCCATCGCACCGCGCAGCGTCCCCGTCCCTACGGCCCCACTCGAGCGGGTCGCCTGATCAGGCTCGCGGACCTGCGGGCGCCGGCTGGCGACCCAACTCAGCCGTCGCGCCGCTATCCGGCCACAGCCACCGCCCCAAAGACCGTGCCGCCCCGCAGGTCGGTCACGACCAGCTCTCCGCTGTCGTCACCGGCGATCGAGCTGATGGTGAGCCCCGTTGAGAGCAGCAGCGTCGGCTTCTGCTCGCCGCCCGCAGCATCGATGGCCCAGAGCTTCCCCGAGCAGTAGTCGCCGAACAGGTACGCCCCGTCGAGCGCCGGGATCGCGGCGCCGCGATACACGACGCCGCCGACGATCGCACAGCCCTGGTCGTGGCCGTACTCCGCCAGCGGCATCGCCACGCCTGCGGGATCGCAGCCGGTGGGCGGGTTGTAGCAGTGCCGCCCCTCCCATCGGCGCCAGCCGAAGTCCAGCCCGGCAGCGCCGGCGGGCGCGGCATCGACCTCCTCCCAGGCGTCCTGCCCCACGTCGCCGATCCACAGGGAGCCCGTCGCGGGGTCGATGCTGTCCCGATAGGGGTTGCGCAGCCCGTAGTCCAGGATCTCGGGCCGGGCGCCTGACCGGCCGACGAACGGGTTGTCGGGCGGGATGGTGTAGGCGCGACCGTCGGCGGGTCCGGCGAGCGCGTCGATGCGCAGGATCTTGCCCAGCAGCGTCGACAGACTGGACGCGCGGTTCTCCGGATCGCCCCCGCTCCCGCCGTCGCCAAGGGCGATGAGCAGGCGGCGCTGCTGGTCGAAGCCGATCCAGCCGCCGTTGTGGTTGGGGTACGGCTGCTGCTGGACCAGGACAATGCGCTCAGTGGCGGAGTCAATGCGGTCAGCACCCGGCGTCGCCCGGAACTCGGCGATCGTGGTGTCGCCGGCGCGGTTCGAGTAGTGGGCGTAGAGGCGCACCTCGGCGGGCCCGAAGCCGGGCGCGAACGCGAGGCCCAGGAGGCCCCGCTCGCCTCCCGACGCGATGCGGTCTGTGAGGTCGAGGTACGGGTCGCCCTCAAGCGAC
The DNA here is from genome assembly GCA_021802825.1 of Chloroflexota bacterium. GTDB lineage: Bacteria > Chloroflexota > Limnocylindria > Limnocylindrales > CSP1-4 > CAIXZV01. Next base: position 11,009 of record JAJZRG010000033.1, read on the forward strand.
CCGTCCCGGACCACTCGCACCGTGCCCGCCTGCTCGAGGACGAACAGCCGGCCGCTCCCGTCGTGCGCCCCGGTCGCGAACACCGGCGACGTCAGGCCGGTCGCGATGGGCCGGAGGGCAATCCGGACATGGGCGAGATCCGGGCGTGCCGGGCTCGCCCCGGCGAATGCGGACGGGATGCCGGAGGGCAAGGTCAAGGCGGGGATGGACGTCCCGGGGGCTGCCATGGGGGCGGATGGCGTCACGCGGGCGCCCGCCATGGCGGAGCGCTCGGCTGACGACGTGGCAGGCTGGGCACAGCCGCCGGCCAGCGCGGACGCGACCAGGAGGGCGGCGATCCGGGCCGCGTGGCGCATCAACGGACTCCTCATGGCGTGCGAGTAGGGTAGCCGCACGGGCGCCGGGTGGCCTCCTGCGCTTCAGCCCGGGGCGCGAGCCCGCTCCACGCGCGCGGCAAAACCCTCCGCGAGCAGCGCGCTCGTGCCGTCCTCGTCGTGGCGGAACATGACGTAGGCGTCGAGGCCATCGTCGAGGAATGGGACCAAACGTCGCGCCCAGTCGTCCAACTCCGCCTCGGCATAGGCCTGTCGCCGCAGCCGCACGTACAGGAACGGCCCGGTCCGCCGGATGTCCGGTGGCACCTCCTGCCCTTCAAGGTCGGTGGTGCACAGCACGGCGTTGGCCGCCCGTAGCGCGGCGAACGTCTCGTCCACGTGCCATGACGGGTGCTGCGCCTCCACGACGAGCGGCACGCCCTGCGGCCAGGCGGCGAGCACGCCCGCCAGGCGCTCGTCGTTGCGGGCGACCTCGGACGGGATTCGGAACAGCATCGCGCCCAGGCGCGCCCCAAGGCGCGGCAGGTGCTCCGTGAGCCACGGCACCGATTCGGCCGGGGAGGCGTACAGCGCACGGATCGACCCGCCGCGCTGGCCCTTCACGACGAACCGGAAGTTGGGCGGGACCGCGGCGGCCCAGGCGTCGAGCCGCTCCGGGGTGGGCCGAGCATAGAACGTGCCGTTGAGCTCGCAGGCTGACAGGCGGGATGCGTAGTGGCCAAGGCGCCGATCCGCCCTGATCCCGGGAGGGTAGAACTGCGGCGACCAGCCGGCGTAGGCGAAGCCGCTCGTCCCCGCGAGCACCCGGCCGCGGGACCGCGGAGCGTCCGTCAGGGCTCCAGCGTCGAGGCGCAGGCGCTGTCCGCGGCGGTGCCGCACCCCTTGAGTCCGCTCCCGACCCGTTCGAGCGACCGCTGAAGCGCGACCCGGTCGTCTGCGGCGATCACGTCGAGGAAGTACCGCCGCACGCCGTCGAGATGGGTCTTCGACGCCGCGCGCAGGCGCGTGACGCCGAGCTGGGTGATCGCGGCCATCGAACCGCGCGCGTCGGTGGGGCACACCGACCGCTCGACCATGCCGTCGGCCTCGAGCCGGTCGACGAGGCGCGTGATCCCGCTGCGCGAGAGCAGCACCCGCTCGGCGAGCGCGCTCATCCGCAGGCGACGGTCGGGCGCGTTGACCAGCTGGACGAGCGCGTCGTACTCGGCCAGCGAGAGGCCGTGCGCCGACTGGAGCTCCTCGTCGAGCTTGTGGATCAGCCGGGCGTGGGTCTGGATGAAGGCGCGCCAGACGTCCAGAGCCGGGTCATCGGCGGGCGACGGCCTCCGGACCGTGGGCATGTGGGGCAGCGCGTCACGCGTTGACAGCGACGTCATGGTGGCATCCTACACCGGCGAAACATGGTTGACAATACAACTACTGGCACTATATAGTTGCTGTGTCAAGCAATTACACCTGCGGACCGCCGCCGCACTCAGGAGTCCCCGCAACCATGGCGACCAAGACCTTCAACATCGACAAGGCGCATACCGACGTCATCTTCGCGACGAAGCACATGATGGTGACCACCGTCCGCGGCAAGTTCGGCAGCGTCGACGGCACGCTCAATCTCGACGTCGAGAACCCCATCGCCTCGTCGGGCACGTTCACGGTTGACGTTGCCAGCCTCAACACCGGCGTCGACCAGCGCGACGCCCACCTGCGCTCTGCGGACTTCTTCGATGTCGAGCGCTATCCGACGATGACCTTCACCTCCACCAAGGTCGTCTCCAAGGGCGGCAACGACTACCAGGTGACCGGTGACCTGACCATCAGGGACGTGGCCAAGCCGGTCACCTTCGAGGTCGAGTACCTGGGCCTGTACACCGCGATGAACGGCACCCAGCGCGTCGGCTTCCATGCCACCGGCAGGATCAACCGCGAGGACTTCGGGCTGACCTGGAACGTCGCCCTCGAGTCGGGCGGCTGGCTCGTCGGCAAGGAGATCAAGATCGAGATCGACGTGGCGGCCGAGGAGGTTGTCGCCGCCGCAACCGAGGCCGCCGCGACCGCCTGATCCCACGCTGCACAGCGGCCGTCTCCGGCCAGCAGCGCCACGCATCCCCGACGCCCCGGCACCGTCCCGTGCTGGGGCGTCTTGATGCGTCCCCCGTCCCCGACACTCGCGAGGCGCATGGGGAGGGACCCGCGGCACGGACCTGTCCTGCCCGGCACGCGGCTCCCGCGCTAGCATCGGCCGAGACTTCCGCCAGCAGAGGTTCCCCGCTGATGCCCGCCTTCGACGTTGCCGCCCTGCGCGCCCGATTCCCCGCGCTGTCTATCGAGCAGGGCGGGCGGCCCGTCGCCCTGTTCGACGGCCCGGGCGGGACCCAGGTCCCCGACAGCGTGATCGAGGCGGTCAGCCGCTACTACCGGGAGTCGAACGCCAACCACGACGGCCCGTTCCTCACCTCGCAGCGCAGTGACGCCCTGGTTGAGGACGCCCACGCTGCGCTGGCCGACCTGCTCAATGCGCGTGACGCGTCCGAGATCAAGCTGGGCGCCAACATGACCACGCTTACGATGCACGTGGCGCGGTCGCTCAGCGCAACGATGAGCCCCGGCGACGAGATCGTCGTGTCGGGGCTCGACCACGAGGCGAATGTTGGGCCCTGGCAGTCGGCGGCCGCAGACCGCGGCATCACCGTCCGCACCGTGCCCATCCGCCCCGACGACGTGACCCTCGACGTTGAGGCGTTCGACAAGCTGCTCCACGCGCGGCCGAAGCTGGTTGCCTTCGGCTGGGCGTCAAACGCGTTCGGGACGATCAACCCGGTCGCCGAGCTGGTCCGGCGCGCGCACGAGGCCGGGGCGCTGACCTACGTTGACGCCGTCCACGCGGCGCCGCACCTGCCGATCGACGTGCAGGCCGTGGGGACGGACTTCCTCGCGTGTTCGGCGTACAAGTTCTTCGGGCCCCACGTCGGGGTGCTCTATGGTCGTCAGGAGGCGCTCGACGCGCTGCCCACCTACAAGCTGCGGCCGGCCCATGACCGGTTTGAGACCGGGACCGGCAACTTCGAGGGCTATGCGGGAGCGCGCGCGGCGGTTGAGTACCTGGCCGAGGTCGGACGGGCCTACGGCACCCAGTTCGCGGCCCAGTTCTCGGCGCTGGCGGTGGGTCGCCGGCGCGACGCGCACGCCGGGATGGCGGCGATCCGGGCGTACGAGATGGGCCTCTTCGGCCGCCTGCTCGACGGGCTGGAGGCCATCCCGGGCGTTCGCGTCTGGGGGGTGACCGACCGGGCGCGCATGGCGGAGCGCACCCCGACCGTGGCGATCACCCTCGCCCACGCCACGCCGGAGGAGGCTTCGACCGCCCTCGGCCATCGGGGGATCGCCACCTGGTGGGGCGACTTCTACGCTGTCGGCCCCGTGGAGCGGCTGGGCCTCCAGCCCGACGGAGTCCTGCGCATTGGCCTCACGCACTACAACACGATCGACGAGGTGGACCGCCTGCTCGACGACCTCCGGGAGATCGCCGCGGCAACCTGAGGTGGGCTCGCGCGGAGTGGCGAGCGGGGACCCGGGTGGCGCAGGGCAGGGCGCCTGCCATCACAAGAAAGGGACCTCCGGCCCATTGCGTCGGTGTCGGGCCGCGGAGATGCTGATCCCTGTTCGCGTTGATCCTAGGGATTGACGCGTTCCACGCTCCACGTGAGGCGAGGGGAACCGATGGCCGCGCTGTCACACGGGCCCGGTGGTGCCGCACTGTCGGACCCGCACGCCCACGCCGACGTGGCCGGCCAGCAGGCGAGGCTCCGCCGCACCGTCGGCGTCGTGCTCGGCCTGTTCCTGCTGTTCCTCATCGTGTGGCGCTGGCCTATCGGCAGTCCCTTCGCGGGGGCTGCGCAGTACGTGCCGCTGCACATCGGCCTCGAGACGGCGTCAATCGTGGCCGCGATGCTCGTGTTCGGCATCACCTGGGACGGCTATGCCCGCGACCGGGCCGGGAACGTCGTGATCCTCGGCACGGCCCTGCTCGTCGCCGCACTGATCGACTTCGTCCACCTGCTCTCGTTCGCCGGCATGCCGGACCTCGTCACCCCCTCCGGCCACGAGAAGGCGATCAACTTCTGGCTGTGCGCTCGGCTGGTCGTGGCCTTGGCGTTCCTCGTCGCCGCGGTCCGGCCATGGCAGCCGCTGAAGCACTCGCGCAGCCGCCACCTCATCCTCGGCACCGGTCTCGCGATCACGGTGCTTGTGGTCTGGGCCGGCCTGTACGAGCCGAGCTGGTGGCCCCGGACGTTCATCGTGGGTCAGGGCCTTACGACCTTCAAGGTGGCGGCCGAGTACGCGATCGATGCCGTGATGGCGGTGCCGCTGGTCCTGTTCTATGTCCGCGCGCGGCGAGGGCACCAGGCCTACGACGCGACGAGCCTCTTCGCGGCCGTCGCCATCTCGATGCAGAGCGAGCTCGCCTTCACGCTGTACTCGGACGTTACCGACATCTTCAACCTGCTCGGACACGTCTACAAGATCATCGCCTACCTCTACCTGTATCGCGCCATGTTCGTGGCCAGCGTCCACCAGCCGATCGAGCGGGCGGTCCGCGCCGAGGAGGAGACCCAACGGGCCACGCGGTGGACGGCTGAGCTGCTCGCCAACCTGCCGACCGCCGTGGTGGTGCACGCGGCCGACTCCCGGGTCAGGTACGGGAACCCCGCGGCGCTCAAGTTCCTGGGCCTCACCGAGGGCCAGCTCCTGGGCCGTGCCGCGATGGACCCGGACTGGCAGTTCCTGCGTGAAGACGGGTCGCCGATGCCGCTCGAGGAGTACCCGGTCATGCAGGTCCTCGCCACTGGCGAGGCTGTGCAGGGCGCGGTCGTGGGGGTGCGGCGCAGGCAGGGCGCGGAGCCGAGCTGGGGATGGGCCACCGGTTTCCCCGAGGTCGATCCGCAGGGCGCCATCCGAGAGGTCGTCGTCTCGTTCACGGACGTCACCGAGAGGATCAGGGGTGACCGCGCCCTGCGGCGCAGCGAGGAGGCGTACCGCTCGCTGGTCACGGCCATGGCCGAGGGCGTGGTGGTCCAGGACGCCGACGGGCGGATCACCGCGGCGAACCCGGCTGCCGAGCGCATCGAGCGACGACCGGCGGCCGAGATGGTGGGTGGTCCGATCGGCGAGGCATGGCAGCACGCCGTGCACGGGGACGGCAGTCCCTTCGCTGTGGACCTCCAGCCGGCGACGCTGGCGCTTCGCACCGGCGAGCCCCAGTCCGACGTCGTCATGGGCCTGCCGCGAGCCGACGGTTCGCACGTGTGGCTGTCGGTCAACGCCCAGCCGCTTCGCTCTGACGGCGCCCACCCGTCCGCCGTGGTCACGACGTTCCACGACATCACGCAGCAGCGCGAGGCGGCCGAGTCGATGGCCCACCTGAACCGCGAGCTGCGGGCGATCTCGCTGTGCAACGAGGCCCTGATCCGCGCTGAGGACGAGGACACCCTGCTGCGCGAGATCTGTCGGATCGTGAACGAGGAGGCCGGCTACCGCCTGGCTTGGGTGGGCATGGTCGAGCACGACGCGGCGAAGAGCGTCCGGCCAGTCGCCTCGGCCGGCGACGACGACGGATACCTCGCCGCCGCGATCACGTGGGAGGATGTGTCCCGGGGCCAGGGGCCGTGCGGCACGGCGATCCGGACGCGCCGCACCGCCTCGATCCGGGACTTCGGCAGCGACCACGCGGGCGCGCCGTGGCGGGACGCTGCTCTGGCGCACGGCTACCGCTCGAACATCTCTCTGCCGCTCCTCGCCCAGGATGGTGAGGTGTTCGGCGTCCTCTCCATCTACTCCGAGCTGCCGGACGCCTTCACTCCCGAGGAGCGGCGCCTGCTCGAGGAGCTTGCCGGCGACCTCGCCTTCGGCATCAGCGTCCTTAGGACGCGGGAGTCACAGGCCGTGCTCGAAGCCCAGCTGCGCCAAGCGCAGAAGATGGAGGTGGTCGGGCAGCTCGCCGGGGGCATCGCCCACGACTTCAACAACCTCCTCGCCGCGATCCGCGGGTACGGCGAGCTCCTGCGCGGGGAGTTGCCGCCTGAGGACGAGCGCAGCCGGCGGGACCTCGAGGAGGTGCTGGACGCGGCGGCCCGCGCCGAGCTCCTGACCCGCCAGCTCCTCGCCTTCGCCCGACGGCAGGTGCTGGTGCCGGTTGTCCTCCGCCCGGGTGAGATCCTGAGCGCCCTGGCGCCGATGCTCGGCCGCGTTCTGGGTGAGCAGGTGGAGCTCACGGTGACGGTGGACCCGCAGGCCGGCAGGGTGCGTGTGGACCCCGGCCAGCTCGAGCAGGTGATCCTCAACCTCGCGATCAACGCCCGGGATGCGATGCCGGGGGGCGGCCCGCTGACTATCGAGGTGACCCGGGTCGATGCCTCCGATACCGAGGCCCGGACGGGATCGCAGGAGGCCGCCCCCGGAGGTTATGTGCTGCTGACGGTCGCCGATGCCGGGGTGGGAATGGACGAGGCGACGCAGGCCCACCTGTTCGAGCCGTTCTTCACCACGAAGCCCGAGGGACGGGGCACCGGGCTCGGGCTCGCGACGGTCTACGGGATCGTGCGCCAGTCCGGCGGGCACATCTCCATCGAGTCGGCGCTGGGCGTGGGGACGACTGTGCGCGTGTTCCTTCCGCGGACGGTGGAGGAGGCCCATGCCGTCCCAGAGACGGGCGCCCCGCCTGGCCCCGCCCCGAGGGGCAGCGAGACGGTGCTGCTGGTCGAGGACGACGCCGCGGTCCGCGGCTTTGCCAGCCGCGTCCTGCGCTCGCTCGGCTACAGGGTGCTGGAGGCGGGCGCCGGTGCCGACGCGCTCGGGCTCGCGGCCGCGCACGATGGGCCCATCGACGCCCTCGTGACGGACATCGTGATGCCCGGGATGGCGGGGACGTCCCTCGCCACGCGGCTGGCCGAGGCGCGGCCCGGGCTGTGCGTCCTGTACATGTCGGGGTACTCGAGCGGCGCGCTGGGCCCGGACCTTCCGTCCGACGTCGCGTTCCTCGGCAAGCCGTTCTCAAGCGAGGCGCTGGGACGGGCGTTGCGCGCCGCCCTCGACCGGGTCGAGGCAGCGGCGGGCTGAGGCCGCCCCCGAGATCCACGTGGCTTCGGCCACCAGCGGCGCGCGGCCTCGCCGGGAGCTCCCGTCGCCGTATCCTCCGTCGCATGACGACACCTGTCCGAACCTGGGGCGCGCAGTCGATGACCGCCCCCCTCCGCGACGTCCTCGTGCAGTCGCCGGGCGCCGCATTCGGGCGTGCCTTCGACGACCCGGCGGTCGGCTTCCTGCGGCCCGTGGATCTCGATGCGGCGCGACGCGAGCACGACGGCCTCGTGGCCGTGCTCGAGGCCCTTGGCGTCCGCGTGCACGAGCTGGGCGCCGAGACCGACGATCCCGACCTCGTCTACGTGTTCGACCCGCTCCTGGTCGCCGACGGCGGGGCGATCCCGCTGGCGCCCGGCAAGCCCAACCGCCGCGGCGAGCCCACTGTGCTGGAGGCGTGGACGGCTGCGCACGCGATCCCGACGCTGGGCCGAATCGCGGGGCGTGGCAGGGTCGAGGGGGGCGACACGTTGTGGCTGCGCCCCGACCTGCTGTGCGTCGGGCGGACGCTGCGGACCAACGACGAGGGCGCCCGCCAGCTGGCGTCCATCGTCGGCGGCGACGTGCGGGTCTTCGACGTCCCGTACTGGAAGGGCCCCGCCGAGCTGGTGCACCTGCTGTCGGTCGTCTCGCCCGTGGCCGACGACGCGGCGGTCGTGTTCCTGCCCCTGCTGCCCGCCGGCCTGTTCGAGCTGCTCGGCGATCTCGGCATCCGGCTGATCGACGTGCCCGAGGAGGAGTACCCGACACTGGGGTGCAACGTGCTGGCCGTGCGGCCGGGCGTCGTGGTCGTGGCGGACGGCAACCCGGTGGCCCGGCGGAGGATGGAGGCGGCGGGCATCGAGGTGCACGCGGTCCCGCTCCGCGAGGTGGGCGAGAGTGGCTCGGGCGGCGTGACCTGCCTCACGCGACCCCTCCTGCGCGCGTGACGCGGATGGCAAGGGCCGCCGCGCTCACCGCCGCCGCGCTCACCGCCGCCGCGACGGCCGCTGCGGCCGCTGTCGATCCCGACCTGCTCCTCGCCGACCTGACGGCCCTCGTGCGCGTGCCCAGCGTCACCGGCGACGAGGACGCGATCGCCGCGAGCCTTGCCGACCGGCTCGAGGCGCTCGGGCTCGAGGTCGAGGTCTTCACGCCCAACCCGGCCGACATCCACGCGGACCCGGCATGGCCGGGCGAGGAGGTGCCGCGGACTTCGCTGCCTGTCGTGCTGGGGCGGGTCGGGCGGCCGGGCGGCCCGCGCGTGGTGCTGTCGGGCCATGTTGACGTCGTGCCGGCCGGGGATCTCGCGACCTGGACGCTGGACCCGTTCTCGGGCGCGGTGATCGACGGGGAGCTGTTCGGCCGCGGCGCCTGCGACATGAAGGGCGGCGTCGCGTCCATCCTGGGGGCCGTGCGCGCCCTGCGGCAGACCGGCGCGCTCGGGCGGCTGCGCGGCGAGCTCGTCGTGGCGCTCGTCCCGTCCGAGGAGGACGGCGGGCAGGGGACACTGGCGGCGATCCGGGCCGGCGCGACCGGCGACGCCGCGATCATCACGGAGCCGACGGGCCTCGAGATCGTGATCGCCCACGCTGGCGCCATCACGTTCGAGCTGACGGTCCCGGGCCGGGCCGCACACGCGAGCCGGCGGACCGAGGGCGTGTCCGCGCTGGCGAACCTGCAGCTCCTCAGCGCGGCGCTCGACGCCGACGAGGCCCGCCGGAACGCGGCCGAGGCCGATCCCCTCATGGCGGCCCTGGGGTTGCCGTACCCCTCGATGATCGGCAAGGTGTCGGGCGGCGAGTGGGCCTCGACGGTCATGGACCGCCTCGTCGCCGAGGGCCGGTATGGCGTGCTCCTGGGCCAGACGCCCGAGGAGGCTGCCGGCGAGCTGCGGGCCTGCATCGCGGCGGCCTGCGAGGCGGACCCGTTCCTGCGGGAGAACCCAGCGAGGGTGGAGATCACCGGCGCGCGGTTCGGGTCCTCGCGCGTGGCCGCCGACCACCCGCTGCCGACGGGCCTGTCCAGGGCCGCCTCGACCGTGACCGGCAGCACGCCGCCCATGGTTGGCGTGCCGTACGGCTGCGACATGCGGCTGTTCGTCGGCGTGGGCGAGACGCCCTGCGTCGTCTACGGCCCGGGCGACGTCCGCCTCGCGCACGGGGCGAACGAGCGCGTCCCGCTCGCGCAGGTGGAGGCGTGCGCCCGCGTGCTCGCGGCGTGGGTGGTGGAGGAGCTGGGGGCGTAGCGGGCCGCCATCGCGGCGAAAGCGCTCGCCCAGCGCCAGCACGCTGGCGCCGGCCACGGATAGACTCGAGGCGTGGAGTCGTCCAGCAAGCCCGCCAGCCGAATCGATGAGCACGGCCAGCGCCAGGTCGCCCCGACGTGGGAGAGCCTGGTCGAGCGCCAGATCCGCGAGGCGATGGAGGCGGGCAAGTTCTCGGGCCTGCCCTTCCAGGGGGAACCGCTGCCGAAAGAGGACGACACCTACGCGGGCGAGTGGGCCCTGGCGCACCACGTGCTCAGGAACGCCGGCATGGCGCCGCCGTGGATCGAGGCCGACAAGGACGTGCGCGCGCTGCTCGACCGGCAGCAGGCCATGATCACGAGGGCCTCGTCGGGTGGCGCGCCGTCGTCGTTCGCCCGGCAGCGCGACCGCGCCGCGCTCGAGGAGCTCGTCCTGGCGGTCAACGCTGCGGTCGCCCGCCTCAACGCCGAGGCGCCCACGGACCGTCAGCACCGCCGCCCGCTCGTGCTCGCCGAGGAGCTGGCCCGACACGACGAGGCCTGCCGCCGGTGAGGGTCGCGGAGGAGATCACCGTGCGCGCCGCCGCCCCGGCCGATGCGGCAGCGATCCGTGACGTGGCGGTTGCGGCGTGGTGGGCCACGTACCGGGGGCGGCTGGCGGACGACACGATCGCTCGGTTCCTCGCCCAGGCGTACTCGACGGAGCGGATCGAAGTGCGGATCGACCGCCACGAGGTGCTGGTGGCCGGCACCGCCGGCACCTCCGGAGGCGCGGTCGACGCCTTCGCCGAGGTGGTCGCGCGCGACGACCACGTCCAGCTGGTCGCCATCTACACGCGGCCGTTGTCGCGGGGGCGCGGGCTCGGCTCGGCCCTCCTCGCGGGCGTCGTGGCGGCACACCCCGGCGAGGACGTCGCCGCGGACGTGCTGCTCGACAATGACCTCGCCGAGCCGTTCTACGCCGCCCGCGGCTTCGTGCCAGGCGAACCGCTGATCGACGAGATCGCCGGCGACCCGGTGCGCGAGCGCCGCTGGTGGCTGCGTGCCGAGTCGTAACCGGCCAACCGCGGACGGCTAGGCGAACAGGGCCTCGATCGCCGCCCCGAAGACCGCGGTGTGGCGGTCCACGTCGGCCTCGGTCGTCGCCGGCGACATGAGGGCCATGTTGTGGAACGGCGTCATGAGCACGCCCCGGTTCATCGCCCAGAGGTGGAGGAAGCGCTCGAGCTCGGGATCGGCGGCATCGTGGAGCGCCGAGCCGTTCCGAGGCGGCTCCGCCACAAAGTGGTACTCCGCGCGGGCCCCGAGGCGGGTGACGTGCCATGGCACGTCGTGGGCGACAAGGACGCCGTTCACTCCAGCCTCGAAGCGCTCGGCCAGGGGGATCATCCGCGCGAAGGCCTCCTCGGTGAGGACCTCGGTCAAGGTCGCCCGGATCGCTGCCAGTGACAGCGCGTTGCCGGCGAGGGTGCCGCCGATCCCGCCGACGTCGGAGTCCTCGCGCTCGATCGACCGATGGATGCGCTCGGCCACGTCCTCGGTGAAGCCGTAGGCCGCCGCCGGGATGCCGCCGCCGATGGTCTTGCCGATCGTGACGAAGTCGGGGTGCAGGCCGTGGTCGCCGGTGTAGCCTCCCGGCCCCGCGCAGATCGTGTGCGTCTCGTCATTGATGAGCAGCGTGCCGTGGCGCCGGGTCAGCTCGCGGACACCCTCGTGGTAGCCGGGCTCCGGCAGGACGATGCCGACGTTGGTGAGCGCGGGCTCGAACAGGCAGGCGGCGACGTCGCCCCGGCTGAGCTCGCGCTCGAGGCCGTCGAGGTCGTTGATCTCCACGACGCGCGTGGTCTGGGCGAGGGCCACCGGCTTGCCGATGTTGCCCCGGCGCTCGACCGCCGTCCCGTCCGGCCCGATGACGGCGAACGTCTCGTCCACCGACCCGTGGTAGCAGTGGTTGTGAACGACGATCTTCGAGCGGCCGGTGATGTGGCGCGCCAGACGGATCACGAACCGGTTGGCGTCCGTCGCGGTGAGCGTGAACTGCCAGAACGGGACGCCGAAGCGGCGGCGGAGCTCGTCGCCCACGACGATCGCGTCCGCGGTGGGGAGCATGTGGGTGATGCCGCGGCGGAGCTGCGCCTCGACGGCTCGGACGGTGGCGTCGGGGCCGTGGCCCGCCATCGCGCCCGTATCACCCAGGCACAGGTCCACGTAGTCGTGGCCGTCAACGTCGCGGAAGTGCGCCCCCGAGGCCGACTCGACGAACAGCGGGAAGGGGCCGGCCCACTTGACCATCCAGTTCATCGGGACGCCGTCGAGGAGCGATCCCTTCGCCTGCTCGAACAGCTCGCGGGAGCGGGGGTTCGCGCGCTCGAACGACGCCAGCTCGGCGGCCATGAGCTGCTCGAGGCGGGCGCGGTCGACGGTGCGGTGGGCGGGCATGGGGCTCCTTCGCCGGGCGGGCTGCGGATGTGCGGATACCTGCCCCCGATTGTCGAAGGGCTGGACCTCCCCGGCAACTGCGTCGCGCAGGGCGGGCAGTTGCAGGGTTCGGCTGCACGACGCGTGGCGCCGGCGAACCGAAGGGAGGCCGAAGACGAGAGGGCCGACCGCACTCGGGGCCGGCCGCGACTCGGTGGTTGGTGGCGTGCGATCTCGCCCGCGAGGCTGGCGGTGGCGGGCGAGACCCGCCCGCGGCGTCTAGTGGAGCCTGCGGGTGTAGCCGCAGATCTCGCAGCGCGCGACGCCAGCCGTCTCGTCAACGAGGAGGAAGCTGGTGCAGCCGTTGGTCGAGCAGTACAGGCGGGTGGCCTGTGCGGCGCGACGGCGCATCCGACGCATTGAGGATGCGCGGTACGCCACGGCATTCGTGGTGGATCGCGAGAGCATGTGGACGATGTTCCTTTCCGGGGCTCCGTCGGGTTGGGACGGTGTGCCCTGCCGCTCCAACGGCCGTGACATTCGGAGGCCGGAGCTGCGTACGTGAGCCCGGTGCGGCAGCGGATTTCGCGGTGTTGGCGAAGGCCTGGCGGCCGCAATCCATCGGGCGATACACAGAGCATGAGGGTGAACGTGCGTTCCTGTCAAATGCGCCGTCCGCCCTGTCCGCCGAGGACCCGCCGGACCGCGCGGCGATGGCGGACGAGGATCTGGGGGCCTCGACCGCCTGACTGGCGCTATGCCGGCGGCTACCTAGCCGCGCACGATGGCGGGCCTGCCCTCGCTCTTGCCGCCGCGACCGGCTGGCTCCTCCTCGACTCCAACCTCGTGATCGCCGGCGGCGACGCCTTCCTCCTCGTGATCGAGGCGGCGCTGTTCGCCCTCGTTCTCTCACGGCGTCTGGGTGGACAGCGCGGAGTGGCCGCTGAACCTGCGCAGTCCCATCCATCATCCACAGACGTCCGGCGACGGTGGCGACGCCGAGGGGACGAGCACGAGCGTCGCGATGCCGACCGGCACGGCGACGCCGTTGAGCACGAACGGCTCCGCCCGGGAGTCAGATCGTCGACTGGTTGTCCTCGTCCTCGCTGGCCCATTTGCGCCCGCCCATGGCGAGCTGGATCACGGCCCCCGCGATGGCTCCGACGAGGAGGAGTTGAGGACCGTACGGCATGACTTGGAAGGCGGCCGCCAGTCCGACGAAGAACAGGAGCCAGCCGCCTGCCGCCGCCAGGAGGCGGAGCCCGCGGAAGCGGCGACGCCAGGCGAGGTACCCGACCGCGACGGCGGCACTGGCGACGCCCATCGCGACCATCTGCTCGAACACGTCACGCCGTCCGGTAATCAGGGAGAGGAGTGTCGGCGGCCGCTGTGACGGGGGCCATCCCGACCACCGTCACTGGAAGGCTGGCCACCAACCCGACAGTGATTAGTCGCGGACGCAGTGGCGTCATGGCGGATCCTCCCCTCCCGGTCTCGCCCCATGGGCGAGCATTGGTGCCAGACTGTGGGCAGGGTAGAGGATGCCCGCAGCGGCCAGTCAACTGCCAGATGGCCCCTGTGAGTGATATGCGGCTGGGAACTGGTGGTGGGCGGGCCTCGGCCGCCGGGGGCTCGACCCGCCACGTGGCGACGCACGCGTCCGCGAGCGTCGCGATGACGTGTCCCGGCTCACGATCGGCACGGCCGGCAAGGCGGCGATCATGCTCAAGGGCAGCGCCACCAAGCCGAGCAGCGGCCCGACCTGATCGTTGCCCCGGCCGCTACACCTCTGGCGGGTACCCCGTGATCCGCCGGATCTCGCGGTACAGCGGCCGGAGCTGCCCGTACAGCCGCTGGTAGACGGCGCGGTAGAGCTCCTCGTAAACGGCATGCGCCGCGGGATCCGGGTCGCGGGTCTCGGCCGTGCGGGTCATGGCGGCCACGGCGGCCTCGAACGAGGGGTGGATCCTGAGACCCACCGCAGCGTCGATCGCGGCGCCCAGGCCGCTCGTCTCGTGGGTGTGCGGCCGCTTCGCGGGCAGCCCGAACACGTCGGCCACGAGCTGGACGGCTGCCGGGCTCTGGCTGCCGCCGCCCGACACCCGAATCTCGCTGACGGGAACCTTGGTCCGACGCCCGGTTCGCTCCATGCCTTCCCGCAGGGCGTATGCGAGACCCTCAAGGATCGCGCGGTATAGGTGCGCGCGGGTGTGCACGTCGCCCCAGCCGATGACGGCGCCCTTCGCCTCGGGACCCGGGATCCGCACGCCGGGCGACCAGTAGGGCTGGAGGACGAGGCCCATGGACCCGGGCGGCGTGGCGCCGACGAGCTCGTCGAACAGCGTCTCGGCGTCCACCCCCAGCTCGCGGGCCCTCGCCACCTCGGCCGCGCCGAACTCGCGCTTGAACCACTCGATCATCCAGAACCCGCGGTAGACCTGTATCTCAAGGCTGAACGCACCCGGGACGGCCGCCGGGTACGGCGGCACCATGGGGATGACCTCGATGTAGCGCCGGTGGGTCGTGTTGAACGTCGCGGTGGTGCCGAGCGAGATCGCGCCGATGTGCGGCTCCAGCGCGCCCGAGCCCAGCACCTCGCACGCCTTGTCGCCCGCGGTCGCGACCAGCGGCAGGCCCTCCGGGATGCCCGTCACCTCGGCGGCGGCGGGCGTGATCTGGCCGAGGACCGATCCGGGCGGGACCAGCTCGGGCAGCCACCCGCGCTTGACGGGGACCGCCTGCCACTTCCAGTCGCCGTCGTCCGCCCAGCGCAGGCCCTGGTAGTCGAACGGGAGGTAGCCCACCTGGGCGGCGACGCTGTCGGCGAAGCGACCGGTCAGCCGATGGACGAGGAACCCTGACAGCAGCAGGTAGTGGCGGACGCGCCCCCAGAGCTCCGGCTCCCGGCGCGCGAGGACGTTCGCCTCTGCCTCGGCCTGGAACGTGGCGACCGTCTCGGTGACTCGGGCCGCCTTGAACTTGAGGCCCCACATCCCGCCGATCCGCGGCAGGCCCTCGGCGCGGCAGCGGTCGAGCCAGACCATGGCGCGGCGCAGGGGCTCGCCCGACTCGTCCGTGGGGACGACCGTGCCCCGCTGGGTCGTCAGGGCCACCCCGGCGATGGCGCTCCTGTCGATGCCGGGCTGCTGCCAGAGGGCGCGCGTCGCCTCACCCAGCGCCCGCCAGTAGAGGTCCGCGTCCTGCTCGCAGCAGCCCGGCGGCCCCACGACGTACGCCTCGATGGGCACCTTCGTCCGGGCGAGGAGGTTGCCGGCGGGGTCGAACACCATGGCCCGGATGCTCTGCGTGCCGACGTCGAGCGCGAGGACCCGGTCGCCAGAGGTCATGTCGCGTCGTCCGTCAGGAGCACGCCGGGGTTCATCATCCCGTCCGGGTCGAAGGTTCGGACCACGGCCCGGAGCGCGTCCATCCCCAGCGGTCCCTTCTCGTCGGCCAGGTACGGCGCGTGGTCCACGCCGACGCCATGGTGATGGCTGATCGTCCCGCCGCCGGCGCGGATCGTCTGGCTCGCGGCCGTCTTGAGCGTCCGCCAGCGGGCCCTCGTCTCGTCGGGGTCTGGTGCCAGCCGGAAGATGCACGTGACGTAGAGGCTCGAGCCCGACGGGTACAGGTGCGAGAGGTGCGTGAACACGTGGATCCTCTCGCCCCAGGGTGCGAGCGCGCTGCCGATGGCCGCCTCGAGGCTGGCGAGGAGACCGGGCACGTGCGCCCAGTCGGTCGCGGTCTCGAGGGTGTCCGAGGCGTAGCCGGCCGACCACAGCGCGTTGCGCAGATACGGCGAGCGGAAGCGGGTCCGCGACCAGGCGCCGGCGAGGGCGGGAAGGCGAACGCCACCGTGCCCGCTGAGGATGGCCTTGGCCTCGCCGCTCGCCGCCTTCGCCGTGCGCCTTCGGCCGGCAACCCCTGTGAGCACGAGCACCCAGTCGGACGGGAGGCGTCGCGCCCGCACGTACGCGCCCAGCACCCGGGTCTGGGCGGGCTTGTCCGCGAAGGCGAGCAGGGTGCGGGTCTCGGCCGGCGTCGAGAGCCGCAGGAGCGACAGGCCGGGTCGCGCCTGGACGAGCTGGCGCACAGCGTCAACCGCCTCAGGCCAGGCCGGGAGCGCCCAGGCCGCGATGCCCTCGACTTCGGGGTGCGGGCTGGCGCGGAGAACCGCTTCCGTAAGGATGCCCAGTCGCCCCTCCGAGCCGAGCACGAGCTGGCGGAGGTCCGGGCCGGCGGCCGAAGCCGGGTGGGGCGGCATCACGAGGGTCCCGGCAGGCGCCTCGAGCGTGCCGCCTGCGAACAGCTGCTCGATGCGCCCGGCGCCCAGGCTCTTGAGGCCCGAACCGCGCGCCGCAACCCACCCGCCGACCGTCGCCAGCTCCCAGCTCTGCGGCTCGTGGGCGACCGTGAGGCCGTGCCCCGCGAGCAGCGTGGCCAGCGCCGGGCCGGTCGTCCCGGCGAGCACGCTCACGAGTCCACTCCGCTCGTCCACCTCACGCACCCCGACGAGGGCGCCGAGGTCCACGGTGATCAGCGGATCCTTGTTCGGGCGGGCGGTTACGCCTCCGACGACGCTCGTTCCGCCGCCGTACGGGATGAGACGCGCGCCAACGGTTGCGGCGTGATCGATGAGCGATCGGACCTCCGATGCCTCGGCCGGCCGCGCCACTGCGTCGGGGACGGCTTCGAGGCGGCCGTATCGGAGGGCCGCGAGGTCAGGCAGGCTCTGGCCCCGTGCTCGGCGGACGCGCGTCTCGGCATCGGTCGTGAGGTGGAGGTCGGCGAGAGGGTCGAGGCGGGGGGCCGGGACGCTCGCGACCACTTCTTCGAGGGTCGCCTCGCGGGGAGGCGTCCCCGGGCCGAGTCGCGACTCCAGCATGCGGCGCCCGCCCCCGCCGAGCGCCGTGGCATCACCCTCCTCGCCCCAGCCATTCCAGCTCCGCATGTGCCCATCGTGCCACTCGAGAGCGCCCCGCGAATGCCGTCGGCGCCGCCCGCCTCCTGCTTCGGAGCGTGCCCGCCGCCCCACCGCCGACCCCGAATCGGCCGGTGGGATTCACCGCGCGCGCCACAGCCCACGCCGGTATCGCTCCTCGCCACGCACGAGTCAGCCGGTAGGCCATCCGCCAGCAGGCACCTGCGAGATGCTTCGCATTTCGCAGAACCATCGTGCTGCCCTGCCGTTGAGCGGCAAACGTGCTGATGATTGCCGAGGGCCCAGGCGGGAGCGCAAGACGGAGCGGGGAGTCCTTTCGGCCACAGCCCCTGCGTGCGCGGCTCAGGGGCAGCGCGGGTCGATGCTTCCGCGAGATCGAAAGCATCTCGACCCCCCACCTCTGGCGGCGAGGTGCCATGGCGGATGGCTGCGCCGCGGAAGGCGGGTGAGGCCGGGATGGGCCAGCGAGGCTCAGACCGGGGGCCAGGGCAGGGCGGGGCGTCGGGGATCGGGCTGGGGGAAGCACCCGGAGGCGAGCAGGCCGGCCACGCGACGCTCGGTGGCCCGCACCTCGATCGGGTCGAGCAGCTCGTGCAGGGCATCGCCCAGCGCGCCGTCGAGGCCGGCCCGGAGGAGGCGGAGGACGGCCACCTCCTCCTCGGCAAAGGGTTGGCCTCGCCACCCCCAGAGCACGGTCCGCAGCTTCGGCACGGGCGAGAAGGTGACCCCGTGGTCAACGCCGTAGACGTGGCCCCCCGGCATGGGCAGCAGGTGCCCCGCCTTGCGGTCGGTGTTGTTGACCGCGGCGTCGAAGACGGCGATCCGGCGCAGGCGTGGGTCCGCGGCGTTTACCAGGTCAACCGGGTCCACCTCCGGGTCGGTCCGGATCCACAGCTGGAGCATGCCGCTGCCCAGTGGGCCGTCCCGCAGGACGGTGGGCGGGACGATGCCCCAGCCGGTGGCCTGCGAGGTGACGAACGAGGCGACCTCGCGCCGCGCCAGCGTGCCGTCTGGGAAGTCGGACAGCGGCCGCTCTCCGATCACCGGCTTGTGGATCACGGCTGCCTCGATGCCGTCGCCGCGGACGATGCCGAGCAGCGCGTTGTTGGACGAGACCCAGAGCCGGCCGATGAGCTCGAGATCCCCGCCCGCCAGCAGCGCGAGCGCCTCGTCCACCGCCAGGACGGGCATCGGCAGCCCGAGCGACTCGACGGTGGCCTCGGCCTCCGCCTCGACGTCGGCTTCCTCCTCGTCCTCGAGCTCGTCGGCGAGTTCCGCCGCGAACGCGAACTGATCGGCCTCGTCCGGCACCTTGCCGCTCCGTCAGTTCAGGAGGTGGCCGTTCCGGCGCGGGCAGAGGTGGCCCTGGGGGTCCAGCGGCTGGCCGCACAGCGGGCATGGCGGCCGGCCGGCCGCGAGCACACGGACCGCGCGGGCGACGAACCTGCGGGCGTCGGCGGCCGAGAAGCGCACCTGCAGGAGGTCGGGCCCGTCCTCCTCCTCGTCGTCCTCCTCCTCGTCCTCCTCCTCCTCGTCGCCCGTGAGCTCGCGCGCCTCGAGGATCAGCAGCTCGTCCACCGTGTCCCAGCCCAGGGACAGCGTCCCGACGCGGAAGGCCTCGTTGATCGGCTCGCCGAGCGCGGCGGTGTCGCCGACCTCGCCCTCGATCTCCGCTGCGTCCTCGATGCCCCGCCGCTCAAGCTCCTCAAGCAGCTCCAGCAGGCGCTGGGCGAGCGCGGCGACCTGCACCTTCTCGAGCGCGACCGAGGTCACCCGGGTCCCGTCCCTCGCCTGGAGGAAGAACGCACGGTTGCCGGGCTCGCCCACGGTCCCGGCCACGAACCGTTCGGGCATGTCGAACAGATGGCGTCGTCGAGGCATCAGGCCTCGAGGTTACCCGAACTCCGCCTCACACGACCTGCACGGCGATCTGATGGTGGCCGCGGGCGCCATCGGGGTTCGGCGGGGTGACCCGGTCGGTCTGGACCTCGCCCGTCCCGTCGGTCGCGCGGACCTCGAGGATGTGCTGGCCGCCGGTTGCCTGCCAGACCCACTTCCACTGGACCCAGGTCGCCGCCGACAGCTCCGTGGCGAGCGTTGCCGCCTGCCAGGCGCCGCTGTCCACGCGGACCTCGACCTTCGAGATCCCGCGGTCGGGCGCCCATGCCACGCCGGCCACTGCGACGGGCCCCGCCGGCACGCTCTGGCTGCTCGGCACGTCAATCCGCGACTGCGTCAGGATCGGCGCCTCCTTCGCCCATCCGCGGGGGACCCAGTAGGCGTCGATGGCCTCGAGCGTGGTGAGCTCGATCTCCGTGAGCCACTTGGTGGCGGACACATAGCCGTACAGGCCCGGGACGATGAGGCGGGCCGGGAATCCGTGGTCGGCCGGCAGCGGCGCGTCGTTCATCTTGACCGCGATGATGGCGTCGCGGGGGTGGGCAGGGTCGTGGAGCCAAGAGGTCGGGAAGCCGGCTGTCCAGCCGTCGACGCTGCGGGGGACGATCTGCGTGGCGCCGCTCTGGACGCCGGCCATCGCCAGGACGTCCGTGAGCTTCGGGCCGGTCCACTTGGCGTTGCCCACCAGGTTGCCCCCGACCTCGTTGGACACGCACGCGATGGTGACGTAGCGCTCGACGAGCGGGAGCTGGACGAGCTCCTGGAAGTTCAGACGTACCTCCTTGTCCACCATGCCGAAGACGCGCAGGCTCCAGCTGGCGATGTCCACCGATGGCGTGATCAGGGCCGTGTCGATCCGGTAGAACTGGTCGTTGGGCACGACGACCGGCGTGATGCCGGGGACGCTGAGCGAGGCGTCGGGGCCGGGGGTGGGCGCGGGGTCGACGGCCTGGGGGATGGTCACGCGAGGGGCCGCGCCACCCGTGCCTCCGGGCCCGCTGCCGAAGGCGCTGTCAGCCGTGGCGGCGGCGCGTCCGTTGAGCATGGCCCTCCCGATGGCGCCGCCGAGGAGCGCAAGGACGCCGACGGCACCCGCCTGGAGCAGGAACCCGCGCCGGGCGCGCTGGGCCGAGGCGGCCGTCGGGAGCTCGACCTGGCGTCCGGGGCGGCCCGAGACACCTGCGGCGCGGAGCAGGATCGCGAGCATCTGGAGGCCGACGCCCGCCTGGAGCGCCGCTACGACCACGACAAGCGGCCCGACGGCGGTCGGGTCGCGAAGCGAGGCGAGGCCGCCGACGGCGACGAGCGCGACCACGGACCACGCCCCGAACGCGAGCCGGCGACGCGCAAGCATGCCGACGACGGCGCCCAGCGCCAGCACCGCCACGGTGACGAGGACCAGGATCGCAGCCTTGTCGTTCGTGCCGAAGAGCGACACGACGACGTCCTTGCTGCCTGGCGGCGCGAAGTCGATGGCGGCGCTTCCCACGGAGGCGATCGGGGAGGGGATCCCGTTGAGGAGGCCGGCGAGGAGCTCCCCCGTGGCCAGGGCCGCAGCAGCAGCGAGGACGCCGCTCAGGGCGGCGAGGATCCGACCGGCGGAGGCAGCGCTGGATGGTTGTGCCGGCGTGGCGGAGCTGGGCCGAACCCGGGTGGTGGAGTGATCGGTCACGGGACGCTCATGATGGTGGTCTGCCGGATTGTTCGCTCAGACCGTGCTTTCGGATCGCCGGCAGGCTCTTACCGTCGCATTCGGCCGTGACACCACGATGACATGTCACCGTGGCAGCGTGGTAGCACAACGCCGCCGGGCGGGTCGGCGGCATCGAGATACTCCAAGGGTGGACGGCCCCGAGACGTCTCGGGGCCCGAGCAGCCAGAGCGCTACGCGCGAACCTCTTGGCGGAGGAAGAGCACATAGGCGAGGGCGAACAGCAGCACCGTGAGCGCCACGAGCGCCACGAGCTGCGGCCACACCAGCAGGATGCTCTGGTCGAGCGTGAGCAGCGAGGGGATCTGCTGCCGGCTGCTGGTGTCCTGCCCGGCGTTGGTGATGATGAGGGCGTTCGTGCGCGGGTCGAGCACCGCCTGCATGACGTCCTGGTAGAGCTGTGCCGGCGAGAGCCGGAGGAACAGCTGCTGCGCTGAGAAGGCCGAGTACTGCGCCGACTGGGCCGCGGAGCTGTCGATCGGGAAGAAGAACGCCGCCGCCACCTTGATCAGGAAGGTTCCGACCACCGAGACCGCGAGCCACACCCCGAAGCCAATCAGCGCGGCAGTCGCGGTGCTGCGGATCGCCACCGACAGCAGGAGCGCGAACGCGAGCCAGAAGGAGGCGTAGAGCACGGTCGTGATGAGCCACACGGCCATGCGCGCGAGGTCCTCCGCGGTGGGGACGATCCCGAGGCGCAGGATCCCGATCGCGGTCACCAGCAGCACCAGCGTGAGCACCATCACGAAGATCACGGAGATGCCGGCCACGAACTTGCCGTTGATCACGTCGTCGCGGTGGACCGGCTGCGCGAGCAGCCGTGAGAGCGTTCCCTGGCTGCGCTCGGAGTTGATCCCGTCGAAACCGAAGGCGATGCCGACGAGCGGCACGAGCAGCAGGACCAGCGCGACCATCGCGATGCCGTTGAACGAGCTGGCCCCGTGCGTGAACAGGGCGAGGAACACCAGCGGGTTGCTCGCGTTCGTCTGGGACGCGACCGACGTGATGTCGTTCGCCGAGAAGTACATCGGCAGGACTGAGAGGGCGGCGATGACGAGCAGCAGCACGAAGAACCGCCAACTTGCGATGTGGTCGGCGAGCTCCTTGGCCGCGATCGTCCGCCAGCCGCCCGACGGAGACCGCTCTGCGCGGCGAGCGCTAGCGCGCTTCTTGCGCGTGGGGGTGGTGCCGGCGGTGTCAGCGGCGGCCATCGATACCCTCCGGGACGAAGCGACGGTACAGCTCCAGCAGGTCGGTGCCCCGCCGTCGCAAATGGGTGATCGGCAGGTGGGCTGCCGCGAGGGCGGTCGCCAGCGGCGCTGCGACGTCGTGGCTGGCCGAGACGATCCGGATGTGCTCGAGTCGCTCATCGGGCCTGACGGCCGTGACGCCCGGGATCGCCAGCGCCACCGGGTCGATCGCCGCGGGCTGACCCACCACAGCCACCTCGAGTTCCACGCCCGCATCGGCGCCCACGAGCTCGTCGAGCGGACCCGCGGCCACAAGCTTGCCCTTCGAGTAGAACCCCACCCGGTCGCACAGGGACTGCACCTGGCCGAGGATGTGCGATGAGAGCAGGACCGTGAGGTTGAGTTCGTTGACGAGCCGCCGGAGCAATCCCAGCAGCTCCTCGACGCCCGAGGGGTCGATCGCGATGGTGGGCTCATCGAGGATGAGCACCGAAGGGCTCTTGACCAGGGCGTCGGCGATGCCGAGCCGCTGGCGCATCCCTCGGGAGTAGGTGTCGGCCCGCTTGTTCGCGGCGTCCTCGAGGCGGACCTCGTGGAGAAGCTCGTCGATGCGGGCATCGGCCTGACGTCGCGGGATCCCGTTGAGGCGCGCCGTGTAGCGCAGGTTCTCGCGGCCGGTCAGGCTGCCGTAGAAGCCCACGTTGTCGGGCAGGTAGCCCACCTGGCGCTTGATCGCAAGGGGCTCGCGTGTCGGGTCGAGCCCGAGGACGCGGACCACACCGCGCGTCGGCTCCGTGAGCCCCAGCAGCATGAGCACGGTGGTCGTCTTGCCGGCGCCGTTGGGCCCCAGCAGGCCGAACACCTCGCCCTTGTGGATCGTGAGATCGAGCGAGTCCACCGCGGTGAACTCGCCGTACTTCTTGGTCAACCGACGCGTCACGATCACCGCGTCCTCGGGCACGTCGGCCAGCAGCTCCGCGACGGTGCGGCGGCGGCGCTTCGGGCGATCCTCGTCGGCGGTGACCGTCGCTGACTCCACCTCCCAGGGCCGAACGACGTGCCCGTCCTCGTTGGGCAGGCTGGACGCCTCGTCCGGATCCGCGGGCGGCCGGCCGCCGATCGGTCCGGCCTGGTCGAGCGTCCTGGGTCTCGCGTTCAGGCCCGCCGTCGATCGTGGTCGATGGCGTTGCACGCCACGCCGCGGCTCGGGCGGGGGCGTCCGGTCCTCGGTCATCGCGTTACCGCCGCCCGTACGTCCGGAAGACCCAATACAGGCCGACGAACGTCGCCAGCAGCAGCACCACGCCCGCGATCCACCAGAACTGCGGCGTCTCGACGCGCACGCGGATGTCCACGGAGCCGTTCGCCTCGGCTCCGGTGACCTTCATCGTCACAACGTAGTCGCCCGCGATCGCGTCCTTCGAGGGCGTGATCTTGGCGGTGAACGTCTGCGTGTTGTTGGCGTTGCCGGACGGAATCGCCTCCACCTTGGCGGGGTCGAACGTGACGGTCCAGCCCGTGGGCGCGGTCGCGGTCGCCTGGACTTGCGTCACCGGCGCGGTGCCGGTGTTGGTGGCCACGATCTGGAAGTCCTTCTCCGTGCCCGCGTTGGCGGTTGTGGACAGGACCTGGTCCGGGGTGGACACGCTGAGCGCGTAGCTGCCCGTGATCGTGACCTGGAGGTCGGCCTCGGCGGTCTTGCCGCCGCCGGACACGGTCACGACGATCGGGACGGTGCCGGCGGCGGCATTCGGATCGGGCGTGACCGTCACCGAGAGCGTCGCCGAGCTGCCCGCATCCACCTGCAGCGTGCTC
This sequence comes from Chloroflexota bacterium, assembly GCA_021802825.1. Classification (GTDB taxonomy): domain Bacteria; phylum Chloroflexota; class Limnocylindria; order Limnocylindrales; family CSP1-4; genus CAIXZV01. Next base: position 34,676 of record JAJZRG010000033.1, read on the forward strand.
GCGGTCGAGGACGCGGACGGCTTGGCCGTGACGGTCCAGCCAGGGGCCGGGCTCTTGGCATTCCAGGTGAAGGTGCCCGCCGTCGGCGTGTCGTTCTTGAGCGTCAGGCTGAAGCTGAAGGTCTGGCTGGACGGGCCGGCCTGCTGCGGGAAGTCGGCGGTGAGCGAGATCGTGCCGCCAGCGGCGGACTCGACCTTCACCTTGACGACGAGCGTGGCGGTCTCCCCGTTGTCGCCCATGGCCGTGAGCGTGATGGGGTACTCATTGGCTGCGGCGTCCGAGGGGACATCGGCCGAGAACTGGACGTCCGGCGCGTTCGCCGGCTTGTCGTTGGCGACGTACACGCTGCCGATCACCGAGCCGCCGCCACGGAAGCGGTTGGCCCAGCCATTGGGGGCGCCGGTTGCCTTGAGGCTCACGCTGGTGGGCGAGCCCGACGTTAGGGTGAGCTTGAAGGTCGCCGATGAGCCGGGCTCGGCGACGATCTCCGGGTAGGGCGTCGTGATCGCGAGCTTCCCGGCTGCGCCCGCCAGAGGAGCCGCGGGCCCCGCGACGAGGGCGAGGACGCCGAGGACGAGGGCGATCCGTGAGGTCAGGCTGACCCGACCCGGACGCCGGGAAACGCGATCCGACATGCGCTGTCTCCAAGAGCGGGAAGGTGAACTCGGTCACACAGCAGAGCCCGGCCCCTCACCAGTGCTCCGCGGCAGGGATGATATGGCGAATTGTCTGAGGAATGCCTGAGAGGGGATGGCGGCCACCTCAGGCCGGCTCGGCCCCCAGTCAGTGTCAGGTCGGCGCCGCTGACGCCGTCGGCTTCGGCGTGGGCGTGGGCGCCGGGGTCGGCGTCGGCGTCGGTGCTGGCGTCGGCGGTGGCAGCGAGGGTTCGCTGGGTGACGGCGATTCGGAGGGCAGCGACGGGGACGGCGAGGCGGATGGCGATTCCGAGGGCGAGGCGGACGGCGACGGGCAGAGGACCGACGCACCCGGGGCACCGGAACCGGCGTCGGACGGAAGGGCCGACCCGCCGGGGATCTGGGAGGCGCAGGGGTCGAAGCTCGGGCTGGGCGACGGCGAGCCGCAGCCCGAGCCGTCGACCAGCGGGCCCCAAGACCGGCCGTACGGGTTGAACTGGCCGTTGTAGAAGTACGAGGTGCGGGTCCCCTTGGGCCCGCCGCTCACAAACACCCCCTTCTGCGCTCGCTTTAGCCATGCCCGGTCCGCCGCCAGCCAGGCGGGGTTGTCCTTCTCGAACCCGATGCTCGTGAGCACCGAGTCACCGCACGTGTTGGCGGGGAGCGCGGAGGTCGGTGCCGTGCCGGGCAGGAACAGCTGGGTCACCTGGGGTCCGCTGCCGGAGGCGAGCGTCCCCGTCCAGGGGTCCACCGCCGCCTGGTCCAGCCCGCTGGGCTTGGGGAACCCGTTGAGGCTCCAGCTCTTGGTGGCCTCCTGCAGGAACCCCTGCCAGACGTAGGTCGTGACGTCGATGGAGAAGACCGGGTTCGAAGCGTTCGAGACCACCGAGTTGTCGGAGTTCCCGTTCCACGCGCCCACGGCGAGCGCGTATTCGCCCTTCGTCCGGTCCGCTGCCGACGGGACCCCGATGTAGCCGAAGGCGCTGAGGTCCTTGGCGTCGTTGTTGGTGCCAGTCTTGAGTGTCGCCGGCCGGTGCTGACCACTGCCGTTCGTGAGCTCGAACTGCCCCCAGTAGGGGTTGATCGACGGGTTCGTGTTGCCGGCCAGCGTGTCGGTGATGATGTAGGCGGCCGCCGGGTCGACGGCCTGCGTGGTCGGTCGCTTGGTCAGGTCGGTGTTGTCGACGAGCACGGTCCCGCTGGGGTCGATCACCTTGCGCAGGGTCGTCTGGTCCACGAGCTGGCCGTTGTCGGCGAGCGTGCCGTACGCGCGCACCAGGTCGATCGGGTGGACCTCGGCCACGCCGAGCGCGAAGGAGAGCCCGGCATTGGTCTTGCCATTGAGGAAGTTGACGCCCATCGCCTCGGCCTGGGCCTCCACGCGGGGCACGCCGACGAGCGAGAGCGCCTTGACTGCCGGGATGTTGAGCGAGAAGCGCAGGGCGTCCTGCATCCGGACGGGGCCTCGCTCAAGCATGTCCGCGTCGGTGGGGATGTAGCCGCCGCCCATGTCGGTGGTCACGTCCATGAACACCGAGCCCGCGGTGAAGAACCGTCCGGCGATGCCCGTCGCGTACATGATCGGCTTGAAGGCCGACCCCGGCTGGCGCCAGCCATTGGCGAGCACGTCGAACTTGGGCTGGAACTTCTTCGTGGCCTTGGTCGCGGTGGCGTCCGCCGAGCCCACGTAGGCGATGATCTCGCCCGACTGGTAGTCCTGCGCAATCAGGGCGCCGTTGTAGAGCGACTTGTTGGCGAGGTTGGCCATCCAGCTCCGATAGGGGACGCCGATGGACTTCGCGTAGGCCTTCGGGTTGGACTGGTGCGGCAGGATCGTCGCGGCCTTCACCCACTTCTCGGCGATCTTCTGGAGCTTGTAGTCCAGCGTGGTGGTGATCGACAGGCCGCCGCGCTCGAGGATCGGACACGTGCCCACGCCCTGGCCGCACAGCCGCGTCGCCAGCTCCTTGCGCACCTGGTAGACGAACTGCGACGCGAGCCACGGCCTGTCCTGCTGCGAGACGAGGATCACAGGCTCCTGCTTGGCGGCAGCGAAGTCGGCCGCGGTGGGCTGTCGGCCGGCGGCTGCCAGGAGCGGCGTGCGGCCCGAGGCCATCAGGTCGAGCACGGCGTTCCGACGCTGGACGATGGGGGAGTCCTGGGGCACCTCGAGGTGCGAGGGGCAGTTGGAGGTCGCTGGGTCGAGCGTCGGGTCCGAGTTGCAGACCTCCTGCGCGTTCTTCGCCAGGTCGTAGTAGTCGGGCGCCTGGGGAATCGCCGCGATGATCGCCGCCTGCGCCAGCGTCAGCTTGTCCTTCTGCTTAGGGTCCGTCAGGTCGATCCCGAAGTAGCCCTTGACGGCGGCCGCGACGCCGTACGTGTCGTTGCCGTAGTAGTTCTGGTTCAGGTAGGCGGCGATGATCCGCTGCTTTCCGGCCACTCCCGGGTAGGCCTGGGTCACGCGGATGGACTGGATGATCTCCTTGAGCTTCCGGGTCACGGTAGGCTCGGTCTGAGGTGTGCCGTTGTCGGTGAGCAGGCGCTGGCGCACGAGCTGCTGCGTGATCGTCGAGCCGCCCCGCGGCCGCCCGCGGAGCGCGTCGAACCCGGACGCGAGGATTCCAACGGGGTCGAAGCCGGAGTTGTCCCAGAAGGTGCTGTCCTCGACCGCGGTCGTCGCGTCCACGATCGCGGCCGGGATGTCCTTGTACTCGAGGACGGTGCGGTTCTCGGTGCCGAACGTCGCGAGCTGCGTCGTGCCGTCGCGGGCGTAGACCACCGACTGCTGGATCAGCTGCATCTGCTCGAGGGCGTTCGGCCCGGGCAAGTTCGAGCTGAGGCCGACGTACAGGCCGACGGCGGCGACGGCGCCGACCATGCCCAGGAAGGCAAGGACGGCGAACAGGAAGAGGCTCATGCGCGTCGCCGCGCCCACGCTGCGGCGACGTCGCCGCGGCGGCTCGGAAGCGGTGGCCCAGTCGCGGGGCCCGGCTGAATCGTCGTACTGCATCGCGGGAAAGGATGCCCCGCCCGCGTCGATCGTGCTGGCGGGACCGCGTAGTCGGCGGGCTGCGGGTGGCCTCGGCCGTGCGGGGGGCGCCCGACGAGGCGTCCCGATCAGCCCTTGCGGAGCTCGTCGCGGATCTCGGTCAGCAGCACCACCTCGTCCGACGGGCCAGCCGGCTCGGCGGGCTTCTCGCGGATCAGGAGCCTGGCGATCCAGAACACGACGAACGCCACGACGATGAACGCGATCACGAGCGACAGGAAGTTCCCGTACCGGATCGCGATCTCCTTGTCGGTGCCCGCGTTCGCGAGCACCCACTTGATGGTGCTGAAGTCCACATTGCCCAGGAGCAGCCCGATGGGCGGCATGATGATGTCCTTGACCAGCGAGGTGACGACGTTGCCGAGGGCGGTGCCGATGACCACGCCGATCGCCAGCGCCAGGGCGTTGGTCTTGGTAAGGAACGTCTTGAACTCGCTGAACATGGCGCGCACCTCCCTGCAGCCGATCTGCCGTCCGGCGCCGCTACGGTAACGCGCGGAGCGGCCGCCTACAGCCCGAAGAGATCGG
>JAJZRG010000034.1 GCA_021802825.1 Chloroflexota bacterium
GCCGCGAGGCGCTCCGCCTCGGCCAGTCTTGCTGCCTCGGCTTCGGCCGCCTGCCGCTCCGCCTCTTGCTCCGCAGCAGCCTGCGCCTGTCGCGCGGCCTCGGTTTCGGCCAGTCTTGCTGCCTCGGCTTCGGCCGCCTGCCGCTCCGCCTCGGCCTCGGCGGCCTTGCGGTCGGCTTCTGCTTGGGCCCGCGCCTGCCGCGCTGCCTCTGCCTCGGCGGCCTGTCGCTCCGCCTCTTGCTCCGCGGCGGCCTTCGCCTGCCGCTCCGCCTCGGCCTCGGCGGCCTTGCGGTCGGCTTCTGCTTGGGCCCGCGCCTGCCGCGCTGCCTCTGCCTCGGCGGCCTGACGGGCGGCCTCGTGGTCGAGGGCGGGCTCGCTCGTGGGGCCTGCGGGCGCGGTTCCGGCATCGGCGGGGGTATCGAGACGCTGTCCCACCCACTCGAGGAACTGGCCGCAGGTCCCGCAGAACGCGTCGCCCTCGGCGTTCTTCGCGCCGCAGTTGCCGCAGACGATCACCGGTGCCGTTCCTCCGCTGTTGCTCGGAGCATAGACGCGTCCGGTCCGTCGCGGCTGCCGCCACGGCAGGACGTTGTCCAGCTCACTGCCGAAATGTCAGGCTGCAGGCTCCGGATCGGGCGGCTTGTCGCCCGTCGCATCGCCAGCCGCCGCATCGACCACCTTGACCCGCGACTTCTTCGCCGGCGCCTGGACCACGACCTCCACCTTGTGCGGCACGTGCGCGGGCTTGCCCGCGCCGATGATCCGCTCCACCCGGTCAAGGTCCACGGCTCCCGCGTCTGGCGTCACGATCCGGACCAGCAGCGCGGGGTCGGGCGTGCCGACCATGGGGCTGCCGGGGTCGAGCGACCACGCGGTCCCGCCGTTCTCGAGGACCTCGATCTCCGCCCCGGTCGCGAGCCGCAGCTCGTCGGCAAGGCCAACGGCCGTGCCTCGCCGGCGAAGCAGGTCCACGCCCGACTTCACCGCCTGCCGCCGACGAGCCAGATCCCATGTCTCGTCCAGCTCCAGCGCCACCCAGCTCGCGAGCCAGCCAAGGAAGTCGGGCGGCGTGAGCGACGGGTCGAAGTAGGCGGGCAGGTTGTCGAGCGTCGAGAAGACCGGGGCGAGGACGTCGTCGAACGCCTCGGTCAGACGGATCGTGAACGGGTCCTCCTCTTGGTAGATGGCAGGCAGGCCCTGTGCCAGCGGGTGCGGGCTCCGCAGGCCCTCGATCGTGCCGCGCATCAGCCGGCCTCCACGAGCACCTGGTGCTCGTAGCTGAACACGAGGGCGGTTGGCTCCAGCTCCAGGCGGTTCGTCTGGCCGCCGCGCTGCCCGGTGACCGGGTCGGCGCCGAAGATCCGGAGATCATCAACGAGCTCGGTGCCGCGGAGGCCCTGGAGGACCGCCGTCAGCTCGCCCGCCGTGACCGGCCGACCGAACGGCCAGCCGTCCCCGTCCGGGCCGCCCGTGATCGGGTCGAGGTACGCGTAGAGCGCGTCGAGCGCGGCCGTCTGGAGGCGGGCGGGGTTGGTCCGGGCTCGGGCGCGAAGCTTCGCGACCACCGTCACGCCGCGGTACACGGGCGGCTCGACCACGACCCGCGTCCCGATGACGCGCGTCTCCTCGAGGCGGTCCGTGATCCGCTGGAGGGCGGCCTCGGGCGGGACCAGCTGCTCGAAGCGCAGGCGCGCGTCGGCGGCCCGGGCGACGGTCGGGACGATGAGCACGCGCACCGAGCCCGCGTCGGCCGGCTCCACAGCCGCCACGGCCCGAACCCGGGCCACCTCGGGCGCCGCGCTCCGGGCGATGTGCTCGAAGTCCTCGGCGGTTACCGCGCGGCCCCGCGTCCGCAGGAGGAGCGGCCCGCGCACCTTCGCGTTCTCCAGCGTTTCGCCGTCCACGCCGCCCACCGCCGGCCGACGGTTCTCCACGCGCCCGACGTACGGGATGGACGAGCGCAGCACCGAGATCGCGCGCGGCGCCACGTTGCCCCGCTCGCCACCGCCAGTGTGGTAGCCGCGGATCCGCAGCCGCGCGCCCTTGGGCGGGACGGCGCCATGCCGCTCGAGCGTGCCGTCGGCGAGGCGGACGGCCGGTCCAAGCTCAACCACGCCGGACACCGGATCGAGCACGAAGTGCAGGTCGTCCGGGCCGGAACCGGCGAAGTCCTCCGTCGCCTGCCACTCGACCCAGTCCTCGCCGTCCGGTGCCACCTCGAGCACGAGCGGCGCCGCGCCCGGGACGACGGGCCGGCGCCGGAGCGCCAGCCGCTGGCCGGGCACGCCCTCCGACACACCCAGGTCGTCGGTGTCCACGCGCTCGGCGTTCGCCACGTCGACGGTCCCGCCGCAGGTGAACGCCGCAAGCTTGCCGATAGATGGCGAGGAGCTGTACCGCGGCACGCCGTCCTCGGGCTCGGTGACGCGGGCGCGGATCCAGCCCGCCCGCTGCCGGTCGATGATCGAGGCCGCGTGCGACGACGGGACGTGGAGCACCACGTCGCCGTTGCGGTTGAGGCCGCCTGTGTCGTCGTGGTCCACCTCGCAGTCGACCCACTCGTCGCCGTCCCAGGCCTCCCAGGCGAGCGGCGGCCGCAGGGGGTCCACGCCCACGCCCTCGATGGAGCACTCGAAGCGGAGCGTGACCGCGCAGGACGGGACCGCGTCCGACAGCCCGATGTACAGGGCGTTGCCCGCCGCCGGGACCTCGTCGAAGCAGGTGAAGCGCTGGCCGATGGCGAGGGTCTCGTCATGGTCGCGGAACGTTCGGCCGTCGATCTGCGAGCGCAGCTTGGAGAGGCTGCACGAGACGATGGGCAGGTCCGCGAGGGTCTCGAAGACAGTGGCGGCCTCGCTCTCCGTGCGGACTGTGGCGACCTGCGTCGAGATCGGGATCTTCACCGTGGCGGGCTGGGGCGCGGTGAGCCAGAACGTCACGGTCGTTCGGGCGGCCGTCGGCGGGAACAGCTTCACGCCGAGGAGCTCGAGGAACGCCACGTACTGGCGGTCCGGCACGCGGTTGAGCCGGTACACGACCTGGTCGGTCATGAACGCGAACAGCTCGATCAGCGTGACACCGGGGTCGGATACGTTGTGGTCGGTCCACGACGGCGAGCGGCGCGCGACCTGGCGCTTGGCGTCGTCAACGAGGTCCTGGAAGCGCCGGTCGTCGAGGTTCGGGAGGGGCAGCGCCATCGTCGTGTCGCTCCTGCGTGGCAGGGCGGGGGATCAGCCCTCGCCGGGGATGACGTAGAACGGGAAGACGAGATTGCGGGGGTTGTTGCGGTCCGAGGTCGTGTAGCGGATGTCGAGCAGGAGGGCGTCCGGCTCCGTCGGGTGGCGGTCCACCGCCACGTCGAGGACGTCCACGCGGGGCTCCCAGCGCCGCAGCGCGTCGCGCACCGCCGAGGCCAGCCGCAGCGCGGTTCGGGCGTCGGCGGGGTCGAAGACGTAGTCGTGGATGGCGCAGCCGAACTCGGGGCGCATCGGCCGCTCGCCGGGCGCCGTGGACAGGATCAGCCGGATGCTCTGCTCGATCTCCGCCTCGTCGCCCACCAGGCGGATCCCGCCCGTCGCGTCCGTCTCGACCGGGAAGGCCCAGCCGCGCCCGATGAATGCCTGGCTCACCGTCGGCCTCCCATCAGTTGAGCGTGATCGTGGCGCCGTCGATGTCCACGCCCGAGCTCCCGTCGATCTTCACGCCGCCCGAGCCCTTGAGCTTGAGCTGGCCGTCGGCCTCGATGGAGATGCCCGCCGACGACTTGATCGTCACGTCCTGCGTGGACTCGATCTCGATGGTGCCGTCCGACTTGAGGTGGATCTTGGTGTCGGATTCGTTGAGCGCGAGCTTGTAGCCGCCGCCGGCGCTGATCAGGGCGATCCCGGAGTCCCCGTCGTCGTCGAACAGCACGATCTTGTGGCCCTTGCGGGAGACGAAGCCGCGCCGCTTCACCGACCCGTTGTCGAACAGGCCGTTGCCCAGCGGCGGCTTGTCCTGGCCGTTCCACAGGCTGCCGATCACGTACGGCCGGCGCATGTCTCCATGGTCGAAGGCGACGAGCACCTCGTCGTTGACCTGCGGCAGCCAGACGGCCCCCGAATCTGGCCCGGCGCCCAGCGACGCCACCCGCGTCCAGTCGGACTCGTAGCCGTCGGCGAGCCAGGGGAGCTTGATCTTGACCCGGCCCAGCTGGTCGGGGTCGTCGTTGTTGGTCACGAGCGCCATCGCGACGCCGTGCACCGGCGACTCGTCCGGGCGGAGGGAGAGCCCGGCGGTGGCGAGGCCCAGCATCGAGCGGTCCAGCTGTCCGGAGACCGTGAACCTGGTCCGGTAGCCGTCCCGGTGGAACAGGTGCTGGGCGCTGCCGATCACGTACCGGCCCGCGAACTCGGCCGCCACGCCGGCGATGCTCACGGCCGCCCCGGCCTTCAGCGCCGGGTTGCCTCTGGCGGTCCCCACCGCCTCGGCGAAGGCGGAGCCGATTCGGTTGGCGATCGCCTTCGCGGTGGCATCCACGCTCGTCTGGTCCACGAGCGGCCGGTCCACGCTCGTGAACGTGGGGTTGCCGAAGACCCGGGCGAGGCTGGCTGGGCTCTCCTGGAGGGACGCCGAGCCCGCGGCTGCCTGGGCCCGCCCCACGACCGCCTGCTTGTTCGCCATGTCCCAGCCGCGGACGGTGACGTCGCCCACCTGCTCCGCGGAGGACAGGCGCGGGTGGAACTCGAGGAGGTCCTGGCCCAGGACCAGCTGGAGCGGGTTGGTGGACTGGAGGTCGCCCTCCGCCGGAGCGTCGGAGGCCTGGGGCGCCGGGGTGTACGAGAGCTTTCCCTCGTCCACCTCCACCTGGTAGCCGATCTCGCGCGCACGCCGCTGCAGGAACGCCCAGTCGGTCTCGTTGGTCTGCGCGACGTAGTCCTCGACGTGCTCGCTCTCGGTGATCTCGCCCACCGCGACGCCGACGCGCTGGGCGATCTGCGAGGCGATCTCGGAGTCCTTCATCTGCTGATACGTCTGGGTCTGGCGGCCCCGCTGGAACCGGTGGAGCGGGTCGTAGCCGCGCACGATGGCGAGCGACCCCGAGGGGGTGTAGTCCGCCTCGATGGCCGTCACCTCGGCCTCCACCAGGGGTGCCGGGGACTGGCCGCCCACCGCCGTCGCGGACACCTTGAGCTTGGACCCGATCTTGATCCGCGCATCGCTCACGGCGCTCCGGTCGATGTCGAGGAAGGTGACGGTCACCATGTCCGGCTGGTGGAGGTAGTCGTCCACGACCACCTGCTCGACGAGCGGCAGGAGCGCGCTGTCGAGCGGCGACCCGTCCACCTCGAGCTGGACCTGGAGCGTGTACTCCGGCATCGCGTCAGGACCGCCGCTTCGCTTCGCCGTAGGTGGGGACGAGCAGGACCGTCCCGGGGGCGACGCGGAGCGGGTCGTCGATGCCGTTGAAGTCGGCCAGCCCGCGCCACAGGGCAGCGTTCTCGTACTCGCGCCACGCGACTGTGGCCAGCGTCTCGCCCTCGGCGATGGTGTGGGTCCGGCGGCCGTGGATGGCGCCCGAGGTGGGGTTCTGGCGTGCCTGCTCGACCGGCACCTCCTCGAGCTGGATGTTCGCGGTGGCGCGGAGCGGCTTGCCGGTGCCGTCGAACAGCAGGTAGCGTGCGGAGACCTGCTTGAGGTAGCCCCGGAAGGAGGTGATGGCCGGGTTGTCGCCCCACTCGAACACGACGATGGGCGGCTGCGGCCGCTGGCGCTGGATCGAATCGTCGGTGGGCTTGACCCACTCGATCAGCGTGTTGACGGCCGCGGCCACCGACGCGCCGCTCGCGGACATCTCGTCGAACAGCGTCTCGAACTGGAGCGTCTGCGGGTTGGCGCCCTGGAACTCGGGCCGCCCGGTGTCCTTGCCGCCCCGGACCTGCGGGCGGCTCCAGGAGGCGCTCTTGGAGATGGCGTACTCGCCCGGGTTGAAGTGGAACGCCAACTCCGAGGGGCCCGAGACGGTGCCCTCGACGACGCGCAGGACGCCCTGGACGTACTGGTCGTCGATGGGCATCACAGGCCCCCCGCGAGGAAGCCGCCGTGGGCGAGCTCGAGGGCCTCGGTCGCCACGCTGTTCTGCGCGATGTCGAGCGTGGGGCCGGTCCACCGAACCGGGTACACCGAGCCGAACGACCAGGCGGCGATCTCGGTGCCGGCCTCGTCGAGGACCGAGACGCGCATGGTGGTGGTGCGCATGCCGGGCTTGACCTGCGCTAGCCACGCGGCGACCGCGGTCGTCTCCTTGGTCACCGGCCGGCTCAGCTTGAGGTTCTGGAACTTGCCCCGGCCCGGCAGCCGGTGGACGTGCGAGTTGACCCCGCCCTCCTTGTACTCGTAGACCTCGTACTCGACCGAGAGGCCCTCGCACTTGGTCCAGACGCCGAGGCTGGTCTGCCCGTCGATGACGACCTTGAAGTGGAGCCCGAGCGCGATGTCGGTCATCGGAGCGGCTCCTGCTCGGCGAGCTCAGCGCGCGGGGCGGCCACGGCTAGAACCCCCGGTCCACGAGCGCGCCCGACCGCTCGCGCTCGACGAGGAGGTCGCGACGGAGGCGCAGCGCGATGCGGTCGTAGAGGCGGTCGGCCCAGGCCTGGGTCTCCTGGTCGCGGGCCGCTTCCGAGCCCGCTGCCCCTGCCGCGCCGGCCGCTGCGGTCTGGGCCGCGCCCCCGCCTCCGCCCCCTGCCGGGGCGCTGGCGCCAGCCGCCGGGCCCGATTCGCCGCTGGCCGTCGACGGGCCGGGCGCGACCTCGACCTCGTCGATGGTGACGGCGCGCGCGACGACGGGCTCGGGGTCCCAAGCGCCCACGGCTGGGCTTGCCGAGGCTCGCGAGGGGAAGGACGGCCGCACGGACGACAGGCTGGCTGGGCGGCCTGCAGCGCCGGCGACATCGGCCCCGGTCATGGCCGGTCCGACCCGGAGGCCGCCTCGGGGCGCGGCGGGGCGCGACGCGCTGGACCGCGAGACGGTGGGCGACGATGACGCCGAAGCCGGAGCCGAAGCCGGGGTGGCGGCCGGGGCCGGGGCCGATGTCGCCGACGTCGAGGCGGCGGCCCAGGGCATCGACGGCAGCGCCGCGCCTGCCGCGAGCCGCGCGGCCATCGGGTCGGGACCCGCCCCTGCGCTCGGTGCCGAGGGGTCGTCGGCCAGTGGGTTGGTCCAGGTGAGCCGCGCTGGCGAGATCCCGCCCTGCCCGGGCTCGATCGCGAACGGCGAGCCGGGGCCGCCGAGCGAGCCGGCACCCGCGGTCATCGCGCTGGGCTGGCTTGGCGCCCAGCCTGCGCCGGCCGCGGCCCAGTCGGGACGGCCCACCGCGGCGAGGGCCTCGGCCGATGACCCGGCGCCGACGGCGTCGCCCTCGATCTCGGCTTCGGGCACGGCCCGTCGCAACACGGAGATCGCCGAGCTCGCGGGGGTGAGCACCGGACGCAGGCCGCCGACGAGGGGGCTGCGCGCCGGAGCGCGTGTGGCAGAGCGCTGGAGCCGCGCCGGGGCAGGGGAGGGGTTCGATGACGCCATTCCCCCAGGCGATGCAGCCGGCTGCATCGGGTCGGCGGGCGCGCTCGTCCCTGACGTCGCGAGGGCAGCGGTGGCGAGCGTCTCGGCTGCGGGTGCGGACACGCCGCTTGGCGCGGACGGGCCTGGCGCGGACGGGCCTGGCGCGGCCAGCGGCCCCGGGGCAGGCGGCAGGGTGGCAGACGATGCGAGCGACGACGACGCGGCCGCCGAGGAGCCCTGGATCGCCATTCGCGACACGGTGGGCGTGAGCGGCGCGCCAAGCCGGATCCGTCGGACCGGCCGATCGGTCACGGACGTTGACGGGACCGAAGGCGCCCGGGCTGCCTGGGCGACGGTCGGCGTGCTGGCCGTGCTCGCTCGGGCCGGATCACCGGCGACCGACCGGCCGACGGAGGGCGCGTCAGAACCGGCCACTGCGCTGGCAGCCATCGGCGACGAACGGCTCACGGATGCGACGGCGGCGCGCCCGATGAGCCCCACCAGGCCCGCCACCGGGCTGGGCGCAGTGACGAGCGGCGACGGCGCCGCCACGGGTGCGACGCCCGCGCTCGCCGCGCCGCGAGGCGGCGCCTCCTCGAGCGCCACGCCGCTCTGTGCGGGGACCGCGTCGGCGGGGGCGACGTCACCGCTCACCCCGTCGTCCGGCGAGGCGCTTCCGTCCGAGCTCCGCTGCACGGCCGCGCGGGTCGCGGGTCGGGCGTCATGCGCCGTCCGGACGCTGGCGGGCATCGGCGATGCGGGCGAGCGCCGGACCGGCGCCGCGATCCCCGCCACCAGACCGGCAGGCGCCTCGAGCCCGCGGTCGTGGCCGAGCGGAGCGAGGGCGAGCGGCGCCGGGCGCGCCGTCGCGAGCTGGGCCGAGAAGGGCGCGCTGGGCGCCACGAGCGGCGCGGACCCCACCACGCGCTGGATCGGCCGTGCGTAGCGCCACGCCGGCCGGGCGGGCGGATCGATTGAAGGCCCAGCCGCGCGCGCCTTGCCGGAACTGCCGGATGCCGCCTCGGAAGAACTCCCGGATGCCGCCGCGTCGCCGGCCCCCGACGGGCCGGCGACGAGCCGTCGCACCAGCGCCCCGAGATCCATGCGCGCTCAGCCCTCCTGGGAGCGTTGGTTCAGGTGGTCGATCTCCTCGACGAACCGGCGGCGGACCGGGTGCTCCAGGTCGAGGATCTCCTCGAACGACCAGTGGAAGTGCCATGCCACGTACGCGATCTCCTCGAAGAGGCGGTCGGTCGCGTACGTCACAACCCCCCCAGCGCGTCACCCGCGAGGTCCACCGCGAACGCGTGCCCGCAGGACGGGCAGGCGACCTCGGCCCGGCTGCTCCCCTCGGCGTTGACCCGGCGGTACAGGTCCTGGAGGAACGCGAGGTCCGAGGCGAACAGTCCCTCGATGGTGCCGGTGGTCACGGGCGACACGGACCCGATCCGGGTCACGACCCGCGACAGCAGGAGCACCGTGAGGTACGCCTCGTTCTCGCGGACCCGGGGATCGCGCTGGGGCAGGATCTCGTCCCTGGCCGTGGCCAGGCGCATGACCCCGTCCCGGTGGAGGACACCCGCGTCGTCCACGTAGCCGCGCGGGAGCACGAAGGGGTACTCGGTGCGGAGCGCCCCGTCGGGCCGACCCGGGCGCACGCCCGGGTCGGCGGCAGCCGCGAGAGTCACGTCACTTCACCCGGATGAGCTCTTCGCACACGATGCTGACCTCCTCGGTCAGGACCTCGTTCGCGCCAGCCTTGGCGGAGCCCATCGTGATCTTCGACACCCAGCCGTTGAAGAAGTTGTACCGGGCAACCTCGCCGAGCGTGTAGTCGTACAGCACGACCGAGCCGTTGCGGCGGGCCTCCGCGACGTTCCCCTGGTGCATGGCGTAGTGCCAGTTCCAGAGGTCCATCGACGCGTTCTTCGCGCGCTTGAGGGTGATCGTCGGTGGCTTGCGGGCCCCGGGCAGCTTCTTGATGACCGATTTGCCGAGGGGGGTGTTCTCCTTGAGGTCGATGACGTCGATCTCGCTCGTGATCCCCGACAGCTCGGAGAACTGGGCGATCTCGGTGTGGTCGATCTCGACTGAGAAGTGGTACGACGCCAGCGCGTCGTTGGGCAGGCTCGGCAGTCCGAGAGGCATTCAGCCGGCTCCTTTCGCGACTATTCGCTGACGCCAGCGCCGCCCGAGAACTGGGCGATGCGGAAGATGACGAACTCGGCAGGCTTCACCGGCGCGATGCCGATCTCGACCACGAGCTGGCCGGCGTCGATCACGTCGGGCGGGTTGGTCTCGGCGTCGCACTTGACGTAGAACGCCTCCTGCGGGGTGGCGCCGAACAGCGCGCCCTGCCGCCAGGTCAGGGTCAGGAACGAGGTGACGGTTCGCTTGACGCGCTCCCAGAGTGCCATGTCGTTGGGCTCGAAGACCACCCACTGGGTGCCCTCGAGGATCGACTCCTCCACGTAGTTGAACAGGCGGCGGACGTTGAGGTACCGCCACGAGGCGTCGGACGAGAGCGTGCGGGCGCCCCACACGCGGATGCCCCGGCCCGGGAACGCGCGGATCACGTTGATGCCCTGGGGGTTGAGCTGGTCGTGCTCACCCTTGGTGACCTGGATCTCGAGGGCGATGGCGCCGCGGACGACCTCGTTGGCCGGCGCCTTGTGCACGCCGCGCTCGTCATCGCTGCGGGCCCAGATGCCGGCCATGTGGCCGCTGGGCGGGACGAACTTCGCCTGGCCCGAGAGCGGGTCGAACACCTTGATCCAGGGCCAGTACAGCGAGGCGTACTTGCTGTCGTAGCCCGCCTTGTCGACGCGCCACTCCTTGACCTGCTGGGCGTTGAGCCCTGGCGGTGCGTCGAGGATGGCGACGCGGTCGCCCATCAGCTCGCAGTGCGCGATCATCGCGAGCTGGACGGCCTTGAGGCCCTCGGCGTCGATGATGCCCTTCTCGTACACGGCCATCAGGTCCGGCACGGCGAGCATCGTGATCTCGTCCACGGCCTCGAGGCCGGCGAAGCCGGTGCGGTCGGCGGAGCTGCCGACGTAGTCGTCCGGCGTCACGCGAGCGGGCATCGATGCGGTGCCGCCGGTCAGGCTGACGCTCGTGGTCGCGGGGGCGGCCAGTGCGCCGACCTCCTCGATGGCGATCACCTTCGACTGGGTCTTGACCTGGGTCGCGACGTTCTGCTTGCCCTTGCCGGTCGTGACGTTGTCGTAGGTCTCGACGACGCGGCCGCCCTGCTTGACGGTTAGCTTGAACGCGCCCTCGGCGGGCTCGGTGGGGGGCGACACCTCGACCGAGATGTCGTTGCCGCTGGCACCGGCCTCGAGCGCGAGGACCCGGAAGGCGGGCTTGCCGCCGTCGGCGGCGCCGGGGAGCTCGGCTGAGGCGACGGGCGAGGCGCCGTCGGCACCCACGCGGACGACGTACGCGGCACCCCCGCCGTTGAGGAAGTAGCCGTAGACGGCATGGGCGAGGTACGACGACTCGACGAACTCGCCGAACATGGAGGTGAACTGGCCCCAGTTCGTCAGGAGGCGCGGCTCGTTGAACGGTCCCTTGGCAGCGAGGCCCACGAACGCAGCGACGGCCGTCCCGACGCCCTCGATCGGCCGGGAGCCGGACTGGACCTCCTCGACATAGACACCGGGCGACAGGTAGGTCGGCATGTGTTGTCCCTTCCGTGGCATGAGCGGACTCGCTGAGGCTCCCACCCGCCGGGCCCGCGGGCAATGGGCGCCCGGTCGGGCGTCGGGGCGCTCCGGTTCGCCCGATCGGGCAACGGGTGCCGCCCCAACGGTTGCCCCGCGGCTGGGCGATCGGTGCCGCGCGGGGTCGGACACTGAGCGGCGATGATCTCCGAGGTGGACCAGGCACTCGAGGCCCTCGTCCGTCGCGAGGCGTTGAACGGCTCGCGGGTCGACGTGCTGTTCGATGCGCCCACCCGGGACTGGGTGGCCCGGCGGAACGCCCCCACGCTCGACATCTACCTCTACGACATCCGCGAGGACATGTCGCGCCGCCAGGTGATGTCCGAGCCGGTCCGCGACCCGGCCACCGGCATCGCCGGCGCCCACCGCGTCCCGCCGCGCCGGTACAAGCTCTCGTATCTCGTGACGGCGTGGACCCAGCGGCCCGAGGACGAGCACCGCCTGCTCTCCGCGTGCCTCGCGGCTTTCGTCCGCAACGAGACCATCCCTGTGGACCTGCTCGGGAGCTCGCTCGCGTCCTCCGCGTACCCAGTGATCCTCCAGGTCGCCGGCCCAATGGGGCAGGACCGATCGATCGCGGACGTGTGGTCCGCGATGGGCGGCGAGCTCAAGCCGTCACTCGACCTGGTCGCGATCGCGCCGCTCGATGCCGCGTACACGTGGCCGGCCGCGAAGCCGGTGCTGGAGCCGCTGTCGCTGGGGCTGGCGTCGGGCGGCGTTGAGGAGCGCGTCGGCGGGCGTGGCCCGGCACGGCGGGCTGGCGCGCGCGGCCCCGGCGGCCCACTCGGCCCGTCCGAGCCCGCGGCCCAGGAGGAGACCGTGCGCGCCGTGCGTCAGCGGGCGGCGCAGGCCGCGGGACCCGGCAAGGCGGGATCGGGCGCGGAGGGTGGACCGGGCACGAAGGGTGAGGCCGGCGAGGCGCCCACTGCCACCGGCGGCCGCGTGATGCGCATCCGCGGCATCTCACGGCCGTGACCTCGCCGAGCGGGCGCGGGGCACCCGCTCCGGTGCCCGAGCCGCCGGCGAACGCTCCACCGCCCGACCCGTCCCGAGCCCACCTCCTCGGCCGGCTCGCCCTCCTTGAGCGACGGGTCCGCCATGCCGTGGACCGGCGCCGCGCGGACGACCACGACCCCGACGACCGCTTCCGTGGGCTCTACCTCTCCGACGCCGACGTGGACGCCCTGCTCGCGGGCAGCGGCCGCCTGGCGCGGCCCGATCAGGCCGAGATTGCCGGGACGTTGGCGTCGATCGACGCGGCAGCGGATGCGGCCGAGGCCTGGGGCACGACGATCCGGCTCCGCGCCCTCGCCCGCCGCTTCGGCCTGGCGCCCGCCGAGGTGGACCTGCTCCTCATGGCTCTCGCGCCCGACGTTGACGCCCGCTTCGAGCGCCTCTACGCCTACCTCCAGGACGACGTGACGCGCCGTCGGCCGGGGATCGGCCTCGCGATCGAGCTGCTGGCCGGCCCGTCGCCCGAGGCGGAGCTGCGCGCGGCGCTGCGGTCGGGCGCGGTCCTGCTGGAGGCCGGGCTGCTCCTGGTGGACGATCGCGACCGCCCGTACCTCACGCGCGCCCTCCGCGTCCCGGATCGTGTGACGGCGTTCCTGCTGGGTGACGACCGCCCCGACGCCGAGGTGACCCGTCTCCTCGAGCCGCTCCCGCCCGGCGCCGCCGACGGCGGGGCGATCGCGCGGACCCGCGCCGCCGGCGCGCGCCTGTGGTACGTCCGAGAGGCGACGTTCGGGGCCGGGATCGGCATGGCTGCCGCGGGGCTCGGCGCGGACGGGGATGCGGTGCTCAACGTGGACCTCACGCGCCTCGAGCCCGGCGAGGACGCGGCGGCCCTGGTGGGCGCCGTGATCCGCGAGGCGGCGCTCCTCGGGGCGGGGCTGGTCGCGGGGCCTGTGGACGGCCTGGCCGAGACCGCTCGCGCGGCGCTGCGGCGACTGGCGGAGGCGCGCACCCCAGTGGCGCTCCACGGCATCCGCGCCTGGGATCCCGCCTGGGGCCGCGAGGTGCCGGTCCTGCTCGAGGCCGCCCCCACGCCCGAGGACGACCGGGCGCGGTTCTGGGCGCTGTCCCTCGACGCGGCCGGGATCGCGAAGGACCAAGACGGCTCGACGGGCGCGGCCGGCGACGCCGCCCGCGCCTTCCGCCTGACACCCGTCCAAATCCAGCGCGCTGCGCGGGCCGCGGGCCTGGCGGCCACCGCCGAGGGTCGCCCGATAGCGGCCGAGCACGTCCAGGCCGGCGCCCGCGCCCAGAACGCCGCCGGCCTCGACCGCCTCGCCCGCCGCATCGCCCCGGCGGCAACCTGGGACGACCTCGTCCTGCCGCCGCGCGCGCGCGGACAGCTGACGGACCTGCTCAATCGGGCGCGGAACCGTGAGCGCGTGCTCCGAGGGTGGGGGATGGGCGCCGGCCCGAACCGCGGCGCCGGGCTGACGGCGCTGTTCGCCGGCGACTCGGGCACCGGCAAGACGCTCTCCGCGGAGGTGCTCGCCGCGGGCCTCGGGCTCGACCTCTACCTCATCGACCTCTCGACCGTCGTGGACAAGTACATCGGCGAGACCGAGAAGAACCTCGACCGCATCTTCGCGGAGGCCGACCGCGTGAACGGCGTGCTCCTGTTCGACGAGGCCGACGCGATCTTCGGCAAGCGCTCCGAGGTCAAGGACGCCCGCGACCGGTACGCCAACGTCGAGATCGCCTACCTGCTCCAGCGGATGGAGCGCTTCGACGGGCTGGCCGTGCTGACGACCAACCTGCGCGCCAACCTTGACGAGGCGTTCCTCCGCCGCCTCGACGTGATCGTGGACTTCCCGCTTCCCGACGAGGACGAGCGGCGTCGGTTGTGGCGGCTGCACCTGCGCCCGGGCTTGCCGGTCGCGGCCGACGTGGACATCGACTTCCTCGCCGTCTCGTTCCGCATCAGCGGCGGGTCGATCCGCAACATCTGCGTCACCGGCGCCTTCCTCGCCGCCGCCGAGGATCGGGAGGTCACCATGGGCGACCTTGTCCGCGCCACCGAGCGCGAGTACGACAAGCTCGGCCGCCTCACGGTCCCCGCCGAGTTCGGCGCCTGGTTCGAGGCTCTTGCGGAGTCGGGGTCGGCGTAGTGGGGGTTCAGGGCCCGGCCGAAGCCTTGACGGGCGCACGGCGGCCAGCCGTTTCTGCCCGATCGGGCAGCGGCGCCGTCCACGCCTTGCGCGCCCGGACCTTGCGCGCCCGGCACGCGCGGCGCACGCTGCGATCGCTCGCAGTGGGTGTCCGGCCGGTCGCCGACGGCGCCGGCGGAGGAGGAGCGCATGGACGTTCGTGACGAGCTCGAGGCCACCGTCGCCCGGTCCGCCCCGGCACGGGACACGGCCGCCACAACGGCCTCGACGAACGCGACGGTCTCGCCGGCGCTGGTCGCCCGCGCGGTGGCCGACCCGTCGTCCGCCACCCCCTCGACGATGCTCGAGCTCCAGCGCCTGGCCGGCAACGCCAGCGTCCGCCGGCTCGTCGCGGGCGAGGAGGAGGCCCCACCGGACCGCTCGCCCGTCCTCGACGTCGTGGGCAAGGGCGGCGGGCAGCCCCTCGCGCCCGACCTCCGGAGCGACATGGAGACTCGCCTGGGCGCGGACTTCAGCGACGTGCGGCTGCACACCGATTCGCAGGCCAGCCGCTCCGCCGAGGCGGTCAACGCCCACGCCTACACGGTGGGCAGCGACGTCGTGTTCCGCTCGGACCGCTGGAACCCTGATTCCTCGGACGGCCGCCAGACGCTCGCCCACGAGCTGGTCCACGTCGTCCAGCAGCGCTCGGGCCCCGTGCACGGAACGGCGACCGGCGACGGCGTCCGCGTGTCGGACCCGCACGATTCCTACGAGCAGTCGGCCGACCGCGCGGCGGCTGCCGCGATGACCGCTCCGACCGCGATCCCGGCGACGCCGACGGCGGACGTGAGCCGGAAGGAGGACGACGAGGCTGTCCAGGCTCTGGCGGTCAGCCGCGAGCGGGCCAAGGAGGACGAGGACGAGGAGCACGACGAGTGAGGCTCCGCCTCTTGCCTTCTCGCTCCCCTGATCGTCAGATCGGATCTGCGGTCGGACTGATGCAGGGATGACACCGGCAGGACGTGCTCCCTGCTCCTGGTGGATTGGCACCACGGCGCACCACCCCCGAGCGACCGATCGGATGGGCAACAATGGGTTGCCCTGACGACCTCGACCTCGAGGAGAACTGGACCCGGGGTTCTACGAGCTCGCTCTTCAGCTCGGACCACGAGATGACGGCCGGCTCGATGCCGCAGGTGTATCCCTGCCGCGGGCGTCTCGGGCTGCTTCGCGGCGGAGGCAACAAGCGGCCTGCGATTGCCGCTGACCTGCGGAGTCACGACGCGGAGCGGGATGCATGCCAGCACCGACGAGCGCTGTCGGCTGCGTGGCATGACGGGATGTGTGCCGGTCGGTGCCAATACCAGTTGTAGCCGTGCCTCTTGCGCCCGGGTGGTGGTCGCACGAAACTCGGCTCATGGCCTCCTGCATCTTCTGCGACATCATCGGCGGCACGGCTGGCGCGACGGTCGTGTACGAAGGCGAGTCCGTGCTCGGCTTCCTCCCGCTCCCTGAGGGTCGGCTCGCCGAGGGCCATGTGCTCGTCGTCTCCAAGCGGCATGTGACCGACCTGTTCGACGCGACCGAGCCGGACCTCCACGCCCTGATCCTCGGGGTGCGGCGGGTCTCGGACGCGCTCCGCTCCGCGCTCGGCGCATCGGGGGTCAACGTCCTCAGCGCCTCAGGCCCGAACTCCGACCAGTCCGTGTTTCACGTCCACTTCCACGTGGTCCCGCGTTGGGAGGGAGACGGGCTCTGGACGTGGCCTGCGGGGAAGTCAGAGCACCGTGTCCGGGGAGACGCAGCCGCGCTGATCCGCAAGCACTTCGCGGGTCTCGGGGGTGGATAGGATCGTCAGGGCCCTCGCCTGCTGTTGCGACGCGTTTCCTTGCGCGATGCGTGCCAGGACCATCGGATGCGTTGATCCCTCGTGCCAGCCGTGGTTGCGCCCGCAACCGCCC
The DNA here is from genome assembly GCA_021802825.1 of Chloroflexota bacterium. Lineage (GTDB taxonomy): Bacteria > Chloroflexota > Limnocylindria > Limnocylindrales > CSP1-4 > CAIXZV01. The sequence continues at coordinate 16,327 of JAJZRG010000034.1, forward strand.
CACAGCTACAGAGCCCCCGGCGCGGATGATCTCCCTGGCGGCCCAGACACGACGATGCGGGCGCTCCCTGGCGTCCGTTGGGTGGAGCGGTTCGAGGTCGCCGGGGAGCGGTGAGGATTGACCCACGACTGGGGCGACGAACGCTTCCTGGCGCGTTCCTCCCCGTGGCCGGGCGAGATCTCGAAGGCGCTGCTCTCGAGAGGTTAGGGCCACGCCAGCGTGGCCGTTACGCGACGGCGGGCTCGCTCCGGCCGCCTCGTCCGACCCGTGGTGCAACCTGACCACTGTCTCGCGTCAAGGGTCAGGCTGGCCGTTGACACGTCAAGGGTCAGTTCTGTTGACACTTGTATGGTCCATCTATATGATGTAACGTAAAGGGTGCATCCTCGTCATGCGACAGGAATGTCGCAGCCCAGGGAGCCTGACATGGCCGGCCTCACCATCCACCAGATCGCGTCCGCCGCCCGCGGACGCCGCCAGTCGCTCGGGCTGAGCCAGGCGCAGGTGGCTAAGCAGCTGGGCGTGTCGCGCCGCTGGTTGCGGGACTTCGAGGCGGGGAACGGGGGAGCGCACCTCGAGACGGTGCTCCGTCTGCTCGACATGCTCCGTATCGATCTCGCGTTCGCCGGCGAGCGGCAGCCCGTCGCCGCCGACGAGGATGCGGGCCTCCTCGACGCGATCATCGACGAGCACCGGTCCCCACAGTCATGACCGACCTGCGCGTGCTCATCGACGGTGTCGAGGCGGGCACATTGAGCCGAGGCGACGGCCGCAGGCTCCGGTTCGAATACGACGAGGCGTACGCCGGGAGCTCATCGGCGACGCCGCTCTCGCTGTCGATGCCGCTCGACGTCCGGGTGCATACCCACGCCGCCGTCGAGCCCTGGCTCGCGGGCCTGCTGCCTGACAACCCCGACGTCGTCCGCCGATGGGCACGCGAGTTCCCCGTGCGAGACACGGAGCCCTTCTCCCTCCTCGCGACGCCGATCGGGGAGGACTGCGCCGGCGGCGTCCAGTTCGTGCGCCCGGGCCGCCTCGCCGCACTGCTCGCCGACCCGGGATCAGTCGAGTGGCTGACGGAGCACGACGTCGCCGAGCGCATCCGCGAGATGATGCGCGATGACACGGCCTGGCAGACGCGCAGGGGAGCAGCGGGCCGCTTCACGGGGCAGTTCAGCCTTGCCGGCCGCCAGACCAAGACCGCGCTCCTCCTCGAGGACGGCCGCTGGGGCATCCCGTCAGGTCGCATCCCGACCACCCACATTGTCAAGCCGCCGATCCGCGGCCTTCGCGACCAGGATCTCGTGGCGCACCTGTGCCTCGACGCGGCGCGGGCGTCGGGTCTGCCGGCCGCCGGGTCACGGATCCTCGCGATCGAGGATGTCTCGGCCATCGTCGTCACCCGCTACGACCGCCGACACGGGCCGAGCGGCTTGCGGCGTATCCACCAGGAGGACCTGTGCCAGGCGCTCGGGGTGCCGCCCGACCGGAAGTACCAGGCCGAACGCGGCCCTGGCCCGGTCGAGATCGTGGCCCTCCTCCGACGCGTCCTGCCGACAGCCCGCGCCGAGGCGCAGGTCGGCCGCTTCGTTGACGCCCTGGTCTTCAACTGGATCATCGCGGGCACGGACGCCCACGCGAAGAACTACTCGCTCCTGCTGAACCGATCTGAGATCGCGCTCGCGCCGCTCTACGACATCACGTCGGCGCTGCCGTTCGAGAACGAGCGCCAGATGCGCCTCGCGATGAAGATCGGCGACGACTACGCGCTCTACAACTACCGCAACCCGTGGCCCATCGTGGCGGCGAACCTCGGGCTCGACGCGAACGCGCTCAACGAGCGCGTTGCCACCCTCTGCGCCGCTGTGCCGGCGGCCTTCGCCGACGCCGTCGCGCGTCCCGTCATCGCGGCCCTCGGGCGACCCACACCCCGGCGACTCGCGGACCTCGTCACCAGGCGGGCCGCCAGGTGCGCGACGCTGCTCGCGAAGCCTGCGCGGTCCCGCGACTGAAGGTTCGCCAGCTACCCGCTCCGTCAGATCAAGCCCTCGCGCAGGGCATACGCCACCGCGTGCGTCCGGTTGCGGAGGTCCATACGCGAGGTGACGTCGTGGATGATGTTCTTCACCGTGCGGTCGCTGTAGTAGAGGCGAGCGCCCACCTCGGCGGTGTCGAGGCCATCGGCGAGCAGCCGCAGCACCGCGATCTCGCGCTCCGTGAGCCCTCCAAACGTGAGCCCGCGGGGCGCCAGCACCTGGCGCTGCAGGTGGCCCACCTGGCTGAGCAGCCGCCCGAGCAGGTCCGGTGGCAGCGTGCCCTCGCCCGCGGCCGCGGAGCGCAGCGCTGAAGCCAGGTTCTGGGCCGTGGCATCCGAGCGGCGAATCACGCCCGTGATGCCCGCCTCCGCAGCGGCGAGCAGCCCCTTGTCGTCCACCCGCGACGCAAGCACCACCACGCGCCCGACGCCCCGGGCGCGGAGCGCGCGTATCTCGGCACACGTGGCGGCGTCGATCTCGTCGGCCACGACGAGCGCGATCGCACCGGGCGGGGGCGCGTCCTCGGACGCGACGGCGAAGCTGTGGCCGCCCCGCAGCTGGCTGACGATGCCGGCGCGGGACAGGGGGTCGGTGGCGCGGACGACCACCGGGACGGGGCCTTGAAGCGGAACGGGTTCGGCAACCATCGACGCGCATCTCCCCATGCGCCGTCCCGGCCGCCTGGACGCGATGGCCGGAAGGGCAGGGCGCCAGCGTGGCAGGGCACCCTTTTCGGGCGCGCAACGGTGGCTCAACGCGCAGCGGCGGCCGACCAGTCGGGCAGCCCGTCCGGGCCGTGCGAATCGCCCTTGCGGGCACACCTTCCGCAGTTACACTCCGGCCGTGGGAGTCACCGTCTCGCTCCAGGCGCCGTCGGTTGATGTTGAGCCCGGGACGGAGGCCGTCCTCGAGGTCAAGCTGCGGAACAACGGCAGCGTCGTGGACGAGTTCGCCCTCGACGTGCTGGGCGACGCGACCGCGTGGGCCGTCGCCGAACCCGCCTCGATCTCCCTGTTCCCTGGCGCCGAGGGCGCCGCCGCCATCCACTTCCGCCCGCCGCGCGCGCCGTCAACGCCGGCCGGGCCCGTCCCGTTCGGCCTGCGCGCCCGCTCGCGCGAGGATCCTGCCGGGTCCGCGGTGGAGGAGGGGACCGTCGTCGTCGGTGCGTTCGTCGAGCCGTTCGCGGAGCTCGTCCCGCGCACGTCGCGCGGCTCGGGAGGCGCATCGCATGAGGTGGCGGTGGACAACCGGGGCAACGTGCGCCTCTCGGCCGAGGTCAGCGGCACGGACGCGGACCGCCTGCTCCGCTTCGACGTCAACCCGCCCGGCCTGGTCGTCGAGCCCGGCGGCGCCTCGTTCGCCAAGGTGCGAGTGCGGCCCGTCCGCCGGTTCTGGCGCGGTCAGCCGAAGACCCGCCCGTTCCAGCTGTTCGTCACGCCGGAGGGCCGCGGGCCGATCCAGCTCGACGGCACGCTCCTCCAGGAGGCCATCCTGCCGTCCTGGTTCGGGCGGCTGGTCGCGCTCCTGATCGGAGCCCTGATCCTGCTGGCCCTGCTGTGGATGTTCGTCCTCAAGCCGGCGATCAACTCGGCGGTTGGCGACGCCGTGGCGTCGCCGATGGCGTCGCTGCGCAATGACGTCAACGCCGCCCTCAGCGGCGCAGGCCTGGCCACGATGGGCCCTGGCGCTGGCAGCTCGCCCAGCCCCACCGCCGCGCCATCCGTCGCACCGGGCGCCAGCCCGACGCCCGTTCCGCCCCCCACCGCGTCGCCCGGCGTGTTCATCGCCGGTCTCGGCGCCCCGGTTGACGGCCGCCTCGACGCCACGCACACCACGGTGTCGCCCACAGGGACGCTGTTCCTGACGGATCTCGTGTTCTCGAATCCGAACGGCGCGGCCGGGGCCCTGGTGGTCCTGCGCAACACCACGCCCCTGCTCCAGCTCCGTCTCGAGAACTTCCGCGACTACGACCTCCACTTCGTCACGCCGATCGTCATCACCGCCGGCCAGCAGCTCAACCTGTCGCTGTCATGCACGAGCAGCCCATGCGACCCGGCCGTCTTCTACTCCGGCTACCAGCGGCCCTGACGCCGCTCGGCCCCGTGCGTCGCCGCGCACGGGCGACGACCGCGGCCATCCTGGTTGCGGCACTGCTCGGCGGTGCCCCGGCACCGTCGCCCGCCGCCGGCGTCGCGCCCGCCGCCGGCGTCGCGCCCGCCGACCGTTCGATGCCCGCCCCCGTCGAGACGTCGACCGCGAGGGCCGACACGGCAACCCCAGCCCTTCGCGCCGCTCCGGCCGCACCCGCCGCGCTGCCGCAGCCGCCCGGCAAGACGAGCCTCGTGTCGGTCAACGCGGCAAACGCCTTCGCAAACGGCCCGTCGCTGATGCCCGCCATCTCCTCGAGCGGCCGGTACGTCGCCTTCGCCTCCGCCGCCAGCGATCTCGTGACCGGCGGGACCCGTGCCGCGTCCGCCATCTACCTCCGCGATCGATCTAGCAGCACCACGATCCAGTTGCCGGTCCCGACCGTGGCCGGCGTGCCCGGGGACGCGGGCTACGCCTACGAGCCGTCCATCTCGGCCGACGGGAGCGTGGTCGCCTTCACGTACCGGCAGACCTCTGACCCGGCCTCGCCCCAGAGCGTCGTCGTCTGGGACCGCAAGTCGGGCACGACGGCCTGGGTCTCGCAGCCCGTTGATGCGCACGACGCGAGCCACCAGCCAGCCGTGTCCGGCGATGGGCGCTACGTCGCCTACTCTTCCACGGCGCCGCGGATCATCCCCGGCTACCAGAGCAAGTACGCGGACGTCTACCGCTTCGACCGCCAGACCGGCGCGACCGTGTTGGTGAGCGTGTCGGCAACCGCAGGACCAGTGGTGGGCGACAGCACGATGCCGTCCATCTCCGGCGACGGCTCGCTCGTCGCGTTCGCCTCGACCGGCGGGCGGTCGCTGACCGGGCAGGCCTACGGCGAGGGCACGCAGGTGTTCCTGCGGGACGTCAACGCCGGGACCACCCAGCTCGTCAGCATCGGGCCCGACGGGCAAGCGCCGCAGGGGCCGTCGGGGCAGCCGTCGATCTCGGACGACGGCACGTTCGTCGCCTTCGCCTCGTCGGCGGCCAACTTCCTCGGTGGCCAGGGCACCGGCATCTCGGAGGTCTACCGACGCGATCTCGGCGCCGGCCTGACCGTGGCCGTGTCGGTGCTCGACGACGGGTCCCCGGTGACGTCGCCGTCCGCTCAGCCCAGTATCTCGCGCGACGGGCGCATGGTGGCCTACGTCGTCATTGGAGCCCTGGTTACCACGGCCTTCCTGAGCCGCCAGTCGAGCGAGGTCGTGCTCCGGGACGTGACGGCGGGGCAGAACGCCTACATCTCGGTGACGCCGCAGGGCGTGCCCAGCAACTCGATCAACTGGAGCCCGAAGGTGGGCGGGGCCGGGCGGTACGTCGCCTTCGCCTCGGGCGGCAGCGACCTGGTCACGGGCGACAACAACAAGGCCTCCGACGTCTTCCTCCGCGACCTGCCGCCGGTCCCCAGGCTTGCCCCGCCGACGATCGACTTCGGGACCCGAGCGGTGGGCGTGGCCTCGGTGGCGACGGCCGCGGGGGTGCTGAGCAACGCGGGCTGGGGTCCGCTCGCCGTGAAGCCGGCGACCGTGGGCGGCACGAACGCCGCCGACTTCTCCGTGCTCGCCGACGGCTGCAAGGGGCTGAGCCTGTACCGAGGCGACGCGTGCACGGTCAGCGTCGGGTTCGTGCCCACCAAGGCCGGTGCTCGGACCGCGCAGCTGCAGATCCCCGACAGCTACACGGGCTCGCCGCGGAAAGCGAAGCTCACCGGCCAGGGCTCGCAGGCCAAGATCCTGCTGGACCCAGGCGTCGGGCCGCAGGGGATCGTGGTGGTGGCGGCCGGGTCAGGCTTCCCGGCGGGCGCGCAGATCCAGCTCGCGTGGAGCGTCGGGATCACACCGGCGCTGCCGGTGGTCACCGTGGACAACACTGGCGGCTTCACGATGCAGGTCCTGGTGTTCCACCACGACGTCGTGGGTCCGCGAAATCTGGTGGCCAAATGGGTGGGCGGGCCTGAGTTCCCCACGCTCGAAGTGCCCATGCTGGTCACGGTGCGCTCGGTCGCGCCCCCAGGGTTCGGCGTCGGGTCGGGCGTCGGGCCGCCGACGCTCCTGTTCCGAGGATGAGGCGATGACCCAGGACCAGACGCTGCTCTGCGCGCGCTGCGGGTTCGCAAACGCCCCCGGTGATCAGTTCTGCGGCTCCTGCGGGACGTTCCTCGAGTGGGAGGGCGCCGTTCCCACTGCTGCCGCGGCGTCGGGCTCACCGGCTCCCGCAGGCGCTCCCGCGGCCGGCGTCTCGGGCCCCTCCAAACCGCCCGTCCCGACGTTTGCCGCCTCGTCCGTCCCCGCCGCGGCCGCCCCGCCGCCCCCGGCTGCCGCGGCCCCTGTCGGCGGGGTCGGCGGACCGCAGCCCGGTGCCGCTTCCGGCGAGCAGGTCCTCCTGCGCTGTCCCTCGTGCGGGATCGCCAATGCCGCGACACGGACGTTCTGCCAGACCTGCGGGGCGAAGCTGACGCCGGCCGCGAGAGTGGCGCCGCGGTCGAAGGACGAGATCGCCGCGGCCGTGGCAGCCGTGGGCGGCCCGCAGCCCGCCCGGCCGGTCCCGCCGGTGCCGGGCGTGCCGCCCCGGGCCGCGCCGCGGTCAGACGCCCCGAAGGCCGGCGGCGGGCTGCCCGTATGGATCCTCGCGGTGGTGGTGCTCGGCGTCCTCGCGGGCGTGGCGGCGGTTGTGGGGTCCAACATGCTCAACGGCAGCGGGCCGGCCTCAGCCGTCTCGGCCGCACCGTCGCTGGTCAGCTCGACGCCCACGAGTCCGGCGGGCGCCGGTTCGTCGCGCCCCTCCGCGTCGGCCATGTCCTCGCAGCGCCCCAGCACCTCCGTGGCGCCGATCGCCGGCAAGGCACTCAAGCTGACCGGCGCATCCGCCTCGTCGATTGCTGCCGGCGACACCGCGCAGTACGGCCCGCAGCTCGCGATCGACGGCAGCCTCAAGACGAGCTGGCAGGAGGGCGCCCCGAACGAGCAGGGCCAGTGGATCGAGGTCTCGTTCGACCCGTCCACCGTCACCGCCGTCGTCATCAGCAACGGGTTCCAGAAGTCCACCGCGCTGTTCAGGGGGAACCTGCGGCTCAAGGACGTGCAGATCACGGTGGACGGCGGCGCCCCCCTCGCGATGCGGCTCAAGGACGCGACCGGCGCCCAGAAGATCGCCCTCACGCCCGTCCCTGGGGCGACGCGCGTCCGGATCACGATCGTGAGCACCTACCCCTCGATCAAGACTTCGGTGGGCGGCACCCCATTCGACGACGCCGCCGTCAGCGAGATCGGCGTGTTAGGGGTCAAGGGGCCGTAACTTGACGCGGCACGCCGCCTGCCCCGCCGGCCCTGGGGTGCTCGCCATGCATGCCTCCGCCGCGCGGCGCGCTCCTGATCCCCGGGCCGGCTATGGTGGCGGGCAGGCGAGCATTGGCCCGCGGCAGGTGAGTGTCGAAGGCGAGCCGGCGAGCGCTGCGAGAGCCTTCGTCCCGAGACCCCTTGACAGGCGCTTATGCTGCCGCTGATGGTCTGGGTCCCGCGTCCTCTCGCGGATCGCCGCCGATGAGCGCCGTCGGTGCCTGGCTGGCGCGCGCCTTCGCCAGCCTGGGCGGTCCACAGATGGCGGTCGCCGTGCTCGTGGCGGGGGTCGTGGCGGGCGGTCTCGGCGGCTACGCGATCACGAACAGCCAGCGCGCGAGCTCCCCGACGGCGAACGCCGTGGCCGTCTTTCCCTGCCCGAACCAGGGGCCCGCGCTGCTCACCGTCGCCGGGGGCCAACAGCTGCTCGTGACGGGCCGGCTGGCCGACGCCTCGTGGCTGCGGATCCACCTGCCCGAGCCCGGCCGGACCGAGGGCTGGGTGAAGGCTGGCCCGCTCACGGTCAACGGGTCCGTGGATTCGCTGCCCGTGGTGAGCTGCGAGGCGGTGGCGGGGCCGCCGTCACCGGCGATTGCCCCGTATGAGTCGATGACGGCGGTCGTCAACGCGACGCCCTCGCCGGGACCAACGCCCACGCCGTCACCCTCGCCGACCCCCTCGCCCACGCCCAACGCGCATCCGGTGGTGACGGGCCTGACCGCTTCGACCGGCAAGATCAGCTACGACCAGGGCTCCTACTGCCCGACGGCCGTGACGAGGGTCACCTTCTCGGTCAAGGCCAGCGACGCCTCCGGCATCGCATCGGTCGCGCTGTGGTGGCGCGCGCCGGGCGCCTCGAGGTTCACGCCGGCGGCGATGACCCAGACGGCCGGCACGGCGACCAGCGGGACTTGGCAGGCCTCGCTCGACACGACCGCGAACGGGCTCACCACGGCAGGCAACCTCAACTACTACGCGCTCGCCACCGACACGGCCGGCGCGACCACCCAGCTGCCGTCCCCCGGCTCGAAGTTCATCACCGTCGCGATCTGCTCGAACACCGGCCCGTCCATCACGTCGGTGACGTCTTCGTCGGGGTCCTCGCTCTACTGGGATCCCCTCGGCGTCGGCAGCTGCCAGACAGCGACGAACATCACGACCGCGGTCAAGGACATCGACGGCCTCAAGTCCGTCACCCTCTTCTTCCGCCGGCCGGGGAGCTCGACTTGGTCGTCGAAGGCGATGGACAATCAGACAGTCCCGGGCAAGTGGTACGCCAACCTCGACACGCTCGGCGACAAGATCTCGATCCCCAGCCCGCCCACCGGAAGCCTGAGCTGGTACATCAAGGCGACTGACAACAAGAACCTCGCGTCGCAGACGAGGACCTCGTCCACCACCATCCGGCGCTGCGACTCCGAGGCCACGTTCGACGGTGTCTTCCCGACGAGCTCCGCCTACTCGTGCACCACGGCGACCATCTCGATCGCCACCTACGCGAACGACCGTGATCAGCCGGAGAACGGGCTGAAGGTCGTCTTCTACTGGACGCTCTCGAACCCGCGGACGAACCCGACACCGATCTCAGGCCACATGAGTGCGAGCTTCGAGAAGGGCAACTACTACCAGGGCACCACCGCGTCGTTCAACGGCAAGACCTTCTACTACGGCGTGCTCACTGTGTACGCCGTCACCACGGACAAGTACGGCGGGACGACGACGAGCCGCACGTATACCACCACCATGGCCTGCCGCTGACATGACGCGCCTCGCCTCGCTCCTGCCGAAGCTGATGCTGTTCGCCGCCTCGGCGGTGGTCAGCGCGTTCGTGGCGTCGGTCGTCGTCAATGCCACCTCCAACAACGCGCCCGTGTCGTCGGTCGGTGAGGCGCCCGCCTACCTCCTGGCCGGTCCCGAGACGCCGTCGGGCAGCAACGTCCCGGTCGCGTTCAACATGGTGCCGTCGGGCACGCCCGCCCGGCTGCCCACGCTCACGCCGACGCAGCTCCAGGCCGCCGCCAAGAGCCTCATCACCACGAAGCCGGTCAAGTGGGTCAACCCCACCGGCTTCCCGCGCGTCACGCCGGTCACCCAGTTCGACGGCGGCCCCCTGCAGAACTACAACTGCACGCTGGCCTCGGGCGCGATGCTCGCCCGCCTCGCCAGCGGCATCGTCACCGACGGCTCCACGCTCCGCAGCCTCCAGGACAAGCAGACGGGAGGCACGAGCCTCAACGACCTGGCGCAGGCGCTCTGGCACGGCTACGGCGTGAGCTACAGCTACGGCCTCGTCCGCCTGTCATCGCTCAAGGAGCTCCTCCAGGCCGGCTACGGGGCCGTGGTCCAGGGCGTCTACGGCCAGGTCCCGGTCCCCCTGCGCCTCCAGACCGACTTCACCGGTGGGCACGCCATCTACCTCGACGGCTACTACCCGGGCGATCCCGCCCATGGCGTCCCCGAGGCCTACTACGTCGTCGACCCGCTCGGCCGACCATGGGCGGGCTACGAGGGCGACTGGTGGCCGGCCGCCGCGATCGACGCCTTCCTCACCGCCTTCTCCGGCGGCGACCGCGCCTCCGCGATGTGGGCGTACCCGCCCGGCGGGACGCCGCCGAAGGTGGTCAACCCTGACGTCCTGCCGATGCCGCCCGACCCGCCGACGACGGGCGTCTCGTCGCCCGCGCCGTCGGGCTCGGTAGCGCCGTCCCCCTCGGGGTCCGCCGGGCCCTCGGCGTCAGCGTCGGTCGGCCCGTCCGCTCCGACCCCGTCGCCGCCGGGCTCGTCCGCCCCATGGAGGGGCCCCTACCTCGCCGGCGACATCGCGGTGTACGCGCACGTCCTCGAGGTGATCCGCGACGCTCAGGACGGTGGGCTCAGCATTGCGCCGTTCCTCGACATCTGCGTCCACGAGCCGCGACCGCCCGGCTGCCCCTCCGGCCTGCCAGCGACGGTCACCCTCAACATCCCGCCGCCCCTGATCCCGCCCCCCGGGCCGACCGTGAGCGTGCTGTTCGTGGACTCGCCGACATCGAACATCGCGATCGTGGGGTTCACCGTGGACCCGCCCATGACGGCTGACGTGCAATTCTGGGCCGTCGGCGTGAGCCCGGGCGCCGTGGGCAGCGCGTCCGCGATGACGACCGCCCAGGTGGACGGCAAGACGGTCGTGCTCGCCCGGCTCGACGTGGCCGCCTCGACCGAGTACCAGTTCCAGGTCGTCGCCGGCGGCGGGACGTCCGCGGCGGTGAGCCCGGTCGGAGAATTCAAGACGGGCGCCGGGGTGGCGCAGTTCGACGTCACGCTCGGGTCCGCCTCGTCGCCGAGCCTTGGGTTCGGGAGCGGGCTCTCGCCGTACCTCCACGTGCCGCAGGGGGCGCTGGTGCCGCCGATGGTCGCGGCCGCCTCGGCTGACCCGTCGTGCGCAGACGCGGGTACGTTCGGGGGCCGGGCATTCTGCCTCGAGCCCGCGACGATCGCGCTCGCGTCGTGTTCGTCAGCACGCGTCACCTATGCGCTCACAGGGATCGATGCCACCGGCGTCCTCGTGCGGGCCTACCCGCAGGGCGGAATGGGTGGGGTCGCCGGCATCGTGGAGGCATCGGGGTCGACGCCGTCGGGAACCATTGGTGTCGGCTGCCTCGCGTCCGGGCTCACCTACACCGTGGCCCTGTACGCGCAGGGCAACGACCAGGGGGTGCTGGCGCAGCGGACGCTGGCCGTTCCGTAACGTCCCGAAGCGCACATCCCTCGCCGGTTGAGTCGGGTCAGGGTCAGGAGCATCCCCCGCGCGCACGGGCCGCGCCGCGGACCCCCGGCTCGGGTCGGCGCTCAGCCCGTGTTCTGGAGCCCGGCTGCCACGCCGTTGATCGTCGCGCCCACGACCGAGCGGATCGCCGCCGCGTCGGCCGGGTCGAGCTGAGGGTCCCGCAGCCGTCCGAGCAACTCGACCTGCAGCGCGGACAGCGCGTCAACGTACGGGTTGCGCAGCTCGATCGCGCGCGCCAGCGCGGGGTGGTCGCCGAGGAGGCGGTCGCGGCCGGTCACCAGCCCCAGAAGCCGGACGGAGCGGACGTGCTCGGCCTCGATCAGGGTCGCGATCGCCGCCGCCCCGGGGCCCGGCGCCAGCTCGGCGAAGCGCCGGAACGTCCCCATGTCCGCCTTGGCGAGCGAGAGCTCAGCGTTGTCGAGCACCGAGGCAAAGAACGGCCAGCGCCGGTAGAGGTCGCGGAGGCGGTCCAGCACCGCCTGTCCGCCGGGTACCGTCGCCGCCTCGAGGGCGGTCCCGAGGCCGTACCAGCCGGGCAGGTTCGCGCGCGCCTGCGACCAGGCGAACACCCACGGGATTGCCCGAAGCGACGCCAGCTCCAGCCCCGGGTCGGCGCTCGCCGCCCACTTGCCGGCTCCCGGCCGCGACGACGGCCGCGACCCGAGCCCCAGGTCGGCGATCAGGTCGATCGGGGTGGCGGCCCGGAAGAAGGCCGGGAAGCCCGGCAGCTCGACGAGTGACCGGTAGGCGGCCCGCGAGACCGTCGCGAGCTCGGCCATCATCGCCCCGCCGCCGGCGGCCGCCTCGTGCACGGCGCGCTCGTGCTCGGGCGTGGACGCGAGCAGCACGGCGGCCGCCACCTGCTCGAGGTGGCGCTGGGCGATGGCCGGGTCCGCGTAGTGGGCGGCGATCACCTCGCCCTGCTCGGTGAACTTGAGGCGACCGTCCACCGAACCCGGCGCCTGCGCGAGGATGGCGCGGTTCGCCGGCCCGCCGCCGCGGCCGATGGCGCCGCCGCGGCCGTGGAACAGCGTGAGCGTGATGCCGTGGCGCCGCGCGACGCCTACCAGCGTCTCCTGCGCCCGGTAGAGGAGCCAGTTGGCGGCCAGGACCCCGCTTTCCTTGGACGAGTCCGAGTAGCCCAGCATGACCTCCTGGGCGTCGCCGCGGGTCCGCAGATGCTCGCGATAGCCAGGGTCGGAGAGGAGTGCGTCGAGGAACGGCCCGGCTCCCTCGAGCGCCTCGGCGGACTCCAGGAGCGGCACCACGTCAAGGGCCGGCACCAGCGAGGGCAGGTCCGCGAGGGTGGGCGCTGGGACCGTGAACGGGTTGCGTTCGGCAGCCCGGGCGGCGAGGTCCAGCACGCGGCGGACGTCGTCGGGGGTCGTCGTGAACGAGATCACGTAGCGATGGCAGGCCTCCACCCCGACCCGCGCCTGGAGGCGGGCCATGGCGCGGAACGTCGCCAGCACCTCCTGGGCTGTTACGCCCGCGACTACCACGGTGTCGGGCGGGTCGCCGCGCCCCAGCGCGGCCTCCGTGGCGCGGTGCACGTCCGCGTGCTGGCGGATCTCGAGCGAGGCGAGGTGGAACCCGAAGGTCGCGAGCTGCCAGCGGAAGTCGGCGATCTCGCCCCACGCGACGCGCCCCTGGCCATCGGCCACCAGAGCGTCGGCGAGGACCGCCAGCTCGGCGTCGAGGGCCGCTGGCTCGGCGTACCCGCCGGCCCGAGGCGCGGTTTCGCCGGTCAGGGCGGCGCGCGTCCGGCGCAGGCGCTCGGCGATCGCGCCCATGCGCTGCCGGTAGGGCTCGTCGGCGAAGCGGCCCCGCAGCTGGCGCATCGTCTCGGGCAGTTCCTCCGCGTCGCGCGCGAGCGCGCTGCCCATGGACCGGTCGAGGCGCTCCGGCGGCACGCGGGCCGCGAGCGTGCTCATGAGTCGCGTCGCGACGGCCTCGTAGCCGCGCAGCAGGTGCTCCGTCTGGAGCCGCGCCGCCTGGAGCGTCACCTCGGCGGTCACGCCCGGGTGCCCGTCGCGGTCGCCCCCGATCCAAGAGCCGAAGCGCAGGATGGCCGGCACCTCGGGAGGGCGCGTGCCCGTCCGCCCGGCATCCGCGGCAACGAGCCCGCGGTCCTCGGCTGGCCCGGGCCGCCACGCGTCGAGCGACCGGTCGGCGGCGCGCTGGAAGCGCGGGACAATGGTGAACAGCACTTCGTCGAAGATAGCGAGCGCGGAGCGAACCTCGTCGAGCGGCGACGGTCGTGTCGTGCGCAGGTCCGACATGTGCCACAGGAGCGTGATCTCCTCGCGCAGGCGCCGCCGCACGTCCGCGTCCTCGTCGGGCGTGATCAGCGGGTCGTCGAGGGCGTCGAGGAGGCGGCGGACCCGGCGCTGCGCCATGAGCAGGGTGCGGCGGCGCGCCTCGGTCGGGTGCGCCGTGAGCACCGAGTGGACGACCGTGCGGCCCAGCAGCGCCCGGACGCCCGCCGCGTCGTGCTCGGCACGCAGCACGTCCACGGCCTCGCGCAGCGATTCGTCGATTCCCCGCCCACGGGCGCGCCGGGCACGCAAGCGCAGCGTGCGGATGCGCTGGCGCTCCTCCGCGAGGTTGACCAGCTGGAAGTAGAGCGTGAACGCCTTTGCCACGGCCGCGGCAGCTGCGGTGTCGAGACCCCGAATCTCGGCGGTCAGGCGGCCGCGCTCGGCCTCGTGGCCGGTGGCCGCGAGATCGTCGCCGCGACGCAGGGCGATTGTCAGCTTCCGGAGACGCTCGACGACGGCGAACAACTCGGGTCCAGCCTGCTCGGCGATCACCTGGCCGAGCAGCGCGCCGAGGAGCCTAACCTCGCGCCCCATCGGGTCGTGGGCGCGTCCAAGCCCGGGCCCCGGGGGCTCGGCGGCGACCGCGGCGAACCGGGCTTCCGGGGCTCGCGCGACGGGGGACCGCGGAGCGCGGGCGGCTCGAGAAGGCACATCGCACAGGATATGGCCCGCAGGCACGACCACCAACAGGCTCGTCGGTTACGGTTCGACTGCAAGGGCACCGTCCCGCTACCGGGCCGAAACCGACGAAGGTAGCGGAGGCGCCTAGGCTTGCAGCGAAATGCCGCGCCCGATCACCGACAACGAACGCCTGCCCGACGGGGCTGCGAGTCGCGACGACGCACCGGGTTACCGCTCGCCAAGTGGCGGGGCAGTCGATGGCACCGTGCGCGGTGTGCTGGACCCGCTCCGCGGTCCCGTCCCCGCGCCGCCGACGGAGCCCCGCGACCCGGTTGCCGAGCTCCGGTTCCTGCACCACGTCCTGCGGCTCGCGACGACCGCGCGGACGTGGGAGGAACTGCTCGAGACCGTCGTGGACGGGACGCGCGACGCGCTCCACGCGTCGGTGTCGAGTCTCTACCTCCTCGACCGCGACGGGCAGCAGTTGACACTGGTCGCCACGAACGGCCTCGACCGCCACCACATCGGCCGGGCCCGGGTCCCCATGGGAGAGGGGATCACCGGGCACGTCGCCGCCAGCCGCCAGCCCGTCACGATCGCCGACGTCGCCGCCGACAAGCGGTTCTTGTGGGTCCGGGGCCTCGACCAGCGGCGCTTCGTCGCGTCGATGCTGTCCGTCCCGCTGACCTGGCGCGACCAGGTCGTTGGGGTGCTCAACGTCCAGACCGAGGTCCAGCGGGACTTCACCGACGACGACGTTGCCCAGCTGTCCGCCATCGCTGACCTCCTGGCCGGGATCGTCGAGAAGGGCCGCATCCAGCGCGAGGCCGAGGCGCAGGTGGCGCAGCTCCAGGCGCTCGACCACGCGCGATCGGAGCTGATCGCGCTGGTCACCCACGAGCTGCGCACCCCGCTCGCGGTGGTGCGCGCGTACACGGACCTGCTGTCCGAAGAGCCACCCCTCGACGGCCGCGCGTCGCGCGATCCGACGCGCCGCGCCACCCGCGCCGCGTGGCACAACGGCACGCTCGAGCAGATCGAGCGGCTTGACCGGCTCGTGGGCGCCATCCTCGAGTCCGTGCGCGTCATGCCGGACCAGCCGGCCGATCTCCAGACGATCGACTTCGCCGCGCTCGTGGCCGAGATGCTCGCGGACGTGGCGCCGCTGCTCCACCGCCACCAGACGTCGCTCGCCACGACGCGGCCGCTCTCGGTCACCGCCGACCCCGCCCGGCTGCGCCAGGTGCTCGAGCACCTCATCGAGAACGCGGTCAAGTACGCGCCTCCCGACACCCGGATCGAGCTCGACTGGTCGCTGGTCGAGGGCGTCGCGCGCATCGGCGTGAGCGACGAGGGGCCCGGCATCCCGCCCGAGTGGCGGGAGCGGATCTTCGAACCGTATGCCCGTCGCGAGACCAACACCGCGCGTGGGTCCGGCATCGGGCTCTACGCCGCGCGTAGGCTTGCAGAGTCGATGGGCGGCCGGCTGTGGTGCGAACCGTCAGCCACCGGCGGAGCGAGGTTCGTCCTCGCGCTGCCGGCCGCAGCCGCCGCCTGAGAGGAAGGATGAAGCCGTGATCGGAACTCGGCCGTTGCGCATCCTGGTCGTGGACGACGACCCGGCGATGGTGGGTGCCATCACCGCGCTGGTTGGCACCGAGGGCCACCAGGTCATCACCGCCTACGACGGCCTGACCGCCGTCAAGCGATTCCGCGAGGAGCGGCCCGACCTCGTTCTGCTTGACCTCGCGATGCCCGGGCCCGACGGCTTCACGGTCATCGGCCAGCTCCGCGCCTCGGGGAACGTGCCCGTGCTGGTGGTCTCGGGCGAGAGCGCCGAGGCGGCGAAGGTCAAGGCGCTCGGCATCGGCGCGGACGACTACCTCGTCAAGCCCTTCGGCAAGCAGGAGCTCCTGGCGCGGATCTCGGCGGTCATGCGCCGGGTCGACCTCGCCGGCACCGGCCGGGGGTCAGGCGACGGGGCGTCCGGGCTGCTGACGGCGGGATCGCTCACGCTTGAGCCAGCGCGCCATGAGGCACGGGTCGGCGTGACCGCGCTGGGCCTCACGCCCACCGAGTTCCGGCTGCTCGAGGCGCTCGTCCGCGCGGGCGGCGACCTCGTCCCGCACCACCGCCTCGCACGCGCCGGGTGGCCGGCAGAGCCCGACCCCGACCTGCTGTGGCTCAAGCCGCACCTCGCTCGGCTGCGCTCCAAGCTCGAGGCCGTCGGCGGGCCGCGGATCGTCGCGGTGCGCTCCGTGGGCTACCGCATCGAGGCCGACGAGCGCGCGTAGACCCGAGCCTGGGGCCTTCGCTCCGCGTGGCGCAGCCGGCGGCCGGGCCGCGCGCAGTGGGAGCAGCTGGCACACATGTGTGCCAGACCGCGGGTCGCTGAGCCTGGCCCGCGCCCCAATCCCGCCGTTGGCCCGCGCGCCGCACGTTCAGGGGCCCCGCATGGCACAGCCGCGTGCCAAGGCCATCGGTGCCTGACCGCCCAGGCGCCAGACTGCGTTCGGCGCGCCAGCCGGCTCGATCGGAGGCGGAGCCGAGGCGTGGGCCGAGCGCGCCCGACGGTGCGTGAGCGAGTAACGCAGGCCACAACGCCGCGAGCGCGCCGGATCACGCGCCAGCCGATGATCCGCTGGAGAATCGAAACGGCCCCGGGGGCGTGACCGGGGCCGTGTCGTTGCTGAGGGCGGCGACCGCACGAGCGGCGCCGCGAGGCGCGAGGCCGCTATGCGGCGGCCACGAGCGCGCGACCACGGGCGTCATGCGCCACGTTCGCGCAGTCCACCTTGCAGCCGCGGGCGTCGCGACCGGCCATTGGGGCGAAGTGGAACCATGCCGAGGTGCCGTCGCTGGACCCGCGCTCGAGCCGACAGCCGCAGGCCGTGCAGGTGACGGGGCCACCGACGACCTCGCGGCCAGCGATCCCCTTGGAGTCGAACACCGGGTACGTCATTGGGCACTGTCCTTCCGGTTGTTGCGGGCGCCGAATCCGGGAGCGTCGCTCGCCGACCGTGTGATGCATGCAACTGAGGCGGCTGCATGCTGCGCCGATCGTGTGGAGAAGGCGGCGCCGGCGTGGCGGCGGGGCGGTTGCGTTTCGGTTGCACCGCCCGGGGCCGAAAGGCACCTTCGGGCCCGTCAGCTCTCGGCCGGCGGCGCCTCCGCGCAATGGCCCCAGCCGGAGCTGTCGCCGGGCAGCACGCCCGGACCCGAACGACGGGCGCCCCAAACGTGGCCCGTGTCCGAGCGGCCTCGCCACCGAACTTCGCTACCCTGTCGCGACACGACAGCGGAGGTTCGCATGGATCTTGGACTGGCCGGGCACCGCGCCCTCGTCGGCGGTGGCGCGTCGGGGATCGGCAACGGCATCGCCACGGCGCTCGCCGGTGAGGGTGCGCGCGTTGCACTCGTGGGCCGGACCGAGGATCGTGTCAGAGCCGAGGCGACGCGGCTGGGCGGCGTCCCGGTGGTGGCCGACCTCGCGACGGCGGGCGGGGCGGCCCAGGCCGTAGAGGGCGCCGTCGCGGCGATGGGCGGACTCGACCTCGTCGTCGCCAACACCGGCGGGCCTCCGGGCGGCACCTTCGACACGCTCGACGAGGCCGCCTGGGAGACCGCGATCAACGGCACGCTCCAGTCGGTCCTTCGGCTGATCCGGGCGGCGCTGCCCGTGGTCCGCGAGGGCTCGGACCCCTCCATCCTGATCGTCCTCTCGTCCTCGGTCCGCCAGCCCATCCCGGCGCTGACCACGTCCAACGTGCTCCGGCCGGGGCTGGCTGGCCTCGTCAAGACATTGACGGCTGAGATCGCCCCCATCCGGATCAACGGCCTCGCCCCGGGGCGCATCGCGACGGAGCGGATTGCTTACCTCGACGGGCTGCGGGCCAAGGCGGCCGGCGTCACGCCCGAGGAGATCGCCCGGCGGACCAAGGCCGAGATCCCGCTGGGCCGGTATGGCGATATCGCGGAGATCGGCCGGGTGGGCGCGTTCCTCCTCTCGCCGGCGGCATCGTTCGTCACGGGCGCGATCGTCCCGGTTGACGGCGGCATGGTTCGCTCGCTGCCGTAGGAGGCCTCGGACGCGGCTGCCGGCCGGTCCTCGAGGGAGGTGCGGCAACGCTTGACGCCGCCGCCTCCCGAGTCCATGGTGAGTCGCATGAGCCTCCAGCCCTCGACGCGACGCTTCTACGAAGCTGACAGCCTGAGCACCGAGATCTACGACGCCCGGTCCGCGACCATCATCCCGAGCACCTCCGCGGCTGGAGACGTCGACTTCTACCGGCGACTCGCGGGCCAGACGGGTGACCCGATCCTGGAGGTCGGCTGCGGCACGGGACGGGTGGCGATCCCGCTCGCGGCCGACGGCCACGAGGTCGTGGGCGTGGACCTCTCGGAGGCGATGCTCGGCCTGGCCGAGCGCAGCAGGGCCGCCTTGGCGCCGGACGTGGCCGCCCGCCTCAGCTTCCACCACGCGGACATGGCGACGCTTTCGCTGGGGCGCGACTTCGCCCTGATCATCGCACCCTCCCGCGTCTTCCAGTTCCTGCTCACCACCGAGGCGCAGCGCCAGGGCCTTGCGGCGCTGCGGTCCCACCTCCGCCCGTCGGGCCTCCTCGTGCTCGACCTGTTCGACCCCCTGCTCGACCGCGTGGTCCCGACCACCGATGCACCCGTGCGCGGCGGTGAGCTCGTCCACCCGACGACGGGCAACGTCGTGACGTGGGAGGTCACGGCTCGGTACCCGGACCCGGCTCGCCAGCTCGTCGTCGAGGACTGGACCACTCGGGAGATCGGCTCGTCGGGCGAGGTGCTGCGCACGGACGTCGAGCGCCTGACGCTCCGCTGGTCGCTGCGCAGCGAGATGCGGCTCCTCTTCGAGCTCGCGGGCCTCGATGTCGTGGCCGACTACGGCGACTTCGCGGGCAACCCGCCCGCCTACGGCCGCGAGCAGGTGTGGGTCCTGCGGGCGGACGAGTAGGCTCAGTCCACCAGCAGCTCCGGCAGCACGGAGCCGGGCTCCAGGTGCCGGTCGAGGCCGGTCCGCCGGAGCACGTCGTCGAGGTCGGCGACCGTTCCCCGATCCGCCGGCACGCCGGGCGCGCGGACGGTCGGGTGGGCGATCGCGCCGCGGTGCTGGTAGACGAGCTTGCGGATCGGCAGGTTGAGGATCGCCTGGTTCTCGAACCGGATGAGCGTCGCGAAGCGGTCGAAGATCGCGGCAGCGCCCGCCCGGTCGCCGGCCGACCAGCGGCGCACCACCGCCACCAGGACCTCGGGGAAGCCGAACCCGGTCATCGTCCCGTGCGTGCCCCGCCCCAGCTCCTCGAGCAGCATCTCGCCGCCCAGCCCGCCGAGGACGACAAGGTCGGGCGAGCCGCCCACGAGCCGGCCCGCCTTCGGCGGCGTGGGCTCCTCCTCCAGCTTGACGACGCGGCACGACGGCGCCTCAGCCGCAAGCGCGAG
The DNA here is from genome assembly GCA_021802825.1 of Chloroflexota bacterium. Lineage (GTDB taxonomy): Bacteria > Chloroflexota > Limnocylindria > Limnocylindrales > CSP1-4 > CAIXZV01. Next base: position 36,014 of record JAJZRG010000034.1, read on the forward strand.
GAGGAACTCGACCGACATCGGGACACCCGAGGAGGCCGGGTGGTCCTGGACGACGATCGGCAGGTCCACGGCGTCGGCAACCGCGAGGTAGTGGCGGCGCAGCGCGGCATCCGACGGGCGCGCCAGCGCCGGCGGGGCGAGCATGACGCTGTGGGCGCCGGCAGCCTGCGCCTCCCGCGCGAACGCGATCGACCGGTCGGTCGCGGCATGCGATACGCCCACGCACACCGGGATCGCGCCGGCCGCGGACGCAAGCACCGCCTCGAGGACCGCGGACCGCTCGGCGTCAGCCAGCCGGCCTGCCTCGCCCAGGACGCCCAGGATCGTGAGGCCGTCCACACCCGTGGCGCGCACGAAGCGCACCAGGCCGGGGATCGACGCGAAGTCCAGCGCGCCATCGGGCAGGAACGGCGTCGGAACGATGTTCCATACCCCGCGCAGCGCCGAGATGTCGCCCAATGCCGCCTCCTTGACTGCTCTTCGCCGGAACCCGACGAGGCTACCCGAAGCGCCCGCGGCGCGGCGCCCAGGCGCGGGCGCCCAGGCGCTGCAGAGCGGTCCGGTTCCGTGGACCTTGACGGTCTCGGCCCGGCGGGGCATCATGCTCATGTAATCGATTGCCGACCGTGGAGGATGCCCCGATGCCGCCGATTCCCACGACCGGCAGCCCCAGCGATGTGGACCGCCTTCCGGGGGCCGCGCGGCACCTCCTCCGCCGCGCGGCCAGCCCGGACGCCGACGGCGTGATCAGCCACGTGGACCCCGGGAACGCCGGCTGGGACTGGGTCACGGTCACGGTCCACCGCCTCGTCCCGGGCCAGGCGCTCAGCCGCGAGGCCGACAACCAGGAGCGCCTCGTGCTGGTGCTCGAGGGCCGCGCGTCGGTGAGCGCCGGCGAGCTGCACCTCGAAGGGGTCGGCTCGCGGGCGAGCGTCTTCGACGGCCCAGCCGCGCCCGTGGTGCTCGTCGCGCCGGGCGACGCGGTCCGCCTTGTCGCCCAGACGAACGCCCTGGTCGTCGTGGCAGCGGCGCCCGGCGGCGCGACGCGCCTGACACGGTACATCGCCCCGGAGGACATCCTGGTCGAGGCCCGCGGGGAGGGGAACACGGCCCGCCGCATCCACCACCTGCTGGACACGCAGATGGAGGCCGGACGGCTGATCGCGTTCGAGGTGTACACGCCGGGCGGCAACTGGAGCAGCTACCCGCCCCACAAGCACGACACCGAGAACCCGCCCGTGGAGGCGCGCCTCGAGGAGTACTACCTCTACCGCTTCGCGAGGCCCCAGGGCTTCGGCCTCCAGCGCGTCTACACCGCGGACCGCTCACTCGACGAGTCGATGGCGGTCGGCGACCTCGACGCCGTCCTCGTCCCCGAGGGCTACCACCCGTTCGGCGCCCCGGCCGGCTACGACGCCTACTACCTCAACGTCATGGCCGGTCCCAACCGCGCCTGGCACTTCACGATCGACCCGGACCACGCCTGGCTGATGAACTGGTCTCCGGCGGCGCCTCGGGCCCAGGAGGACGTCAACGCATGACCCTCACGGCAGTCGCCAGCCCGCTGGCGACGATGGTCGAGACCACGGCCACTGACTACTGGAACGACTCCTGCGCCGTCGCCGAGCTCGAGTACGCCGTCGAGCGCGGCGCGACCGGAGCCACCTCGAATCCCACCATCGTGGGCGAGGTGATGAAGAAGGAGAAGGACCACTGGGTGCCACGCGTGCGTGACATGGCGACCCAGCACCCGCACTGGTCCGAGGTGGAGATCACGTGGGCGCTGATCGAGGAGATGGGCCAGCGCGGCGCCGCGATCCTCGCCCCGGTGTTCGATGCCCACGGCGGCCGCAAGGGCCGCCTCTCGCTCCAGACGAACCCCGCCAACTACCGGACACCGGAGCGGATGGTGGAGCAGGCGGCCCACTTCAGCACCCTCGCGCCGAACATCCAGGTCAAGTTCCCGTGCACGGCCGAGGGCCTGGTGGCGGCCGAGGACGCCACCGCGCGCGGGGTCGTCGCCAACGTGACGGTCGTGTTCACCGTGGCCCAGTGCATCGCGGCGGCCGAGGCGGTCGAGCGGGGCCTGCGCCGGGCCGAGGCCGCCGGGATCGACATGAGCCACGCGTCGCCCGTCTGCTCGCTGATGATCGGCCGGCTCGATGACTGGATGAAGGTGCTCGTCGACCGGGACGGGATCGCGCTTGACCCGGCCGCGGCCAACTGGGCCGGGATCGCCGCCTTCAAGCGCGCCTACGCCATCTTCCAGGAGCGCGGCTACCGGACCCGGCTGCTCGCCGCGGCCTACCGCCACCGCCTGCACTGGACCGAGCTCGTGGGCGCCGACGTCGTGCTCACGATGCCGTACGCCTGGCAGGTCCGGTTCAATCACTCAGGCATCGATCCGGTGTCGCGCATCGACGTCCCGGTGGACCAGACGCTCATCGACGACCTGCTGGCGCGAATCCCCGACTTCCGTCGGGCGTATGAGCCGGACGGCCTCGCCCCTGCCGAGTTCGTGACCTTTGGCGCGACCGCCCGGACCTTGCGCTCCTTCGTTGCCTCGTATCACGATCTCGTCGGCGTGGTCAGGGATATCGTTCTCCCCAACCCGGACGTCAAGCCTGGCTGAACGCCGCAGAACGCGTCCCCAATCCCCAACCCTACTGGAGGCACATGGTGGCCATCGACACTCCGAACGAGGCGGCGGTCCTGCCGGTCCTCTCGCACTACATCAACGGCGCCATGGTCGAGGTCCCGCCCGAGCGGACCGGGCCGGTGTACAACCCGGCCACCGGCCAGGTCATCGCGCGCGTGCCGCGCGGC
>JAJZRG010000035.1 GCA_021802825.1 Chloroflexota bacterium
GAAGCGAGCGCGGGGCGGTGCGAGCCGCGCGGGCACGACGGGTCCGAAGGTCGCTCGCGAGCCGTGCGGGTGGCGCCCGATAGCGCGCCGAAGAGCGTGACCGGACAAGGTCGCGGGGATGACCCGCGGACTCCGGCCACGGAACCAGCAGGTGGCACCACGACCCCAATCGTCCGCTGGACGAGCGGGGCGTCTTGATTTTCAGGGAGTCCGATCCATGACCGAGCCGACCGGGACGCTCGCCAAGGCCTACGTGCCGGCCGAGTTCGAGCACGAGGTCTACGAGCGCTGGCTGGCCGCTGACGTGTTCGCGCCCGACGGGGCCGGCTCGACCGCGGACTGGTCGCTGCCCACGTTCACGATCATCCAGCCGCCGCCCAACGTGACCGGCTCGCTGCACCTGGGCCACGCCCAGCGGACCACGGTCGAGGACCTGATGATTCGCCACGCGCGGATGACCGGCCGCCCGGCGCTGTTCCTGCCCGGCCTCGACCACGCGTCGATCGCCGCCCAGTTCGTGCTCGACAAGATCCTCGCCGGTGAGGGGGAGAGCCGCGCCAGCCTGGGCCGCGAGCGCTACCTTGAGCGGATGCGCGCCTTCGTGGAGGCCACCCGGACCCAGATCCTCAGCCAGCAGCGCCGGGTCGGCGGCTCCTGCGACTGGGGCCGCCTCCGGTTCACGATGGACGAGACCAGCTCCAGGGCGGTCCGCGAGGCGTTCCTGCGCCTGTACCGCAAGGGCCTCGCGTACCGCGCCGAGGCGCTCGTCAACTGGTGCCCCGGCTGCCGCACGTCGGTGTCCGACCTCGAGGTGATCCCAACGCCCGAGACGGGCACGATCTGGCGCATCCGCTACCACCTCGTGGACGAGGCGACGGGCCAGCCAGAGGCCGCGTCGGTCACGGTGGCCACGACGCGTCCCGAGACGCTGCTGGGCGACACGGCGGTCGCCGTCCACCCCGGCGACAGGCGCTATGCGAAGCTGGTGGGCCGCCGGGTGCGGATCCCGTTCGTCGAGCGCGACGTGCCGATCATCGCCGACGAGGTCGTGGACCCGGCGTTCGGCACTGGCGCAGTGAAGATCACGCCGGCCCACGACCACGATGACCACGCGACGGGCAAGCGCCACGACCTCGCCATGCCCACCGTGCTCGACGATGCGGCGCACGTGGCGAACACCGGCACGCCCTACGACGGGATGGAGCGCTACAGGGCGCGCTCCGCGATCCTGGAGGACCTGGCCGGCGCCGGCGACCTCGAGGGCGAGCAGGCCCACGAGATGGTGATCGGCCGCTGCCAGCGCAGCAGCGACGCCGTGGAGCCGCGACTCAAGACGCAGTGGTTCATCCGGACCGCGCCGCTGGCCGCCGCCGCCCTCGAGGCGACACGCGGCGGCAGGACCGCGATCCTTCCGGAGCGCTTCGAGAAGACGTGGGAGCACTGGATGACCACGATCCGGGACTGGAACGTGTCCCGGCAGCTGTGGTGGGGCCACCGGATCCCGGCCTGGTACTGCCCGGACGGCCACGCCACGGTGTCGGCCGAGGTGGCGGGGCCGGCGGCCTGCGAGGTCTGCGGTGCCGAGGCGGTGAAGCTGACGCAAGACCCGGACATCTTCGACACCTGGTTCAGCAGCGGCCTGTGGCCGTTCTCGACCCTCGGCTGGCCCGACCAGACCGAAGACCTGGGGCGCTTCTACCCGGGCTCGGTGATGGAGACCGGCTACGACATCATCTTCTTCTGGGTCGCCCGGATGATGATGCTGGGCATCGAGCTGCTGGGCGAGGCGCCGTTCCACACCGTCTACCTGTCGGGACTCATCCGGGACCCGTACGGCCAGAAGATGTCGAAGACGAAGGGCAACGTCGTGGACCCGCTGGGCACGATCGACGAGCACGGCGCCGACGCCCTCCGCTTCGGGCTCGTCCACGGCGCCACCCCCGGCAACGACCAGCGCTTCGGGATGGCGAAGGTCGAGAACGCCCGCAACTTCGCCAACAAGCTCTGGAACGCCACCCGCTTCGTGCTGGGCGCCCGCCCGGCGAGCATCCCGGCCGACGCCCATCGCCGCGCGCCAGACCCCGACCGTCTCGGCCCGGCTGAGCGCTGGGTCCGCTCCCGGGCGGCGGCCACCGTGGCCGCGGTGGACAAGGCGATGGCCGACTACGCCTTCGGCGAGGTGACCCGGCTGCTGTACGACGCAATCTGGGGCGAGTACTGCGACTGGGGGATCGAGCTCGCGAAGGTGCGCCTCGCCGACGCCACGCTTGACGACGCGGACCGCGAGGCGACCTGGTGGACGCTGGTCGAGGCGCTCGACACGTACCTGCGCCTGCTGCACCCGGTGATGCCGTTCATCACCGAGCGGCTGTGGGCCTCGACCCCGCACGCTGCGGACGACCCGGCGCTGCTGATCGTGGCGCGCTGGCCGGGGGTGGGGGAGCGCGACGAGACTGCCGAGGCCGAGGTGGGAGCGCTGGTCGAGCTCGTGCGCGCGGTGCGCAACGCGCGCTCGGACGCGAGGCTCGAGCCAGCCGCCTGGCTGCCGCTCGACGTGTTCGTGGAGCCGTCGCTCGCCCCGTCTCTCGAGGCCCTCCGCCCGGCGATCGAGCGGCTATCCCACGGGCGGCCGCTGCGCCGTCACGAGACCCTTGAGGCGCTCCATGCCGCCGCGAGCGGCCTGGCCGTGATCGCCGGGCCGGCTGAGGCGATCGTGGGGACCGGTGTCGCCGACGCGTCAGCGGCCACTGCGGACCGTGCTCGTCTGGAGAAGGAGCTGGCCGATGCCGAGCGGCTGTGGGACGCGGCGAGAGGTCGCCTCGCCAACGAGGCGTTCACGGCGAGAGCGCCCGCGGCCATCGTCGACGGCGCCCGTGCCCGCGAGGCCGAGCTGGCCGAGCAGGTCGCGCGCATCCGCGAGCGGCTGGCGCGCTGACGGCAGGGGTGAGCGTGGGCGGTCGCTGCTAGGATGACGCCGATCCGGCCGAGTGCCGAGTCAGGGAGGATTTCGTGCCGCTCGAGTTCCTGAAGCGGCGCGGCGGCGAACCCGAGCCGCCCGCCAAGCCCGCCCCGAGTTCCAGCGCCACCCGCGTCGGGCCGCCCGAGGAGGTGGTCGCGCAGGAGTTCGCCCTCAAGCTCTACTACGCCGGCAAGAGCAGTGAGGGGGTCCGGATGCGTGCCGGGCCTCGCGCGCTCGGCGAGCTGCCGCAGATGCTCATCGGCTTCGCCAAGGGCGACGTCGAGGTGGTGGACCCGCTGCCGCTGGAGTACTCGCAGGCCATGCCGCAGATCGCGCGGCCATCGGAGGCGATGCAGTGGCTGCACGCCCACCACGAGCTCAGCCCGGTCACCCGCCACGCGCTGGTGGTCCTCGAGTCGATCGACGCGATCGATCTCGCGTTCGACACATTCGCCTGCGCGCTGCTCGACGGCGAGACCGACACCTCCGGCTATCCCGACTACAACGCGATCGTGGGCGGCGTGGCCTCCCACTGGGACGAGGCGACGGGCGACATGATCGTCCGCGCCGTCGTCGGGTGGGGCGGGCGGGGCGTCCGGGGCGACACCGACCGGATCGCCCAGCGGGTCCTTGCCGGGATCCTCGGCAACGTGCTCGGCAGCCAGCACGCCATGGGCCTCACCGCGGTGGACCGCCCGGTGCCCGCGGCGGGTCGCGGAGGCCTGGTGTGCGCCCACTGCGGCTTCGCCTCCGGCCACGAGCGCGCGTTCTACTGTCCCAAGTGCGGCATGCGGATGCTCCGCGGCTGACCGCCCAACCAGAAGAGCCCAACGATGCCCATCTACGACTACCTCTGCACCGCCTGCGACCACCGCGCCGATATCCTCCACGGGATCAATGACCCGGGGCCACACTTCTGCCCGTCGTGCGGGGCGGAGGGGACCATGCGCAAGCAGTTCTCGGCGCCCTCGATCCACTTCAAGGGAACGGGCTGGGCCAAGAAGGACCGCGGCGGGACCGGCGGCGCGACGAAGGCCTCTTCGTCCTCCAAGCAGGGTGACCACGCCGCGCCCGAGTCCGAGGCGTCGCCCTCCGGATCGGGCGAGCCAAGCTCGTCGTCGCCGTCGTCGGCGTCGTCGGCGTCTTCGCCGTCATCGCCGTCATCGCCGTCATCGCCGTCGTCCGCGTCCGAGCACAAGGACTGACCGATGCCATCCGCCGCTGACTGGATCACGCTCGGGGAAGCCGCCGAGCTCCTGGCGACGTCGAATGTGCACTTCGCGCCCGCCACGATCGGAGGCTGGGCCCGGTCGGGGCGGCTGTCGAGCATCAAGCTCGGGGGCCGGCGGTACGTTCGGCGGGGCGAGGTGCGGGCACTGATCACGGCGCCGCGTCGGGTGCCCGCGGAGCACCTCCAGCCCGGTCTGTTCGAGGACGTGCCGTAGCGCCATGAGCAATGGGGAGCGCCGCTCCGAAGGCATGCGGGCCTTCGCTGAGCGAGTGGCCGGGCGCGTCGCGGGCAACCCTGGCATCCGCCGCCTGCGGGACGTGATGGACACCTACGACCGGGCGGGCGGGGGCCTCATCGCGAGCGGCCTCGCCTATGTTTCGCTGCTCGCCGTCCTGCCCGGCCTCCTGCTCGGCATCACCGTCGCCGGCTGGCTCGTCCGGAACCCCGCCGACCGGGAGCAGATCCTGACGCTCATCGCGCAGAACCTGCCGCCCTTCAAGGACCTCGCCGCGGTCGCCTTCGAGCAGGTCACGTCCGGGGCGGCCCCGACCTCGATCCTGGCGATCATCACGCTCCTCTGGGGCTCGAGTCGGCTGTACGCGAACCTGGACACGGCCCTGTCTCGGGTCTTCGCCGGGGCGCCCCGCCGCAACGAAATCGACCAGACCGTGCGCGGCGTGGCCCTCATGGCGATCCTGATCGTCCTGCCCGTGGCGCTGGCCACGGCAGGCTCCGCGATGACCTGGGTCACGCACAATGCACCGGGCGGCCCCAACCTCTCGGCCCTGCTCTCGATCGTCGTCGGGCTGGCGTCGCCCGTTGGCTCGCTCCTCGCGTTCGTGGCGGCGGTGGCGGTGTGCTACCGCTACGTCCCCAGCGAGCACGTGCCCTGGCGTTCGATTCGGCTGCCGGCGGTCGTCGTGGGGCTCGGGCTCGCAGTGTTGACGCAGGTGTATGCGTTCATCGCGCCGCGGCTCGTCGGCGTCGCTGCCGTCTACGGCGCGTTCGTCGCGCTGTTCGCGCTGCTGGCGTGGCTCTCCATCGCGTTCAACCTGCTGCTGCTGGGAGCGGCGTGGACGGACGTCCGGAAGCGCGAGGGCCTTGATCTCGAGGGGGAGGCACTGCGGCTGGCACGCGAGGCTGAGGCCGACGTGGAACGACTGCGCGAGGACGCCGACGGCGGTCGGGCGAACGGCAGCGGCGCCGGGCGCCCCTAGTCCTGTCGACTCCCGCAGCGGCGGCAGAAGCGGGCGTTGGCCGAGAGCGGCAGGCCGCAGCCGATGCATGGCTGGGCACTCGGTGCCACGGACGGCCCAACGGCGGTTGCCTGATCCGCGAGCGGCCCGGTTTCCAGCACCTCGCGCGCCGAGGCGGCCCACAGCGCTGCGGCGTTGCTGGTGGGCATCATGCGGCGGCCGGCCAACGTCGCGCCCTCCAACGGCCGGCGAGTGCTCGCGGGCCAGGTGGGCCGCTGCGGCCAGGCGGGGGCGGCACCGTCGTCCGGGGCGACGGTGAGCCAGCCCGGGGCCATCGAGGCGGGAGCGGGCGATGACGGCTGGGCGGGGGCCGGCTCGACCGGCGGCTGGGGAGCAGCCTCAGGAGCGATAGCCGCGGCGGCAACCGGCTCGGGTTCCGGCACGAGTCGATCCGTCTGAGGCTCTGCGGCGGGCTGGACGGCCGCGGCCTGGGCTTCGACGGCCTCGGGCTCGGCTGGCGCCTCAGGCTCCGCTACGACCTCGGCCAGCTCGGCCGGCTCTGCCACGAGTTCCGCGACAGCCTCCGGCTCCGGCGCCCCCTCGGCCAGCTCGGCCGGCTCTGCCACGAGTTCCGCGACAGCCTCCGGCTCCGCGACATCGGTGGCTTGCGCGAGGGGCTCAGCATCGACCGCAGCTTCAGTCGTCGCGGCGACGAGTTCAGCTTCGGCGGCCGCATCCTCGAGCGCCGGAGCAGGGGAGAGCGCCCGCGCGGCCTCGGCCTCTCGGGCGAGGAGGCTTGCCTCGTAGGCCGCGATCGCCTGATCGAGGCTCTCGCCGACCCTTACGCCGTGGAGCTGCGGAACGGCCGCCGGCTCACCAGCGAGGGGATCTGGCTCGAGCGGCAGAGGTTCGCCGCCGACGGTTTCGGTCTCGACCGCCGGGGCCTGCTCGACCAATTCGGCGGCGACTGGCTCGATGGGCGCCGCTTCGGAAACGACAGCGCTGACGGCGATTGCCTCGGCCGGCTCCATGGCCGGGACTTCGGCCTCGACTTGCTCGACCGCCTCGAGCTGCACGGCAGCCCCTTCGGCCCCGACGGACTCAGGCTCGACCGCCTCGGCTGTGACAGCCTCGACCTCCGCCGGTTCAGTCCGGACGGCCACCCCTTCGAACTGGGCCGCTTCGGTCATAGACTGCTCGGCCGTCTCGAGCGCGATCGCCTCGACCTCCGGCGCTCCCGCCTCGACCTCGGCCTCGACCGCATCGAACTCCACGGCACCCGCTTCGGCCTCGACCGCCTCGACCTCGGGCGCGACCGCCTCGACCTCCGGCGCGAGCGACTGGACCGGCTGGACCTCGGGCGCGGAAGCCTTGGCGGCCAGCGGCTCGGCGGAGGCAGCCTCGACCGAGGAGGGCTCGGGTAGCGCGCGGGCGCTCGCCGTGTCCGGCTCGGGCGCCGCGACCACGGGCAGCGACGCCAGCTCGGGGGCGCGCCGCGGCAGGTCGGCTTCGGGCCACGCCGAGACGCCGATGACATCGTGTGCAGCTGGTGCGGATGCTGCCGTCATGGCGGCCAGACGCTCTGCCACGGCTGCCGAATCGACCGTCTCCGTGGGCTCCGCCGAAGCCGTGTCGGATCGCGGCGAGCACGAGAGGCAGCGGCCCTCCTCGACGTTCCAGCAGTTCCCGCAGGTGTACTGGCGGCAGGACAGGCAGAAGTTGAACGTCTTGTGGAAGGCGTCGAGCTGGAGCGCGGTGGCGGACCGCTCCTCCTCGCTCCGGGCGTCGGCCATGGCGACCGAGAGCGGATCGTCGGACAGGACGAAGTTGCGCAGCCCCTTGGTGAGGGTCCGCGCTCGACCCAGGCGCGAGCTTCGGGGCCGCGCGGTCTCGAATGTGTACCGAGTGCCGCACCGCTCGCAAAACGACTCGGTGAGGATCTCCGTCATCTGCCCCCGGTCTCCGGCTGTACAGGACGCACCCGACCTCCAGTCGGGCAGTCTCCAGAGTATAGCCAGCGTGCTCCGGCGGCCCCCGGGCACCGTGGTACCGCTGGCGGCCGCCGATGGTTCGGCCACGATCGGGGGCACCCCGGCTGCCTCTGGTACGGTTGCCGGTGCCATGGTTGCCGTCGCTGACCTCGAGCGATTTCTGGAGCGGGTGTTCGAGCGGACGTCCGCTCGCCTGTTCCGATCCCGCATCCATGCCGTTCAGGTCGAGCGCCGCGTGGAACGCGCGATGGAAGCCGGCCGAACCGGCCGCGGCACCACCACCACCGTGCCGGACCGGTACCGCGTCCGACTTCACCCCACGGACCTCGACGATCTCGCCAGCCGGACCGGTGGCTTCGAGGCGCTGGCCGTCAGGCTGGCCGACCGTGCGCTCGCCTTCGCGAGGCTGCACAGCTATCACCTCGCGGCACGGCCGATGGTGAGCGTCGTCGCCGACCCGTCCCTCGAGCCGGGCCGGGTGGAGGTCGAGGCGACCGACATCCCCCCGGGGCCGACGTCGCCGACTGCCGGCCACCAGCCGGGCGACGATCGCCAGTCGGGCGCGTCGAAGCCGTTCGTCCGGACCGAGCGATCTGGGGCGGGGTCGTCGCTCGCTGGCCAGGCGCCGTGGCCGGCACAGGCCACCGATACCACGGCTCCCGATGCGACAGGCCGGTACGTCCTCACCTCTCCAGCCGATCTGCCGACCGGGGCCGTTGCGATGGTTCGAGACCCGGACCGCGCCATGCCACCCTTCGACGAGGCTGCCTCCGCCCAGACCACGGGCTCCGTGCCGCCGCCGTGGGGCGAGCGGGCCGACGCCCCGCCCTCGCCCGCCGAGCCGCCGCCCTTCGTGCCGTTGCCGACCGGCGAGTCAGGCCCCGCCCAGGGCCCCCGCATCGCGCCGCTGGCCACGACCGAGCAGCGCCTCCGGACGGGCGATCGGGCCTACGCCGTCCGTCCGGTGCCGCCGCCACCCAGCCGCGCGCTGCTGCGCGTGGTGCAGCCGGGCGGGCTCGAGCGCGAGGTCCGGGTCGAGGGCGAGCCGCTCACGCTGGGCCGGGCGCCGGACAACGGCCTCGTCATCGCCGATGCCCGCGTCTCGCGCCACCACGGCCGCTTCCAGGCGCGCCACGGCACGCTGGTCTACACCGATCTCGGCAGCACCAACGGGACAAGGGTGAACGGAATCCGCGTGGACGAGATCGTCCTTGGGCCGGGCGACCGCCTGCAGGTCGGCGACGTCGTCCTGGTTGTCGAGCAGCTGCCCCACTGACCGTGGACGGCTTCGTCCTGGCGCTCTGGGTCTTGCGCCTGCTGTTCCTGGGGCTGATCTACGTCTTCCTGTTCGCGGTCGCGCGGGTGCTCGTGCGCGACCTCCGATCCGCCGCGCGCGGGCCGGCCGAGCTGGGGCGGCTGGTCGTGCTGGCGTCGCCCCGCGGCGAGCCGGCGCCGGGGGTCTTCTACCCGCTCGACGCGGTCACCACGCTCGGGCGTGACCTGACGAACACCGTCGTGGTGGACGACCCGTTCGCATCGACAGAGCACGCGGTCCTGACGTTCCGGGGCCGCGCCTGGTACGTGGAGGACCGGGGCAGCACCAACGGCACATACGTCAACGGCGTGCTGGCGGCCGGGCCGACGGCCCTTGGGTTCGGCGACCAGATCCAGATCGGCGAGGTGCGCTTCCGGCTGGAGCGGGGCCGCACGTGAGCGCCCTCGCGCAGGCGCGCCCCATCGCGAGGCGGCTGCCACGCATCCGCCCCAGAACCCGCCCCGTGGAGTTCGGCCTGCTCGCCATCGTCACCCTGGCGCTCCTCGTCGGCGGGGCGTCGCTGGGCGCCACCGAGCAATGGCTCAGGGCGCAGGCCGGCGGCGAGAAGCTGGGCGCGTTCGGGTTCGCACCGCCCGATCCCCGGGGACTCGGTGTCTACCTAGGAGCGCTCCTCGTCGTCCACGTCGCGTTCGTGCTGGCCGGGCGCCGCACGGACCAGATCCTCCTGCCCGCGGTCGCGATGCTGGGCGGGATCGGCCTGCTGCTCATGCAGCGGCTTCCCCAGGACCTGGTCACGCAGTCGCTCGGCTCGGTCGAGCTGCGTCTCGGCCAGCTCCAGCTGCTGTGGCTGATCATCTCGCTCACGGTGGTGTCCCTGCTGGCGCTGCTGGTGCGCTCGGACCACTGGCTGCGCGCCTACAAATACACCTGGGCCGCGGCGGGCATCACGCTCTTGGCGATGACGTTCGTGTTCGGCACGGACGTGAACGGGGAGCGGCTGACGCTCACGATCGGGCCCGTCAGCGGGCAGCCGTCCGAGCTGCTCAAGGTGATCCTGGTGGTGTTCCTCGCGGCCTACCTCTCGGAGAACCGCTCGCTGCTGGCCGAGGAAAGCACCAGGATCGGCCCGCTGCGCCTGCCGCCCATCCCGTACCTCGCCCCGATGGTGGCCATGTGGGCCATCGCGCTGGGCGTGGTGGTGGTCCAGGGCGACCTCGGCGCGGCCCTCCTGTTCTTCGCCGTATTCCTGGCCCTGCTGTTCGTGGCCACAGGGCGCCTGTCGTTCGTGGTTGGCGGGATGGTCCTGTTCCTCGTCGGCTCCTTCGTGCTGTACCAGCTGTTCGGCCACGTCCAGCAGCGCGTCGACAACTGGCTCGACCCATTCCGCGACCCGCTGGGCAGTGGCTTCCAGACCGTCCAGGCGCTGTACGCGTTCGCCCGCGGCGGGCTGCTGGGCGTGGGGCTGGGGGCAGGCCTGCCGACGATCGGCGGCCACCTGCCCGTGCCCGCCGTGCACACCGACTACCCGCTCGCCGCGCTCGGCGAGGAGCTGGGCCTGATGGGCCTGCTCGCGATCTTCGGGCTGTACCTGGTGATCGTCGAGCGCGGGCTGCGGATCGCGGCAGCCGCCCAGGACGAGTTCCGGGCGCTGCTCGCGGCCGGGCTCTCGCTGGTGATCGGGATCCAGGCGTTCATCATCGCGGCCGGTAACCTCAAGCTGGTCCCGCTGACGGGGATCACGCTGCCGTTCATCTCGTACGGCGGGTCGTCGCTGCTCGCCAACGCCATCGCCGTGGGCTTGCTGCTGGCGCTCTCCGACCGTGGGGCCGTGCCGCCGCCACCGCCGCGACGCCGGCGCTGGCACGGGCTCTTCCGACGGGGAACGGTGCGATGAGCGGCGAGCCGCCGACGCCGCGCGAGCCCCGGCACGAGGGTGCGGACCAGGCCCCGGGTCAACAGCGGCAGCGGGTGTCCGACGAGGCGGACGACGCCAACGAGGCCGACCTGGCCGACCACGCCCGACTGGACCCTCCAGAGACCTCGGGCCGGTCGGCGACACCGCGCTCCTCGGCCCGCGGCGCCCAGCCCATCGGCAACAACGTCGTCCGCACCGGCCTCGCGCTGGTGCTCGCGTTCGCGGTCCTCGCCGCCGGCGCCGGCTGGTGGCAGGTGGTTGACGCCCAGCGGCTCTCGACTCGGCCGGACAACCCCTCGGTCATCGCCGCGGCCCGGCGCACGCTCCGGGGGCCCATCGTGGACCGCAACGGCAACTGGCTGGCGCGGAGTGTCCGGGACAAGAATGGCGAGGCGCAGCGGCAGTATCGCGACGCCACCGTGAGCGACGTGGTGGGGTATGCGTCCAGCCTGTTCGGCACCGCCGGCCTCGAGCGCGCGTACAACGCGCAGCTGCTCGGGCTCACGACGGGGGACCCGCTGGCGGGGCTCACGGGCAAGCTGTTCCCGAATCGGCAGCAGGTGCTGGGGCTCCAGCTGGCGCTCGACCTGCGGCTCCAGCGCGCGGCGGTCGCGGGCCTCGGGAGCGACAGGGGTGCCGTCGTCATGCTCGACCCGGCGACGGGCGAGGTGCTCGCGCTCGCGTCCACCCCCACGTTCAACGCCTCCGCGATCGCCAATCCGGCGACCGCGACCGCCACCATGACCGCGCTCCAGGCGAACAAGGACCTTCCGCTGCTGCCGCGGGCGACCCTGGGCCAGTACGTGCCCGGGTCCGTGCTCAAGATCCTCACGGCCATCGCCGGGCTCGACAGCGGGGCGATCACCCCGTCCACCACGTACCCGCAGCAGCCGGCGGCCGAGAAGACGGGGCTGCTCGTCGACGGGTTCCGGATCAAGGACGGCCACCACCCGGAGACCGACGGCCGCGCGCTCGACCTCTACGGCGCCACGGAAGTCAGCTGCAACATCTGGTACGCCCTGACCGGCCTCAGAATCGGTGGTGAGCGGTTCCTGTCGGAGGCGGCGAAGGTGGGCTTCGGCCAGCCGATCCCGTTCGACCTGCCCACCTCGCCCAGCCGCCTGACGAACGGGCAGGGCAGCGCGCCCGGCGGGTTCGCGGACGACGCCGAGCTGGCGTCTGCGGCGTTCGGCCAGGGCGAGGCGGTCGTCACGCCGCTCCAGATGGCGCTCGTGGCGAGCGTCATCGCCGATGACGGCTGGCTGATGAAGCCCCACCTCGTGACCGCGCTCACCGGGTCCTCGCCCGGAGCGCGGACCATCGCCCCGGACACGTGGCGGCGCGTGCTGTCGTCCGAGGACGCGGGGGCGATCAAGACCGCGATGGAGCAGGCCGTCGAGGGCAGCCTCGGTCGGCTGTTCACGACGGGAGCCGCCGTGCCCGGGATCCCCACGGCGGGCAAGTCGGGCACTGCCCAGCTGGGCGGGACGGGCGAGCCCAACTCGTGGTTCATCGGGTTCGCGCCGGTTGACCACCCGAAGGTCGTCATCGCGGTCATCGTGGAGCAGGGCGGCCGGGGCGGGGAGCGGGCGGCGCCGCTGGCCGGGAACCTGCTCAGCCAGTACTTCTCGCTCTACGGGCGACCGTAGGGGCACCGACCGCAGGCGCGGGCCAAGGCGCCCCTGTAGGCTGCGCGGATGGACCCCCTGCCCAACCCGCCGCCCGACCCTGACCGCCCAGCCGCCACGCCTCGCCGGCCCCTGCTCGAGCGGGTGGGCCTGGCGGCGGTCGCGCTCGTCATGGCCGGCCTGTTCGGGGCCGTCGCGGCGGCGTCCTTCGCGGGCGGCGAGGCCTTCCTGGGCACCATGGCCGGGATTGGCTGCCTGATGGTGCTGTGGGTCGGGGCGATGACCCTGTTCCGGGGCTGAGCGGGCCGGCCGGGGGAGTCGCATGGAACACCGATCGAAGGCGCGACGTCGTCACTCGCGTCGCACGCGCAACGTCGGAGGACCGCCCGCAGAACCGGTTTGCGCCGCGCGCCGTACACTCGCCCCAGTGACGCGGCGTCGTCCTCCGTTCCCGTGGACCGGCGCCCGGGCAGGGGGATGGATCGGGCCAACGCTCGGCCCGAGCGGGACCAGGCAGCATCGCCGCCACCACGACGGGAGTCAGATGGGCAGCATCGCAACCATCGGTGACAGGGTCCTTGAGAATGTCGAGCGGGTCATCGTGGGCAAGCACCAGGAAGTGCGACTCGCACTGGTCGCGCTCCTGTGCCGCGGCCACCTCCTGATCGAGGACGTGCCGGGCACCGGCAAGACCGTGCTGGCCAAGTCGATCGCCCGGAGCCTGGGCTGCACCTTCCGCCGGATCCAGTTCACGCCGGACCTGCTGCCGTCCGACGTGACCGGCCTCTCGATCTACAACCAGAAGACGCAGGAGTTCGAGTTCCGGCCGGGGCCGATCATGAGCCAGGTCGTGCTCGCGGACGAGATCAATCGCGCGACGCCCAAGACGCAGAGCGCGCTGCTCGAATGCATGGACGAGCGGCAGGCCACGATCGACGGCGTCACCCACCAGATGCCCGACCCGTTCCTCGTCATCGCGACCCAGAACCCCATCGAGTACGAGGGCACGTTCGCGCTCCCCGAGGCTCAGCTCGACCGGTTCATGCTCCGGATCCGGCTGGGCTACCCCGCGCTCGCAGACGAGATCAGAGTCCTCGACGACCAGAAGGTCACCCACCCGCTCGACGACCTCGAGGAGGTCTGCACAGGCGACGAGCTCCGCGGGCTCCAGGCGTCCATCCGCGACATCTACGTCGACCCCGCGGTCGCCAGCTACATCGTGCGGCTCGTCGCGTCCACGCGCGCCCACCCGGACGTCTATCTGGGCGCCAGTCCGCGCGGCTCGATCTCGCTCTACCGCGCCTCGCAGGCCCTGGCCGGCCTGCTGGGCCGCGACTACGTGATCCCCGACGACGTCAAGGCGCTGGCCGAGCCCGCCCTCGCGCACCGCGTGATCATCAAGACTGCGAGCACGATCCACGACGTCTCCTCGGCGCACGTCGTCCGGGAACTGCTCGATTCGACCCCCATCGAGTCGGCCCGCCGAAGCGTCGGGGGTCCCCGCGAGACCAGCCCGAGCTCGGTCGCCGACTAGGGCGGGGAAGGCGCGACGATGGTTCGTCGGCTGCAGCTCCTCGGCCTCGCCATCGTGCTCGCGGTCGCGGCGTTCTCGACCGGGTACTCGTTCCTGTTCTTCCTCGTCTACCTCGGGCTGATCATCGGGGGCGGCAGCTACATCGTGACCCGGATGGGCCTGGCCGACCTCGAGGCTGGGTACGCCGTGAGCCAGCTCACCGGCCACGTCGGCGACCGGCTGCGGATCACCTACACCGTCCGCAACACAGGCCGGCTGCCGAAGCCCTGGCTCGAGGTGCACAACCCGACCTCGCTGCCTGGCGGGCTGCCGGGGCGGGCGCTGTCGCTGGGTGGCCGCGCCGAGCGCTCGTGGATGGTCCGGACGGCGCTTGCCCAGCGCGGGCACTTCCGCATCGACCCGCTACAGGTCCGCACCGGGGACCCGTTCGGCTTCTTCGAGGCGTCGGCGGGCGTGGGCCACGGCATCACGCTCGTGGTGTACCCGCGCATCGACGCGCTGCCGTTCTGGCGCCTGCCGCCGGCCAGCATCGAGGGCGCCAACGCCTCGCCGGAGCGGACGCTGCAGACGACGCCGCTGGCCACGACCGTCCGCCCGTATGCGCCCGGCGACGCGATGAACCGCATCGCCTGGCGAACCACCGCGCGCAGTGGCGAGATCTTCGTCAAGGAGTTCGAGCTCGAGCAGACCACCGACGTCTGGCTGATCCTGGACCTCGACGACGAGCTTGAGCTCGGCGAGGGCGAGTCCTCGACCACCGAGGTGGCGGTGCGCGCCGCCGCCTCGATCGCGGACAAGGCGATCCGCGAGAATCGTTCCGTGGGGCTGACCGCGAGCGGCCACCGGACCACCGTGATCCCCGCGGACCGGGGCGCCCGCCAGCGGCTGAAGATCCTCCAGCTCCTCGCGGCGGTCGAGGCCGACGGCAGCACCCCCCTCGACGAGGTGCTCGTGACCGGCCTTACGCGGCTGCGCCGGGGCATGACGGCCGTCGTGATCACGGCCACCCAGGACCCGTCGTTCGTGCGGCCGCTGGCGTCGCTCCGGTCACGCGGCGTGGGTGTGGTGGTCATCTCGCTCGACCAGTCCCAGTTCGAACCGGCGTGGGCCGGTGGCGACGCCGAGGCCGTGCGCCAGCGGTCCAGGGCGCTGCGCCACACCCTCACCGAGTTCGAGATCCCGACCTACGTCATCGGCCCGGTGCGCCGTCTCGGGGAGGTGCTCGTGGCATGACGGGCGCCCACGAAGCCGACCCCCGCTGGCCCGATGGCGCCACCGGCGAGCGCAGCTGGAGGCCCGAGGAGGGCTGGTCGGTCGTCGCCCTGGTCGCGATCCTGGGGCTGATCGTCGCCACGGCCATCGACGAGCCTGCCTGGGTCAACGGGCGCGGCGCGCTCACCGACTGCCTCGCGGAGATCGCGCTTCTCGGCACCCTGGCCGGGTTCGCCGGGCCGAAGCTCGGCTGGGGCCGGTGGACCACGCACATCATCGGCGCGTTGTTCGCCGGACTGTTGACGCCGATCATCGCCGGCTGGGCGGTGATGCCGGGGATCTCACCCGCCCAGGCGTTCCACGTCACCGCCGATGGCGTGCTGGAGGCCTACCTCGACCTCACCGTTCGCCACCTCGTGTTCACCACCCAGGAGGTCCACTACATCCTGGTGCTGGGGGGCCTGGTGTGGGGGACCATGCAGTTCGGCTCCTACGCCGTCTTCGGCCACCGCCGCCCACTCTCGGCCGTGGTTGTGGTGGGGCTCGTGCTGCTGGCGAACATGGCGCTCACGAACCGCGACCAGTTCGGCTGGCTGGTGCTGTACGCCGCCGTCTCGCTGTTCCTGCTCGTCCAGATGCACGCATTCGGGGAGCGGCTGACCTGGGCCCGGCGACGGATCGGCGACCCCGGGTCCGTCGCCCTTCTGTACCTGCGCGGCGGCAGCGTGTTCATCATCGCCGCCATGCTGGGCTCGCTCATCCTGACCCAGCGCGCAGCCTCGAGCCCGCTCGCGGGCGCGTGGGGCGGGCTCCAGTCCCAGCTCGTCCAGATCGGCGGGCAGGTGGGCCGCCTGTTCCCCACCGGTGGCGACCTCCGGGGCGGCGCCGGCGTCTCCTTCGGCTCCTCGGCGCGCATCTCGGCCCAGTGGTTCAGCGACGACGGCGTCGCGTTCACGGCCACCGTGCCTGCCTCGGCCGCGGGCATCCCGTGGCGGGCCGCGACCTACGACCAGTTCGCGCTCGGCGGCTGGGTGCAGTCCAACGCCCGGACGGCCACCGTGCCCGCCGACGCATCGCTGCTGCTCGGCTCACCGGAGGTCCCGGCCCCGAGCCTGTACACCAAGCTCAAGGTCACGGTCCAGCCGGTCGGCTACCACGACACGCGGCTCCTGACGCCGGGCCTGGCGGCGACGGTGGACCAGCCGTCCACGCTCGCGATCATGGGCATCGAGGGCTGGTTCGCCTTCGACGACGTCCCGGCCGACATCACCTACACAGCCACCTCACTGGTGCCGATCGTCGCGGGCGAGACGGGGATCACGAAGAACAAGCTCCGTGCCGCCTCCACGGCGTACCCCGCGGACGTCAGGGCGGAGTACACGCAGATCCCCACGGGCGCGATGGGCCCGTACGCCGAGGCGCTGCTCAGGACAGTGCTTGCGAAGTCGCCGAGCAAGAACCCCTACGACTTGGCGGACACCATCGAGCAGTACCTGCGGACGGGGCCGTTCAAGTACACGACCGACGTCCGGAACGTCAACTGCCAGAACGCGAGCGCGGTGGAGTGCTTCGCGCAGTACCGAGAGGGCTACTGCCTGCACTACGCGTCCACGATGGCGATCCTGCTCCGGGCCGCGAACCCATCGAACCCCATCCCGACGCGACTGGTGCAGGGGTTCCTGCCGTCTGACATCGTCGGCGGGCAGGAGACCGTGCAGAACCGCCAGGCCCACGCATGGGTCGAGGTGTTCTTCCCGGGGTACGGGTGGATGCCCTTCGACCCGACGGGCGGCGGCGTGGGCCGGCCGGCGCGGATCCAGGAGGGGGCGCCCGTGCCGTCGGCCGCACCCGTCCCGAGCATCGACGAGGGACCGGTCAAGCCCGCCCAGATGCCCCGGGTCTACACCCCCGGCGACACCTCGGGCGGGACGCTGACGCCCACGGCGCGGCCGGCCGACCGAACGCTGGCGGTGCTGCTCGGCGGGCTGCTCCTGCTGGGCATCGGGTCGCTGATCGTGGTGGCGTGGTGGCGGGGGCCGCGGGGCGAGGTGAACTCCGAGACCGCCTGGTCGGCGGTGTCGAGGGCGGCGTCGCGGTTCGGCTTCGGGCAGCGGCCCACGGAGACCGTGTACGAGTACGCGACGTCCCTGGGCGAGCTCGTCCCGGTGGCCAGGCCCGACCTCCGGACCGTTGCCGAGGCGAAGGTCGAGACGACGTACGCCCGGGCCGAGCTGCCGCCGGAGCGCCAGCAGGCCGTGGCCGCGGCGATGCGACGCCTCCGGCTGTCGCTGACCCGGCTGCTGTTCGCGCGGATTGGGCGCCGGCGCCGGCGTCGCCGCTGAGAGTGCCAGCGGGCGCCCGCCGCTCCGCAAGCTGCGCTTCCGGCTGGGAGGTGACCTAGAGGGCACCGCTCCGCGACCGGCGCTCGGTGATCTCGCGCTCCAGCTCGTCCTCGATGGGCGCGAGGTGCCCGGTCCAGTTGTGGGCCCGGAGGACCGCGCGCCCGCCGCGGAACTCCACCACGGAGATCCCGGTCAGCCCCATCGAGAACGACCAGAACTTGGCGAGCGGCAGGTCGAACAGCGCGAGCATGACCACCTTGAACACGCCGTCGTGGGCCACCAGGACGGACCACGGCTGGGCCGCGGCCTGCGCCGCCCCGCTGTAGCCGTGGACCTGCGGCCGGTCGGTTGTGCCGCGCGGGTAGTCGCGCCCCAGCTCGTCGAGCACGCGCGCCAGGGCCGGGCGCAACCGGGCGTCCACCTCGGCGAGCGATTCGCCGCCGGGCGCGTGGACCGCGAGCGGGTCCCGGCGCCAGCCCGCGATCTCCGCCGGCCAGTGGCGCCCGATCTCGTCGGCCGTCACGCCCTCCCACTCGCCCTGGCCGATCTCAAGCAGCCCCGGCTCGGCGCGCAGGACGGGGAGGGGAGCGGCCGTCGCCTGGGCCTCGCCGACGACCCGGAGGTCCGCCATCGCCGAGGCCACCGCGCTCGCCGTGTCGGCTGCCCGGGCGAGGGGCGAGTGGGCGATCTCCCGGGGCAGCCCGCCGGGGACGGGCAGGGCCGGCGACGCGTGGGGTCGCGCGAGCCGCTCGCCGGCCAGCGCGGCTTGGCGGCGCCCCAGCGCGGAGAGCGGCGACTCGGCCTGCCCCTGGAAGCGCCCCTCGCGGATCCACTCGCTCTCGCCGTGCCGCAGCAGCACGACGGTCGCGTCGAGGCCGTCGGGGACGAGCGGCGAGCCGTCGTCGCGGCCGGTGGACGGCACGGCGCGGCTCACCGGTGCCCGCCCAGCGTGACCGACCAGACGTCGATCACCGCGTCGTCAGCCCGGATCGCCGCCACCACCGAGGCCGGCGGGGCGTCGTCGAGGGCGAGGACCATGAACGCATCGGCGCGCGGCGCCGATCGTGCGAGCGTCATCGAGCTAATGTTGACGTCCGACTCGCCGAGCAGCACGCCCACCCGGCCCACCGTTCCCGGCCGATCGCGGTGGTTGGTGATCAGCATGTGCGCCGCCGGCGCGAGGTCCATCGTGTGCGCGCCCAGCCGGACGAGGCGCGGCTCGCCCTGCGCGACCGTGCCTCCGACCGTGATGCTCCCGCGCTCGGCCTCCGCCGTGACCGTCAGCAGCGACGCGAGCGCCCCGGCGTCGGGCGTCTTGCGCTCCACCACGGTGATCCCGCGCGCCTTGGCCAGCGTGGTCGCGTTGACGAGGTTGACCCGCTCCTCGGTCGTGGCCTCGAGCAGCCCGCGCAGCACCGCCGCGACGAGCGAGGAGGCGTCGTGGGCCGCGGGCTCGCCGGCGATCTCGATCGTGAGCGTGTGCGGGGCGCCGGCCACCATCTGGGCCGCGAACTGGCCGAGGGTCTCGGCGAGCGGGAGGTAGGGCGCGATCGCCTGCGCCGTCTCGGGCGTGAGCAGCGGCGCGTTGACCGCGTAGCGCGCGGAGCGGCCGTCGAGGACCTCGATGATCTGCTCGGCCACCTCCTCGGCCACGGCGATCTGCGCCTCCTCGGTGGACGCGCCGAGGTGCGGCGTGAGGAGCGTGTTGGGCGCGTCCAGCAGCGGGTTGCCCGCCGGCGGCTCCGCCGTGTAGACGTCGATGCCGGCGCCGGCGACCCGGCCGCTGCGCAGCGCCGCGGCGAGGTCCGCCTCGTCGATCACGCCGCCGCGGGCCACGTTGAGCAGCAGCACGCCCGGCTTCATGCGCTCGATGACCGCGGCGTTGATCAGCCCGGTCGTCGCCTTCGTCTTAGGCACGTGGACGGTGATGACGTCGGAGCGCGTCACGAGGTCGTCGAAGGACACCAGCTCGACGCCCAGGTTGGCCGCCTGCTCGGGGGTCACGAACGGGTCGGACGCGATGACCGGCATCTGCATCGCCCGGGCGCGGACGGCGATCGCCTGGCCGATCTTGCCCAGGCCCACGATCCCCAGCGTCTTGCCGCGGACCTCGATGCCGGTGAACTGCGAGCGCCTCCACTCGCCGCGGCGTATCGACGCGTCGGCGGCGGCGGTCTTGCGGGCGAGCCCGAACAGCAGCGCGAGCGCCAGTTCGGCGGCAGCGATCGTGTTGCCCGTCGGGGCGTTGACGACCGTGATCCCCGCGCGGGTCGCGGCCTCGAGGTCCACGTTGTCCACGCCCACGCCGGCCCGCCCCACGACCACGAGCCGCGTCCCGGCCGCGATCATCTCGGCGTCCACCTTGACCTGGCTGCGGACGACCAGCGCGTCGTAGTCGGGCAGGATCGCGATGATCTCCTCGCGCGGCAGGCCCAGGCGCTCGTCCACCTCGTGGTGGCGGCGGAGCAGCTCGAGGCCCTCGGGCGCGAGCGATTCGGCGACCAGGATCCGCATCACCGGCCCTCCGCGGCGACCAGCGCCTGCTGGGCGGCGGCGACGCCGGCGCCGGGCTGGACGGTGATCCCGGCCTCGAGCAACTGCGCCTCGATCGAGCTGATGGCCGCGATGATGTCGTCGGTGGTGACCGCGCCCAGGTGGCCGAGCCGGAAGATCCGGCCCTTGAGCTTGCCCTGGCCGCCGGCGAGGATCAGCCCGCGGCGCTTGAGCCCGGCGTTGAACGCCTTCCAGTCGAGGCCCTCGGGGATCCACGCGGCGGTGACCGTCCTGGACGCGACCGCGTCGTCTGCCAGCAG
Source organism: Chloroflexota bacterium (assembly GCA_021802825.1). Taxonomy (GTDB): domain Bacteria; phylum Chloroflexota; class Limnocylindria; order Limnocylindrales; family CSP1-4; genus CAIXZV01. Next base: position 20,098 of record JAJZRG010000035.1, read on the forward strand.
GGCGAAGCCGAGCGCCCGGAGGCCGGCCCGGGTGGCCGCCGCGCAGGCGGCATGGCGGGCGTAGACGCTCTCGCCCTCGGCCTGCATCAGCCGGATGCCCTCGTCCACCTGGTACATCACGGCCACGGCCGGGGTCCACGGGCTCTCGCCGCTCGCCTGCGAGTCGCGGTGGCGCCGCAGGTCGAGGTAGAAGCGCGGCATCTTGGCGGTCTGCGCGGCCGCCCACGCCCGCGGTCCCACGGCCGCGAACGCCATGCCCGGCGCGGACATCCACGCCTTCTGCGAGCCGGTGACGACGAGGTCGCAGCCCCAGGCGTCCATCGCGAAGGGCACCGCCCCCAGTGCCGAGATCCCGTCCACCAGCACGAGCGCGTCAGGCGCCGCGTCGCGGACCGCTGCCGCCAGCGCCGCGATGTCGCTCGTGACGCCGGTCGAGGTCTCGTTGTGCGTCAGGAGCACCGCCTTGAGGCCCTCGATCTCGGCGGCTGCCGCCCGGACCGCCGCCGCCTCGGGCGCCCGGCCCCACTCGACCTCCAGCCTCGTCACCGCGGCGCCGTAGACCTCGGCCACCTTGGCGAAGCGGTCGCCGAACGCGCCCATCGTGACCGCCAGCACCCGGTCGCCCGGGGAGAGGACGTTGACCACCGCCGCCTCCAGCCCGCCCGTGCCGGCGCAGGTCAGGAGGATCACGTCGTGCTCCGTCCCGAAGAACGGCTTCATGGAGATCTCGACGCGCTTGGTCAGCGCCTTGAACTCGTCCCCGCGGTGGTTCACCATCTGGCGCCCGCCAGCCTCGCGGACCGAGGGCGGCAGGGCGGTCGGGCCTGGGATGCGGAGGTTGGGCTCGAAACGGGTCATCAGACACTCCAGACGGCGCGTGGGGAATGGGCCGCATGGTGCCGGAAGTGGCGGGCCCGTGTCTACCGTGGTAGATATGAGGTCATATGAAGACCGTCCGGACGACCATCCTGCTCGATGCCGACCTGCTCGATCGGCTGGACCGCCACGTCCAGCGCCAGCGCACCACCAAGACCTCGGTGATCGCCGCGGCGCTCGAGGCGTGGCTGGACTCGAACGGGGCGACACCCGAGTTCCCGTTCCTGGGCATCGGGCGGAGCAGCCACGGGCGCCTCTCGCTCGACGGGCGGGCCATCACGCGGCGCGAGGCCGGCCGGCGGCAGGGCGGATCCTGAGGTGGCCGTGCTGCTCGACCCGTCGGCCGTCCTCGCGGCGGCTGATTCGGCCGACCTCAATCACCGCGCCGCGGTCGCCTGGTTCGAGCGCGTGGACGAGCCGCTGCTGCTGGGCGCCCTCTCGCTCGCCGAGCTCGACCTACTGCTCCAGCGCGAGCTCGGCGCCGCTGCCTCCATGGCGGTGGTCGAGAGCGTGGTGGCCGGCTCCATCCGCCTCGTTGCCCCCACACCGGGCGACCTGCGGCGGGCCGCGGAGCTGATGGCTGAGGCGGCCGAGCACCGCCCAAGCCTGGCGGATGCGCTCCTCGTCGCGACGGCGGAGCGCCTCGGGATCCGCCGCGTGGCGGGCTTCGACCGCCGGCCGCTCGCGGTGTTCCGGCCCCGGCACGCGAGGAGCCTCGACTTCGAGCCGTAGCCTGGCCGCTGCTCCCCGCGGCACGCCAGTGTGCCAAGTCGCCACCGGAGGTGTGCAGGTTGCGCCGTCCGTCGGCCACCGATGCCCGCGGCACGCCCGGCGGCGGGCGCCCTGGCACAAGGGCGCGCCAGAGGGTGCATCCGGGGCGGCGTCGCCTCTGGCAAGCGAAAACGGGGCCGGAAGACCGGCCCCGTTTGGGTTGGGCGTTTGGGGTGCCGGGGGTTGCTTGCGCCTAGAGGTGCTTGATCACCACGGTGCCGGCCTGGACGTCGTGGAAGCCCTGGCGCTTGCTGCTCTGCGATGCCGTGTACAGCAGGTAGATGGTGTACGCGATCACGGCGAGGTTGAGGAGCAAGCCGAGGAAGGCGAGGGTGAGACTGCTGCCGAAGACGGCACTCAGCGCGTAGCCGGCTGCCGCCGGGCCGAACAGAAACGCCCAGCGGCGGATGGCCTGGGGCTGGGTCAGCGTCGCGCCGTCGGCGGCGTTCACGGTCTCGAGCTTGAGGATCTTCTGGCCCGGCGAGGCGCGCATCGTCGTCCATGTGTAGACGAAGTAGACGGCGCTGCCAACCAGCCACAGAGCACCGATCACAAGGCCGATGATGAAGACCATCCCGAACCCGGCGGTCAGGAGGAGGCTTCCCACAAGGATGCCCCAGACCAGGGTCCAGACCACGCCCAGGATGATCCCGTCGATCACGTAGGCGATGATGCGGGTAACTAGGTCCGCGTAGACGATGCCCGGCGCGGGACCCACTTCCACGGGAGCCTGCTGGAAGTTGGGATTGAACCCGCCCGGAGCGCCCGCCGGCGGGGGCTGCGGTGCCTGCCAGTTACCAGAAGGCGGAGGGGGAGTAGGCGCGCCCCCGGCCGGATCCGTCATCGTGGACCTCCCTCAACGGCGCACCCTGCGCCAAGATGTGAAGCATACGACGCCGAGCGCAAGGTTTGGAGCCCCACGCGGTCAATTGCAGACAGGACTTTCGCACGATCCCGATTCAAGTTGTGGCGGCATGTCATTATTCCTCCCAACGACACCACGCAGACATCGAGGACCCATGCGCATCCGTGCCGCGAAGTTGGAGGAGCTCGCGCCCAAGCCTCGCGAGCGCGCGCTCAGCCCGCGCCAGCTGGCCGCTCTGCAGCGCGAGGAGGAGGTCCGAAAGGCGTTCGCGCGCCTCCGGACGGACGAGGACATCGTCGCGATCGAGCTCGACCCTGCCGACAAGGTGCCCACCCTTCGGGCCGCCGTGAAGCGCGCCATCGCCGCCCACCGGCCGGAGGTCAACATGGCGATCCGGGGCCGCACGATCTACGTCTCAACCGGGAAACTGCCCGGCGGGCGCGGCGGGCGCAGGCCGAAGGCCAGCTGACGCCACGCCGGGCGCACCCCGGCCCCGCGCCACGCCACAGCCCTACGTCACGCCGCAGAACCGCTCGATCGCACGCTCGACGATCTCGACGGCCGCGACCATCTCGGGCATCGAGACCCACTCGTCGGGTGCGTGGAAGTTGCCGCCATCCACGCCGTAGCAAAGCGTTGGGATGCCCGCGGCCGAGCACAGGCCCGAGTCGCCCCAGGCGTTGAGCCCCGTGGCACGAGGTCGGCGGCCCAGCACCGGCTCGGCGGACTCGACGATCGCGTCGAACAGTGCCTCGTAGCCCTGGGGCATGAACGGCTCGCGGTCGATCTGAACGTTGACCTCGCCACGGAACCCGGGGTAGATCGAGCGGACCTCATCGAAGATCGCCTGGATCTCGCGGACGCGATCTGAGAGGTGCTCGCCCGGCTGTGTCCCGATCTCGATGCCCAGCACGCACGACGAGGGGTACGTCGCGTAGTCCGTGCCGCCCCGGATGGTGCCCGTGTGGAAGACCGTCCGCCCACTCATGCTGCCGCCGTCGGCGCCCCGCCCGAAGCCCGTGTTGTCGAGCACCTTGAGGCGTCGGATCACTTCGGCCATGTGGACGATGGCGTCGATGCCCTGGTCGGGATCCGACCCGTGGGCCGCCCGGCCGTGAACCACGATGTCGATCCAGCCGAAGCCCTGGTGCTCGACGACGACGTCGTCGAGGCGCTCGGGCTCGAGCACGAGGATCGCGTCCGGGCGGTGGCGTTCCAGCATGTGGAACGTCCCAATCGATGCACCCTCCTCATCGACCGTCGTGGCTACGATGAGGTCGCCCTTGAGGCGGACGCCGCGCTCCACCAGTGACCGCAGCGCGAGCATGCCGATCGCGCACGAACTCTTGTCGTCTGCCACGCCAAGGCCGATCAGCCGGTCGCCGTCGCGGATCGGGGTGAGCGCGCGGTCGCGCCAGTTGCCGTAGCCCACGGTGTCGGCATGTGAGTTGAGGAGCAGCGAGGGGCCGCCGCCGGCACCGGTCAGCCGCGCGAACAGGTTGGGCCGCCCGGGTGCCACCTCCTCGAACCAGACCTCGACGCCCGGGAGGTCGGCCATCCAGTCGGCGATGAACCGCTGGAGGGCCGCCTCGCCGACGCCGTCGGGGATCAGCCAGGGCGTGACGGACTCGATCCGCACGAGGTCGGACAGCAGCTGCTCGATCTGGGCGTCGGTGGCGGGCATGGGCTGGCTCCTGCGTAGGTGGCGATGAGGGCTGGGGATCCCGGAGGCGCCTCAGGCGGGGATGACCGGGTCGGCCGGCGGTGGGGGGGTGCGGCCAGGCGACCCGGCAGCGCCGAGGCGCGTGGATGAGGCGGGGGCGGCCATGGCCGCCGCGTCGGCATCGGCGAAGTGGCAGGCGACCTGGCGGCCGTCGCCCAGGAGCACGGGATCCTCGGTCTCGCAGGCGGCGGGATTGCCCAGCCGCTCGCGGAGCCAACAGCGGGGGTGGAAGCGGCAGCCGGGCGGGACATCGACGGGTGACGGCGTCTCGCCCGCGAGCAGCAGGCGGTACTCGCGCGGGCCAGGCTCGGGCACCGGGATCACGGACACCAACGAGCGCGTGTACGGGTGGCGCGGCGCCGCGATCACCTCGTCGGCGCGTCCGATCTCGACGATTCGCCCCAGGTACACGACGGCGATCCGGTCGGCGATCACCCAGGCCAGCGACAGGTCGTGGGTGATAAACAGGAACGCGAGGTTGCGGCTGCGCCGGAGCTCGAGCAGCAGCGCGAGGATCTCGGCCCGGACTGACACGTCCAGCATCGAGACCGGCTCGTCGGCGATCATGAAGTCCGGGTCGAGCACGAGCGACGACGCCACCGCGACGCGCTGGCGCTGGCCGCCCGAGAGGTGGTGCGGGTGCCGCCAGGCGATCTGTTCGGGCGGGTGGAGGCCGGCCGCGCCGAGCGCCTCGTGCACGATTCGCCGGCGCTCGGTGTCCGACGAAGCCACGCCGTGGATGCGCAGCGGCTCGGCCACGATCTCGTACACCGTCTGCCGAGGGTCCAGCGACTCGTAGGGGTCCTGAAACACCAGCTGGACCTTGCGCCGCAGCTGGCGCAGCTCGCGGCCCCTGACCTGCGCGAGGTCCTTGCCGCGGTACACGACGCGGCCACTGACGGGGTGCTCCAGACCATCGACCGTGCGCGCGATCGTGGTCTTGCCGCACCCCGATTCACCCACGAGCGCGAGGATCTCGCCGGGGCTCACCTCGAACGACACGCCGTCCACGGCGCGCACCACCTTCTCCGACGAGCGCATGCCTACCGCGCCCCGAACCGGGAACTGGACCCGCAGGTCCTCGACGCGCAGGATCGGCTCGCCCGCGCCGCCCGACGCCGGTGCGTCGAGCGCCAGCGCGGCCGTCGGCCCTGCGCCCGCGAGCGCGAGCACCTCCTCGGCACGATGGCAGGCGACGACGTGGCTGCCCGATGCCGCCTGCTCACCGCTCGCGGGCGATGCCGCCTGCTCGCCGCCCGGGGCGCCGTCGACGGGCCCGGGCTCGATCACGCGGGCAGCGGGCTCCTCGACCCGACAGCGCTCCACGGCCATCGAGCACCGGTCCGCAAACCGGCACCCCGCAGGCGGGTGCAGCAGGCTGGGCGGGTGCCCCGGGATCCCGGCTACGAACGACCGCTCGGAGCGGATGTTGGGGAACGCCCGCAGCAGCGCCCGCGTGTACGGATGCGCGGGCCTCTCGTACACGGGCTCAACGCGGCCAACCTCAGCGTGGCGCCCGGCGTACATCACCGCGATCTGGTCGCACGTCTCGGCGATCACCGAGAGGTCGTGCGAGATAAGGATCATCGACAGCGCGAGCTTGCGCCGCAGGTCGCGCAGCAGCTCCAGGATCTGGGCCTGGATCATGACGTCGAGCGCGGTGACCGGCTCGTCGGCGATCACCAGCTTCGGCCGGCATGCGAGGGCCATGGCGATCATGACGCGCTGGCGCATCCCGCCCGAGAACTCGTGCGGGTAGCTGCGCCCGCGGGCCGGGTTGATCCCCACCAGCTCGAGCAGCTCATTCACGCGGCTGCGCACCTCGGCGGCGCCCACGCCCGGCTCGTGGCGTCGGATGGGCTCCGCAATCTGCGAGGCGATCGTGTGCACGGGGTTGAGCGCATTCATCGCGCCCTGGAACACCACCGAGATGCCCTTCCAGCGCACGTGCTCGAGCTCGCGCTCGGACAGGCCTGCTAGGTCGACACCGTCGAACCGGACGATCCCGTCGATCCTGGCGGTCGGCGGCAGCAGGCGCGGGATGGCCAGCGCGGCCGTCGTCTTGCCGCAGCCCGACTCGCCCACGAGGCCCAGCGCCTCACCCGGCTCGAGCCAGAGCGACAGGCCGTCCACCGCGCGGACCTCGCCCTCGGTGGTGGCGTAGCGGACCCACAGGTCCTCGATCGTCAGCAGCGCCATCGTCACCGGTTCCGGAGTCGCGGGTTGAGGATGCGGTCAAGCGTGTAGCCGATCAGCGTGAACGCCAGCACCACGATGACGATGCCAATGCCCGGCGGCACCAAGTACCACCAGGCGCCCCGGCTCGATGCGCCGTTCGTGAACGCCGAGTGGAGCATCGTGCCCCACGAGGTGTGCGTCGGGTCGCCCAGGCCGAGGAACGCGAGCGTCGCCTCGGCGAGGATGGAGCCCGCGATCACGAGCACCGTGTTGGCGAAGATCAGCGGCAGCACGTTGGGAAGGATGTGGACCGTCGCGATTCGCCAGTCGGTGGCGCCCAGCGCGCGGATCCGCTCCACGAACACGCGCTCCCGCAGCGTCAGCACCTGCGATCGGACGATCCGCGCGGTCGAGGCCCAGCTGGTGAGCCCGATGACCAGGATGATCACGCCCAGGCTCTGGCCGACGACGGCCGCCAGCACGATGATCAGCGGCAGCGTGGGGATGACCAGGAAGAAGTCAGTGACGCGCATCATCAGCCCGCCCAGCCAGCCTCGGCTGTAGCCGGCCGAGAGCCCCACGGCCGTCCCCGCAACCATCGAGATGGCCGTCGCCAGCAGGCCCACCAGGAGGCTGACCTGGGCGCCCGCGAGCGTCTCGCGGAACACGTCGCGGCCCAGCTCATCGGTTCCCAGCCAGTGCGCGGCGGTCGGTCCCCTCAGGATGTCCGCGGCGGTCTTGCCCACTGCCGTGGGGTCGAACGGGAACACGACCGGCCCCACCACGGCGAGCGCGACCGAGAGCGCCAGCAACAGGAACCCGACCCGACCGATCGGATCCGACCAGGCGAGTCCCATGGCGGCCCGAGCGGCGGCGACCCGGCCGCGGTCCTGCTCGGGCGCGGCAGCAGCGAGCGCGCTCATGCGTTGCGCACCCGCGGGTCGATCCACAGGTACAGCAGATCGGACAGGAAGTTCGCCAGGATGACGGTGACCGCGAACAGCAGGAACGTGGCCTCGATGACGGGGTAGTCGCGCTTGAGGACCGCGTCGTAGATGAGCTCGCCCATGCCCGGCCAGCTGAACACCGTCTCCACCTGGATGGCGCCGCCGATCACGAGCGCCACGTATAGGGCGGACGCCGTGACCACGGGCAGCAGCGCGTTGCGCACGCCGTGGCCCCACAGGACGCGGCGCCGGCTGAGGCCCTTCGCCTTGGCGGTGAGGATGAAGTCCTCGGTCATGACGTCGACCAGCGACGATCGCGTGATCAGAACGAACTGCCCGATGTCCACCAGGACCAGGGTGATGGTGGGCAGGATCATGTGCCGCAGGCTGTCGATCGCCCCGTCCCAGAACGATTTGAAGTGGGCGCCGGGCGTGCTGGCCCCCGAGATCGGCAGCCAGTGCAAGTACACCCCGAAGATGAAGATCAGCACGAGCCCCGTCCAGAACGTCGGCAGGCTCCAGAAGAAGAGCGAGGTGACGACGGTCGAGGCGTCGAGGCGCGACCCACGCCGCGACGCCGCGATCACGCCAGCCACGATGCCGATGAGGATCACCAGCACTGTGGCAAGGGCGAGCAGCTGGACGGTGTTGAGAAGGCGCTGGGCCAGCAACTCGGCGACGGGCTCGCGGAACGAGAACGACGTCCCGAGGTTGCCGGTCAGCAGGTCGCGTAGGTAGACGAAGTACTGGGCGTACAGCGGCTGGTCGAGACCGTAGAGCTCGCGCAGCCGCGCGATGTCCTCGGGCTGGAGGTGGCCGGCCCGCGCCTGGAGACGGACAGGGTCGCCCGGCAGGACGTGGAACAGCAGGAAGTTGAAGGTCGCGACGGCGAGCAGGGTGATGACGACTTGGGCGATCTTGGAGCCCAGGTACCGCACCCGACGCCTGCTCACCGTGTCGCCTCGTCCCTCGCTGCGGGGCCGCGTCAGCGGGCCGGGACAATGTGGAGGTAGTTGTCGCGGGTGAAGTTGAAGACCATACCACCCGGGATCTGGGCCCAGTTCGCCCAGGTGTCCGTGCGGTAGGCTTGGAGCTTGTCCTGGTACCACATCACCAGGTAGGCGGCGTCGTTGTAGTACTCGCGCTGCATCTGGTCGGTGATCGCCTTGCGGGCGACCGGGTCGATGGTGACCGCCTGCTGCGCGTACTGGTCGTCGTACTGCTTGTTGCAGTAGAAGACGTCGTTATTGCCGCCGATCTGGCTGCACAGCGGGACGCCCAGCATGTAGGAGGGGTCGAGGGCGCCCGAGTCCCAGCCCCAGACGAACATGTCCCAGTTGGGCGTGTCGGTGTTGTACACGGTGTCGTTGAGCGTGTTCTCGTCGAGGGTCGTCAGCTCCAGCTTCACGCCGATGGCCGCTGCGGCGTTCACGACCAGCTTGGCCGCGCAGACGTCCACGTCGGTCGTGTTGATGGCGATGAGGCGGAAGGCGAGCTGCTTGCCATCGGCCGACGACCGGACGCCGGTGTTGTTGGGGTCGGTGAAGCCCGCCGCGTTGAGCATCTGCTTGGCCTTGTCGGGGTTGGCGTTGAACTGCTGGTCAGCCGGGATCGACAGGTGCCAGTCGGCCATGCCGGCCGGAATGATCGTGTCCCCGGGCGTGCCGTGGCCGGCCAGGCAGAGCTGGACCAGCTGGTTGCGGTCCACGGCGTCCTGGATGGCCTGGCGGATCGTAACGTTCTTGAGAAGCGGGTTGCCCTTGGATGTCGCCTTCGTGGACACGTTGAAGCCGATGTGGTGGAACGAGAACGAGGGCAGGGCGACGGTCTTGACGCCATCGGCCCCGGTCATCCCGTCGAACACTGTGGGCGGGACCTGCGGGATGATGTCGAGCTCGCCCGAGCGGAGGCCCTGGCCCATCACGTCACTGTTGTCGTAGCGGACCCAGGTGATCGTCGCGGGCGCCGGCAGCTGGCCCCACCATGCCGCGTTGCGCGTGATGGTGAGCGGCGTGCCGGAGGTCCACTTCGTCGAGAGGGTGTAGGGGCCCGTCCCGACCGGCTTGTCGTTGCGGAACTGCTCAATCTGCTTGAGCGACATCGCGCTCCAGATGTGCTTGGGCACGATTGGCACCACGAGGGCCGGGTTGAATGCCTGGGGGGCTGAGAAGTCCAGCTCCACCGTCAGCGCGTCGGGCGTCTTGACGCCGGTCAGGTTGAGCAGGAACTGGGCGTACTGACCGAGGTCGTTGTCGTGGATCAGGTTGTAGGTGTATGCGACGTCGGCTGAGGTGAACGGCTGGCCGTCGTGCCACTTCACGCCATCGCGCAGCTGGAACGTCATCGACTTCCCGTCGGCCGACTGCGTGAAGGAGCTCGCCAACTCCGGCTCGGGCTTGAGGTCGAGCCCGTAGTCCATCAGCTTGTCATAGATGAGCTGCGTGACCTCGACGGCCTCGGTGGTGGCGGCGGTGAGGGGATTCATCGTGTCCGGCTCGGAGAGCCAGCCGATGCGCAGGGGCTGGTCGGTGGGCGAGGGGACGACAGCCGAGGGCGAGGCGGAGGGCGCTGCCGATCCCGACGCGGTCGCGGGTGCGGAGGCCACGGTCGAGGACGAGGTCGCCGCGGCCGACGCCAGGGCCGAGGCCGAGGGCGACGCCTCCGACGAGCCGCAGGAAGCCGCCACCAGGGCGGCGCCCGCCATCAGGGTCCAACTGGTACGCCAGCGGCTCACCGCAACTCCTCCTTCGCGGGACCTGGGACCGACCCGAGTTGATCCCGGGTCACAGTGCAGACTCTGTATATAGAGTAACAGCATCGGGCCCGGGCCGTGCAAGCGTCACCGGGTCAGCGTGACCTTGGACAGGTTGCGCGGCCGGTCCGGGTCCACCCCGCGCGCCCCGGCGAGGTGCCACGCATACAGCTGGCAGGGGACGATGCTCACCAGCGGCGCCAGCCACTCGGGCACGCCGGCCGGCACCGGAATGCCCGCGCCCAGGGCGAGGGCCTCGGGCGTGTCGGATACCACCAGCAGACGCGCCCGCGCGGCGTGGAGCCGTCCGAGGAGCTCGAGCACGCCCGGCAGGGCGGGACCGGCCGTCGCCACCGCGAGGACGGGGAAGCCGCCAGTCACGAGGGCGATCGGCCCGTGCTGGAAGTCCGCCGTGCTGTACGGGTCGGCGAGCACGTAGGCGAGCTCCTTGATCTTGAGCGCCCACTCCCGCGCCGTGGCGTACTGGAATCCGCGGGCGAGGACGACACAGCGCTCATCGCCGGCATGCGCGGCGGCCGCAGCGATCACCCGCTCCTCGGTGGCCAGCGCCTCGCGGACAGCGGCGGGCAGGGCGCGCAGCTCCTCGCCCGAAGCCCGGTCGCCCGACATCGCACCGGACAGCATCGCGACCACCATGATCGAGGCGAGATACGTCTTGGTGGCGGCGACGCCCAGCTCCGGGCCTGCGTTGATCGCGACGCAGTGGTCCGCGACCGCCGCGAGCTCCGAGGTCGGGTCGTTCGTCATCGCGACGGTCAGGGACCCCTGACGGTGCGCGTCCTCGAGCACGGCCGCGATGTCGGGCGACTTGCCGGACTGCGAGATGCCCAGCACGAGCGCGTTGTGGAGCCGCGGCATCGCACCGTAGACCGACGCCAGCGACGGCGCTGCGAGTGCCACCGGCAGCCGATTGCGCGCGCCCAGGACGTACTGCGCGTAGATCGCGGCGTGGTCCGACGTGCCGCGCGCCGCCACCACCACGAGGTCGACGCCCCGTGCCCGGACCTCGCGGGCGATCGCCTCGATCTTCGCGCCGCCCTCGTCGAGAAGCCGGGCGATGACGTCCGGGCCCTCGCCCAGCTCGGTACGCGTGCTCACAGGAGGACCTCCTCGGGGTGGGATCGGGGGTGGGTGAGGACGGCTGGTGAGAGTGCCGCGAGAGCGCGGCGGGCAGCCTCGTGGCGCTCCCAGAGCGCCCGCCATGTCGCCGCGGCGGCGGGCGCGGGGGCGACGCCATTCGCCAGGCTTGGCACGGATGGCGACTCGGCGCCGAGGGCTTCGAGCGCGAGCGCAGCGGCGCCCCAGGCAGACGCCGGATGGTCGGGGTCGGCCGACCAGCGGACCTGGCGCCCCGTCGCGTCCGCCAGGGCCCCGACCACGACGCGGTAGCTCACGGACGGGCCACTCATCACGATCTCCGCGCGGGCCCCCGCGACAGCCTGGAGCACCGATGCGCAGCGCCGGCTCTCGAGGGTGATCCCGTCAAGCAGCGCACGGGCGACGTGAGCGCGGCCGTGCGCGAGAGTCAGGCCGGCGAGCGTTCCGCGCAGCTCCGCGTTCCACAGCGCGCCCTGCTCGCCTGGGCCGAGGTAGGGGAGGAAGACGACGCCCTCGGCACCCGGCGGCACGGTTCCGGCCAACGACCACACGTCGCCCTCGCCCCCGCCGGCCACGCCGAGCAGCTCGGCGAGCCAGCGAACGGCGCTCCCCGTGGCGACCAAGTCCATCTCCAGCCCGTAGGAGCCGGGCCGTTCGAGCGGCGTGACGAGGTAGCGGTGGTCGGGGTCGATGACGATCCGATCGGCCACGCCGAGGATGGCGGTGCTGGTTCCGGCCACGTACGCGATGCGGCCGGGCTCCGTGACGCCCAGCCCGCGCGCCGCCAGCACCGAATCCGCTGCGCCCAGCGCGACCGGCAGGCCGGCGGGCAGCCCGAGCCGGTCCGCAATCGCCTCGCTGAGGCCGGCGGTGTGGTGCGAAGGGCGAATGGCGGGCAGCATCGGGCGCCGCGCGGGTGACGCGCCCAGCGCCTCGGCGAGGATCGCCTCGTCCCAGCGCCCCGCGGCGAGGTCGAGGCAGGCGAAGCCGGTGGCGGTGCTGGGGTCTGTGACGAGCTCGCCGGTGAGCTGAGCGAAGAGCCAGTCCTTGGCGCCAGCGATGACGGGCGCCGCGCCGCGCGGGTCGTCGTCCTCGCGCAGCCGCAGCAGGGCTGGGAGTAGGTAGCGCCCGTCGAGCCACTGTCCCGTCCGCGCGTACAGGGCCTCGCCCCCCAGGGCATCGCGCAGTCGCTCGCCCTGCGGCCCCGCCCGGCTGTCCTCCCAGGTGATCGCGCGGCCGATTGGCGCCAGACCGGCGTCCGAGGCCACGAGCGTCGGGATCATCGCGGACAGCCCGATCGCGACCCAGCATGACGGGTGGACCGTGCGCGCCAGCTCACCGACCACGGCCTCGACCGCCCCCAGCCAGGCGGCCGGATCCTGTTCCGCGCAGCCGAGCGGAGTGCGCGTGGTGGCATAGCGGGCCGTCGCGCGCGCGAGCACGGCGCCGTCCTCGCCCACGGCGACGCTCTTGAGACTCGAGGTGCCGAGGTCGAGGCCGACCGCTACGCGCTGGTTGCACACAGGCGCCTCGCGACTTGCACAAGGAGTATCATGCACCCATCATACTCCTTATACACAGTCTGCTAAGAGCGAGGCATGGCGCATGACCACCCAGGAGGCTCCGGCATATCCGATCTCCGGCCGGATGTTCGAGCGCGCGGCGCGCGTCCTGCCGGGCGGGGTCGGGAGCAGTGCGCGGGCCGTCAGGGCTGGCTGGGCACCCTACCCGCCGTTCGTCGCGTCGGCTCAGGGGTCGCACCTCACTGACGTCGATGGTCACACGTACATCGACTATCTGCTGGGCCTCGGGCCCATGCTTCTGGGGCATCGCAACGCCGAGGTCACGGCGGCAGTGATCAAGGCCGTCACGGAGCGCGGCACGGTCTTTGGCCTCCCGCACGAGCTCGAGGCCGTCGCCGCGGAGAAGGTCTGCGATGCCGTCCCGGGCGTGGAGATGGTCCGCTTCGCCAACAGCGGCTCCGAGGCCGTGGGAACTGCCGTGCGCCTGGCGCGGGCTGCGACCAGCCGACCGCTGATCCTCCGCTTCGAGGGCCACTACCACGGCTGGATGGACACCGTGTACTGGTCGAACCACCCAAAGCTCGAGCTGGCCGGACCAGACGACGCGCCGGTCCCCGTTGCGGCGGGTGCGGGCATGGCGCCGGGCGTGGGCGACTCGCTGGTGATCAGCCAGTGGAACGACGTCGCAGCCCTCGAGCGGGTGATGGCCGAGCAGGGCAACCGTATTGCGGGCATCATCACGGAGCCGATGATGCTCAATACCGGCTGCATCAAGCCGGTCCCGGGGTATCTCGAGCGAATGCGGGAGCTTGCCACGCAGCATGGTGCGGTCCTCATCTTCGACGAGGTCATCACGGGGTTCCGGCTCGCCCGCGGGGGTGCCCAGCAGCGCTTCGGGATCACGCCTGACCTCACGACGATGGCGAAGGGAATCGCGGGGGGTTTCCCGGTGGCCGCGATCGGCGGCAAGCGAGCGCTGATGGAGATGTGCGGCGACGGCCGGTACTCGCACTCGGGCACGTACAACTCCAACGTGATGGCAGTGGCGGCGGTCAGCGCCACGATGGACATCCTGGCTCGCCCCGGCACCTACGAGCATCTCGACCGCCTCGGCGCTCGGCTGCTCGAGGGCTTCAGCGCCGCCGCGGCGCGCCACGGCGTGGCGCACGAGGTGCAGGGAATCGGGCCTGTTGGGCAGCTGTGGTTCACCGACGCGCCAATCCGCAGCTATCGTGATGCCGTCCGCCACGCGCGCCATGACCGGTTCGCGTTCTGGTGGCGGCAGATGATGGATCGCGGCGTCATGTTCCACCCGTCCCAGGACGAGAATCTGTTCGTGTCGACGGCGCACACCGACGCGGACATCGACCGGACGCTCGATGCTGCGGACGAGGCAATGGCCGCCGTGGCCGCAGTCGGTCCGGTGTAGGGCGGAGGGGCATGGCTCGGATCGTCGTCGGCGAGGATGAGACGCCGGCTGTCGCAGAGGCGCCGGCCGCAAACCGTGTCCCCCGTGGCCCGGGTCGGCCGCAGCTGCGCTACGAGCGGACGATCGCGCTCGTCGAGGACCTCATCGCCAGTCGGAACCTCCAGCCGGGCGACCTGCTGCCGCCGGGCCACGAGATTGCCCGGCTCGCCAAGGTCAGCCTGATCTCGGTGCGCCGGGCGCTCGACGAGCTGGAGCGCTCCGGGCGGGTGGTCCGCCACCAGGGTGTAGGGACGTTCGTGGGGCAGCCGCGGATCGTCACCGAGCCGAGCCGAGTGGGCGACCTCCTCGCCACGCTCGGACGGGGGCCCGGGGGCGAGGCGCTCACGACGACGCTGCTCTCGCTGGACCGCGGCCTGCCTGACCCGGCCGTGCGCCGTGCGCTCGACCTCGCCGAGGGAGAGCTGGTTTGGCACATCGTCCGGCTCCGGCGGATCGGCGGTCGCGCTCAGGTCCTCGAGCGCTCGGCGCTGCCGCTCCGCATCGTGCCCGAGCTGGACGAGGCGTGGCTGCGGGCGGGCCGCTCGCTGTACGGGTTCCTCGCCGAGCGCCTCGGGCTGACGGCCAGTCGCGAGGAGCAGTACCTCCACGTGGGCACGCCGACGGCGGAGGAGCGGCGCCTGCTGGAGCTCCACGGCCACCAGCCGGTCGTCCGTCTGCGCGGCGCGTCCGTGACGGCCGAGGACGTTCCGTTCGACTGCTTCGAGCAGGTCTACCCGGCATCGGACTTCGTGTTCTACATCTCGGGCGCATCGCGTGGCGAGTTGCTAGCCGCGAGCGAATCGATGGCCTGGAGCGTGTCGCCAGTGGCCGCGTCCCGCACCTCGGGCTGACCTTCCGACCGCTCGCCGGGGGGCGATTCGGCGCCCATCGTGAGGCCTTCGGGCCCCACGTCCCGCCTCGCCCGCCGAATGGCGTCGCCGATCACCACGACAGGACAACGGCCACGGTGCGACCTCTGCGCCGGACGGAGGATGCGCGCGATCACCAGCCCAGTGGGAATGATCAAACTGGCCGAAAGTGGGGCCAGCTCAGGTGATCATTACCACGCCCAGGGTGCCGCCAAAGGATTCGGCCCGAGATGAGATGACAGAGACTGCCTCCGCCCCGATAGCCTCGTCCTCCGGGGGCGCGCGGGACCATTCCGAATGCCCTTGTCGGGCCGAGCGAGCGCCCGCCGATACCGTCGCCCTTGACGCGGGGCTTCGTTACGCGTCCGTCAACGCGGCGCAGCCGAACAGAATGTCGACGTACAGCTCGGAGGCCGTGCCCGGGCAGCCAATGCTGGGCTCCGTGGCGGTCGAGGCGGACCGGCGGCGGATGGTGGACTCCCTGGCCCGGACGCTCAGCGACGAGGAGCTTTGTCGAGGAGGCCTTCAGCACGTTTCCACCTGTCGCTGAGCCCGGTACGGGACCGGGGGGGGTCCATCGGGGGGGTCATGGTCCGCGCGAGGACCATGACCGATTGCCGCCGCGCCGAGACCTACCAGCAGCGACTCAACCGAGACCTGCGGGCCATCACACGCTGCAACGAGGTGCTCGTGCTCGCGGAGCCCGGACGCGAGGACGCGCGGCGGCACCGTGGAGGCCGCGGAGGCGCCGGATCTCCTCCGGTACAGCCCCTGGAGCTCGGTCCCGCGGCGCCCGGACCGGCCTGAGCTCCGCCCACGCTGACCTTCCGGTCGGGCCGCGAGGCGAACCTGCTCGAGGCGATCGCGCTGTGCGACGGCGCGCTCGCCGCCATGTCGGAGGGGCCACGGCCTCGTCGGGGGCCGCCCTGCGCCAGACCCGCGACCTCCTCGCGCTACGGCTGACGGGCGCCCGACGCGGCCACGCAGTCCGCCACCACCCCGGCCCCAACGCGCGCCGCCCGCGTCCACTCCGATTCGCGTGAGTGGGCGACCCGTCTAACGGGTCCCGGCCGAGGCGAGCAGCGAGGCCACGATCTGCCGGAAGGCATCCTCGCCGGCGGGGAGGTCGGGGCCGCGGAGGCACGCCGAAATGCCAAAGCCGCCGAAGACCGCGCCCATCTGCTCCTCCCCGCCGAGCGCGGCGCACCTGGCGCTGGGCGGGGCCGTCGTGACCTTCCCCCACATGTCCCTGGTCGCGAGGGTCGCGCTTCCCGAGAAGGTCACGAGCACGCCGTCCGCGGGCAGCGCCGCCAGCGGCCGCCAGCACGCGTCGCCCTGGAGGAGCTCAGTCGAGCAGGGATCCGCGACCGGAGCGTTGGAGAGGAACGCGATGGGGCCGATGGGCATCGTCCAGCGGTGCGCCGTCGTCAGGTGCCAGCCCGCCGGGGTGGTGAACGACAGGCCCCCGAGGCCCCACGTCATCCTGCCCGGAGACGGGGCGCCCGTCGGCGGCTGGGATGGTGATGGTGTGGGCGAGGCCGCGCTCGGGGTCGGCCCGGCGGGTGTGGGGCCGCTCTCCAGCGCAGTCGGCCCGGGCAGGCGCACGGCCACCAGGACGCCTGCGAGCGCGACGGCTGCGACGATGACCACGGCTCCCGCGGCGCCCACGAGCAGGCGCCGGCCCGCCGCGTCCTGCGGGGTCTGCCGGGCCGCCGCGACGACGCGCGACACCAGCATCTCGCGGTCGGCCGGGTCCAGTTCGGCGCGGATCGGGCTGTCGCCCGTTGCGGTCATCGCTTCTCCTTGAGCAGGGCGCGGCGCAGCGCCGCTCGGGCCGCGTGGAGCCGGGACTTGACGGTCCCCTCGGGAATGCCCAGGCCGGCGCTCACCGCGCTCACTGGCTCGTCCCGGAGGTAGTGGCGCTCGGCGGCGGCACGCGCCGGCGCAGGCAGCGATGCGACCGCGCCCTGGACATCGAGGTGGGTCGCCGAGGCGGCATGCGAGGGGTCAGGCAGGTCGGCCGCGAACTCAACGGGGACGCTGCGGACGCGGCCCCGCTCCCGGACGAGGTCGCGGGCCGCGTTCGCGGCGATCGTGCGCAGCCACGGCTCGAAGCTCGACGGGTCACGGAGGGTCGGGAGGCGCCGCCAAGCGCGGATCAGGGCCTCCTGCGACGCGTCGAGCGCGTCCTCGCGCGTCCCGGCCACACGTAGGCAGACGGCGTAGCACGAGGACGACGATTCGCGCACGAGCACCTCGAAAGCAGCGACGTCGCCTCGCATTGCCCGCTCGACTACGGTCCTGTCCACGAACCCCTCACCTGCGGGTGGTCCCATCAGGTAGACGCCGAGACTGTCGTCCCAGGTTCACTCGCCGTCAACAATCGCCAACGTCCTGTCAGCAACTTCTACATCCCCTTGACAGGGTCACGCGCGGCTCCGCCACCGCGCTAGCCAACTCTCAACCGCACCCCCTGCGGAACAGGCGGGGTGGGGGCTTGACAGTCCGGCGCCGGCGCGATTGAATTGCGTTATGCATAACCAACTGGTTATTAACAAGTCGCCCGCTGACCGGCTGAGCGTCGTCTTCGGCGCCCTGGCGGACCCCACGCGGCGCGCGATCCTGGAGCGCCTCGTCGCCGGCGAGGCCACCGTGGGCGAGATCCAAGCGCCGTTCCGGATGTCCCAGCCCGCCGTGTCCAAGCACCTCAAGGTCCTCGAGGCCGCCGGCCTCGTGTCCCGCCACCGGCAGGGGACAGCCAACCTGAGCCGGCTCGAGCCCGAGGCGCTGCGCGAGGCCGACGACTGGCTCGAGCGCTACCGCAAGGCTTGGGAGGAGCGGTTCGATCGCCTCGATGAGGTTCTGGACGAGCTCCAGGCCAAGGCCCGCTGACCCGCGCCCACAAACGCCCCGCGCCCACAACGTCCCCGCGTCCCCGTCCCGTCAGGAGGCAGACCGCATGGCCACCACCCGCGTCACCGCGACCCTGGGCACGCCGTTCATTGAGGTCGAGCGCGAGTTCAACGCCCCGCGCGAGGTCGTCTTCCGGGCCTGGACCGACCCCAGGCTCGTCGCCCGATGGCTCGGACCGCGCCGGCTCCAGATGCGCATCGAC